>CAVYJU010000022.1:0-106929 GCA_963768895.1 Candidatus Bathyarchaeota archaeon
GCTGGTCGGGAGCAGCGATATGACAAGCACTGCACAACAGGATCGCCAAATGGTGGCCTTTGCGCACATCATCTGTTGTGCTGACGGCTTGGCCCCAGGCTGAGCAATCAGTCATCCAAAAGATAAAGAATAATATCGACGCCGTGCGCATAATCACCGCGAGCATTAGACCCAAGATTGTAATTCCGAGCGGCAAGCTAAAGCGTCCGAGCTGTGTATCACCCTGAGCTTAATCAATGTCGCATGAGTTGGCGTCGCCCGTTTGCGCACGAGGGAAAATTTGAGCCATCGACTTCGTCAGGTGTGCGTTCACTTGCCACCGCCGTAGCTTGTCGTCAGGTAGTCGACGATGATCTTGGCGTCGGCTGGCTCGATCGGAGCGCCGAATACCTTGATCATCTTGTTCACTTCGGTTTCCCAACCCTGACGGTTCAGGAACGCCACATTCTGGAGTGGATAATCGAGCGAGTGGCAGGCGCCGCAATAGCTTTCAACGGTTTGTAAGCGCACGCCGGCTTTGAGCCGGACATTTTCCTGCGCCTGGGCATTGACGGCGAAAAGCAGCGCGATCGGGCCGACAAGAATGCGCCTCATCTGTTACCTCTTCACAGCACGTTGACGGTAAGAGGGCGGACGACATTGTTGTGATAGCCCGCAGGATTGAAGATAGAGCGACTTCGGCCTGAGTTTGACCGACGCCATTGCCGGCTCTCGCCATCACCTGATATTTGCCCGCGCGCAGCGGCGTGAAAGGAAAGCGAAAGGCGCGAAAGGCGAAGCGACCGAAATCCTTGCCAAGCTCGGCCTCGCGCCACATCTGGCCGCCGTCTACAGAGATTTCCACGCGGCGCACGCCATAGCCGCCGTCCCAGGCGCAGGCCGCGAACCTCAGCCGTCTCTTTGGTCCGCATTGTATGCCCTTCTTCCGGCGCGGTGATCATCGAATTGACGACCATCTCAGTGATAGGCTCGTTGGATGACGTTATTTGCGACTGAAAACGCTGGATAATGGGGAATTTTCCGCTCGGAATCCGATAAGCGCTTTTCATCCAGAAACCAGCGAACGGCTTGGTCCAGGCCTCGATCGTATCGAGATGCTTCATCCAATAGGTGGCAGTCCAGCCGGGTACGATCAGGCGGATTGGAAAGCCGTTATAGTGTGGTATGGGAGCGCCATTCATCTCGTAAGCAATCAGCGTGTTGTCGTCGAGCGCTTTTTCGAGGGGTAAGCTCTTTATGAAATCGGGCGTGGCGTCGAGCACTGGCCCGTCAGCGCCGTTCACCACAATCTCGATTGTTTCGGCGCGGACATTGGCACGGTTGAGAACGTCCTTGAGCCGCACTCCTTTCCACAGCGCATTGCCGACGGCGCCAAGCTCCCATTGCACTCCGGCAACGTGCGGATCGGAAAAGCCCCGGCGATTGCCTGAGCATTGGCAGACTGCGGCTAATTCCACGCTATCGAAGCTAGAACGCATATCGCTCAAGCTCAATTCCAACGGTTTGCCGACACCCTCGCCGCCGACCTTAAGTTTCCATTGCGCCGCATCGATCTCTTCCGGAATTCCAGCGAGGTGATAGCGAACGAAAAAAGCATCGTTCGGCATGGCGAACGTTACCAGTAATGCTGAAAACGCCCGTTCAATAGCTGATCAAGTAAATAATGACGCAATTAACCTAAAAAATAATACTATTAATCAGTCAAAAAATAATCTTTTGTTAACAACTCTTCTGTCTGTTAGCACCGCTTCAATTTTTGGTGTTCCTCTTAGTTCTCATTTGGCGCCGCTTCAAACGTTCTTACTTGAACAAAAAACTTGATCTAAGACCAGAAGGTGCTGAAAATGCTTCTTAGAGGCTACAAAACCATTTTTGTGACGATTGGTTTAATTGGTGTCATATTGTTAGCATCGCCAACAATAGCCTTGTTAATAAAGTTACCATCAGGTCAACAATTCTCAGGGATCTATATTCTAGGCTTCGATCACACACTTGAAAACGTTCCATTCAACGTTAAGCAAGGAGTTTCATACATAATTTATTTGGGAGTAAATAATAATCTTGGATCAGCAGGATATTACTCTTGTAACTTGAAATTACTTAACGAAAGCGAATCATTTTCAGCTCCGAATTCTGGGCAGCCAAGTACAATTCCACCTTTATGTCAATATAAATTGTTCCTCGACGACGGCGCAACATGGGAGGCACCTTTGGTTTTCAAAGTGAACACATTAAGCTTCGATAGCAACTCAGCGGACATTTCCAGTGTAAATATTAATGGAATCGACTATCAAATGAATGCAACATCGACTTGGGATTCAAATAAAACAGGGTTCTATTACAGCCTTGTAGTGGAACTCTGGCTTTTTAACGCCACAGAAGGAATTTCACAATATAATGATCGATTTGTTTCACTATTTCTTAACATGACTCAATAATGTTGTATCGGAAATCGATATAATTCTCTTTTATAAGTTTTCCTTAAATATAACTTTTTACTGTTGGTAGGAAAGGGGAAACCTGCTTGAATAGAAAGGAAACACCATCTGCCTTTAAGTCGATAAATAGTCTCTCTAAATACGATTTTGGAGAGGACGACTTCACAGATGATAAAATAGCAGGATATGCCTCGAATAATGAACATTCAACCAATGCAATTTCTTATCGTAACATCAACATCGGTATTTTGATTCCCGCAAGAAACGAAGAAAAAAACATCAAGGATATTGTTTGCAGACTAAGAAATCTCGGATACGACAACATAGTTGTGATTGACGGCAAATCAATTGATGCGACTTCTACAATTGCAGAAAATAATGGTGCAAAAGTTGTTCCTCAAATGGGTATTGGAAAGGGCAACGCTGTGAGACAAGTATTAAGCGAGCAATATTTCGATGTAGATGCTTTAGTCTTAATGGACGCCGATGGGTCAATGGCTCCCGAAGAAATTCCTTCGTTCATCAAAATTTTAGAATCAGGTGCTGACATAGTCAAAGGTTCTCGTTTCATCAAGGGCGGTTGCACCTACGACATGACCTTGACTAGAAGAATCGGAAACGGTCTTATGATGCTTGGAGTTAACTTTCTTTTTTCAACCAGATACACTGATCTTTGCTATGGTTTTGCTGTTCTAAATAAACGGGCGATAAAAGAGCTAACACCACTTTTGCAATCTGATAACTTTGAGATCGAAGCAGAAATATTCATCAAAGCAGCGCAAATAGGTCTTGAGGTTAAAGAAGTTCCAAGTACAGAATTTAAGCGGAAATATGGAACATCAAACCTTCGCGCAATAAGAGATGGAGTAAGCATATTTACGAGAATATTTAGAGAATTCCTCAACGCGAATAAGACAGAAAATACTTAAGGGCAATTTTTAAGATTAGCAAATAATAATCATAGTTATTATAAATCCATAAACTTGATTAGACTGATTCGTTTGAATTAGCAAATTATAAAGACGTTTGACATGAATGCCTTCGTAAAAAAAATTTGAGGTTCTAAACTGATCGATAGCTTTCTTACTGACCAATAAAACATAATGACCTAAAATGAACTTGTGAGTTGACGAATGTCTTGGAAAGCCAGAAATTGAAAATTGCGGTAGTAGGCTTAGGAAAAATGGGATTGTTACACTCCAGTATTTTGAGCACATTCCCAAATACCAAGTTAGTCGCAGTTTGCGACACGAGCGCCTTAATGAATAGACTCTACAAAAAAATCTTTGCTCCTGTGGGAGTTAATGTAATTAATGACTTTGAAAAGCTTTCAAGTTTTGACCTAGACGCAGTATACGTCACAACTCCAATATCTTCACATTCATTAATTGTTAAGAGCCTATTGACAAAAGGAAAAGTTCGCAACCTATTTGTTGAAAAAACGCTAGCCTCAGATTATTCTCAAGCAAGAGAACTGTGTTCTCTTTCCAAACAATTGGGAAGCTTAACAATGGTTGGTTATATGAAGAGGTTTTCAGTAATCTTTGGAAAAGCAAAAGAATTGTTAGCCAAGGGAGAACTAGGCGATCCCCTCTCTTTCAAAGCCTATGCCTTCTCATCAGACTTTCTGGGTGTTACAAAAGAATCAAAATCGTCTTCTAGTAGAGGGGGGCTGTTAGAGACATTGGTTGCCATTTGATAGATTTGGCGATTTGGCTGCTTGGCGATTTTGAGGTTAGTGCCATTTTGTCCAGAGAAGACACTTTAATCGGTTCAGAAACCTTTGTGTCATTTTCAACTAAGAACTCCACCGGATTAGAAGGTCACTTCGATATTTCCCAGAGGATGCAAAACTATCGAATGCCCGAATTTGGCTTCTTAATCAATTGTCCTAAAGGCTTGATTGATGTGAACGATGATAGATTGCTCTTGACACTTTCTAACGGTGAGCAGAAAAAATGGTTTAAACATGATCTTAATGATGGCGTTGATTTCTTTTTGGGAGAATCAGAGTACTTTAGAGAGAATAAAGAATTTGTTAACGCTTTATCGCAAAAGCGACCCTGTGAGCCGAACTTCGACACAGCATCAATGGTTGACTATGTGATAGATCAGGTAAGAGAAAAGAGTGGTGCCTCAAAATGAGTAATCAGGCGTCAAAGATTTTTTTGGTAGGCGACAATCCTTTTCACGGGATTAGCCATCTTTCCCAGGAACGCGCAAGAAGTAGATCTGGAAATACTGATTCGACAGCTGACTACGCAGATATAGTATTAAGCTCGCTTGACAATGGGGCGAGCGGTTTTATGTGTTCCATTAGCGAAACAACTCTATCGATTCTTAAGAATATTCGTGAGAGAAAACGGATCGATGAGGTAAAACTCTACCCGATAGTTCCATACGCTTTCGAATACGTTCGAATTGCTACTCAGACAGGAACTCCTGGATTGGCTGCAAGGTTTGCAAAGCAAATAGCTGTGTCAGGAGATGTCCGAGCTACAATAAGTGGGCTGAAAGGAGTTATGCAAATGAATCCGCCTGACCTTCTAAAAACATACTTATCTTATGAAATCTCAAGAATCAATTCTGCGACAGGTAACAGCAAAAACTTAGAATCAATTTTTCTTCACGAAGTGATTACTGACATGAGCTTAGCTCTAGATCTGAAATGGCTTTTCAATACATACTCAAGTTTTCTTTCTAAGAAGAAAATAACCCCTGGATTTCACACTCGAAATTTTCCTTACTTAATCAAGAAATTCGATGATTGGGGTTTAGATCTTAATAAAACTCTTATAACAACGCCTTTTAATAAGGCGGGATTTCAAATGAATCCTTCTAGGGAAGACTGTGAGAGAGCGCTGGCAAAACTATCCAGTCCTTTAGTTCTAGCAATTAGTGTTTATGCAGGAGGCTATTTCAAACCTTCAGAAGCCTTAGACTACATTGCTGGTTTAAATAACCTAAAAGGCATAGTCGTAGGAGTATCTTCAGAGCAACAAGCACGTGAATCTTTTAACCTGCTCAACGAGCGCCTAAAAGAGAGTTGATATCGACGTTTAGGCAAAATAAGGGCAGCACAATTGTAAAGGGAAGTATTCAGAAAAAAACCTGCTAGAATTTTGACTTGGTCGTATAATCAAAGTTACAATATTCCTATTTCAATAATAACGCTATATAAGTATGAACACGAATAAAGTTGCTTAAAATAAGGTAGAGAAAATGTGGAAAAATAGAAAAGTGTTAGTAACAGGCGGGGCCTCCTTCATTGGAAGTCACCTTGTCGATACCCTTCTCAAAAACGGCGCTATAGTTACGGTTGCCGACGATTTATCAAGTGGCAAGCTTGAAAACTTCGAACGCCCCCTTACAAAAGGCTGGAAGGGAACACTTGGCTATCTAAGGATCTGAAGGTTTGGGTAGGCGATCTGAAAGACATTTCTTTCACACGATTAGTTATGAAAGATCAAGAAATTGTCTTTCATTTAGCTGCATTACATGGTGGAAGGGGCTACATAGATTCACATCCTGCCCAATGCTGTTCAAACATGCTTTTGGATCAAATGGTATTCCAAGAAGCTTGGAAAGCTAGTGTTGAACGCGTCTGTTTCGCTAGCTCAGCGTGTGTTTATCCCTCCTATCTTCAAGAATCAACAGGTTCGTCTTATCTGCTTAAAGAATCAGATGCGAATCCTTTTGTTAGAGACAAAGCTTTTGCTGATTTGGAGTATGGCTGGGCAAAATTCATGGGCGAAATGTCGTTATCTGCATATCACAGGCAATATGGAATGAAAACAGCAGCTGTAAGAATATTCACTGCGTATGGCCCTAGAGAAAATGAAACTCATGCAATCATAGCCTTAATTGCAAAAGCATTCATAAAACAAGATCCGTTCTCGATATGGGGAACTGGTGATCAAGATAGAAACTTCACTTATGTTCAAGATATCGTTGACGGTCTAATTCTCGCTTCAGAAAAAATCGAAGATGGTTCTCCAATGAACGCTGGTAGAGATGACCGATTGACGCTCAACGAGTCTGCTGAATTGGTTTTTAAAATTGCTAAATGGCGACCAAAAAGCATATTTCACGACCTATCAAAACCCCAAGGTGTAGCATCAAGAGCAGCCGACTTGACTAAAGTTCGTACACAATTTAATTGGGAACCCAAGGTTGGTTACCAAGAAGGCTTCAAAAAAACTATTGAATGGTACTTCAAAAACAAGGAAAAAGCCGCAGTAAAAGCTAACCTGGAACGCCTGCTAAACGAGAGGTAAGCTATAAGCCATGTTTTGGGCCTGGCTAACGTAATCAGCCAGATAATTATTGCTTAGGAGCTTTTATGGATAAGCGACAATTCATGATTAATGGAAACGCGTTCAAAAATAATTAAATTTGACAAATGGGAGAGATGAGATTTGAATGAAATCGCTACTATAATATTATTTTTCTTGATTACTTGTGTTTCTATTATTATTCTTATTTTCGGAATTTACGGTAGTCTAATTGTATATTACAATAAGGCAAAAAAATATCGAACTCCTGGCGCTTCTAAAACAGCTGGCTTTTCAACAGAAAAGTCTTTCAACCAAAATGCAGATTATGAGCCAACAGTCACAATTGTTGTCCCCACTCATAACGAGCAGGATATAGTAGCCAAGAGAATTGAAAACTTTCTCTCTTCCAATTACCCCCTCGAAAAGCTCGAAGTATTGTTTGTTGATGACTCTGACGATACAACACCGCAAATAATCGCAGAGTATTCAAAGAAGAACCCATCTATTCATCTTCTTAGATTTGACCAGCGTATGGGTTACAGCCCATGTTTAATTGCTGGATGTAAAGCTGCAAAAAGTGAAATAGTGGTTTTTGCAGAAGCAAGTTCATTTCATGAACCTGATACGATTCATCAACTAGTCAGCAATCTTAAGGACCCAAAGATAGGTGCAGTATCAGGCAAAGATATGCTGCTAAACTTAAACGAAACGATGGGACAGTCAGAAAATATCTACCTCAAAATCATTGATTTTGTCCGGCAAGGCGAGAGCAACATGGATTCTACTATCTACATGAAAGGTGAAGCAGCAGCTGTAAGAAGATCACTCTTAGCTGACATCGACAAAGTGAATGCGCCTGGAACAGCAGATACAGCGATTGCCCTGTTTGTTAGAAGCAAGGGGTATCGTTTTATATTTGACCCAAAAGCGAAATTCTATGAATATGCTCCAGCTTCTCGAAAAGGACGAATCAAACAAAAAACAATCCGCGCAGCTAACCTCATTAAAGTAATATGGAGCCTTAGAGCACTATACTTTAAACGCAAATTTGGCAAATTCGGTTCAATAGTGCTTCCATTTAATTTTGCTATGATGGCTCTGGCTCCCTTGTTAATTCTGCTATCCGCATTTTCTCTCGTAGCTCTGACAATTTTTGCGCCTTTTCCCGCTATTTGGGTCTGGGTTGTAATTGGATTAATTTTGGCCGTTGGTTTAGTAGTCTCAAAGAAATTGGTTATCATGTTTTTCGATTTCGAGTACAGCCTTTTGAAAGCATTTTATGAAATATTGTTCATAAGAAAATCACATGATAAAATTGAAAAAGTGGAATCGACAAGAAGAAGCAATTAGTCAACAAAACCTTAGAAAGTACTCTTAATTATTCATTAGTTTGTTTCTTTCATATTTTCTTTTTCAAAGTCAATAATCTTTGTAAATCCAAAACTAAGGCAAATTTCTATATTTTGCTGAAACATTTTTAGAGAAATCTGGTTTTTAGTTTAAAAACATAATGATTGCACAGGGAGATTTTAGAGACTGCGAAAGAAGATATTGATTTTAGGCCCCTCTTCCGCCTACGATTGGAGGCATCACAACTCTCATCGAGGGAATATTACATTCTGAATTGACTAATAAATGGGAACTTTTAACCTTTGATACTCAGAGACCAACATATGGACGCTTCAAAAGCGCATGGGACTATACTTTACTTGTAAAAATTGGCTTTGGGAGTCTTCTAAAATCACTTGTTTGGACATTTTCACACCTCTTGAAATTTCCTTTTGTTCTACTAAAAAAGCGCCCAGACATTATCCACATCAATACACCAAGCTATTGGGTTTTCTGGGAAAATGGGCTATATGTACTGATCTCAAAAATTTTTGGAAAAAAAGTAATATTGCACATTCATGGTGGCGGATTCGAAGATTTTTATGGCAAAAGTGGCTTTCTTTTCAAGTTTTTAATAAAACTAATTTTAGCTGCTTCAGATACTGTTTTTGTGCTGTCCCCCTTCTGGCAGAGATACACAGAGAAAATCACAACTCCTAATAAAATTTCAACTATTGAAAATTTTGTCGATTCATCCTTTTTTAACAGTCTTAACAAATCTCAAGTTTCAAAAAACATTTTTAATGTCCTTTTTGTTGGGGGACAGGGTGCAAAGCTCAAGGGATTATTTGATGTTGTTTATGCAGCTTCTATTGTTAAGAAGCATACAAAGAATGTTCTTTTTATTTTCGTAGCTTGTTTAGGTGTCGAAGGACTTAGTGCTCTTTGCGAAAAGGAGGGTGTAACCTCTGATGTGAAGATTTTGGATTATCTTCATGGATCTGATAAGACCAAAGTTTTCTCTGAGTCCGATATCTTTGTCTTGCCAAGTTATGCGGAGGGTTTGCCAATTACGATGCTGGAAGCGATGGCAGCTGGTTTGCCTGTGATTGCAACATCTGTTGGTGCTATCCCTGATGTGATTCAAGAAGGCAAGAATGGTTTTCTGATAAGACCTGGTGATTATCAGTCATTGGCGGAGAAAATTCTTTTCCTTAAAAATAATCCTGACGTCAAATTGCATATGTCTGAGAACAATGTGGAAACTATTAAGCAAAATTATCAGCAATCTGTTATTTTAAAAAAATTGGATGTAGAATACAGTCGTTTAATTTAATTCATTTTTTAGGGGATAATGTAAGACTCTTGGGTTTTGAGGTTAATCAGATTTGTTTTTGTGAAGGATTTAACGATGATTAATAAAATGCTGAGAATAACGGTAAAACTTATATATTATCGTACGATATAAGATATATGGATCTCTTGCGCCATAGCATCAGTAAAAACTCCATTAACAAGAAGAAATGTTTAGTACTCTTCGCTGTCATTTTGTTATTTTACTCTTTACTGCCGTTTTACGCCGAGGGTCAAATCTCTAAACAAATCACAGTTAGTTCTCAAGGCTACATTAATCAACCTTCAACGTCTCCCTCTCCTACTATTACACCAAGCCCTACTGTTACACCAAGCCCAACACCTACACCAACCTCGACCCCGACCCCTCAACCCGACCCCACGCCAAGTCCAACAGTTACACCCAACCCTACTCCTGTTCCTAATCCCACACCCGGTCCAACGAATACCCCTACACCCAGTCCGACCCATACTCCTACACCAACACCAATTCCTACACCTTCTGCAACACCGACACCTACACCATCTACTACACCAAAACCAACCTCTACTCCTAAACCAACAGCTACTCCTAAACCAACAGCTACTCCTAAACCAACAGCTACTCCTAAACCAACAGCTACACCGACACCAGCCCCTACCCCTACCCCCAATGCCAACAACTTGGCAATAATTCCTACCTTCTGGAGTAATGGTGTTTCAGCGGGACATTGTATTGGCAGCCCAGATGAAGGCCAATACTTTGCGTATCCAGTTTCCACAGGTGGGCAGACAGCTATAGAAATGGATCACAACAGTTATTTGATTACTCAATGGTATGCTGGACCTGCCGTATCAGAATTAGATGGTGGATGGGTAGCCATTCATCCGGGAGATCATATTGTTTACAAGGCATGGCTCTACGCTGAATCAAGCAGTATAGGCGATGCAAGCCCGACAAGTGGTGCTGTTCTCGGCTTAGACCTTTATGGCTCAAAGGGAAGGTTATGCGAAATATCTACTCCTGAAGGGACTCCCACTTACCCGAATTACCCTGCCACGCATACTCAAGATGTTGTGCCATGGGGCAGCTTCAAATGGGTTCAAGTAACGATTGATTTCACAGTTCAGTCTCAGTACATGGCTGATCCTTGGGGCGCTTACGGATCTGGAGGAACATATGATACACCAAACGCTTTTATCCCATGGATATGCGCGGACTCAAGTAATTCTCAAAACGAATATGGTCACATTTATGTTTGCAACACCGAACTATACATAAACCCATAACGTTTTCTTAACAAGTTGAGAATGAAGTAGATGAAGAAAGGGTCAAGAGTAGTGATAGCGGTTATTGCTCTTGTAGCTGTTCTTTTGGTTTTAGCATTTTTGGATGGGTTAATTTCATTCCCGACCGGATTATTCGGGATCTCTAAGAATCTTTCAAATTCTGATCCTTTGTCGGGAGTTTCTTCTATCTCATTGCCCAACTCTCAACCACTGCAACCCTTTTCGAATGCTTCCAATATAGCGACAATGCCTGATTTTTGGAGTTCGCAATATTCAGGGATGACATGGAGTGTTGGAAGTCCGGAAGCAAGCCAGTATTACAGTTCTCCAGTTTGGCAAGGAGGGCAATCGGCAATTGCAATGCTCAACAATCCAGCACTTATATCACAAAGGTATGCTGGTCCGGCGTCAGCGGAATTAGATGGTTCCTACATATCCATTCATCCTGGCGACCATGTTGTTTACAAGGCGTGGCTTTGGACAGATGCAAGCAGTATTGGTGATGGCAATCCGCGTAGTGGTGCGGTCATAGGCATTGATCTCTACGGTTCAAACGGCAGACTTGCTGAAATATCAACTCCGGATGGAACGCCAACGTATCCAACGTACCCTAGCTCGCATCTTCAAGATGTTGTTCCATGGGGCAGTTACCGATGGGTGCAGGTATACTATTGACTTTACAGTGCAGTGGCAGTACCAGGCTGATCCATGGGGAGCATACGGATCAGGAGGAGCATATGTTACGCCGACAGCTATCACGCCCTGGATATGTGCAGACTCAACACATTCCAGTGCAGAAATGGGAAGAATCTACGTTGCCAACACCGAACTATACATAAACCCCTAAACAGACCATAAACTTCCTACATGGCACGTCCTATTAATGCATAAAAACAAAACCTTGTTGCAAGCGTTGCTCGTTTAGATGGAGTCAAGAGTTTGGAAAAGAGTAATAAAATGGAAGAAAAAGTACTGGATAAACCAGTAGCTGAAAATAATGCTGGAACTTCTCAGATGTTAGAGAACACTTTAAAAAAACCGACTATTAGCATTGTTTTAGCGACAAGAGGCAATAAATTAACGTTTCTGGAAAAATGCATAAACTCAATCCGAGAACAAACCTTCAGAGATTTTGAGATTATCCTAATATATTCTGTTTTTTCTAACGAACTCAATTCGCTGATTGAAAAAAATGGTATGTTATCTTATAAGGATACCTCAACTACTTTGGGGGCAGCAAGAAATCTTGGTGTTAAACATGCTAATGGTGAAATAGTCGTTTTTATCGACGACGATTGTGAAGCCCCAAACGATTGGTTAAGTAAAATAAACTCTACCTTCCAAGATAATCCTACCTTGTCCTGTTTAGGAGGAGCCCATTTTACTCCTCTTAAAGAATGTGAAGAAAGTCCCATAAGTTTTGTTCAGGGATCATTTGTGGAATCCCGAATGGGAGACAATGTTTCTTTCGGTAAATACACTGTTGGAAAAATTCCGGGGTGCAACGTAGCCTATAGGAAAGCAATCTTTGAAAAAGCTGGTTACCTGAATGAAACTCTAAGAACTGTTGAGGATTGGGAGTTTAATATAAGGTTGGTGGAAAAAGGATATAGTTTGCGTTTTGATCCAAAAATTTTTGTGTGGCATCATAGACAGGGCTTGAAGCATTCTTTTTTCGGCGGAACAAAAATGGCCCCGTTCTTTCCGTCTTTAACAACCTTAAGATACGCGCGGTATGACTCATTCTTTGCCTCATTTTACCTTTCAAATCTACTGCTCATTATCTTAATTATTGCTCTAATATTTTCTCCAATAGTTTTCTTAATACTTCTTGTATTGTCACTAGTCGGTCACTTCGCATTTACCGCCATACGCACTAAGACTCGGAGCTGGAAAATCCTGTATTACCCACTAGCAATAGTAAATACGCTTGCTACTTTGACAGGCTTCTATTACGGTCTAGCCAAATACCTCATCCACAAAATCCACCGAAACAAACCTAATGGAAATTCGAAAACCACAATTACTTAGAATTTTCAACCTTACAACTTTACTCTTTTTCTTCTTATTAACCTCTAAAAAACTTTGTTGTTAAAGCAAACTACTTATTTTATACATATCTGTATCACTCAATTGCCATGCAAAACTTTCAATTCTTAAATTTAGAATTAGTTTAGAACGTCTAAAGGTGTCAATTAATCTAATTTGTTATGTGTCAGTCAGAATCGACAAGAACATCTAATTCACAAGTGGGGATCATGAGAAAAAATATCCTTCTAGTTTTGCCATTCGCAATTGGCTTGTTTCTCATGATATATTCATGGTTTCTAACTTATCCTTTGAATGTTTCATCAACAAACGACGTTGTCTTTAATCATGTTTCAATTTACTATTGGATCAGCTTGCCATTCTTGCTGACCTCAATGTTTGCCGCAGCACTAACAGTAAAAAACAACTTTTTACGATGGATACTTTCAATTGGTATTGTTCTGACTTTCTATTCTTTAGCTTACTTCTATTACACGATGCCAACTCCAGACTCTCAGTCTTTTAGAGGAATGAACGAATACTTCTTCCAAACGAAGAGTTTGGATGCTTCACAATTAAATCATTTCTATTACCAGTGGCCCGCCTACTTCATATTAGCTGACGTTGTGACTTCCGTAAGCGGATTGTCGCTGGCGAGTTATGAGTTTCTATTGTATGCCATAATTGCTTTCTTATTGGCTACCGTTCTCTACTTATACGGTACTAAGAAATTTGCGAACGGTGGCATTATAGTTGTGGCCACTTTTTTCTTTTCAATCAATGGATTCTTAAATTATCAATCCGTACCCTTTTCGGTCGCTCTGTCGCTTCTATTTCTATTGTTTTTGCTTGGAACTAGAGAAAAAAGCAATACTTTAGTTATAGCGATGATTGTGCTTTTTTCGGCCATCTTGCTTACCCATTTATTTGTACCTGTTTTTCTAATTCTGTACTTTTTGGCTCGAAGCATATTTGATAAAAACGGCGGAGATAAACGTTTATACAGAAATCTTTTCTTAATTACTTTGGTAGGTTACTTCCTAGTACAATTCACTCTTGCGAGATTTTCATTCGACCAAATCGTTTTAGATTTAACGAAACCGCCAATAGAATCTTTGTCATATTTGACTTCGTATTCGCTTTCCTCTGCTTTTTCCAATCCAATTTATAATACTAGTCAATTGTTTACTCGGAGTGTAACAATTCTTTTTGTTGGACTGTGTGCTGCTGGGTTCATTTTCCTTTTTATTAAAAGAAATTTAAATTCTCTTGACAAAGCCATCTTATTTGCTGGCGCCATCTATGCTGGTTTGGGAGTTGTATTAAATACTCTCGGCTGGCGAGCAGGGGCAATAGCCTTCGTTCCTATTTCATTAGGTGCCGCAGTTCTTTTTCAAGGCAAATTTAGAAAACTCTTTACGGTTATATTCTTGGTTTCGATTGTCTTAGTCCTGTTTGTACCGCTTCACAATTCATTTAACACTGACATAGAGTTCCAAACCAAGGAAAGCTATCTGCTGGATAATTTCTTTATCGATCATTATAGTTGGACAAACCCCGGATTTGTTGTTGCTGATTTCAGAACAGCTACCTACTTAACCCCCAAACTTACTGATTATGTATATTTTCAGGATTGGTTGACCGCTGATCAAAAAGCCGACGCGGTATTATATACTACGCAGATGGTTGGTTCAGGATTAGGTAATTACAGTTCTATGGAAAGTCTTTCTCAAGGTCAAGGATTAAATATATTATATAATGATGGTATTTCGCAAGTATTAGTAAAACCTAACTCAGGTGGGTAATTTCTTTTTACTTCATTTCCCAATTAACTTCATGTGTTTTGGTGTTCCAACTATTTCGGATCTTGCGGGAGGCAAATATTAAAAATTGAAAAGTAGTAAGCCAACGGTCAGTATTGGTTTGCCAGTGTTTAACGGAGAGAAGTACCTCAAAGAAACACTGGACTCCCTGCTTGCTCAGACATATCGAGATTTTGAGCTTATAATCTCGGATAATGCTTCAACTGATTCCACACAACAGATTTGCCAAAAATACGCAGCCAATGACAGCCGTATCCGTTATTATCGTAACGAAAAAAACATTGGGGCTCCTGGGAATTTTAACTTAGTATTTCATTTATCATCTGGAGAGTATTTTAAGTGGGCCGCCGCCGATGACGTGCAGTCTCCTACATTTTTAGAAAAATGTGTGAGTATCCTAAATAAGGATCGTTCTGTAGTCTTGTGTTATACCACAACCGGCCGAATCGATAAAGATGGCGTTTTGACGGGTATTTATAATGAAGGAATATTAAGACGAATTGATTCCAAAAAGCCTCACGAACGTTTTAGCGATTTGATTGGTCTAGTGCATGCAGTGTGTCCGCTTTTAGGAGTGGGTCGTTCAAGTGCTTTTGCGGCATCTTCCCTTCAGGGCACCTACATTGCTGCCGATAGAATTACGCTAGTGGAAATAGGCTTAATGGGTAGAATCCACGAAATCCGAGAACTCTTGTTCTTTATGAGAGACCATCCAGGCTCATACTCTTCAACTTACTACGGGGAAAAGCGATCAACTTCAATACAAACATTCCGAGAAGAGATGGCCTGGTGGTCTAAAGACCATTTAACTAGTTTTACCCATTGGAAAATTTGTAGAGAATATTTTAAATCCGTTAACAAGGCGCCGATAAGTTGGTCCGAGAAGCTTCGATGTTACGATGAAATATTCAGATGGATCAAAAGAGAAGGCTACCTATTTTTGTGGGGGGACCTAAAATTTTTCATGCTTGGGCATTCAAAGGTTGCAAACAAGTTGATACCGCCAATCACGTTAAGCCTGCGTCATTTTTCTGATTTGATTCTCCATCAAATTCATTAATACGGTACTGAGAAACACAAATTTGAAGGAGAATGCCGTTCTCTTGGATAAACCGTAATATCTTTGATTCGGAAATATCACTCAAATTCAACTTATATTGAAAAGAACGAAGTTTCAATTTACGTATAGCGAATAAGTTGTCGCAAATTTGCATTTTAATAACTGCCTTTCGTTTTGTTTAGGAGAAAGAAAATGAGCATTAGTGTAGTTGTGGTCACATACAATAGGCCTGAAGGAAGTTAAGAAGGCTGTTGAGAGTCTGGTTAACCAGTCGATTAGACCTTTTGAAATCATAGTAGTGGACAACGGCTCTAATCCCCCTCTAAGAATGACACCCTTGCCCAGAATCAGTCAGATAAGGCTTGAAAATGAAATAGGGTTAAGCAATGCCCGAAACCGTGGAATTGGAATTGCAAATGGAGATTATGTTGGTTTTATTGATGATGACTGCATTGCTGACAAACACTGGATCGAAGATATTCAGAAAGGAATAAGAGCTGGAGGAGAAGTTTTAGGAGGGCCACTTAAGCCAAGATTTAAAGCAATCCCTCCTGCTTGGTGGAGTGAAAGAGACCTGGGCTATTTTGTTGGAGTTGGAAATGCTAAAACTCAAGACATTTGGGGAGGAAACATGGTTTTTAAGAAAGAAGTCTTTAAGAAAATCGGATTTTTTGACTCCCGTGTAGGAAGACAAAAAGGTAAACTCCTAGCTGGTGAAGACTCTTATTTAATTTCAAAAGGGAAAGGAATTTTCAAAATTTTGTTTGTTCCTACTGCTACTGTTTTCCATTTGGTCCCATCACAAAGATTAACTTTCAGTTACATAATGCGGTGGTCTTTTAACAGTGGGAAGAGTCAAAGAATCGCATATGGGCGACCTAGTTTGATGGTTTTTTATCATCTTATAAAAGCATTTATGGAGTGGCTTAATCCCTTCTCAAGATCTAGCAAATCTTCTAAAATTCAAAAGGTCGCGGTCATGATGGAGCAAATGGGAACAATACTTTGAAATTACGTCACATCCAAAACAAACTTTTTAGATCATAAACAAATATTCAGTTATTTCTTGATGCAACTATCAACATTAAGAAATTAAAGGCAAATGTTTCTTCCAAAAACTCTTTAAGCAATTATTGGCAAAATGCATTTGGGGCTCAGAAATTGAAGATAGCTTTTGTTTGTACGGACGTGATTGAGCCTCTTTCAGCAAGATTTTCTATGCCTATTTTGGTCTGTAATATCGCTCGTCGACTGGCTCGACAACACGATGTTATCGTGTACTCCCCGAGAGGTTATCTCCAAGAAGACATTGAGTACATTGACAGAGTTGAGTACCGACGCAAGGAAGCAGCGATTGACAAACGCATTGGTTACTTAATTTACGGAATCAACAAAAGAATCCCCGAAATCTTTCACGCACTCAGAAAAAAACCTTACTTTGCATCCACCTTATATGATTTAGAGTACATCGTGAAAGTCGCCAAAGATTTACAAACCCAAAATTGTGACATTGTTCATATTCATGAAGAATCACAGTTCATAAATATACTTAGAATTTTTAATCCGCAGTTAAAGATTGTATTGCATATGCATTGTGACTGGCTCACTCAACTTAACCATGAGATGATTGAGGGCAGAATCAAAAATGCTGACATGATTTTGGGTTGTAGCAATTATATAACCCGCAGAATTTCTAATAGTTTTCCTTCAGTTGCACATTGTTGTCAAACATTGTATAATGGTGTAGATCTCTCAGACGGCACAAACGTTTCAAAGAATATTGAAAAATCTGGTAAAATTCAATTATTATATCTCAGTCGAATTACACCTGAGAAAGGATTACACGTGCTTCTCGATGCTTTAAAAGAAATAGTAACAAAAAATCCGGATGTGCACTTAGAAGTAGTGGGGTATTTAACTGCATTTTCTCCAGAAACAAATATTTGGCTAAGCGACGATCCTCAGGTTCAGAAACTAGGCATCTTTTTATGTAAAAGGATCGCAAAGCACGTATTTGGAATATCTAAAAAAGAAGATTGTTTCATTGAATTTAGTTGATCATGTTACTTTTCATGGTCTAATACCGCATGAAGAGAAAATAAAACTTTACCAGACATCAGACATTTTTATTCAACCATCGGTTTGGAATGAGCCTTTTGGAATGGGCATTATTGAAGCCATGGAATATCAGCTACCAGTAGTTGCAACAAATGTTGGCGGTATTCCGGAAATTTTTGATAAGAGCAGGTGTGGTTTGCTTGTTGAGGCAGATGATAGTCAATCACTGGCAAATGCAATTTTCAAGCTTATTTCTGATGCGGAGCTTAGAAAAGAAATGGGAAGGCTTGGAAGAAATCGAGCTGAATCCTTTTCGTGGGACAGCGTAGCGACAAACTTGCTGAGTTTGTATCTTAACATGTTAAATCATTTTGATACAGCACGTACGCAAAACAAAGCTTGAATATAAGACACAGGTTTTTGATGCGCCTTTGAATTGCTAGAAACTACTTTTTGACTGAATTAATGACGACGATTAATTAATATAAGGAAAAAATAGGTCAGAAATGATTGATTAAAGCTTGCTTTATTTTCGTCTATTAATTTCAAGGATTCGCAAAGTAATTCATAAAGCGACGCGCGTTATTTTGAGTATTTGATAATCCCAAACTCGAAAGATAAATAATATACGCGAGTAAATAGGTACGGATTGAACGAGAGAGATAGAAAAATGATCTTCACCGAGACTAAGCTGAAAGGAGCATTCATCTTGGATCTTGAGCGGCACGAGGATAGCCGCGGCTTCTTCGCGCGCACCTTCTGCCAACGGGAGTTTATTCAACATGGACTCAACCCAATAATCGCGCAGGCGAATGTTATCTTCAACTTTAAGAAGGGCACGATACGCGGGATGCACTTCCAGTACCCGCCCGCCGCTGACAGCAAGCTGGTGCGATGCACCCGCGGCAAGATCCTTGACATAATCGTGGACCTACGCCCCGAGAGTTCCACCTACCTCGATCATTTCGCGGTGGAGCTTACAGCCGACAACTATCGCTCTCTCTATGTGCCAGAGCGATTCGCCCACGGCTACCAGGCGCTCGAGGACGTTACTGAAACGAGTTACCAGGCAGGGGAATTTTACTCACCGTCTGCAGAGAGTGGGTTAAGCTACAAAGACCTGCAGCTGGGGCTTGTATGGCCATTAGCGGTCACAGAGATCTCTCCCAAGGACAACACGTGGAAGCAACTCGCGGTGATCGAGCCGGAGCTGCGGCGGAGAATGGCCCCTGTGAAGCCAGAGGAGAGGCAATCATGATCATTGTGGATCGGGCTCTTCAAGCCCGCGAGGAACAGGGCAAACCCATTCGTGTCGGCATGATTGGCGCTGGAGCCTTAGGTAGGGGTCTAGCGAACCATATCATAAACAGTGTCCATGGTATGAGATTGGCCGCGATCTACAACCGTCATCCACAAAAGGCCTTCGACGTCTACAGATACAGTGGAGTCGAGGACGTAGCATCCGCGGGCACCCAAGCCGCTCTCGATGACGCGATTCAACAGGGACGAGCGGTCGTCGCGGAAGAATGGATGGCAATCTGCCAATCTCCCGAGATTGATATAATAGTAGACGTGACAGGGTCGGTCGAGTTCGGAGCGCATCTCACTCTCGAAGCAATCAAATTCAGTAAACCTGTTGTGCTCGTAAACGCGGAATTGGACGCCACTATTGGCCCGATCCTACGAGTCTACGCCAAAAAGCATGGAGTCATCGTCTCGGCCATGGATGGAGATGAACCCGGCGTGCAGATGAACCTGGTGCGCTGGGTGAAGGGGCTAGGCATGATTCCACGCGTTATGGGGAGTGTCAAGGGTCTCCAAGATAATTACCGTAACCCAACAACACAGAAGGCATTTGCGGAGCGATATGGCCAGAATGTGAACATGATCACCTCGTTCGCAGACAGCTCCAAGGTCAGTTTTGAGCAGGCTATCGTTGCCAATGCCACGGGTTTCGGTGTGAAGTCGCGCGGTATGTCGCGGGGACAGGTGTATAATGGATCCATGATGGAGATACCGAAGCTCTACGACATCGAAGAGCTTCGAGCGCTTGGTGGGATCGTTGACTACACCGTCGGTCCGCCCATGGTCAAAGTATTCTGTCTAGCGGAGCATCCGGATCCAAAACAACGTCACTATCTTAACCTCTACAAGATGGGAGAGGGTCCGCTTTACACGTTCTGGGTTCCCTACCACTTGCCGCATTTCGAGGTGCCGAGCACCATCGCTCGTGTCTTGCTTTTCGGCGACGAGGTGGCCCCGCCGCTCGGCGGCCCAGTAGTCGAAGTATGCGCTGTTGCCAAGAAGGATCTTAAGGCGGGCGAGGTGCTCGACGATATTGGTATGTATATGACCTATGGAGAGGCGGCAAACGCCGATGAGATGTGCAACCAACGTTACTTGCCCGAAGGGCTGGTGAAGGGCTGCAAGCTAACTAACGACATCGCGAAAGACCAGGTCATCACATATGGTGATGTCGAGCTACCTGAAGGACGTCTTGCGGATCGGCTAAGGGCGGAACAGTATAAGCACTTTCGAGGAGAAACCTGGCTCGAATAGCAGGGGATGTTGTGAATTTGCCTTGGAACATAAGAAAGGAGAAAATGAACCACTTGTCACATATTGGCAACTTGGACGGGAGATATATTGTGCCGATTCCGGAAGTAGTTTTATGCGTTGCAAGCGGAATTGAAATAGAGGATGCTGTTTAGGAGTTTGGAGTGGCGCATATGAAAGTTGTTCTATTTTGTGGTGGCTTGGGGATGAGATTGCATCCCACTACGGAGAATATTCCAAAACCTCTGGTTCATATTGGAGAAAAACCGCTGCTCTGGCATCTCATGAAATATTACTCTTATTTTGGACACAAGGACTTCATACTTTGCCTTGGTTATAAAGGAGAACAGATCAAGAAGTTTTTCTTAAATTACGACGAGTGCCTCTTGAATGATTTTGTTCTCTCAAATGGAGGCAAGAAGCGGCAACTGCTTAAAAGTACCCTTGAAGATTGGAGAATAACCTTCGTGGAGACTGGTTTGAATTCAAATATTGGTCAGAGATTGAAGTCAGTTCAGAAACACCTTGAAGGGGAAGAAATGTTTCTGGCTAACTATAGTGATGGTCTCACAGATTTGCATCTTCCCAACTTGATTGATTTCTTCATTAAAAATGGAAAAACAGCTTGCTTCATTGCAGTAAAACCTTTTTATGTCTTCCACATCGTCTCGACCGACCGTGAAGGTTGCGTCAAAAAAATCTATCCAGCTAAAGAAGCTAACCTACGAATAAATGGCGGATATTTCGTTTTCAAAAACAAAATATTCGACCAAATCAAAGAGGGAGAGGACCTTGTCAACGAACCTTTTCAGAGATTAATCAAGAAGCACGAATTAGTTGCCTACAAGTATGATGGGTTCTGGGCTAGTCTAGACACATATAAAGATAAAGAACGATTAGATGAAATGGTTTCCAAAGGAAATGAATCTTGGGAAATATGGAAAAACAAAGTCTAGAGGTCTGGCGAAAACAAGGATGCATAAGGTTAGACTTTTCGAGGAGAATCAAAAACCGAATATCTTGTGTTTAGGCGCTCATCCAGATGATATTGAAATCGGATGTGGAGGGACTGTTTTAAGGCTAATAGAAGAAGTGCCTGAGGCTCAATTCTATTGGGCTGTTTTCAGTGGAGACGAAAAACGAAGCAAAGAGGCTTCTAAGAGCGCAAGGATTTTTCTAGAGAAAGTCAAGTCTAAGAAGATAGATGTTCAAGATTTTAGAGAATCGTATTTCCCTTTTGTTGGCGCCCAAATTAAGGATTATTTTGAGAAGTTGGGAAAAGAATTCTCTCCTGATATAGTATTCACTCATTATAGCAATGACGCCCATCAAGATCATCGTTTAATCTCTTCTCTGACTTGGAATACATTTAGAGATCATTTTATCTTGGAGTATGAAGTTCCTAAATATGATGGGGACTTAGGGACTCCTAACCTATATGTTTACTTGAATGAATCTCAAGTTGAAAGAAAAGTAAATTTCCTCTGTGACGTCTTTCAAACTCAGAAGAAAAAGCAGTGGTTCGATGAAGAAACCTTCAGATCGATTTTGAGGATTCGCGGTGTGGAGTCCAATTCTCCAAGTAAGTATGCTGAAGCTTTCTATTGTCGAAAAATTATTTTCTGAAGAAATTCAAAAGTGCCCAGCTTGTTGCCAAATTATTGAAATTGACATTTACTTGCTTTAATACGCGATAGATTAGCTTATAATGCTAGAATGGACTCGCAATAAATACTTGGAGAGAATTAACATACAAGCGATCTCTATAGTTATCCCTCTATACAACAGAGGTCCTTACATATCGAGAGCGCTTAACTCCATAATAAACCAATCATTTCAAAATTTTGAAGTGATAATTGTAGATGGAAACTCAACAGACAATGGTATTGATGTTATAAGAAGTTTTAATGATTCAAGGATACGACTGATTCAGCAAAATGGCAAAGGTGTATCAGCAGCTCGAAATCAAGGAGTTAAAGAATCACAGTCTGATTTTGTAGCGTTTTTAGATTCTGATGATGAATGGATGCCCTCACATCTTGAAACGATATTACGATTAAGAAAAAGGTACCCTGAAGCTGGCTTGTATACAACAGCTTATAAATTATTTATGTACGGTGGAAAGATACAATGGGCTAACTATAAATACATTCCAAATCCACCATGGGAAGGACTACTTCCTAATTATTTTACATCATCAGCTTTGGGTGATTACCCTGTTTGGACATCAGTTGTAGCAATTCCCAAAAAAATATTCAATGAAGTTGGCGGATATCCTGAAGGATACTGGTGGGGAGAAGATGCAGACTTATTTGGGAAAATCGCTTTAAAATATCCAGTTGCCTTCAGTTGGAAGTTCGGAGGTATATATCACATGGATGCAGCAAATCGCGCATGTTATAAATTATTTTTGGATGTAGAGCCCTTTGTCAAAACAGCAAGAAATGCATTAAATAATGGTGAAGTAAAATCCGAATTTATTGAGCCACTAATAGAATCTATTTATCAAAAAGAGATTTGGCGTGCTGAAGTAAATGTAGTAGCCGGAAATGCCATAAAAGCCCGGGCAATTTTAAAACAATGTAAACCTAAATGGGTTTATAAAATGAAGATAAAATGGTTTATTTTGTCTTTTGTACCAAATCCACTACTTTTGTATTTAATGTATAACTACAAACTGATATCTTGGTGATATTTTAATTATGTTACATTTAGAGCGCGCTGCCTTGTCCAGAAAATGGTTAAGAATGGTTATACATCAGATTTTTCTCATCAGAGTCTGTAATGGGCTTCCTTGATGAAAGGATTTTAGTCGCGCTTAATGACTGCAAACCCATAGGGTTTCCCGCTCTGTTGAATGAAATAGGTTTCAGCCATAAACACTCTGCAGCAGCATCTCGATCGGTCAACGGCTAAAGCGATTTCGGAAGACCCAAATTTACCTATCATGTTCCATCCCGCGCGCTTTCGAATAGTTCAACACCTGAAAATTGGAAATCGTTGATTAAGAAAGCGTCAAAAACAAAGTTGCAAAACTGACCTCTTAAGCATAAGTCACAAGCAAAGGTAATTCACAAACAATTTGGGAAAACATTTTTGTGTTAGAATCTCTTATTTATATAATTTCATCGAGATACTCGGAAGAGAATCAAGTATCCAACCGACAATTTCTTGAATGAGCTGGAAAAGTTGACAAACCATGAGAGCTTACTCAAAGCGTTGAAATATATTTTGAGAAAAAGGTCTCAAGCCTTGGACTGGGATGGGATCTTATATGAGGAAACAACGAATGCATATCGTTCTGGGCAAATAGAACAAAAATATGTAATTCTTTTTGATGATTTGCTTTTAAAGTATAATATTAAGGTATCACAAGAGAACGTGAAAATTCCTGTAAAATGGGAATTTGAGAGTCTATTTGATATAGAGACCCGTTTTCTGTGTGCAATACCGTTAGGAATAAAAGCTGAAAAGATATTCGAAATTGGAACTTACCTTGGAAGAACGACTGTAAATCTCGCTTATAATATTGGGGAAGATGCGAGAATTTACACATTGGATTTACCTAAACAATTATTTAGCGCGTTTCAGAATACTCAGTTTGAATCAGGAAAACATATTAAAGAACACAAAGAAATCGCAAACAAAGTTACGCAATTATTTGGGGATTCAAGAACGTTTGATTTTTCACCTTATTACAATCAAATAGACTTAATGTTTATTGATGGTGATCACCGCTACGAAAATGTTTTAAATGATGGAAAGGTAGCATTGAAATGTGTGAAAAATGGCGGTTTTATTATTTGGCACGATTTTAGTTATAAGTGGCTTGGCAGTTCCAAAGCCATTATCGAAATTTGTGAAAGAAACAAACTTGATTTAAACACGATAGAACTTACACCACTTGCCATAACTAGGGTTAACAAATGACTCAATTATCTTGGTTTGAGACTAGTCTAGAGAAATAGTTAGACGTTGCACAGCCCAACAAACACCGCCGCTGTGTTGCCTCTTCCTGCTGGTGTCAGCACGGCAATTGTAAAGGTAGAAAAGATAACGCCTAAGAAGTCAAGTTGAATATCAATTGCTCAACCCAAGAAAAGTTCATATTTTAAAGACAAACCAGCGCGCTAAGGTATGTAACTTAAGAAATTCAAAAATCGTGCCTTTACTTACGGGCAGGGCTAATTAAAGCGCTCGCAACACAAAAGAAGTAGTACCTGTATCATGTCTGAAGAAAGCGCGAAGTAGAAAACAAAAAACAGAAAAGTAAAGTATTGCACACTTAATAACTTAAAGCAACGAATGAGGTTATGTAATGAATAGGCTATTCTGGAAAGGAAAACGTGTTCTAATTACAGGAAATACGGGATTCAAAGGAAGTTGGCTGACGCTTTGGTTGCAAACCCTCGGTTCAAAAGTGACGGGCTATTCCCTTCCCCCGCCGACGCAACCAAATCTTTTCGAGCTTGCAAATGCCTCTAATGGCACCACGTCCATCACGGGTGATGTTCGTGACCTCAACTTTCTCCAGCATGTTTTGGAGAAAAATAGCCCAGAGATTGTGTTCCACCTCGCCGCACAGACTGTTGTGCAGACTTCCTACAAGGACCCCATTGATACATATTCCACGAACATAATGGGCACTGTAAATCTGCTTGAAGCAATACGCCGGTTGAATCGACCATGCGTTGTCGTGGTTGTCACAAGCGACAAATGCTATAAAAACAACGAATGGATTTGGGGGTATAGAGAAAATGAACCGATGGGCGGGCGGGATCCTTACTCTAGCAGCAAAGGTTGCGCAGAACTAATAGTTTCAGCCTTCCAACAATCATACTTTTCAGCCAACGATTTCGAGCAAACGAGAATTTTGATTGGAAGCGGAAGAGCAGGAAATGTGATAGGCGGTGGGGACTGGACAAAAGATCAGCTTCTTGCAGACATCATGAGAGCATTTCTTAGTGGTCAACCTGTTCGCATCCGTAACCCTTGTGCGATACGTCCGTGGCAGTTTGTTCTAGAGCCGTTAGACGGCTATTTATCGTTGGCAGAGCACCTGTGGACTTGCGGACAAGAGTTCGCGGAAGGCTGGAATTTCGGACCATATGATGAGGAAATGAAGCCTGTTTCTTGGATAGTCGACCGCCTTGCAGGCATGTTGGGAGATGATATGCATTGGGAGCTAGATAAAGAGGTACATCCGCACGAAGATCGAATTCTTAAGCTGGATATTGCAAAGGCAAGGAGTCGGCTCGGATGGTCACCTAAGCTGCGCCTTGATCAAGCACTAGAATGGGTTGTAGAATGGTATAAAGCGTACCGGGCAAAGAAGGACATCCGGGAACTCACGCTTGCGCAAATCGCACGATATGAAGTTCTTGTTGGCCAATAACTGGTGAATGCGGACAAGAACATGTACTGAGAAATATCCACTAGGTCGGTGAAAGAGTAATGTCGACAGAACGCATTAAGGTTTTGTATTATACTAATCCAATTGCTTTCCAGATTTTTGGAGGCGCTGAGATCCAGATGCTGAAAACGAAAGAACATTTAGAGGCATTGAATGATGATGTTTTCGTGAAATTTTTTGATCCTTTCAGCGATAAATTGGATGAATACGATATTTTGCATGTTTTCCAAATGCATTCTGAGTGTTTATCTTTATGTAACTTGGCTAAGATTAAAGGGTTAAAAATTGTTTTATCTTCGATCTACTGGCCCGAGACAGAAACAGATAGATCTGCATCGATGATTATGGGAGCGTTGAATAAGGTCTTAAAGTTTTACTTTAATTTTAAGAACTATAACTATCCTACTTTCAAAACATTGTATCCATATAAAGATTTTTTGGAAGCTGCTGACATCATAGTACCTAATTCTAGAATAGAAGCCACAATTCTTTCCAGAGAGTTTAGAATAAATCTGGATAAGTTTTTCTCTGTTCCAAATGCGGTTGAGAAAAAGTTTTTCAGTGCTAAACCTGATCGTTTTATAGAAGAATACGGCTTGAAAGATTTTGTGTTATACGTGGGAAGAATCGAACCAAGAAAAAATATGCTAACGCTTCTAAAAGCTTATGAGGATATAGAAATTCCTCTAGTAATAATTGGGCATTTTAATCCTTTAGAATATGAATATTTCTTAGAATGTAAAAAAGTAGCCAAACATAACTCGTGCATCCATTTCCTGGGGTACATGTCGCCTAATTCAGAAGAATTACTTTCAGCATACGCAGCTGCCAAAGTTTTCGTTTTACCAAGCGGGTTTGAAACGCCTGGTTTAAGCGCTTTGGAAGCTGGATTAGCAGGCTGTAATCTGGTTATCACTAACGGAGGATCCACTACAGAGTACTTCAAAAATTATGCTTCATATGTGAATCCATCTTCAAAAGAAGAAATAAAGGAGAAAATTTTGGAAGCGTACGAGAGACCAAAAGATAACGCGTTAAAGGAACACATACTAAAAAATTACACGTGGGAAAAGACCGCTGAAAAAACTCTAGAAGCGTATAATTTAGCGCTTAGCAAACCTTAAATTAATTCATCTTGAAAGATGGAATTTCTCAAAAGCCACTATTAGGAAACTTGCAAACAAAGATATTTAAGTAGTATACAAACCCCAACTCAAAGATGAACATTAATTAATTTTGGTACTTGGTTACAGTTTTAGGGCGATCATTAGTTTCTCGATTATTTTGAGGAGGAAGTTGAACAGACCGCGGAAAGGTCCGAGCTCTTTTAGCATATCTCTCAAGTTGTTTATGTCCGTTCTATCGATAGTTCTCGTTAGCAATGTGACCACGACGAGGACGATTATGAAGATGATGGTACCTATGATTAATTTCATCCAGTCGCCTAGTGGTATTATTGATATTATCGTGTAGGTTGCGGCAGAAGCTGTTGCCGATGAAAGGAGGATCTTAGCGGATGAGATCCAGTCTACGGTTATACCATATTGTTTTTTAAACCAGCGCAAGGCTATGATCGTGCTTGGCCATCCAATGCTGAGATTTGTTATAATTAGGCCAATAACGCCAAACTGTGAGATGAGAACCATACCTATAGGGAAACCTATAACAGCGCTGATTATTGTGAGTTTTAGGTTGAATTTAGTTAGGCTTTGCCCTGCGATTAGCGTGCCAGTGCTTATGGTACCGAAGACGGTGAACAGAGAGCTGACAGCGAGCAGAGATAAAAATAGGGGTGCCGCTGAGTATTTACCCGCGAACAATAAATGAATTCCCGGAACCGATAGAGTCATCACGATAGCGGCGACAGGCACCACGAAAAACGAGGCATATTTTACGGAAAATTGGTAAGCGTTTTGGAGCGTTTCTCTGTCTTTTTTTGGGTCGAGTTTTGAGAAAGCTGGAAAAAGGACAGTGGCTATCGGGACAGAAAAAAAAGAAATTAGGACGACGACGGTATTGGCTATCCCGTAGTTGCCGATCAAATCTGGTCGAACGAATATGGGCAGTATGAAGGCGTAGAATTGGCTTTGAAAGCTGCTAATGAAGCCTGCGATTTGCATTGGTAACCCATAGTTTAACAAGGTCTTCATGGTAGCCATAACTTCCAGTTTGCCGTGTGCTGGTTTAGGCAAGCTCCTGTAGATTGTCCACATCAAGAATACACCGATTAGACAACTGATCACCAAGGATGTTTGGTATCCTATTACCGCACCGAGTGGGCCTAGTCCTATTATTACAAGAACTATGCTTACAACGGTTTTGACGATGGACTGGCTGATGAGCGTTACGCTGTTTAATTCTAACTTTTCAATGCCCGTAAATGCAGATTGGGCTGTACTCAGGAGGGCTCCAGTTAGGATCATGAAGGAGGAAATTTGAATTAAAGGCGTTATGTTAGGGAGCGAATAAAGTGAGGCTAAGAGTCCTGAAAGCAGAAAAGCTACGGCTGAAAGCGCTACGCCTAAGATGGTTTCGAAAAGTATCCCGGCCACAAATATACTTCTTATGTTGGCGGCTTTGTCTTCAGCGTTGTATTGTGCAGTGTATTTGATCATCGCCGTGCTTACGCCCCAGTCTCTGAACAAAGAGATTAGATTGGGCGCAACCAGAGCGATTGTAAATAAGCCAAAATTAACATCACCTATGCTGTTTGCGATGAATATTGTTCCTACCGCAGAAATGACTGTTGAGGCAACTAGACCCCATAGTAGATTAAAACCTCCTCGGGCTGAAACCTTGGCCATATTTGCAGCTTTACTCATCTGTTTTTTCCAACGGATTTTTTAGTTCTAAAATTACAGAGAAGTTAATAAAAGGAATGTTTATTATTTTTGGTCGGATTTTTTGCTGACACCTTTTTCGTATTTTTGTGCAATTGGTATAGTTGTAAAAGGAGATTGAACGGAATGTTCTCATTCCAGTTACGCGCTTCATTTTCATTACTGAGGTCGATTTCTCCAAAGGCGGAGGTTATCTCGAAGACAATTATGATTTTTATTATGTCAAAGGGTCTCTCGATTCGTCCATCTATTATTTCGCCAACATCAATGCCCAAATTGATTTCTTCCATGAAGTCTTTTTTCAAAGCTTGCCTATGAATTTCCTCTTTAAGGTGCCCGCCGACTGCATTCCCACAGTCTTTGAAAGATTCCATGCCACGTTTCAGAAGACGCAATTTTCTTTCTCCAAAATAAACCCTTTTGGTGCATACAAAGAACTTTTCGGCTGACAAAGAAAACCTTCAGTTCTAATTTTTGGTTACACTTTAAGAAAACTTGCTAGTTAAAATGGATTCAGTAACACCGATTAGGATTTAGAATCACACAAAAATTTTTAGCGCGCATGGCTATTCCAAATTAAATGGCAAGAAGGTTTTAGTTCTGTTTATGCTTGATGCCAAAGATTAAGCTAAGCTTCTAACGAAAAGTAATTCATGAGACTAAGACACAAAAGAATTTTAACCTTTAATATGAATTTAGGAACACGTGTGCGGCTTAATTTCGAACGAATGATAGCAGTGGTTAACCATGGCAGATATTGTCTATTGTATATTGCCTCATAAAGAACCTGAACGAGTCATCAGATTAATCAACCGTCTTCAAACGCCATCTGATCACATATACGTTCATCTTGGCACTGATATCGGCAAGGAGAAAATCGCGGATTGGACAAGACTCATCACACGGAATTGCAAAAACAAAAATGTTAAGATCGTCTCAGAATTCTTCTGTTCATGGGGTTCGTTTGGAATAGTTGATGCAATGCTGAGCGCAATGAGATATTATGAAAACGCTAATTATGACTATTTCATAAACCTTAGCGGAGAATGCTACCCATTAAAGCCTTCGGAAATCATAAAGAAGGAACTACACCTTCAAACAAGTGCTTTCATAGAAGTCTTCAGGATGCCTTTCTGTGGCTGGCTACCATTCGGCGGAATGGAAAGAATACAGAACCGATGGTATTTCACGCAACGCGTGAGGTATCCCAATGTTTCGTTATTTTCAATCCCAAGATTAAGGAAAAAATTGCCCAATGACCTTGAACCTTTCGGAGGATCAGCTTGGTTCTGTTTACCAAAACAAATCGTGAATTACGTCACTGCATATATAAAGCAAAATCCAGATGTGAGACGTTTTTTTAGTCATGTACTAATTCCGGACGAAATTTTCTTTCAGACGATTCTAATGAATTCGCCTTTTCGGACAAGAATAGAAAATGATAACAAGAGGTACATCGATTGGACAGCTGCAGACCCACGCCACCCGAAGATTTTGAAAACTGAAGATTTTGAAAAGCTGAAAAATAGCGGTAAGCTTTTCGCACGAAAGTTCGATCACAAGGTTGACAAAGAAATCCTAGATAGAATTGATAAAGAAATTGAAGAACTCAGAAGTCAGAAAGCTTGACCATTATTGAGCGCGCACTAAATGATTTTGACCCCGGTAGTCAAAGGAGTTTAATTATAAAGAAGCTATTTACCCATTAACGCTCAAATGAATTACCAGTTCTTGGTAATATAGAAGCTTTCGGCTTATAGCACAATTAAGCAATAGTGTTGATTTAGAATAACGCTTATTTAGTACATTGCTTAATTGTTTTAAAAATGTTAGGAGAGTTGTAATCTATTGAAAACGCTTGTTACAGGTGCAGCAGGATTCATTGGTAGACATTTGGTTACGAAAATTGATGAATGAAGGTCATGAGGTAATCGGCTTTGATGTGAGAGCCCGTGCCTAGGAACAAAAACTGTTCGTGGCGATATTACGGATCTTTCAATTTTGATGAGATTCTTGATGACGTTGATGTTGTTTTCCATTTGGCAAGCCTTTTGGGTACAACTGAGCTTTTTCACAGAATTTTACGAGGCTGAACGAGTAAACGTTCTTGGAACAATAAATCTTCTTGAGTCAATGCGACGAAAAAAAGTGAATAGAATTGTTTTCACATCTAAACCGAACATTTGGAAATACAATCCATACACAATCACTAAGGATACTTGCGAACGTTATCTGCAATTGTATCGACATGTGTATGGCTTTGAGTCAGTCATTGTAAAACCATACAACATTTATGGTCCCGCTGAAGACCTTAGCTGAATATAGAAAGGCTGTTCCTTACTTTGTTTTAGCTGCAGTGAAAGGCGAACCACTGGAAATTTTTGGCGATGGAGAACAAACACTTGATCCTATATATGTTGATGATGCTATTGAAGCATTGGAGATTTGCTTCGTCGCGTTGTCCCCGAAGAGATCGTGGAGATAGGCAATGGCAAACCCAGTTAAGGTAATAGAATTAGCAGAGAAAGTGCTTGAACTCACAAACGTCTTCATCAAAAGTCGTGCACTTGCCTATGAGAAGAGGTGAAGAGACTATACAAGAGGTCTTCGCCAACGGCAACATGAAGCGGCTCATCGGCTTTTCACCGAGTAGTAAGCTTAGATGAGGGACTTAGAAGAACAATCAAATGGTACTCAAAGAATCTTGACGATTTTTCATGCATTTACAAGTTGAAACCCGAAGACTGTGAAAAACAATAAATCAAAAACCAATCGCTTACCTGAAGAATCGAAAAAGAGAATACAGTCGACAGTTTGCAGAGGCAAAGACAAAGAGTAGGAGCATCAAAAGCGTGGAGTTACCTTGTTTCGGTTGTTGTCCCTGTGAGAAACGGCGAAAACTGTGTTGCTAAATGCATGAGAGTCAATACTTAATCAGACCTTCGAAGACTTCGAATTAATTATGGTTGATGACTGATAGTTCTGACAGAACTGGCGAAGTAATACACGGATTTAAAGACAAAAGAATAAGATGCATAAGAAACAAAGAATGGCTTGGCATTGCAGGAAGCAGAAATGCTGGAATTGAGCGAGCCAGTGGAAAATACGTTTTCTTCACCGACGCCGATTGCGTAGGTGAACAGCAATGGATTGAGGAAGGGCTTTCTTACTTTGAAAAAGGCTACGTCGGAGTCGAAGGAAGAATTGTTTACGTTTCAGAAAATTATCAAGAGAGTTACTCTGATTGGTCTATGGAAAACAGATATGGCGGAAAATTTATGACAGGGAACGTTGCTTACTTGCGTGACATCCTAGTGGCGATCGGTGGTCTTGACGAGTCTTTGACATACTTAAGCGACAGAGCACTTGGTTTGGAGATTAGTGAGAAATATGGTAAGGTTTTCTTCAACGAGCGTATGGTTGCAATTCATCCTTGGATTCCAATGACCCAACAAAGAGTCTTCAAGATTGTTTCTGCAATTGATGACAGAATGGTCTTGTTTAAGAAGTATGGAGATCGAGAAGTAATGACTTGGCGCATTATGAACATTCGTCAATTTGTAATGTTATTATGCCCTGAACTAATCTTAGCAAGCTTTCTACTCAACACATATAAGAAAAAAACCGACTTTCAATTGGTGCCAATCACATTTATAGCTGCAATTGTAGAGCGCGTCCAAATATGGAAAGCAAGCGCCAAGAATCATGTTTTTATTATTTAGGTGGCAACGAGTTAAGAGCATAATGTTTGTATTAGATAGTGGGTCCGACTTATGAAAATTCTAGGCGTAGATTCAACCGGCGGCTTTTCTGGGGGAGGAGGTTCTTATTTTTTTAAAGCTCTCAGTCAAATCAATGAAGTTAGATCCATTTTTGTCAAGCTTTCAAAATTTCAATTCTTTGAAGAATTAGCACGCTCCTTCCGTCCTTATCCTAGTCCAAACGAGAAATTTCCTTGGGCTTTTTTTCCATATCATAAAACTGCGGGGTCTTTCGTAAGAAGGACTCTGAACTGCGAGCGCATGATAGAGCGAATGCAATGGAAACCTGACGTAGTACTCCAGTTAGGAGTTTACCTTTCTCCTACAATGGGAAAAAAAACATTTCCATATGCCTGCTACATTGACGCAACTAGCAAGATGGCTGAAAGAGAATACCCTCCATGGGGAGAAATGTACAGGTCCAAAGTCGCAAAATTAGATTGGATGAATCTGCAACGCATTCTCTTTTTAAGAGCATCCAGAGTTTTTACGATGAGTGAATATACAAGACAATCTGTAATTGAAGATTTCCATATTCAACCTGACAAAGTTGTCGTTGTATATTCAGGTCCCAATATACGAACGTTACCTTATTTTGAAAAAGATGTCAGTAATAAGATAATTCTTTTTGTAGGCGGAGACTTTAGGCGAAAAGGCGGTTTAACACTTTTAAGAGCCTTCAAAGAAGTAAATAAAAGAATTCCAACATCTCAGTTATTCATAGTCGGATCAAGCCCAAAAATATCTGGTCCTGGAATCATAGTCAAGGGATTTGTGAAAAAAGAAGAATTAACATCTCTTTACAAACAAGCATCCATTTTTGCAATGCCATCGTTATTTGACCCTTTTCCCCACGTTTTTATGGAGGCAATGGCGTTCAAGACCCCATGCATCGGCGCTAACAGAGATGCAATGCCCGAAATAATTGACGATGGAAAATCAGGCTTTACGGTACCTGTCCAAGATCCCATGAAGCTTGCTGAGAAAATGATATATCTTCTTGAGAATGAGGATGTCGCAAAAAAAATGGGGGAAGAAGGCCGTCGAAAAGTAGAGAAGTCATTTAACTGGGACACTGTTTCTAAAAAAATAACAACGAACTTACTTGATTTAAGATCTTCCAACAGCGCCTAAAAATTTAACAGATTGATTTTGGCTATTCAAATTGGCCAATGCGGATCTTATGAACCCTTTTAACATTTCTTTCTCACCGGCAAAAACTGTTGATGTTTGATAAGTTCGACAGTTTGTTAATTAAGACTAAACAAAAGTAATAAAGCAGAAGTAGGATATGTTCCTCCGATCTTTGGACAAAGAAAAATCAGTGATAGAGAACTTGAACATTTCAATTAACTTGGTAATTAATCAACTACTTCTTTATTATCAAATTGAGGCGTATTAAATGTCTACATATGCTTTAGTGGAAAACCCATCTTCTGAGTTATGGAATAAGGCAATGAACGTGATTTGTCCACTAGGAAATTTTCTTCAGAGTTTCGAATATGGCGAAATGATAAAAGCTTCTTCTCCTGGATCGAGGGTTGTTCGACTATTAATTACAGATGATGATGAAGCAATTGGGCTCGCTCAAGGGACTTACAATGTCTACTTTGGCTTTGGTACTACACTAAATGTAAGGTGGGGACCACTTATTAGCACCAAAATCTCTGACTTTAAGCATCCAGTTGAAGATCTAGTTCATGGATTCGAAGCCTATTGCAAAAAACACAGAGTTATAGAGGCAAGTTTTTCAATACCTGGTTCTTCCAATTTTGAAGAACTATTTCGTCAAATGAATTATGTCCAAAAGTGGAAAGAGAATGAATATGTTGTCTATCTTGATGGCGGAAAGGAACAACTTTGGAAGAATATCCACCATAATAAAAGGAGAAACGTGAAAAGAGCTTTAGAGCAAGGGGTGGAAGTCACCAACTCGCATAAAAATGACGACTTGCAAACCTTCTATTCACTTCTTGACATCACGGTAAAAAGAGAAGGGTTTACGCCGTTTCCACGAGCTTTGTTTGATTCTATTTGGAACGATTATGATCCTGAATTATCAAAGGTTTTTCTTGCGAGCTGGAAGGGGAAATGTCTTTCGGCTGTCTTTATTGTAGTACATGCGAAGACAGCTTATGCTTTGAATGCTGGTTCAGTAGGTGAAGGCTTGGAGGTCCGCCCTAATGATGTAATGCATTGGAAAGCTATGGAATGGGCGTGTGATAGAGGTTATTTGAGGTATAATCTGGGGGGCGTTAGCGAACCTCCGCCGACGGAGGGATCAAGTAAATGGGGAATTTGGAGATGGAAAAAAGAGTGGAAAGGAAATCTAGAGCGAATTGATGTACTTAATAGAATTATTTTGCCCAAATACAAACCTGTACTTTGGTCAAGAGATATCATTCATAAAGCCATTTAACGCGACCATCATATCCGAGCTATGTCTTACCTATAAGTGTCTCAGCATGTTTTCTCAGGATGTTTTCTGATGGTTCTTGATGACTCAAATTGATGTTTGCAATTTAAGATGCCTGAGTAGTGTTCTCACCCTAGTACGCTTTATTGTTCTACCCTTATTGTAGAAGACTTGAATGCTCTTATTCTGAAATATTTAATCCCGATTCGATGTGATTTCTTAACCTGATTGGAATCTTGTTTTAACCACACCAGGTTATTTCTACTCTATGCTGATTTTAGGCTTTTTGAATTTCTTATTTGGGCTTTCTCATTAATTCCAAAGCTTTTAAGGATTCTTCAATATTGCTAAAATCTAAAGATTTGAGGCGGGTTTCATCTATTTCCCACCATTTCAGTACAAGTAACTTCTTCACTGTTTCTTCATCAAATCTGTACTTAATTATTTTTGCTGGTACTCCTGCAACAATTGAATAGGCTGGGACGTCATGTAAGACAACGGCTCCGGCTCCAACAACTGCGCCATCAGCAATAGTAATCCCTTTTTTAATAATGACATTTGCTCCAATCCAAACATCATTTCCGATCACAGTTTTCCTAGCATACATTTCCTTAAAAAAATTGTTATTTTTAGCAACTGGAGTTGTGGCCAAGTAATGTACGGGATGTTCCGCTGGTCCAATAATTACATTATCTGCAATGGCACAATATCTGCCAATTGAAACATTTTCACATAACACTCCGCTAACAAAATATGAATGCTTTCTAATCGTTACATTTCTTTTCACAATAACTTTTCCCAAAAAGGTAACAGGAGGCTCAACAATAATATCCAATGACACCTCGCTGGCTAAATCAAATGATTCAATGCCTAGCCTTAGAAGTTTGTACTTCATCAAAATTTTCCGTAGAAGTGTTTGTTCTATAGCCCATAGAAATTTTTCTTTAACCATTAGCATCCTCGAGTCCTTTAGTTGAACTTACAAATAACATTAGCTTCTACTTGCTCTTAAGAATTAAAGTGTTGGCAATACCTCTCCAACCTATTGAGCTAAACAGATTAACAGGTATTTTTTTGAAGACTTAAGAGAATTTCTGAAATTATTTCCTTGAAATGCCATTAAGAAAATTCGAGGATTGGCCAATCTACGACAGCATCGATTTCGCTTTGTCTATTATTTTCATGTGCCTCAGAATTCGTTAATGTTACGATTGGTGGACACTATTTAATATCGAAAAGCAAACAATTAGTTAATCTTCTTTTCTGTCTGAGTAATTATCAGTCAATGACGAGTTTTGGGCAAGATACATGTTAATGTGTGTTTTTGGGCTTAATTGCTAAATTATTTTTTTTAATTTGTTGATTAATTGATCTTTTATGCGGAGTCTTAAATCATAATACTTTTAAGCATCATTGACCAAAGTTAGTAAAAATAAAAATGAATTTAGGAGATTTGTAAGTTGCTGAAACATTCTTCAAAATTAGTAATTGTTTGTTTGATTTCAATCTTGTGTTTATCGTCTTATTCAGTAACGCTATTAAATGCAGCCACTGTTAGTCCCGCTGTGTCTAATTCCGACTGGTTCATGTACCGCAATAGCCCTATTCATACTGGCACTTCAACATCAAATGCACCGCTAACCAATCATTTGCTTTGGAACTTCACTCCTACAGCCAATGAGTATTCTTCACCGGTAATCGTAAACGGCATTGCTTACGTTTGCTTATGGGAGACTATTTATGCTTTAGATGCTTCTACTGGTGCTCAGGTCTGGAGTTTTGATACAGCCAGTAATGCTTATTCCACGCCCACCGTTGCTGGCGGCGTTGTATATGCAGGTTCAAACGATGGCAGAGTTTATGCTTTAAATGCTCTCACTGGCGCTGAACTTTGGAGTTTCCAAACTCCAGGCGGGGGCAGCTTTGTGTTTTCATCTCCTGTTGTCTCGGGCATTAATGTTTACTTTGGCGCTGGCAATCATAATGTGTATGCTTTGAATGCTGCTACTGGTGCTCAAGTCTGGGCTTTCACAACAGGTGACTCTATTTATTCTTCTCCTGTTATTTCCGGTAGCGATCTTTACATTGGCTCACTAGACGGGAATGTGTATGCTTTGAATGCTGCTACTGGTGCTCAAATTTGGAACTATACAACTGGCGGCGCCATATACTCCTCTCCTCTCTGTTTCTGGCGCCGATGTCTACATTGGCTCAAGAGATCATAGCATGTACGCTTTGAATGCTGTTACTGGCGCTAAAATTTGGAGCTATTCAACAGGTGGCTTATAGATCTATCTTCCCCCGTTGTTTCTGGCAGTGACCTTTACTTTGGTTCATTTGATGGTAATGCGTATGCTTTGAATGCTGTTACCGGTGCTTTCGTCTGGAATTACCAAACCAATGGCCCCATTGATTCTTCTGCAAAAGTTGTGAGCGGCGTCGTTTACATTAATTCGTATGATCATAGTCTATATGCTTTGAATGCTGTTACTGGCGCTAAAATTTGGAATTACGCAACAGGTGCTCCGATCTATTCCTCCCCAAGTTTAAGCAGCGGTGTTGTCTTTGTAGCCTCAACTGATGGTAATGTTTACGCCATAGATGCAACTACTCACGTTGAAGATTGGAACTTTGTTAGAGGCGGTCCAGTTTATTCTTCTCCAGCTGTTGTCAATGGCGTCGTCTATGTTGGCTCACAGAATGGCAAAATGTATGCATTAGATGCTTCGACAGGATCTCAAATTTGGCAATTCACAACAGCCTGGCTACATATTTAGTAGCCCTACTGTTGTCAATAACGTAGTCTACATAGGATCTGATGATCAAAATGTTTATGCTTTGGATGCAGCTACCGGCACCCAAATCTGGACCTTCGCAACTGATGGTCTCGTGTTGTCCGCTCCTGCTGTTGTAAATAACGTTGTTTACGTTGCTACAGAGGGCGGTAGTGTGTACGCATTGAATGCCGCGACTGGAACTCAACTCTGGCGGTTCATTGCTGGTGGTTCGATTGATTCATCTCCAGCTGTCTTAAATGGAGTTGTCTATATTGGATCAGATGATCACAACGTCTATGCATTGAATGCTGCTGACGGCACTAAACTTTGGAGTTACGCAACAAGTAGTCTAGTGAATTCTTCTCCCGCTATTTCATCAAACGGAATCTTATACGTGGGATCAGAGGATGGTTATGTCTATGCTTTAAATGCCGCAACTGGCACGCAAGTTTGGATCTATAAGACCAACGATCGCATTGTTTTATCTTCAGCCGCTATCGTGAATGGTGCAATTTACATCGGCTCAGAGGACGGCAACGTTTATGCTTTGGATGCTGCTACCGGCTCTAAACTCTGGAATTTTCAAACTGGTGGATTTGTCAAGTCTTCTCCCGCAGTTACAAACGGTGTACTTTACGTTGCATCTTGGGATGATTACGTCTATGCTTTAAATCTTACAACTGGCGCTGAAATTTGGAGCTATAAAACTAATGGTCTTATTACATCATCACCTGCTGCTGGCGACGGCGCAGTCTTCATAGGTTCATTAGGCGGCACTTTCTACGCTTTCGGACAACCTTGGCCATCAATTTCACCTTCAACCACTGTAATGGACTTGGGACAATCTCAACAATTCACTTCATCAGTTTCTTCAGGCGGTACACCACCATATTCGTATCAATGGTACTTAAGCGGCGTTGCCGTTCCGAGTGCTACTAGCTCAACATGGACGTATCATCCAAATGGCGTAGGCTCTTACAGCGTTTATGTTAATGTAACCGATGCATCAGGCTTCACAGCCGAGTCCAATACGGCAACAGTCAAAGTAAACACTGCAACATCTCTAACTATTTCGCCTACAACTGTTACAATGGATGTCGGGCAATCACAACTTTTCAGCTCTATCGTTTCACAAGGCACAAGCCCATACACATATCAATGGAACTTAAACGCTTCAGTAATTTCTGGCGCAACAAGCTCAACATACAATTTCCGCTGCCTTAGTCGTCGGATCAGCATCTATTAATGTAAATGTTACAGACAACGCTACAACACCTACAACTACCACATCCAACACAGCTAATATTTTAATTAACCCAGCATTAGTGCCGTCGACTATTTCAGCTTCAAAAAGCACTCTTGATCAAGGTCAATCAAGCTCGCTGACCTCTACTGCTCCTTCTGGAGGCACTTCACCATATAGCTATCAGTGGCTTCAGAAAGCTCCTGGCGCAAGCACTTACACCGCTATCACTGGTGCAACCTCAAATGCGTACTCATTCTCAAGTACTGGCGTTGCAGCTGGCACGTACAGTTTTGAATTAAACGCTACCGATAGTGCTACGACTAATATGACAGTTACATCAAATGCTATATCTGTCATGGTAAACAATGCTTTAGCGGCACCAACCGCTTCAGGTCCAATAGCTGTCAATCAAGGTCAAGCTTTTACATTAAATTCAACAAGTGTCACAACCGGCACCGGTCCATATGTATACCAATGGTTTAGCGAAGCTCCCACTGCAAATAGCTATTCACCGATTAGTGACGCAATATCTCCAAGCTACAACTACATTACAACATCTGCTACAGCCTTAGGAAACTGGAGTTTCATTATTCAAGTGTCAGATGCAACTGGCTCATCCGTTAATTCCACAGCGACTATAGTGCCAGTAAACACAGTATTAGTTGCTCCCGTAATAACATCAGATGCTTCTACAATAACTGCAGGTCAAAGCAACGTTCAATTTTCTTCAACTGCAATAACTACAGGTTCCGCACCATATACATATCAATGGCTTGCGAAAGCCCCTAGTAGCGATTACGCAGCTGTAGGCACAAATTCTTCAACTTACAGCTTTGTTACCACAAGCAGCACTGCGGCAGGTTCTTGGAATTTCATGGTTCAAGTAACTGACGCATCTGGCGCAGCTATCAGCTCATCAAGCATAGCGGTCACCGTCAATCCTGCCCCAGCCACCCCGACTCCAACAGCTGTAGTCACACCACACCCAACAGCTACTCCAACACCTTCACCAACCCCAACTCCAAAAATTACTTCTACCCCCACGAATACCCCAACTACTTCACCTACTCCAAATGGCGGTGCTAACAGCAATGTCGATGCCTACCTCATTGGAGGTATCATAGCAATCGTGGTTGTCATAGTCGTCTTGGCAATCTTCATGATCCAAAGAAAAAAGAAAATGCAAACCAACTCAACCAAAAAGCCAAAGTAAATTCCCTAAAAATCTTTTTTTTATTTTATTTGTAAAGTTATTTTCTGCCTTAAACATTTTTTTTGGCATTCATAAGATTACTTTGCCCGCTAAGACTATCAAAATCCATTATTTTTAAATATCATCGAGTCGTAATTCCTATTTTAAGGCTATATGCTTGACTAAGACTCCAAACAACGAACTAAGAGACTTGGTTCTTAAAGTTGCCAATCAGAAAAAACCTCAAAGCTTAAACGAATTAATGCCGAAAGTGCAGGAGACTGTCAACCGTTCGCAAAATAAAGTCTTTGAATCAGTTTTGAACCTTAAAGCCCAAGGAGAAATAACACACGATGATCAAATTGGCAATGCAAGGAATCCAGATGTTTTCGTTTCCGGCAAAACTCTTAATTATCTCTTAACAATTGGAGCAGCAACGGTAACTGCCATAATAGTTTTTTTACTTCCGCAAAGTTTGTACCCTTGGATTTACATTAGGAACTTTTTAGGTGTAATTTTTGTATTATTCCTTCCTGGATACACTTTTCAAAAAGTCCTTTTTCCAGTTAATCTACCTGGAGAAAGCGACAAGTGACAATAGCCTTGAAATAATCGAACGGATAGGGTTAAGCGTTGGTTTGAGCATCGCTTTAGTTTCATTAGTTGGATTGTTGCTTTACTATTCTCCATGGACGCTGGATTTAACACCTATTGTGTTGAGCTTATTTGCACTTACATTGATATTTGCCACCGCAGGCTTTGCCAGGGAAAATCAGGCCAGCAAAGCGAAGCTCAGCGGAGTAGCCACAAAAATTAACATATAGAAACATATCCTATTTCACAATCCTGTTCTGAATAACCTACTTTGTAACTAAATATTTGCTTTAACACTTTAGGATGAATTTTAAGCGTTTAGTTTTAGATAGCTTACTTAGACTAAATCATACTATCTCGTTGAAAAAGGCAGAAGAATGCTCGATAGTATTGATGCAATACGGCGAAATTAGACTAAAGCCCGAATAAACTTTGAGGGCACGCCTGCATACAATACATTAGATGGAACACTGCTAGTAACTACCGATCGTGCCCCAATAACCGAATTGTCTCCGATTTCAACCCCATTCATAATTAACGCTCCCATTGAAATCCAGACGTTGTTACCGATCGTTATAGGTCTAGTTTGCGGTTTACCGTTCCAGCGCGTTTCAAGGTCAGTTGAAAGAGAATGGCCTTCACTGTCAGCAATAATCACATCAGGGGCTAGAATCACATTGTCGCCTATGGTCACTTTGTCTGAAGCAAAAATCATCGCGCCACGGCTCAAAAAATGATTTCCAATAGATATGTAAGCTTCTTTTTTCGATGTAACTAAAGCTGTTCTGCAACTATGTCCTTCTGGTCTGGAAAGCAGAGAAGCTCTGTTGCCCAATTCAATTTTGCCCTTGTTTTTAATGTAAGCGCCGTAATTTCCAGTTAAATGGTAACCAAAACTAACATGATGTCATTTTTAGTTTTAAACGCAACATTAAAGATGAGGAAGCGAATTTCGCTAATTCCAAATTGCTTGCCATAGCTATGGGTTATCCTCGGCTGTCTATATTAACTTGGTGAAAAGAGAATTGGAGGGATTTTGTTTGGATAATAAAATGAAACCATTTTTGCGAATTGATTAACAAAGTTTTAGATATGGACAATTTTGATTAAAATAAAATTAAAAGGTATAATATTATTCTGCAACGCCAAGTGTTGCCGAAGGAAATTTGGTTTTGCAAATCATGCCATATTTTTGCTCAATCGCACTAAAATGAACAATGCGTGAAATTCGGCGTTTGTGCAGCCAACCCATCCTCGAAAGTTGGTTTAAATAGTTACTCTCGATGGCACGGCATCTTCCGGTAGAATTTGATACTTGCGCCGCATCACATTCGCCTTTTTTAGCCACGGCAACATAGGTTTTCCTTAAATGATCGGGTAAGCTAATTAATTCAGAATCCGGCATATCGACAGGCTGCGGTTTCCAATTTGCAAATGTCTTTTCTAGTTGTTCAAGTTGTAGACGCATATTCATCATTTCTTTAAATATTTGTTGAAGTACTGATCTTCTAACCACTGCTTTTTCCTCTCCCTATCAAACTTGCGAGCATATGCTCGCCATCACATTTAATAGTTTTTGAAAAGAAAATTTCATATGATTTGTTAATTCAGAAACGCACCATGCGAAGAGGATTTCGCAAAATTGCGAAGTGTAGAAAAGAGTTTTTTTGCTCGACTCAAATAGTTATTTTTTTTGAAAAAGAAAGTGTGGATTTAGGGGTTTATGTATAGTTCGGTGTTGGCAACGTAGATTCTTCCCATTTCTGCACTGGAATGTGTTGAGTCTGCACATATCCAGGGCGTGATAGCTGTCGGGGTAACATATGCTCCTCCTGATCCGTATGCTCCCCATGGATCAGCCTGGTACTGCCACTGTACTGTAAAGTCAATAGTATACCTGCACCCATCGGTAACTGCCCCATGGAACAACATCTTGAAGATGCGAGCTAGGGTACGTTGGATACGTTGGCGTTCCATCCGGAGTTGATACTTCAGCAAGTCTGCCGTTTGAACCGTAGAGGTCAATGCCTATGACCGCACCACTACGTGGATTGCTATCACCTATACTGCTTGCATCTGTCCAAAGCCATGCCTTGTAAACAACATGGTCACCTGGATGAACATAAATGAATTTGCCGTCTAATTCTGACGCTGCTGGACCAGCATAGCTTTGCGCTATCAATGATGGATTGTTGAGCATTGCAATTGCCGATTGCCCTCCTTGCCAAACTGGAGAACTGTAATACTGGCTTGCTTCCGGACTTCCAACGCTCCATGTCATCCCTGAATATTGACAACTCCAGAAATCAGGCATTGTTGCTAAATTATTAGGGTTCGAAGGCGCTGGTGTGGGTGTTGGTGATGGTGCAGGCTTAGGCGTTGGAGTTGGTGTAGCGGTGGGGTCAGGGGTTGGAGTTGTTGTTGGCATTGGTGTAGGTGTCGGTGTTGCAGAAGGTGTCGGAATTGGTGTTGGTGTAGGATCTGGTGTTGGAGTCGGAGTTGGATCCGGTGTTGCTGTGGGCGTTGGGTCTGGCATTGAAGTTGGTGCTGGCGTTGGTGACGGTGTTGGATTTGGTGTGGATGCTAATGTCGGTATCAAGGTAGCTGTAGGTGTTGAAGCTGGAGTTTCTGTTGGGTTTGGGGTGGGAGCTGCTGTTGGTGCTGGATTTGGAGTAGGCGTTGGAGTTGGATTTGAAGTTATAGTTGGTGTAACTAATGTTTCAGTTGGTTTTGGAGAAACATTCAGTGGCTGATTATTTGCTGGGGCTAAGGAAGGAGTTGGCGTGACTGCGAAAGGAATACGTGTTACTTCTGGCTTTGGACTCGGAACACCTATTGGGCTTTGAGAAGTAGAAAGGATTTGAGTTGAGTGAGAATTTGGATTTAATGAAGGTGTTGGATGGAAGAATGGATAGATGGAAAATGGAAAGATTTGGTAGTGCCAATACAGGGGGGCTGAAGTCCATTGGCTAGACGGTAATGCCTCAGCAACCGAAGAATATGTTAGCGATAATAATAAGATGGCCACAAGTGTAAGTTTCATGATTGTATCTTTTTTTGCCATTAATGAATCACATTTTCTTGATTGACATTGGCTAATGACAATAAGAATTTTTTAGTATGTGTGTATAACAAAAATACACTTAGGCGGATCTGCTTGAAGATTTTCAGCTTCAATGTGTTTGTAATTGTTTGGTCAAAATCATCATTTTGCTTACTGTTTTCTTACAAATATCCTTCTCGCAGAATTTCATTCGTTACTAACTTTGCAACTTAGATATTAGCAGTTTTTTTATGTTTGTTTACAAAATGCTTTAGTGAAAAACACAAAGATGGCTATAGGGACGAAAAATAGTCGTGTGTAAGGTATATAAAAATCGAATAGTAATCCATTTGAAACAACGGTAATTGAAATTATGGATAATGCTCTTCAAATCGGAAAATCGTCAGCAACAGATAGCTTCAACCTACTCATAGGTGTTGCTTTATCAACAATAATTATGGCTGTTGGAACCCTTTTCATAGCAGGTTTATTGCCAGCCACTGACGTGGGCTTGTACGGAATGGCGATAATCCCAGCATCGCTTATAAGCTATTTTAGGGATTGGGGCGTAAATTCCGCTTTAACTCAGTATATTGCCAGCTCAAAAGCCTCGGGCAATCAATCAGAAATACACGATATTGTTTACTCAGGAATAATTTTTGAAATGATTTCGGGCTCAATTTTATCCGTGATTTGTTTTGCCATAGCTGAACCCTTAGCATACCTTCTGAGCCCTAAAGATATTGGCAGCCTTACACTCTATATTTCAATAGTGTCAATTTCCATATTTGCAGGAGCTCTCATCAACGCAGCAACTGGCATCTTTGTAGGATTTCAAAAGATGAAACTAAACAGCATTACGATGATTATTCAAGCAGTCATCAAAACCGCTCTTGGACCCGCATTAATTGTTCTGGGTTTTGGCGTTTTAGGTGCACTATATGCTTACATTGTATCCTTTGTTGCTGGAGGGGCAATCGCAATTGGACTGGTTTACTTTACCGTTTTCAGACCTTTACGAGTACATAAAGTCGGAAAAATTAACATTAAAAAAACTCTGAAACCCATGTTGGCTTATGGCTTGCCTCTAACAATCTCATCCATTTCTTTGGGTGTTCTTGCCCAAATTTTCGCTTTTACAATGGCTTCTTACGCAGGATCAGAAATGATTGGAAACTATTATGTATCAACATACTTCGCAACAATCATAACATTCATTACAATACCTGTTACCACTGCCCTTTTCCCCACTTTTTCCAAAATGAATCCCCAAAAGGACCCCGAACTAGTAAAAACAGTTTTTGCATCTTCCGTAAAATACACCACGCTGCTTCTAATCCCCATTACATTTCTTTTGATAACTCTTTCCACCCCATTAATCAATACGTTATTTCCTAAAGTCGGCTTACTGGCAGGAATATTCGTTGTAAATGCTGCTTCAAAATATCCTAATGCACCACTTTTCTTGTCACTTTCGATACTTGTAAACTTGTATGCCTTAGCTGGCAACGCCAGTATGTCTTCTTTTCTTAATGGTGTTGGAAAGACGCAACAAGTGATGAAACAAAACCTACTCTGCCTTGTAGTGGGTCTACCTATCGCTTACTTAATGGTGGCATTTTTCTACTCAATTGGAGGACCACTTTACGCTGTAATCGGCGGCCTTATTGGACTCTTAATTTCAAATGTTCCTAACACCGCCTGGGGGCTCTACTGGATCTGGAAAAACTATAAAATTAAAGCAGACTTTAATAACTCAGCCAAAATCCTTGTCTCATCAATAATCGCAACAGCAGTTTCATATTTGTTTCTTACTTTTTTGAGTTTGCCATATTTCGCAATGCTTATTGTCGGATTTCTTGTTTTTTCGCTTGTTTATGTAGTTACTGCTCCATTTATTGGAGCAATTAATTATGTGGATATTGAGAATCTTAAGACAATGACCGCGACGTTGCCTCTAGTTTCCAAGATTTTAGGCTTACCTTTGTCATTGATGCAAAGAATCTGCAAAACTAAGCGATCCTGCTCTAATTGATTATTGTTTTTCAGAGCGTAAAAAGTCGCTTATAATGCATGCTGCGTTGATAGCTTGTTAGATTGTTAATGTTTTAACTAACTTGCCTACTGTTGGTCCACGGTTGGCTAAGAAAATTAGATCGCAAAATTCAACCAAAGAAAACTAAATATTATGTGTTTTAAGTAAACGTATTTTGCCAACTTATTTTGAATTCATAAATAACTAATATAGCCTCAGCAATATTTCAAACTCTAAAAAATCATTTAGGGGATGCAATAAATAAACCAATTAACAAGCAAGAACAGAAAGCAACTTAAGAATAATTTAGATGAAGCTTTAGACTGCAGTTTGGAAGTACTTTCCACTGAAATGCGAAACATTTTGTTGGACGATCTTGTTACGGCTTTTGAAAATAGACTTAAGGTATTTAGGCAGATTCAGCTTGACCTATGTTGTTTATCAAGCATTGAAGTTAACATTGATAATCAGACAGTCCAAAATTGAAATACAAACGGACCTTCTCAAAAGATTATGTCTGAAAAGACATTTGAAGCTAACTCAAATAGTCCAATACAGCAAATGTACTTCTACCAAACCTATTAGACCATCTCTCTACAAAATCTTCCAAACTATTACAAATTCAGCAAATCGAGAATTTCAGATTCAAAAAACAAAATCTCCATTGTTCTTTGAACCTTGCGCAATATTAAATTGCAAGTGATCTTCATGCGCTTGAACGTTGCCTGTTCCCATTGTTCTGCAAATGGTCTTAAGTGAACCAGTAGTGTAATCAAGCATTGATTTCCCATCGTTGGTTAATGCATAAACCTTTCTCGGTCGCTCGCCATTCATGTTCCATTCACATTTTATATAACTCTTCTTTTCCATTGTGCTTAGCAAAGGGTATATTGTGCTTGCGCCAAACGTTACGCCGTAGCATTTACGTATTGTTGATATTAACTCATATCCGTGCATTGGGCGATTATCAAGTAATTGGAGAATTATTAGGTCTAATAGGCCTTTTGTAAGTTTTGTTTGAACGTTTTTGTGTGTAAGATTCATTTCTTTTCCTCATGTATTTTTGTTGTGCGTGTATACAATATGTACCTAATCGGACCTATCGCTGCACATATCTCAATATACAATAAAGCACGATATAAAGCTTAAGACATACTAATTACATATCAAAGCATAAAAAAAAGCCCATTCTTCAAACAAAAACGATCCAAAAACTAGCCAAAAACCAAAAGAAACACCCTAAAAACACAAACTAACCACAAAAAACGAACCGTACAACAAAAAAACACCAAAAGACAAAGAAAAATCTTTCAGGAGTTTTCAATGAACCACTTCAACGAGAACAAATAACCTTCAAAACTTATCTCAGAACCCTCGACTGAATAAGCAAAAGAAGGAACACTTTCCCGCAAAGTCTTCATTACATCTATTTCAAGGAGTGCCGCGCTCGCACCAAAAATACTTTCAAGTGCATAAACAAAATCACCTATTTGATTAGGTATGTTTTCTTTGCTTATTTTGAACTTGGTATCTAAGAAGAAAAAGAACTTTTGTTTAACCTCCTCGCCTAACTTTGAAAAGGTCCGGTCTATATGCTTTAAGGATGGTTTCTTCGAAACTTGAAGATTTAAGGCTTAACTGCATCTTTGGCAAGGTTTCAATTTGTATGTAGCTCATTTTTACTGCCCCTTTTTTCCTTACTGTTGTTTTGTAATACTTACCTACAATTAGAAGAAGTGTATTAAGACTTAATATAGCATTTACTTCAAACTTCGACATATTGCGAAACTTGATATATACAAAAAAGATACATCTAGAAAACTAAAAATTCTTTCTATAATCTTTTTTTTGAGGATTTCCATGAGATAATATGCCAAATGAATTCTGTGTTAGGCTCAAAAGTCCAAAAAATTGCAAACAGCCTGAAAACTTGTTGAGCTCTGCAACATCGAAAAAATAAATAGATGCGAATTATTGAACGATATATCAGGATTTCTTAAAAAAAGAAGTAATTAGCTTGTGCTTAATACTCCATTATACTTATTGTGTTCCTGATATCGAGATTGAAACGGTGAAATTCGTTATATCAACTACGTTCGGTGAAACTACCAATGTCAAAACTGCTGCAGTCGATTGTCCAGGCAAGAGTCTTGTGCCTTCTTGATCCCAAGTAAGAGTTATTGGTCCGTTGGCGGTTGTTGGAACCCAACCAGTAGGTACCATACTTAACGCAAGAGATACACCGCTACCAGTATTTTTGATGTATATTGTCTTGGTGACATTTGTTCCAGGCGTTGGTGAGCCCCAATTTATTGATGTTAGGTTATTTTGAAAAGCGCTATCTGAGTAAACTCCAAGGTTTGCTGTGACATTTACTCCTCCTGCAGAAAGGACAGTTTTGTTTGTTGATAAAGCAGCGTACGTTGTTAACGTTAGTGATATCATTAGTATCATTAATATGATAACACCAGTGATTCTTAGATTAATTTTCTTAATGTTTAGTTGTTTTATGTTAATTCTTTTTAAGTTGCTCTTGATTGAGTCGATCTTTTTGAGGCTGTTTGAGGGAGTTGATTTTTTTGAGGATGCTTGTGAGGCTTTCTTTAAAGTTTTAAAGTTCATCCTTTTAGCACATCTTAAGTCTTAAATCATGAGATTTACCTTAAAAGCTTTTTGACAACACTTCTAGAGAAGCATACTCGTACAACAAAAATACATACAATGTTTAAACTAAAATCAAGTCTTCAATTGAAGCACATACTATTTTTTTGAACTATCTCATGAATTGTGGTTTTGAGATTATCATAATGGCTCTTTAGCGAAAAAAGGACCTATGGTTCTTTAAAGTCGCGTGGCGATCGTTGCGTCTTCAGGCGTTCAATCAGCTTCGAATATACACTCCAATCATGGCATATTTTTCCAGATCAATAGCAATAACATCTTTTGATTCGTCTTCGTTAGGGTCCAAACCGTATTTGTAATTCATAAACGATTTATTATCCCGGGCAATAACTAAGGAAACAATCAATGGAGGACAGCGAGTGTCTCGTCAAATCATGAGTATTCTAGTTATAGATGACGAAGAGGAAATAAGAACAATGCTTTCCTCAATTCTAGCGGACGAAGGATACTTAGTTGAAACCGCTAAGAACGGCAAAGACGCTTTAAAAAATATCAAAAACGCAAAGTTTGACCTCGCTCTAGTCGACATTGAACTGCCTGATATAAAGGGAACAGAACTTTTAAGCAAATTAAAACAGGCACAACCCAAGATGGCTACGATTATTGTAACTGGGCATCCTTCGGTTGAAAACGCCATCACATCAGTTAATAATAAAGCCGACGGATACGTCCTCAAACCAATAAATGTGCCTACGTTGCTTGAAACCATAAAGAAAATTCTTGCAGACAAGACAAACTCTTATTTGGAAATGTTTGCAGAAGTTGAACGTGCAAAATCGACCACTCCAATTTTCAAATATAAGACCCCGGATCATTGGTAACCGCAAAAAGCAGAATAATTTCTATTTGAGAGTACGGAAACAAAAGGTTTTCATCCGTTAATATTGGTGTTTTATATTTTAATGGATCAATTTGTCAATTTAGAATCTAAATATGAAATATTGTCTCCAACATGAAATCAAGCAAGTCGGCTAGAGGAGCGAAACAGCTCATTATCCAGATAAGTCACTCGTCAATTTCCGAGCTTTTAGTCCGCTTGCAAACTGCTTTTTATTGCTGAAGGCAAACTAAACATAGAAAAATGTTGATCGCTTGATTTACCGTTTCAAAGTCCTTTGATCTTACAGGTACACTCGCTAACAGAGTACTTTAAAAAAACTAAAAAGAGGCTGAGGGTGAACCCTCTTGCTTGTTCAAAACGTACCTAGGTAACCTTTTTGGTCTTCTTGCGTTTTTTGTTTCGCTTTTTTGGGACGACGTCTGCGTAGTGATAGAACTAATACGGGAACTAACACAACGATTATAATTACAACTAATAGGATCCAAATAATTGAACTTGAAACCACAGTTGATTTAGTCGGCATATGGCCTGAGGTATAAATCGGTGTGCTTACTGATGTTGTTGAAATCGGTGCATTTACTGTTATCCAGTCGTTCGTGTTTGTGCTTGTTAAAGTTTCAGTTGTGGTGGTTGTGTAGCTACCTGAGGTTTCAGTGCTCTCCCAATAATAGTTAACTGCTGCACCAACTAGCTTATCGTAATAAATTTCTAGTTTTACTAAGTTATTTTGGGTTCCTGTTTCTGTAACGTAATAATTTGTCTCTCTTTGACCACTAGGATAAGTTCTTGTGGTAGTTGCATTGATTATTGCATGTCCTCCGGCGGGATATATCTTATCTCCTACATTAAGACCAGAACCAACTATTATCGTTCCATAATTTATTTCGATAGTTCCAGTGTTTATATTAACGTAACCATTTTCACTCGTTTGGGTTCCGTTTTTGAAGATAATGGTTTTTTCTAAGGATATTTGGGCGTTAGAAATGTCGGTTACTGTAAATTGAATTGTTTGAGTATTGTTCAATTCTACGTAACTGCTTGGCATAATTGCAGTTGGGTCCGTTGAACTCCATTGAAGGCTATAGCTGTAATCGAAGGTTTCTCCTTTGGTTACTCCAACATTCGCCGTTTGAGCAAACGCAACGCCTTCAATCATTAGAAGAAACAAAAGTATCATTGAGATAGCGGTAAGTTTAGTTTTCATTTTTATAGCTTCCATTTTTTCATTCCTCTTATAGCTTGCGATAAATAAAAAAGAAAAAAAGAGTTTGGTTTTCTCTTTCATTGTTTATCAGGTTTCCGTGATCAGCACGTTGTCAACCCAGACTTGCTCCTGAATTCCGCCTGGCAGGGTTGTTAAAGTGCTTTCAAAGCGCCACCAGAAATGCGTAGTAAAAGCGTTAGCGTCAGTAACGTTTGCTGGACCGGCAGCTGCAGTTTTTGCAATTGTAAAGGTGCATTGATACCATTGGTCGCTGGCTCCTGGTTGCCCTAAGTTTCCTACGTATACGAAGTCACTGCTGCCTGGATTTAGATTGGGATTTGATTTATAGGAGTATGCAATTTTGAAGTCGGATGCACTGCTTAATTGATGCACTTTGTACATGAATGTTATGTGTATGAGCGTTCCTTTGGAAGAGTCTAATTGATTGGAAGTGAATGGTCCTGAGTTATCGCCTGATGGATCGGATTTTGCTGCTGTAGTACCGCCTACGCCTTCGCCTGGTGCTGCGAACCATGGTGGGTTACTGCCTGCTTGCCAGTTTTGATCCCAAGGAGTTGTATCAAAAGATGTATCTGAGAGAACAGTTCCTGATGCTGCAAAGTTGGCGGTTATGGTGCCTGCTCCGTTAATTGTTGCTGTGGTTGAAGATTGTGCAGAGTTTCCTATTTGAATTGATCCTGAAAACGTCCAATCTAAGAATTGGTAACCCGTTGCAGCTGTGGCTGTAAGAGGAACACTTGCTCCGGCAGCGTAACTTTGAGTGCCTGCTGCTGGTGTCATTGAAGTACCGCCTGAGCCTAGTACGAATGTTACTTGATAGTTTTGACTTGGTAGACTTTGGACAAAGTTTGCAGTTATTGTACCAGCGCTGCCAATGTGTGCGTTTGTTGAAGATGAGGAAGCTGCGTCAAAGGAAATTGTTCCTGAGCTCGTCCATGATGAGAATTGGTAACCACTTGCAGCAACTGCGTTTAGAGCAACGGAAGCGCCTCCTGCGTAAGTTTGAGTTCCAGTAGGACTCATTGAAGATCCGCCTGTGCCTAAGACGAAGTTAACCTGATAGTTCTTGCCTGAGTTGATAGCAACAAAGTTTGCTGTTATGGTGCCTGCACCGCCAATGTATGCGTTTGTTGAAGCTGAAACCGAAGAGTCAAACGTTATTGTGCCAGTGCTTGCAGACCATGATGAGAACAGGTAACCAGTTGCAGCAGTTGTGCTAATGGCAACAGGAGTACCGCTTGGTTCACTATGAGTACCCGCGGTTGGGTTTATTGATTGGCCGCCTGTGCCTAAGACGAAGTTTACTTGATAGTTTTGACCCGATTGAGTCTGGACAAAGTTAGCTGTTATAGAACCAGAGCCTCCAATGTGTGCGTTCGTTGAAGATGAACTTGTTGAGTCAAACGTTATTGTTCCGGTGCTTGTCCATGATGAGAATTGGTAACCACTTGCAGCAGCAGCTGTTAGAGGTACAATGGAACTACCCGGATACGTTTGAGTTCCAGTAGGACTCATAGAGACACCGCCGAAACCCATGTTGAAAACTACTTGATAGTTCTGGCCTGAGTTGGTAGCTACGAAATTTGCTGTTATTGATCCAGCGCTACCTATGTGTGCATTTGTTGAAGATGTTGTTGCTGAATCAAATGAAATAGTATCAGAACTGTACCATGATGAGAATTGGTAACCACTTGCAGCAACAGCGCTTATAGCAACAGTAGCACCTGATGCGTAAGTCTGAGTACCTGCGGGATTCATTGAAGACCCGCCTGTGCCTAAGACGAAGTTCACTTGATAGTTTTGCCCTGTTTGAATTTGATCAAAGTTTGCTGTTATTGTACCCGCACTTCCAATGTGTGCGTTTGTTGAAGATGATGTTGCTGAATCGAATGAAATTGTACCGGTGCTTGTCCAAGATGAGAAAACGTAGCCTGTTGCAGCAGTTGTGCTAATGGCAATGGCTGTTGTGCCAGAATAAGTGTGAGTTCCTGCAGTTGGATTCATAGTTGAACCGCCTGTGCCTAAGACGAAATTTACTTGATAGTTTTGGCCCGATTGAATCTGGACAAAGTTAGCAGTAATAGACCCAGCGCCACTAATAGTTGCAGTTGTTGAGGCTGATGCTGCAGAGTCAAATGTGATTAATCCCGTGCTTGTCCATGATGAGAATTGGTAACCACTTGCAGCAGCAGCTGTTAGAGGTACAACAGAACCAGATGAATAACCATAGGTTCCAGCAGCTGGATTCATAGAGGATCCTCCAGCACCTAATACAAATGACACTTGGTAGCTTTGAGGTGAATTCCCTGAACCGCCAGAGTTGCCTGAGTTACCTGCTCCACTAGTTTGCATGAAAGTTCCTTCAACTAGTGACTACCTTGATTTTGTCTCCAGAATGATATTGACAATCAATGACGAGTTGCACGGTTTGGCCCTGAGTGATTGTTATTAGTTGACCTGGAGTCAGGCTTGTTCCTGCTGGACTTTGAGTAATTTGGTGTAAGACATCATTAACGTACACGCTGCCATCTTGTTTGAGGTGCACTGTTCCTTGACCAGTATTTTGCACATAAATAGTCAGATTACCCCCTTGAGTGAAGCTTTCGTTTTGTATTTGTATAGCGTTACCTGCTTTTGCGGTGTTGCCGCCTATATAGCCCATTACCCAGGCGTAAGCGAGCAACGAAGCCACTACAGCTATTGCAATCATTAATAGAACTGATATTACGGGTGAAATTGCTCTGACAGAGCGTCTTATCTTAGTTATTTTTCTCATATTTTTCTCTCCCTATTTTTTTTAATTAGAGCTAAAGTTTGCACTTCTCTCTTCTTTTGTGTACTTTTTGCGGTCATAGCTATTTAAGTAAGGATAGAACAATAATCCAGAAAAAACCAAATGGTAAAAATAAACTACACAAAGAAACGAAATTAGTAGAATTGAAAGTACCTCTAAGAGTGCTTTCATAAAATAAATACATGATTACATTCTATGAAATTTATTCCTCTAACGATTTAACACGTTTTTGTCAGAAACGCGGATTTTTACTTACTTCACAGTTCGATAAAACTGCAACTAAGAGTTTTTGCAACGTCCGATTAACGGGAAATGAGAGAGAGAATTTTGTAAAAGAATCCTTAACCATCAAGAAATAGCAAATTTATTTTCTTAAACATATAAAAAAAGAAAAAGAGGAAAAGTTGTTTTAAGTTACATTAATGTTTGTTGTTGCAGATGTTAAACCTGTGCCTGCGGCAGTAATTGTTTTTGAACCGAGGTTTTGCCAGCTAAAATATCCCCAATAGAAGTTGCCAGTGCTAGAGCCTGAACCGATAGTTATGGAATTTATCTGGTTACGACCTTGTGAATCTGAAGAGAATGCTCCTGAACCGCCGCTATTGTCGCTTAAGTTAACTGTTGTAGTTCCCGTTGTTGTAGGATTGCCATATTGATCTTGTCTTTGAACAGTAAAGACTGTTGAAACAGACCAGTGTGCTACCGTTGTTGGGGCAACAGTGTAGATTAATTTTGAAGCGGTTCCGGCGTTGACTGTTATTCCTGTTTGTGAGCCTGTGATCGAACTTGTTACTGTGTCAGTTGCAATAATCGATTGTGTTCCCGCAGTTTTTAAGGTGACCCCGTTTGTAAATGTGTGGACACCGTTGTCGGCTGCTGTGAAGATATAGTTAGCTGGCAAAGTTGCTTGGCCATCGGTTGATGTAAAGTGTATTGTTCCTCGGTAGCTACTTACCGTGTTTCCTCCTGCATCTTTAGCTGTTACTGTGACAGTTCCTGCTGTGCCTGCTGTGACTGGGTTTGTAAATCCAGTGACTACTAGATTTGTTGCGCCCGCGACTGCATTGACTGTTAAGGACGCTGCGACACTCGCTCCTGCATTGTAGTTGATATCGCCGCCGTATTGTGCTCTAAACTGGTAATTGCTGCCTGCTGCTAGTGGAGTGTATGAGTCTGATGTTGCTGAGCCGCTTGCGAGTGTTTTTACTGTACCTAGTGTGCTCCATGTTGTGCCGCTGTCAGTGGAATATTGGAAGGTAACTTGGCCTGTGGGTGTACCTGCGGTACCCGAAACGGTAACAGATGCTGTGACCGAAGCACCCAGTGTGATTGGGCTAACTGGGTTAAGTGTTGGAGTTGATAGTGTTGGGGTTGCTAATGCGGTTGCTTGGAAGGTTGCGGTTATGACGACTGCTCCGCTTCCTGTAATTGTTGCTGTTGTTGAAGCTGAGCTTGCACTGCCGAATGTTACCTGGCTTGATGGGCTTGCTGTCCAAGCTGAGAATGTGTATCCACTACCTGCTGTAGCTTGTATGTTAATTGGTATACCAGAAGTATATGTTTGAGTTCCAGTTGGAGTAGTTGATCCGGTACCAGCTGTTTGGAAGTTAATCGTATTTTGGTTTTGAGTCTGGCTGGAACTTTGACCTGGAGTACTCGCTACTTGTGAATAGGTTCCAGATCCAGTTACAACTTTAACAATTACGTTATCGCCAGAATTCATAGTAAAAGAAGTCACATCAAGTGTTGCTGTTTGTCCAGGAGTAAGCGTGTTCGTTGCAGGGGTTATAGTAACGGCGTATTGTGTATTATTTACATAAACACTTCCGGCAGGATCAAGAGTTACAGCTCCTTGACCAACATTCTGCACGTAAATCTGCAAGTGTCCATTTGAGCCCATCCCAGTGCTCTGTATCTGAACTGCTTGGCCAACCTGGGTGGTTTTGCCTCCTATGAAACCCATTACCCAAGCATAGACAACCAGCGAAGCTACTACAGCTATCGCTATCATTAGTAAAACTGAAATCACTGGTGATATTGCTTTAATAGATCGTCGAATTTTAGTAATTTTTCGCATATTTTTTCACTTTCTCCTTCTCTTTTGGAGAGTAATCGCTAAAAAGCTTCTCTCTCCAGTTTGCAGCTATTTACGCTTAAGGGACTATTTAAGAGTAAATAGAGTATTGTTCTATGAACCAAACGGAATGGTCGTATCAAAAATCTGATATGCAAACAACTCAACAGCCATGGCAACTGAGTTAACTCGTCTGAGGAGTTCTGCGTTTTCCGATAAATTAAAATTCTCAAAGCATAAGATAAGTAAACAATTCTTGAGGCTAAGGCTCATGGATCTTTCAAACATACGCATAAAAGAACATTTTGGATTAGTAACCAATGACACAAACACCATCTCAATTCAACTTTCTAGTTAGTCCCCCAAAAAACCGGGAAAGCATCGAAAAACAGGACATAGTTTGTCTTGACCACCCAATATACGGTGACTCATGCCAAATACTTGCCGAAGTTAAAGAAATAACCAGTTACGAAGAAGTCGCAGGCTCAACCGTCGGCAATCGCATAGGAAAATTGTTAGCCACAGCTCAAATAATCGGCTACATCGACCTAAGAAACGAAGACAAGCCACTGAGCAAGTTACTTGTGCCGCCAAATCCTGGCAGCCGCATCTACATGCCTTACGCCTCATTTCTGGAAGATGCATTCAACCGAGGAGCCCAAGGAAAACCATACACGCAACCACTTCATATGGGCAAAGCAGAAATCATTGCCGCTTCCAAGGAAGCTGTTGACCAACAAATAAACTTTTACCTAAACGCCGCTGACCTCACCAGCAAGCATACACTTATTTCTGCAGTAGACGGAGCAGGAAAAACCCATACAGCAACAGTCATCATTGAAGAACTTGCCAACAAAACCAGCCATCCAATAGTAATCTTTGACCCAAACAACGAATACACCACAATAGGCACAGCAATAAACCCAGACCAAACTACCCATTCAACTTCCAAACCGCCCTAATCAACTCCAACACCGCAAAGAAGCAGCCAAGAATGCAATAGCGAAAAAAATCAAACAAGGCCAAGTTACCATCATAACTGCAGAAAACTTGACGCTCACCGAAAAAACCGATTACTACACCAGCATCTTAAACGCATTAGCTAAAAGCAGACGAGAAAAAACCACACAGCCATTCCTCCTTGTAGTTGAGGACGCAGAAAATCTCCCGCTTCAGGCAATCCAAGAAATTCTCACCACATAAAAATGGCATAGCAACCATTCTCATCACATCCCACCCAACCATGCTTGGCGGAAAAGTTCTATCTCAAATGCAAAACCAAATCATTGGAAAAACCAACGACCCACAGGATTTAGCCTACCTAAAAAACATGATCAGCGGCAGCGACGAGCAGTTATCCAAGCTTAGGCGTCGGCGAATGGATAGTCAACGGCTTAAACATTATTCGCCCAACAAAAATCCACGTTAGAGAACGCTATTCTAAAGGCAAAATAACGTTTTTTGAACTCTTGTCATGAATTAATAATCCATAAACGTTTTATGCTAAATGACTTCCAAATGTTTCTTTAAAAGGGGATTCATTCGTGAGTCAAAAGAAAACAGTTTCCCGAAATATAGTCATCGTCCTTGCTGCTCTTGCCATAGTCGCATTAATTGGATTAAGCGCTTCATTAATCGTTTACTCGCAGCAAAGTAGCACTTTAAAAGACAAAGATAACCAAATAGCCAGCTCTCCAGAGCCAATTAGCGACACCAAAACTTGTAAGCATTGGTTTACAATACACAGACAACCGCTCAGACGCAAATGCGCCTTTTCTGCATATTACAGGCTATGTAGTTAACGTTGGAAGCACTAAAGCAAACAACTGCACAATCCACGTTAACGCTGTACAAAACGGAAACGTAACAGCTATAGACACAACAAAAACCATTGCTTCACTTGACGCAGGAGCATACGAGCCTATAGACCTACAGTTTCCATACACAGGAGAAGCATTAGTAGCGTATACTAGTTACCTATCATGGACAAACTAGACAAATGTCCCTTTCTTATTTTCTAATGATTCACGTCTAATTGTAAAAACAATTAGTTATTGATAATAACTTACACTTCAGTGTCTTTGTTTCAGTCCTTGTTATGAGAACTAGGTAATTTTGAATCAGCAAATTTCAAACTAAAGTAGCTAAAGAAATCAATGTGTTGATGACTAAATGCTGGATAGTAATCAGCTGAACTTATGCCTAATGTGTTTATGACTGTACATTTATCGTAGGAGCAAGTGTATATGCGCTGTATACTGCATCTTGCAGTAAAGTTAGTTGGAAAGATATTGATGATCTGTAGGCTACCAGCTTCGATATTGTACATTCCTAAGTCGGCATAGATATGATCGTTGTGCAGATCAACTATCCATAACCTGGATAACGTTACATCTGATCCAGCCTTTGTGGTAACGTTAAACTTAGTCGTTAGACATTATATGTAATCTCATAGTAATCGGTGCGTTAATTTTTTCAACATACATGTCGTTCATTTCTTTGGTTGCGGCATCATGCCATAAGTAGACATTCGTGAAGAAGAACAATAGTATGACGATGAACATTATTGTACCAATTACTTCGGCTGTTCCCTTGCGATTTTTAATTAATCTTTTCAACATTTTTTCTTCACCTATATTTACGGGGCATCGATTGATTCCTCAAAATTTGAGCCTCTTACGGTATTTATTTTGAACTCATAGGTGGTGCTACGTTGCCAATTTGATGATGCTTGAACAGTGAATTGGTACATGGGTGCCAACTGGTACGTTAATATTAAAATTGATAGTTGGATGATCGGATTAGTGGCTGCTACTCCATTGATATAGATCACGTTGATTGTGGCATCAATTTGTCCTGAGTTGTAGACCCAAAGTATTACTTGATTATTGTATGCTGAACCTGTAGTATTGCCATTGAATCCAAATATCCTCTATTGTTAAGGATTCCAAAACGGAGCTGCCTATTCCTGCCTTGTAATTGTCAGAGTAAACAGACAACGTAAGCAAACGCTACACTCATGCCTACCATAACGACCATTATCATCAAGATTGTTGAAATGACCGTTGAAAGACCTTTTTTATTTCTGTAAAGTTTTCTCATTTTTTCACACCCAACTCGGCGGAATTGCAAGGAAGAATATCACGTACCCTACAATGCTTAGGATTATGGCGTGTTTTAAGCCGCCTGCTACTCTGCGTTCTCCAAGTTTTCCAGCCATCAACCCGCCAGTAACCGCGGAAACCAGCATATCCTTATAGAAGAAGTCTTTCAATCCGCTTATGCTACCAATTGAAACTTGGCTCATGATTTGCGGGGCTCCTTGCATTGGAGCAAAGAAAGACCGTACAAGAAGGATTGCTGTAACTATAAAGACGGCAAAAGCCGCGTAAATTATGATTATGTAGGGTTTCATTTGGGCACTTGTTTCCTTGTCCATGTCTTTCATTTCCTCCATAAAACCCAGATGTGGCAGTGAAAACCTTCTTTATGGTGCCACCTGAGCGGCTTGCCTCAAGCACCAAAGCGCAGAACCTGTTAACTATTGGCGAATTGATGCGCTCTTTGAAGTTGGTTAGAGCCTGTTCGAAGGATGTTCCCCAAGCCATTTGAACGGTCAGCTTCTTGACTTCGTCAGATAACGGATGCCCAATCATCTTGTTATCAACGACTTTTTCCAATGCTTTAACTAAGGTTAATCCAGTTTCCTGAGATTCCGAAACTCCGCGCACTAGAAGGGGCATTTGATCTTCTATTGCTGAAATCCATCTTTGGTTTTCGAAGTCAAGTATGGCAGAAGGAACTATGATTACAAGGACTGCCACTAGAAATATTTCGTTAGCATAAATCGTTAAGGCATTGGGATTAGTTATGGCCAATATAGCAACGATCTATGAGAACTAATACGGCTGGAATGCAGCAGCAGTTATCTGTCTTGTTTTCTTTGATATTTGACGCATTTTCTTTACCTCGGAGGAGTCATTGAATCAACCATCAATAGTGAGAATGCCTACACCTGCAGGCGTTATCACGAACGCTAAAAGCAAAAGTAGCACCTGCGGGTCAATGTTGCCAAACATTGATGCACCACCGCCCAAAAAGGACATTATTGAGAGCATAACCACAAGTGCTAGTGGAAGAGCAATCATGAAGCTAACGTAGACTTCAGCCATGCCACCTAAACTCTCTAAGTAACTCTTCATCGATGCAACTCTTGCTTTTTTGTACTTCTCAGACTCTTCCCGCAAATAGGCAGCCAAGTCTCCACCCATATGCGAAGTGGTCACAATGCCGTCAAGCATTGCACCGAATTTTCTTGAAGCTGATCTTAAAGAACCACTTTTTAAAGCTGCGTTAAGGTCTAAACCTAATAGTTCAATATCAGCAATTATTCTGCGCACTTCTTCACCTACACCAAATTCGTCTCCAACATTAGCTAGTGAACGAAAAATGCGCTCTGGTGGCATACCAGCACTGGCAAGAACAGCCATGAAGTTTGCAGTAAGCGGAAGGTTGGCTTCTATTTTCCTTGCTTTTGAAGAGATATTCAAGCAAAGGGTACATGTAGCATATGCCAATCGAAGAAAAAAAAACTACCAAACCAATTAAGAACAGAGAACAAAATAGAGGATGAATAGAACATTGAGAACAAAAGACGAAGATAAGCTATTGCGAAGGCAGTAACAGCTGAAACAATTGAAGAAAACACCATTAATCCCATGTAGGCTTGGAAGGTAATTCTTAAGCTCGTTTTTGCCAAGTTCTTTTGTAAACCGTCAAACTTGGAAAAGATACTCTTTGGTATTAGATTGGATATTCGCAGAGACAAGGTTAGCAGTTGTTTATTCGTTTTTCAGGGCCTCCGCAAGAATAGGCTCAGGGTTTTCAAGGTAACTTCTGACTATGTTTGAGACATCTTTGTAGTTTCGCACATTGTTTTTAACCATCCACTGTATAACTTTAGCTCTACGTTGGATCTCTTCGCTTGCTTGTTCGGGGGTTATGCCTGTTTTCTCAGCTATCTTCTCTAAGATGTAGCTTCTACCAGTAAAATCAAAAGTGTCTTCAGCAGGGTTCCATCTGTAAACTTCGTTTGTAAGGATTTCTCCTGAACGGGGATCCAGACCTACTATTTCGGAGGTTGAGACGGTTTTCCTCACGGGTTTGCCATTTATTTCGACTCTTTTTTGAACAAGGATTATGTCTATTCCAGCGATAAGTGTTCTCGGAATATTCATTGGCGCTGACTCTAACCGGTATACAGCATGATTCTACTGATTCTGCATGAACCGTTGACATTCCAAGGTGACCTGTGCTTACAGCCTGGAAGAGCGTGTAAGCTTCTGCTCCTCTGATTTCACCCACAATGATGTAGTCAGGTCTCTGTCTTAGTGAGGCTTTGAGCAAATCAAAGAGGGTGATATCTGCGTTTTCTGTGGAAAGTCCAAAGTGCGTTCTTGTGGTAGCGGGAATCCAGTTTTCATGTGGAAGATTCAGTTCAGGAGTATCTTCAATTGATACGACTTTCAGGTCTGGCTTAATGAACATGCTTAAGCAGTTGAGCAGGGTGGTTTTGCCCGCTGCGATTCCTCCTGCAACCAGAATTGAAACTCTGTTTTCAACTGCATACCAGAAGAAAGCAGCCATCTCAGGCGAGAGAGATTTGAAAGCTTACAAGGTCTGTGACTGTGAAGGGGTCAAGCTTGAATTTTCTGATAGTGAAAGTTGAGCCTTTGCGGGTGACTTCGCTTCCATAGGTTAAGTTGATTCTGCTGCCGTCCGGCAAGCTTGCATCTAGCAGTGGCTGCGCTATTGAGACGTGGCTTCCACAGAGGTAAGCAAGTCTGAGGGCATTTGTGTCGAGTTCATCGGCGGTTTCGAAGCGAATGTTTGTCGGGATGGACTCAAATTTTCTGTGCCAAATGTAAAGGGGCACGTTGACTCCATCGCATGAAACGTCTTCGATTAATGGGTCATGCATAAGTGGATCTATTTTTCCATACCCAAGATTGTCCCTGACGACATAATAGAGCAGTTTGCTGCGAGTATCCGGATCCAAGTTAAAACGGTAATTATCTAAAACTTCATTGCACTTTTTCACCAAATATTCTCCAGCCGCCTGTTTTGAATGCAATTCCGTTGGCTTAATCTGTAACACTTCGTTTAGAATTCCTTTCAAGCGCTGAAGACTTGCAATATCAGTTTTGTTGAGTGTTGGTTCTTCCACAGCATAAGTAATGTTGCCTCTGACCACATCTCTAGTTAAGTTGACATAAGAATAAGGTTCGTTAAGCGGATAACGTTCACAACAATCGCTATGTCTTTAATAGGAGCCTGAACTGCAGCCTCAGAAATTCCAAGTTCAATGATTTGATTATCAAAGTTAGATTGAATTGGATTCTCGGCAACTATCGCTTTTGGCACCTAGATTTTGAGGAGTAATCACCGCTTTCTTTCGATTAAACACTTTTCCTAGTTGCTTGTTGAACACCATATCTGAACCATCCCGAGACGATTTAGTTATAGTCTGTTTGACTTAATTCAAAAAATATGGAAAAAAGGTTTTGTTGTACTTCCTATTCTTATGGAACTGTTGAGTTACTTGACTGTATGTTCCGTCTGTGGATGCTACTTTGACTGTGACTGTGTCACCGGATGCAAAGGTAATCCCTGTGAGGGCAACATTAGTGAAAGACACAGTAGCACCGGTAGCTACATTTTGTCCAAGGGCTGGATTTGCACCGAAACCAGTTGCGACAGCTGTACCGTTAATATAGATGCACGGTGCACTAAAAGTGACCGGTGAGTCGCCAACATTCTGAACATATACTGACAACGTACCAGTTGTACGCGCGACGCTTTGGATTTGAATTGCCTTGCCAACTTGGTTGGTTTTGCTGCCTACGAAACCCATTACCCAGGCGTAGACTACTAAGGATGCCACGACTGCAACAGCGATCATTAATAGCACTGAAATTACGGGTGATATTGCTTTTATATTTCGACGGAGTTTTGTTATTTTTCTCATGATTTTTTTCTCCTTTTTTTATCTTTTTTAAGATTTCTTGATACTAATCTGAGAGCCCACGCTTAAAAAGAACCAAGTAACAATATTCTATCGAAATTTGATATAATGCGAACCTTAAAAGACCCTATCTAAAATTTTAGTATAAATGCAAGGGTTAAATTCAAAGAAAACAATCAGTTATTAGTTTGGTGTAATCAAAAAGTGTTATAACAGAGCAAATCACAATAAAAAGAAGGAAGCCATTATGAAACTAATAAAAACAGGTATAGCTGGTCTCGACGAATTCCTGACGGGAGGCATACCCCCTAAGATTCTTCTTTTAGCAGGTGTACCCGGCTCAGGAAACGAGATCTTCGCCAGACAAATCGCCTACACTCGAGCGAAACAAATTGGAATAACATATTTTACAGTAAATACAATCGAAGAAAGCGTGAAAGAAGAGATGGCGACCTACAATTGGGACACCACACAAATGGAAACTGATGGGAACTGGAAATTCAAAACTTTAACAAAAAATTCAAACTTACAAGAAATCGTAATTGAAGAAATGAAACAGCATCGAACAATTATCATAGACTCACTTTCTGAACTGCTTCTCACTCGTAAAGGAGAGGAAGCCATCAATCTCCTTACGGCAATGTCTCGGCAAAATAAAGATACTGACGAGTACCATTTGTTGCTCTTAACAGAAGGAATGCAAGATCAGAAAGTTGAAACTGCAATGCAACACTTCGCTGAAGGCGTAATAATATTCACCACCACATGGACAACCGATACAACCCACAGAGACATTCTGATAAAAAAGATGAAAGGCACTTTTATCCCGACAAGAAGACTTCCATACACAATCAGCAAAAAAGGTTTTCTAATTGAAACAGCCACTAGAATAACATAAGAAATCAACTCTAAATCACAAGAATCTAAATTAATTTCGAATCAATGCAAAGGTTCATAAGTTACTAATTACAAAAAATCGAGTAACCGTCGATGACAAATGAAAGCAATTCACAATACAAAAACGGAACTCTTCCACGATTGCATGAGCATAATTTTTGTATGCGGAACAATAGGGGTGGCGTTAAAATTCGCAACATTCTTCAATCAATGGGTTTATTTCCCGTCATTTCCAAATGTACTTGATTCAATATTTCTCGTTTCCGCAGTTACTTACCTCGCTTGGAAATCACGATCACACAAACACTAGTTTCTACATTCAATTAAAAAGAACAATATCGCAGGAGAAAAACTAAATCTGTTCTCGGAACAAAATTTTTTCCATCTCATTTTCAAAAAGCTTATAACAAAAAAGATTGACATTCAATTGTGCTATTATTTTGAAGATATTTAGTATCTTAATCGGATTTTTGTCAATGAATTTTGTTTAAAAGTGCTATTAAAGAATTGATAGTATTCCTAAATTCGATATAGTAATACGCAAGAAACATGGCTTATAACTTGAAACATAATAAATCAGAATAGAAAACTAATCTAGAAGATGGATCCTAAATGACTATACCATTGAGTGAAAATAGGCCGAAAAGGCGGGACAAGCTCGTTATTATGGCAGAAATAATAGGGATCGCCAAAAACGGCACATCGAAAACTCACGTCATGTTTAAAGCAAATCTCAGTTTTAGCCAGCTCAATCAATACCTTGCCATCCTTTCACAATCTAGCCTTCTGGAAAAATCTGTGCTTAATGGTAAGGAGATTTATAGGGCAACCAAAAAAGGTATCGATTTCATGGAAAAGCAATATGAACTAATAAATCTAATAAACGAAAATCGTTGGAAAGTTGTGAAAAGCTCTCCAATTGATGATTTTTTCCCAAGAAGCAACGTCATATTCATTGGCTAAATTAGAATTGGGGTTAAAACTTTGCCTAAAGTGTTTTGAATCACCTATCACAGATCAATGCAGAAATATGGATCAATTATGTGTACCAAGAATTCTGTAAGCATAAGTCAGATTTAATATTAAGAAAAAATAAGGAAAATTCTAATTGTTAAAGATTTAGTTGGTCCACTGAAATTTCTTTTACCCGCGTTTCAATGAACTCAGCTACTTTCATTTCACTAAAGGTCTTTTCTTCTTCTTGTTGCTCGCAACTGATCTTTTACTGTATTCAGCAGTTTTTCAACATCAACAGGCTTAACTAGATACGCGTCTGCATTTTTGTTTAAGGCAGTGATTGCACTTTGCATTGAAGGGTACCCTGTTACCATTATTTTTCGAGTTCTTGGAACATTATCTTTAATCAACTTCAGCAGTTCTACACCTTCCATGTCTGGCAATCGTATATCTAGAAGGGCAACGTTATAGGCTGTTTTCTCTGTCATTTTGATGGCTTCATTTCCAGTAGCTGCTAAATCAACAATGTATCCTTCGTCTTCAAGAATTATTTTCACATGTATTCCTTATGCTTTCGTCATCGTCAACAATTAAGATTTTAGCACATTTATCCAAAATTCTTCACCTCCAATTCTTTTTGTACAATTGGTAGAGTAACGAGTGAATGTTGTACCTGTGCCCTTACATGTGTGAACAGTTATTGTTCCCTCATGAGCCTCAACGATACGTTTGCAAATTGCTAAGCCAAAACCCATGCCTTGCGCTTTCGTCGTGAACAATGGCGAAAAAAGCTTGGGCAAAACTTCATCAGAGATTCCCATTCCCGTATCAGCGAAAGAAATTTCCAGATAATCAGCTACTTGTTTGCTATCAATCGTTAATGTGCCGCCATTAGGCATTGCATCAACAGCGTTTTTAATAAGATTAATAAAAACTCGTTTAATTCTATCCTCGTCAACGTTTACCTCAGCGTTTGTAAGATTATTTACAATTTTCACTTTTTCTGGAACCTGAACCATTGCCAGGGCTTCGGATAACAACACTCCAACTGGAATATCTTTCCGATCTAAACGAATTTCCCTTGAATAATCTAGAAGGTCATTAATGATTTTGTTTGAATGCTCCACGCATTTGTCTATTGTTTCAATCATTTCTTTAGCTTGATTTTCGGGGATTTCTACACCCTTCTTTTTCAGGTAGTAAGCTGAGTTTTTAATGCCTGCTAAGGGGTTGCGTAAGTCATGTCCAATCATCCCGGCCAATTCGCCGATTGCAGCTAACCTCTCAGACTTAATGATTTGAGCTTGCGCCTCGGCAAGCTGTTTTGTTTTTTGCATAGACTAACTCTTCGAGATGTTTGGAATACTTTTCTAATTTGTCCTCCATCTCTTTTCTTTGAGTTATATCGTTCAAGAGCGCAAGAGTTCCTAAGTTTTTTCCTTGATCATCAGAAATCTGAGATGCTGCAATACTAGCGTAAATGCGAGATCCGTCTTTTCGGATAAAATCATTCTCAAATTTTCCACTAATTCCCTCGGTATGGTTGCTCAAGTATTCTTTTACAGAGGTAACTTTGTCCTTGTCAAAAAACTCCAAGGCACTCTTGCCTACCATCTCACTTTGAACATACCCCAACATATCTGCCATTCGGGGATTTACGAATCTCGTTACATAATTTCTGTCAAATGCCCACACGCCTTCTTCAGCAAGCTCAACTAGCTGACGATATTGTGCTTCACTTTCCATCAAAGAATTTTCAACATTTCTAATTTCCGTAATATCACGGAAAATACAGTGCAGAAATGTTCTTCCAGCAAATTTTATCACCCTCGTGTTTACTAAGACATTTTTGATTGTCCCATCTTTTGCACGTTGAAGAGTTTCAAATTCTCCTCCTCCTTCTTTTGACATTTCAGCCAAGTGCAACATAACTTCATTTTTCGATTCCTTAGCTTCAATGTCCGGAATGGTAAGATTTCCAAACTCTTCCCTGGAATAACCCAGTTGTTGATGAGCAAAATCGTTAAATTCAACAAATTCAGCGGTTTTCTGGATCAACAATTAGCACACCTATTGGAGCCTGATCAAATAAAGCGTGGTAACGTTGCTCGGCTTCTCTTAGCATTTCCTCATCCTCTTTTCTTTTGGTGATGTCTTTTACTACTCCGACAGCGTTCCATTTTCCGCCCAGTTTGATTGGAGAAATTGATAATTCAGCCGGAAACTCTCTGCCATCCTTGCGTCGTCCAACTAATTGTACGTTTCCAAGAGTAAAATAGCCCGTGCCAGTTTCACCAAAGATTTCTACGCTTGTCTTAATGCGTTCTAATCCTTCTTTGCACATGGTGTTAGGAACTACTAGTTCATGCACATTTTTGCCAATAGCCTCAGAGGATGAGTAGCCAAACGTTTTTTCAGCACCTGGGTTCCAGTAGGTAATCTTGGTTTCTTCATCCACTAAGATCATGGGATCTCTAATTGAATTAGCAATCGCGTAAAATTTTTCTACGTTTTCCCGCGAATCCTCTTTAAGCTTGTTTTTGAACGTTTTTTCCTGCTGTAATATCATGAAAAATAACAAGGTCTAATATTTGTCCCTTGTATTCAATTCGATTTCCTTTCACTTCTAAATATCTACTTTGCCCATTCTTATCATATATCTTAATCTCGTAAGGAGCTATAACTAGAGCCGGCAAGCCTTTTTTCGGTATTTTTTAATAACAAAGATTTGAATTCTTCATTTACAAAACTCTACTTCTAGAATATCCTTTGATATTAGTTGATCTTTTGGGTGGTCAGAATATTTTCCTGCCGTCTCATTTGCAGCTATTATTATGCCTTTTGAATCCACGACCAAGACTGGATCAGGAATTAGATCTATTAGAGTTGACAAAGAATCAGTTTTTCGGTGATTATTGTTCTCTTGCATCTACTCTTTCCTCTAATTCCGTGTTTTCGTATTGTTCCGATGTCAAGCGTCATTGATTTTTTTCTGTTTGTTCCGAAATTGGCTGATATTTTATATAGAGAGTTGATTGAAAATTTGTTAAGAAACTCTGAAATGTTGATCTTTGTGCAAGTATTCAATCTCTCACGTGAATTGCCGTTATTCATGATTGTTTGCTACCACTCTCTGAACTGATTGATTTTCAAGTTAGCGGAAAGAAAATAAAGGTTTACGGATTTTGGATACATAGGATGAATTCACGTTTCACTATGTACACTCTAACTCTTTCTTTAATTGGTAATTCTGAGTAAAAGTAATTCAATTGCAAGAGCCTTCTTTCCCAAGGCATTATTTTGTGCCTTGCCTTTTTTCAAGAAAACTTTTACGAGTGGCATAGACATATTCGCAAAATGACATATCCGTCATTACCCATTTTGATAAAGGCCACTCGTACTCTGCCAATTTAATATTAGTGTTTATTTTTGAATGAAGATTTTTCATAAGATTAATTTCAAGACGACTTGCGCCAAAACCAAAAATTTTATGTATTATATCGGAAAATTCGTCGATTTGCTTAGGAATTTCCTTTTTTGGAATATTAAAGCTGTTTTCTAACTGGAAATATAACTGTATTTTTTACTGGTTCTCCCAAGTGATGATAATGTTTCATCAACTGCCTCACTTAAGAGTTCATCGAACTTTGTTTGTGCCGAAATGTTGTCAATTTGGGAGCATGTTGCGTCATCATTAGTTGTTTGTTTTTTCAGAGTTAAACAAACCTAAATCTAATAAATCCGATTCACCAATTGAGAGTGAGCTTGTTTCTAACGAACATTTAATGCTTTTTCGGTTTGAAAAATCATTTTTATCTGGCCCTTTATTTTCATTTTTTCCAAATGTAGTTAGTTTTGGCATTCTCTCTTCCCTTTTTGTTTCTTAATTCTTTAATCGCTGGCGCTATTGTGCTATTTACTATGTTGTTAGAAAACATTTATGTCTTGTATATAAAGATTTACGATACTGGGTTATGGATAAGTATTGCGTATACACATCGAAGAATTCGTTCTATAAAATTTTTCATCTACCCTTGTTTGCATCTTTGGTGTATAATTCATCAAGAGTTTAATCCATGACAATCAAGAAAATAACCTATAACATCAAAACCTATGGCTAAAGCACCAAGCATCTTAATAACTTGTAACTAAACAAAATGACTTGGTAAAAGCATTGTTAGACATGATAACCCTGCTCTTAATTTCCATAGCTGTTGGATTACTTGGCTCGCTTACGGGTCTCGGAGGCGCCAGCATCCTAACCCCAATCCTAGTTTTGCTCGGCATCCCCATCAAGGAGGCTGTCGCATGTGGAATGGTCGCTATTATAGCTACATCAAGCGGGTCGGCCGCATCATTTGTCAGACAAAGAATAACAAACATCAAACTTGCAATGTATCTTGAGATGTTCACCATCATCGGAGCAATTGCAGGTGCAACAATCACTCTAATAATAGCGCCGGTTTTCCTCTATTTCCTATTTGCCGCGTTTCTTCTTACCTCCTTCATCAAAATAAAAAGTTCATTTAAAGCTTATACGCTTCCTGAAAAGCAGGATAGAATCTCAAAATGGCTGGGTCTTGAAGGAAGTTACTATGATGAATCCACAAAACAAGTAATCAAGTATAGATGCACCAATTCAATTCTCGGGGGTTTAGGCATGTTTGTTGCTGGGCTTGCCGCGGGGATGCTTGGAATAGGTGCGGGAGCATTCAAAGTAATTGTTCATGAGAAAGTTCTAAAGATGCCCGCCAAAGTCTCAAGCGCTACAAGCGCATTCATTATAGGCATGACTGCATTGGCCGGCGTAAGTGTTTATCTTTTTTCAGGTCTGTTGAATGTAACTTTAATGGCGCCAATGGCCGTTGGTGTAACAATCGGCGCTGTGATCGGCGGAAGAGTGCTAAACAAAATCCGTGACCGAAACCTCAAGATTCTTTTTCTTGTAATCGTCACCTTGCTTATTATTCAGATGCTCTACAAAGGAGTGACATCGATATGAATTCTCCCAGTTTAGGCAGCGGCGAGTCAAAACTGGAAACCATCATAAGCTACTTACTCATAATAGGGGTCGTTGTCAGCGTAATACTCGAAGTTATTGGCATAACGCTATACTATGGCTCTTATGGGAACCTCCAGATTTCACAAGACAAAAGCGTGTTTATTAATGGACAAAACTTTTTTGCATTTATCATTAACCAAACACAACATTTGTTCGGAGTACAAAATGCCCTTCTCTTCATAACATTAGGGCTAATAATCTTGATTTTAACACCTTACGTTAGAGCCATAACTTCGGCTATTTATTTTGCTTGGGAAAAACACTATAAATATTGTTTGATAACGCTCTTCGTTATCATGGTTCTGACATTGAGTTTGGCATTACATTAGAGATTTAAACCATTGAAGGGAAATTGCTCGAACACCAATCAAATAAACGCTTAAGTCTATATTACTTCACCTACAATAGTTGAAAGTGGACGCATTATGGCTGAAGAAAAAGAGCGTGCAACTCCAAAATCTCGAATCGAATCACTTTCTGACTTGATTTTTGGCTTAGCCCTCTCCATAGGCGCCTTGACTTTGATAGGGCAGCCACCAAGCGATTTTCCTCAACTCGTCCTAGACCTATCATATTTTGCATTCAGCTTTCTCATACTAATCAGCGTTTGGTACTCATACACACAGACTATGTCTCAACTCCGCGTTGAAACACCGATGATGGTTAACATCAACATCTTGTTGTTGTTTTTGGTTTCTGTTGAACCTTTTCTTTTTAACCAATTGCATTCTATCTTTGAAGAGAATGTTTCTATACTTTATGCTTTGGACCTAGGAGGATTATTTATTATTCAGGCTTTGCTTGCCAACTCTATCCTTACAGATAAAAGCACAGTCAGATCCGAAAAAATACTTCAAAGTTACACAATTCGCAGAAATACACTTTTGTTGGGCGCAGCGTTCTTCTTTATTTCAACTTTACCCTTCTTTTGGTCCTGGGTTATAACTATAAACACCTTGACGATTAATTTAAGAATCATACTCTGGCTAATCCCGCTTTTCATTCCAACTATTAGACGGATATTGGAAAGAAAACTTAAAAAATAGATAAATACCTTATAGCCAAAACATCCCAATTTCTAATCGGCTGAGAATCTATTGCTCAATATTTTGGATTCATAATTGCTTTATTTAGATTTTGCATTAAGTTGATTTCAGCTTTGAATGACCACAGAAAACGAAAGAAAGGATCGCATTACTAGAAAAATTGTTGAAATTTTCCATGATTAAGTTTTGACAGCATAACAAGGGAATAGATATTGAATAAAGAAGACATGAATGAAGAAGACCGCAAAGAAGAATGTAAAAGTGACAAACTTCACAAGATCATTGATAGTATAGGCGACATCTTATTTGTTATGGACAAAAACCGAGTAATCATAGAAGTCAACAAAAGCACCTGCGATATTTTCAAGAAAAAACCTGAAGAATTAATTGGCAAGCATTGTTATGCGATAGTTCATGGCACTAATTGTCCTTGGCCTTACTTGTCCAGCCACGAAAACTTTTGAAACAAAACAAATAACCACTGAAGAAGTAAACGATCCAAATTTAGGTATTCCATTATTAGTAACTACCTCGCCAATTCTGGATGAACAAGGTAATGTTACTCAGGTTATTCATGTCGCAAAAGATATTTCTTCAATTAAACTAGCAGAAACAGATCTGCACATTGCTGCGAACCTATTTGATATTGCATCCGACTCAATTTTGGTTCATGATTTAGACGGAAAAATTATTTATTTCAATGAAGCCGCTCACAAAACCAGAGGTTTCACAAGAACTCAATTTCAAGGGTTATCTATCCAAGACTTAGAGGTTCCGGATAGTCCCAGATTCTTCGGAGAAAAAATGAAAAACTTATTTGAAACGGGTGAGGCGACTTTTGAAACTGTAAACCTTCGAAAAGACAAGAAAGTTTTGCCTGTTGAGATTCACGCTCGAGTATTCGAGTCAGACGGCCGAAAACTGATTCTAAGTGTAGCTAGAGATATTTCAGAAAGGAAAAAAGAATGAGGAAAAACTAAAAGAAAGCAGTCGAAAAATTGAAATGATGAATGAAAAGTTGCATGTAGTAGGCAGCTTGACTAGACATGACGTTCGAAATAAGCTTAGCACAATTACTGGCTACTCATACATTCTTAAGAAAAAACATGCAGGTCAAGCAGATATAGTTGAAGGTCTTGACAAAATGGTTCAAGCCGTCAACTCATCAGTCAAAATTTTTGACTTTGCAAAAATGTACGAGCAACTAGGGGTAGAAGAACTAAGCTTAATTGAAGTTAAGAATGCTGTGTATCAAGCAATGGAGCTGTTTTCAGAGCCTCTTAAATTCAAAGTGATCAATGAATGTAATGGCTTAAATTTGCTTGCCGATTCCTTCCTGAGCCAGATGTTCTACAATCTGATGGATAATACAAGGAAATACGGCGAAAAAGCCACAACCGTAAGAATACGTTATGAAAATGCAGATGATGGTTCCACGAAATTGATTTATGAAGACGATGGCGTCGGCATTTCCGCTGAAAACAAGATGCATCTTTTCAAAGAAGGCTTTACCACGGGTGGAAGCACTGGATTCGGTCTGTTTTTGATTAAGAAGATGATGGAAGTTTACGGCTGGACTATCGAAGAGAATGGTGAATTAGGCAAAGGAGTAAAATTCCAAATAACCATTCCAAATCTTAACTCAAATTTGAAAAGCAATTAACTTATTTGAAATGCGCCAAGCAACGAATAATCTAAAGTTTTTTCACAAAAGAACTTGGTAATATCAAAGCGTGAGTTGAATCGAATTTTTCAATAACTGTCGTTCAGGGACAAATACTTCTAGTGTTTCCTTTTCTTTTATTTGCTTGTTCTTAGGAAGGTCGGTCGCTACACAATTTGGTAAAGTGCACATACTTTCCTTTTTGAACACTTTGTCTTTTAGATTTTATGAATTTAAAATCCACTTCACTGCTGCAACATTAAGCAAAAATTGAAGCCTAATTGATAATGGCGGGCCCGACGGGAATTGAACCCGCGACCTACGGATTAAGAGTCCGCCGCTCTAGCCTGACTGAGCCACGGGCCCGCATGGCTTCGCTTTTGAAAAAGGTTTCATTGAATAATATAGAGCTTACGGTTTGCTGTCAACAGCTTGATGTAGTAAAAAAACTAATAACCAAGTAGCCCTTTATTCTTTAATGGAGATTTTTATGGCAAATTCTTTGGGCGAAGTTTTTATTTTAAAAACTACCGACCGCTCTAAAGGAATTCCTTTGCTGATTAGCAAGTTTGGCTTAACGGATTATTCTGGGAAAACGGTTGCGTTGAAGGCTAATTTTAACAGCGCAGACCCCTTTCCTGCATCAACACACATAGACACGTTAAGAGTCCTTGTTAGAAGTCTGAAAGAAGCTGGGGCGAGTGAAATTACTTTGGCTGAACGAAGCGGCATGGGCGATACCGAACAAGTTTTGAAAGAAATGGGCGTTTTTGATCTGTCAAAGGAATTGGGGTTCAATGCGGTTGTTTTAGATGACGTAGGGCAGCAAGATTGGCTTAAAGTTGAACGAAAAGATACCCATTGGATTAGAGGGTTCTACTTAGCCAAGATATTTCACGATGCTGACAAAGTAGTTCAAACGTGTTGCCTAAAGACGCACAGGTTCGGCGGGCACTTCACTCTCTCGCTGAAAAATTCCGTGGGTTTAGTAGCAAAGAAGGTTCCAGACGGATTGTATGATTACATGTGGGAACTGCACGGTTCTCCTAATCAGCGTCGGATGATTGCAGAAATAAACAACAATTACAACTTGGACTTTGTTTTGATGGATGGCATTAAAGCCTTCATAACAGGCGGACCAGACAAGGGCACTTTGGTTGAACCTAATCTTTTACTCGCAAGCCGAGACCGAGTAGCAATAGATGCTGTTGGAGTAGCAATTCTTAAAATGTATGGAGCAAAAGGCAAAGTCGGCGACGCAGACGTTTTTGAGCAAGATCAACTCAAAAGGGCGGCAGAACTGGGCTTAGGAGTGAAATCCGCTGATGAAATAAAATTGATCTCATTAAATGATGAAAGCCGCGTTGAAGCAGAAAGAATTGAGAAGGTTCTCAAAGCACCGGTTGCTAAGCATTAAGTATGTCTGGGTTATCGCTTGCTATCCCATCCACGCCTTTCTTAGCGTATTCCTTGACTTCTTCAGGCTTGTTTATGGTCCAAACAACAACTTTTAAGCCGTTTTCATGTGCTTTCTCAACGTTAGCCGTATGTGTAAACCTGTAGAGAGGTAAGAGATAGTTTGCTTTCAATTCTAAAGCAGCCTTAACTGGGTTTTTGTGCCTTGCATAAATTAACCCCGTCTCAATATTCCCATTTAATTCTCTAACTTTTTTGAGTGCATCTTCAAGAAAAGAAGTTATTACGACATTCTTCTCTAAACCTTTCTTATGGACAATTGATAGCAGCTTGCTCTTCAACGCCAACTTCCTTTAACTCAACAAACACCTTTACTTTCTTATCCAGAAAATCCAGTGCTTCCTCAAAAGTGGGAATCTTCTCGCCACCGCCTGCATCAAAACTTTTGATTTCTTTAAGCGTAAAATCATTAACTAAGCCTTCACCATTGGTTGTCCGTTTAACATCCGCATCATGGATAACTACAAGCTGGGTGTCTTTGGTTTTTCTAACATCTAGCTCGACTGCGTCGACACCGATTTCTAATGCTTTCTTGAAACTTGCTAACGTATTTTCAGGTGCATATGCTTTAGCGCCTCTATGGCCAATACGCAACATACCACAGTATTTCTCAAAGAACCAATAATATGTTTTGCAAAACTCTTCGTGAACCTGCTCTTAAACCCAATAAGATTAACTTTGGTGGAATTGTTAAGTGTGAAAGGCAAAACGTTGACTGTCCGAGGTCTTGATGCTTTCGACAGGACACCTATCTTTGACATTAACCCTTTGACCCATGGGATAACGCTGAGAAAGCAACAGTTCCTAAATGGTGGCATAAGCTAAATGAGAAAGAGTGATAAATTTATGTTAACTCTTTAAATCGATACTCCGTGTCGAGAACGTTTAAAAGTTCTGTTTTAAGTTCCTCACCTTTAACGCCAGAAGCCTTAATGCTCTCAAATTCTTCAGCGAGCTCTGTCTCTTTGCAAACGCCTTTCAACCACGCTTCAAAATCGCCTCTTGAAAGATGAAATTCAAGCGAATTTACACTGATCTGTTTGATAATTTTGTAAAAATCTCCAAGCGAATTCGCTGTCAGGCCTGCAGGTTGATCAATGCCATAATAGAAGCGAAAACCCATTTCATCCGGAACCTTCGTAAACGCTTTCAAGGCTTCTTTTCCTTTATCAGTTATGCCAAAACCATTTCCAATTTTTTGTAGAAAACCCTCTTTTGCTAGTTCTTGAATCTGTTGAATTGTCTGGGTAGGGTTCAAATCTACCTTTTTAGCGAACATGTTAATGTCCATTCGGCTTTTGGCTTCACTCATCGTTTTTAAAACTTTAAATTGTTCTTCATTCAACGGGCATCCCTACCTCAACTATTTTACTTCACATTTCATATTGGCAAACGGAAATTTAAGTCTCTCAACTCATGCTCTCATTATCATTGAGGTTTGGAGTATTGCCCCTGCATTTATCTTCCTTAAATTGAAAAGTGAAAATGACTAAGATATATAACCTATGAAAAAATAAACAACAGTTTAGTGAGTACACTTGAATAGCGATTATATAATTATTTTAGTAACCTGCAAAGACAATTTGGAGGCAGAAAAAATAACCCAGTCACTTTTGGAGCAACGTTTGATTGCGTGTGGAAACATAGTTAGTCCTGTAGTTTCGTTTTTTCACTGGAGCGGCATGATTGATAAGGCTGAAGAATGCCTAATTGTAATGAAATCCCGTTTGGATCTATTCGAACAAGTTGTTGAACAAGTGAAGAGCTTACATAGTTATGAGGTCCCGGAAATTCTGGCTCTTCCAATTGTTGAGGGATCAAAGATTTATCTAGATTGGATGAACGATGTGCTTAAACCCAAAGTTTAAGCCAACCTGACGCAAAACGTTCATCGTAGACCTAAAGAAAAATTAGTTTGCTGAAATAATCTGGTGCTAAAAGTTTTAAGCAGTTAGCGCATAAAGACGGTAATTGGTCGGTGGAACATTGGATAAGACAGACATAATATTGTGCCAGCTATTACTTGCAAACTCTAGGCTTTCTTACCGTGCACTCGCAGAAAAATTAAATTTATCTGTAACCGCCGTCCATAACCGCATTCAGACATTAATCGAAATGGGTATAATTCGCAAATTCACTACTAGACTAAGCATTTTCGCAAAAAACGCCATACATGTCCTAATTTTCGGAAGCTCCAAAACCAATTCAATAAATAGCGTAAAGCAGAAATTAGAGAAGCACGATCGCATCTACTGGTTAGCTGTAGGCGGAGGAAACGTCCTCTATATAGGTGCTTATTTACAGAACATAGCTGAAATGGAAGGGTTGTTCGGTTTGTTAAAGAGAATGCTCAAATGCCTGAACCAACCGTCGGCATAACCGTTTCTCCTATTCCTATTGTTGTCAAACAAAATGTTAATTCTCTGGTTGGACTTTGCGAGCTTGACTACAAAATCGTCAGATCTATGAAAGATGATTCGCGCAAAGCCATTTCAGTTGTTGCTGAAGAGTTAGGGGTTTCTGCTAAAACCGTTAGGCTTCGACTCAACAGAATGATCAAGAATTACTTGGTAGAGTTTTCTATTGATTGGTATCCTGACGCCTCAAACGATATCATAAGTATATTTCATGTTCAACTCAAAAGCGACGCTAATCCCAACGCTGCTAACTTGATTTTGCAAAAGTATTATCCCAACACCCTCTTTTACTGGGGACTAAGCAACATACCCAATACTTACATCTTCATGGTTTGGACACAGACCAGCAAGGAGCTTAAGACTATTCGTGAAAACTTGGAGCAGGAACCAACATTAAACACTGTAGTTGCAAACGTCATCTACACAGGTTACATATTCCAAAGCTGGCGCGACGAAATCCCATAAAGTCTCATTTATTAACCAACCATAGTTAAAAAGCGACTTTTCAACCCTATAAATTGCCTTTTCTTAGACCAAGTGGTAAACATGAAACTAAATTCTCAAAAACCTATTGCTAACCATGCAAAAGGAGAATTACAAAATGTCACAACAAGCAATAACAATCGAAAACTTGACGAAAAGATTCGAAGACAAAACAGCAGTCGATAACCTTAACCTGCAAGTCGGTAAAGGTGAACTCTTTGGACTTTTAGGACCAAACGGCGCAGGAAAAACAACCATCATCAACATTCTATGCGGCCTAATTAAGCCAACAAGCGGAAACGCGGAAATCTACGGGTATGATGTTCAAAAAGAAATGCAGAAAATAAAAGAACTCTTGGGCGTATGCGTTCAAGAGACAGCAATTTACCCCTACCTGACTGGTAAAGAAAACATTGAGCTTATCGGAAACCTACATTGCATGAACAAGAAACTGCTCAAAGAAAGAAGCAATATGCTGCTAACAAAAATGGGTCTAGAAGATGACGCAAAACGGTTGGCAACAAAATACAGTGGTGGAATGAAACGTCGACTGAGCTTAACTTTGGCTTTAATTCATGACCCGCAAGTTGTTTTTTTGGATGAACCCACGGTAGCTATGGATCCGCAGTCTCGTCATGCAGTCTGGGATTTCATAAAGGAACAAAAAACACAGGGTAAAACCATCATCTTAACAACCCATTACATGGAAGAAGCTGAGGAACTCTGCGACAGAGTTGGAATAATTGACCATGGCAAACTCATAGCGCTTGGAAGCCCCAAAGAACTAATTGCAGAGAGTCAAGTCAAAAATCTTGAAGAGCTTTTCATAAAGTTGACTGGAAGAAACATACGGGAGGAAGCATAAATGAAGCTTCAACGAGTTTTTGCTTTAGCTAAAAAAGAACTAAAGAAAACAATCCGTGAACCTGCAGTACTTTTTATGATATTTTTGTTCCCCATAGTATTTGTTTTTGCTTTTGGGGCTTCATTTGGCGGAGTCGGCGGCAGCCAAACACCAACGTATCAAATTGGTGTAGTCAACTCTGACCTCGGAGGCTCAGTTAACGTTTCACAAATCTTCTTGGCATCGCTGACTAACACAAAGATAATACACATTCACACCTATGCCGACAACCAAACTGCCCAAAATGACCTCTCACAAGGCACTATTCAAGCCATTATGGTAATTCCAACTGATTTCAGCCAAAGCTACGCCTCATACCAAACATCACCAAGTACCCCCTGCACTATGGACCAATTCAACCATTTCATTGTACCTTGACAAAGGTTCGTTAATTGCCACCCAAGCCATCCCACCCATCATCCAACAAAACCTTAGCAAGTATTACAAGCCAAAACCCACAACTAATTCAAAGCCCCTTCCAAATCCAAACCGCCTCATTTGTAAATGTTAAGTCTACCCCTGCCCTTGACTTCATTGTTCCAGGCATGTTTACGTTCGCTTCTATCTTCCTCATTATGATGGTTGCACAATCCTTCACACAAGACCGAGAAAACGGCATGATGAAACGCATCCGAATTACTCCAACCACTCCAACAGAGTTTATGTCAAGCCAAGTGGTATCGTATACGGTCATCGCGTTAATACAAGCAACATTAGTCTTCGCCATGACTTACGCTTTGGGCTTCAAACCAAACGTCGGATTACTAACCTACGCATTTGCATTCATACTTGTGCTAATATTCTCACTGTCAAATGTAGGCTTTGGCTTAATCACCGCAACAATCTCAAAATCCGCAAGCGCAGCAACGGGCTTGAGCTTTCTCTTCGTGTTGCCGCAACTGTTTCTTGGCACATTCGTGGGCGCATCGCTCTCTGGAGGTGCTCAAGTTGCAGGCAAATTCGTGCCCAGCTACTACGTTACTAACGCCTTAACCTCACTGTTTCTCAGAGGGGCAGCTGTTTCAAGCCCAACAGTGCTCTTGGACTTAGCAATTGTTTCAATGTCATGCGTTGCCATTTTAGCAGTCGGTATAGTGCTTTACGCAAAATACTATAAAATTTGAGTAATAATTCCCACTTTTCTTTTTTTGTTTTTTTTAAGGTTATCTGCTTCTTTGAAATAGATCTTCGCATCAATCGCTCAATTTTCAATTTCATATGTGGATAATAAGTATTGAATGTACGTTTTTGTACTGATAAGCCTTAAATAATGCATCAACGTATGCTTGTGAACTGTTGGAAGCATGACAAAATGGGGAATCGCCTTTGCAGCACACAAACAGCAACAACCAAACCAGCTAACCCCCTAAAAATCAAAAAAATCAAACTCACCCAACAACCCCTCGAAATATTCTCAAAACTCCAAAAACAATACCAAACAACCTACCTTCTAGAATCAATCGAGGGACCAGAAAAACTAGCCCAATACTCCTTCATCGGCTTTGACCCAAAAATAACCATTCAATGCAAGAATGAAAAAGTCGAAATTAGAAACACAAAAACTGGTGGTTGTTTCACCCAAACAACAAAGGATCCACTGAAACTTATTGAAAACCTCCTAAAAGACGATGCCGTGACAGATAGCGAGCTCCGGTTTGTTGGAGGTGCAGTCGGATACATCTCTTATGATGCAGTGCGTTACTGGGAAAAACTTCCAGAAAAATCATCTGCCGATTTAGGTTTCCCTGACTTGGAAATGGGCATATTTGACGATGGATTCGTCTTTAATCACCTGCAAAAACAAGCTTTCTACTATTACCGGGGCGAAGACCGGTTAGCTGAAGTTGAAAGCTTGCTAAAGCAATCCGTTGAGTCTAACGAATTAGCTTACACTCAACCTAAAGTAAATACTAAAAAAGAAAGCTTTGAAAGAGCAGTTGAAAAAGCAAAAGAATACATTGTCGCAGGAGACATCTTCCAAGTTGTGCTCTCTAAACGCTACCAACTAGAAATAGACGGCAGCTTAATTCCATTTTATCAAGCTTTACGCAGCATTAACCCTTCACCCTACATGTACTTCTACAAGTCAGGCGACCGGCAAATTGTCGGTTCCAGCCCAGAGATGCTTGTTCGAGTTGAAAACAGAATTGTTGAAACTTTCCCTATTGCCGGCACAAAACCCATTTCTGATGACCCAATAGAAAACAACAAATTAGCTTGTGAACTGCTGGCTGACCCAAAGGAATGTGCCGAGCACGTTATGCTTGTTGATTTAGCACGTAACGATGTTGGCAAAATTTCCAAGTATGGAAGTGTTCACGTGGCTGAATTTATGAAAGTCCACCAGTACAGCCATGTACAACATATCGTCTCACAAGTGGTGGGTGAATTGAAAGAAAATCTTCAAAGTTATGATGCTTTGAGGGCTGTTTTTCCAGCTGGAACGGTTTCTGGAGCGCCAAAAGTGCGGGCAATGGAAATCATTGATGAACTTGAGCCCACAAAGCGTGGACCTTACGCGGGAGCAGTAGGGTATTTCTCATACAACGGCAATGCAGACTTCGCCATAACTATCCGCACCCTCTTCGCTGACAAAAACCAAGCATACATTCAAGCTGGCGCCGGAATAGTGGCTGATTCAATTCCAGAACGCGAGTGGTTTGAAACCGACCACAAAGCCAAAGCGTTGATGCAGGCCCTTGAGCAATCCGGAGGCGCTAAGACATGAAGGTACTTGTAATCGATAACTATGATTCATTCGTTTACAATCTTGTGCAATACTTAGGTGAACTTGGCGCAGAAGTCATAGTTTACCGCAATAACGAAGTAACGCTAAAACAGCTAAATGAGTTAAGACCTGATCGAATCGTAATTTCGCCTGGGCCAGGCACACCTGAAGATGAACGGTATTTTGGTGTTTGCACAAACATTTTGAAGAATATGAGCCAAACTATTCCAACTTTAGGAGTTTGCTTAGGTCATCAAGGCATAATCAACGCTTACGGCGGAAAAATTATCCATGCAAAAAAACTTATGCACGGCAAAACCTGCACAATAAAACATGACCAAAAAGGAATCTTTGCAGGAGTAAGAAACCCATTCACAGCAACAAGGTATCATTCGCTTGCAGGCGAACGATGTTCTATTCCTTCATGCTTAGAAATTTCTGCAGAATGCATCGACGACGGCGAAATAATGGGGGTTAGACACGTCAAATTCCCGATTGATGGAGTGCAATTTCATCCTGAATCGATTCTCTGCGAAGATGGCAAACTAATAATTAAAAACTTCTTGGATAGGAAGCAATAGCCATGATTAGAGAAGGCATACAGAAACTCATCGAAGGTTACAGCCTGACCAGCGGCGAATCAGGAGAAATAATGCGGGAAGTCATGTCGGGCAAAGCAACAAATTCGCAGACAGCAGCCTTTCTAACTGCTTTGCGAATGAAAGGCGAAGCAGTTGAGGAACTCATCGCTTTCGCGTCCGTGATGCGAGAGCACAGCAGCCAAATACATCCACACGTTGAAAGCCGACTAGTCGACACGTGTGGGACAGGCGGAGATAAAATAAAAACCTTCAATGTGAGCACAACGGCAGCTTTCGTTATTGCAGGAGCTGGAGTTGCAGTTGCCAAGCATGGAAATAGAGCGGTCACAAGCAAATGCGGAAGTGCAGACGTCCTTGAAAGACTCGGCATCAACCTAAACTTAGAGCCAAAAGCCGTGGAGCAAATTATCGAAAAAATCGGCGTGGGTTTTATGTTTGCCCCAGCTTTCAATCCAGCCATGAAATATGCAGTTGAGCCAAGACGTGAAATCGGCATTCGCACGGTGTTCAATCTTCTTGGGCCGTTAACTAATCCAGCTTGCGCTAATGCCCAACTGCTCGGTGTCTATGACGCTAAACTGATAACACCAATGGCTTATGCCCTTCAGCAACTTGGATGCGAAGAAGCCATGGTTGTTCATGGATTAGATGGCTTAGATGAAATATCAACTGTCGGCAACACAGCTATTGCACATTTAAGATGTGGCGAAGTCACAGAGCTTGAAGTTTCTCCTGACGATTTTGGAGTAAAAACAGCCTGCGTCGACGATCTAAAAGTTGGCACGCTTGAGGAGAGTGCCGAAATACTTTTCAAAATTCTCAGCGGAAACCTAACTCATGGGCACCCTAAAATGGAGTTTGTGCTCGTCAACAGTGTTGCAGGAATAATGGTTGGTGGAAAAGCCGATGACTTTGAAAGCGGTATGGAGATAGCTCGAGAATCAATTGACAGCGGAGCTGCCTACAGAAAGCTTAAGACTTTGATTAAAGGTTCAGGCGGAAATCTGCAGAAAATTGAGGAGTTGGAAGCAAAATATGACTGATTATCTTGACGTGCTGGCTCGTGTTGCCCAAATAACCATTGATAGCGAATACTATGAAAACCTTGAGCCAATTGAAAGCGTTCGGGTCAGTTTAAAGAAAGCGATTTTAGATTGCAGAGTTAACCCAATTATTACTGAAATTAAATCTGCTTCACCTTCTGCTGGAGTAATCCGAAAAAACGTTAACCCCAGTGCAATTGCAAAAGCTATGGAAAAAGGCGGAGCAACAGCCTTATCGGTATTAACAGAGCCAAAACAGTTCGGCGGATCCTTGGATGCTTTGACTCAAGCAAGAAAAGCAGTGAAGCTGCCCATCCTTATGAAAGACATAATCCTGAGCCCTATCACAAATTCAAGCTGCATCAAAACTCGGAGCTAATGCTGTCTTGCTGATCAAAGCCCTTTTTGATCGAGAATGCAGCCAGAAAAGCCTCGACGAAATGATAAACGGAGCACATCTGCTTGGTCTTGAAGTTTTACTTGAAACCCACACTTTGGCTGAGTTTTGTTCTGCCCTGAAAACTGATGCTGATTTGATTGGGATAAATAACCGCAACCTTGCAACATTAAAGGTTGATTTGAACCAGACGAAATCAATCCTTTCGTCAATAAATCCTAAAAATAAAGTGATTGTTAGCGAAAGTGGAATAAAAACACCAGCCGACATTCGATTTCTCCGTGAAAGTGGTGCTTGCGCTTTCCTCATCGGATCAGCTATAATGTCATCAGACAACATTGAAGAGAAAGTTAGGGAGTTTGTGAATGCAACATGAAGATAAGCAGCTATCCTCTTGACGGGAAATATGGGAAGTATGGTGGACGCTTTGTTCCAGAAGTATTGATGACTGCGATTAATGAGTTGGAAGAAGCTTACGATAAAGCCCGCAAAGACCCCAATTTCCAAAAGGAACTTGATTATTACTTATCAGAATTCGTTGGAAGACCAACTCCACTTTACTATGCTGAAAACTTGAGTAGCAAAATTGGGGGAGCAAAAATCTACCTCAAACGCGAAGATCTAGCTCATGGCGGCGCTCACAAAATAAACAATACATTAGGGCAAGCGTTATTGGCGAAGCGAATGGGCAAAACCCGGGTTATAGCAGAGACAGGAGCAGGCCAACATGGAGTAGCAACAGCCATCGCATGCGCAGCTTTAGGATTAAAAGCGGAAGTGTACATGGGCACTGAAGATTGCCAGCGACAACGGCTAAACGTTTTTCGAATGAAGCTTTTAAACGCACAAGTGCATCCCGTGGAAACAGGCTCAAAAACTCTCAAGGACTCAATAAATGAAGCATTCCGTGATTGGGTAACTAACCTTGAGAACACATATTACTTAATTGGTTCAGTTGTTGGTCCTCATCCATACCCCATGATTGTCAGGGATTTCCAAAGCGTAATCGGTAAAGAACTCAAAGAACAATTCCACAAAAAAGAAGGCAGACTTCCCGATGCACTTGTTGCCTGTGTAGGTGGCGGAAGCAATGCCATAGGCACCTTCTACCCATTTGAAGATAATGAATCGGTCCAGCTTTATGGTGTGGAAGCAGCTGGTGAAGGCATAGAAACGGGCAAACATGCAGCATCTCTGGGTGCAGGTTCAGAAGGCGTGTTCCACGGCATGTTAACCTACATCCTCCAAGACAGCAATGGACAAATCCAAAACACAAGCAGCGTATCCGCAGGCTTAGACTACCCTGGCGTTGGACCCGAACACTCTCTGTTAAAAACACTCAAAAGAGCACAATACGTTTCAGCCACCGACAAAGAAGCAGTAGATGCATTCCTCATCTTGTCTAAAGAGGAAGGAATCTTGCCCGCATTAGAATCCTCGCATGCAGTAGCTTATGCAATGAGGTTAGCTAAGCAAATGAAGAAAACCCAATCAATCGTAGTAACCTTGTCTGGGCGAGGGGACAAAGATGTCGAAACCATAGCCGACTACATAGGGGCGAAAATATGAACGCTATAGAGAGAAGCCTTCGCAAAAGCCAAAGCGCAGGGAAACGGAGCACTCATAGGCTATATCATGGCTGGAGACCCAAACCCAGAATTGACACCCAAAATCGCAGACGCCCTGATCAAAGGAGGCGTGGACATTTTAGAGCTCGGGCTTCCCTTCTCAGACCCAATTGCTGACGGACCAACAATTCAAGCAGCAAGCGTACGCGCTTTGGCTGCAGGAACAACTCCTTCAAAGGTGCTTCAGATTGCCAAGGAAATACGTCAAAGCCATGATGTGCCAATTGTAATTATGACCTACTATAACCCAGTTTTCAGGATGGGTCTCGAGAAATTCTTCAGTTTAGCAAAAGAATGCAATGATTGATGGCGTTATAGTTCCAGATTTGCCGATTGAGGAAGCAGATGACTACAAAAAAGCATCAAACAAATTTGGCATAGACACAATTTTTTTGGCGGCTCCTTCAACCTCTGACGAGAGAGTGGCACGCATAATTGCTTGTTCTTCAGGTTTTCTGTATCTTGTTTCCCATTTCGGAGTTACAGGAGCAAAAGCGGCAATAGAGGATTCAACTATCCAGCTTATCAAACGTGTTTTGCCTCTTACCTCTGGAAAAATTCCCCTGGCGGTCGGATTTGGTGTCTCACAACCCGAGCATGTTAAACGGATCATTTTGGCAGGAGCAGACGGAGTCATCGTTGGAAGCGCGTTTATCAACCTAATCCAAACCAACCAAAAAAACATCGACGCTCTCTTAAAGGATCTGCAAGCAACCGCATCCAAACTTAAGAAAGCAACAAAAAATCATTGATGGAAAGTTGGTTTTGACGGGTGGGTTGTTTTAGAATATCTTGGTTTTCAAAAATGTTGGGTAACTTAACTTAACAGTATCGCCAAACACAAAGTTATTAAGCATGTGGTTTAGCGTGAGATATACAGAGGGGACCACCGCCTGAAGACTCGAATGCTGACGATCGGACTCATCATCATAGTAGTTGGAATTGCCCTAGCGGCCGTGGGCGGGTACAGCTTGAAGAGTACAACCACGAGCATAACGAGCTTCACCCAACCCGCTGCTGGAGAATACGTTTCTGCAAAGCTGGTCCTCAACAACTCTGTGGTCATTGTTAGATCCCCCGTAACCATTGGCGGGATGGTTCCTTCTCAGGATATTAGTTTAGTGAACTCCACCAATATTGGTTCGTATGCAATTGCCTATAATTCGACTGCCGCCTCGTCTGAAACCTACATTGGACTTCGAGGGGATTTCAACTACGTTGTCTTCTCATCGGTACAACCAACTACTAAGATCGAGATCACTGGCACCCTCTCAGAAACAATCACCTCAGGTTTGCTGGTACTCGGCGGTATCGTTTTCGTGATCGCTGGGATTATCGTCGCCATAGTAGGCGCGGTGAGAAAGAATCCCGCGAAAAAAGCAACAACCTCAGAAGACGAATACTACGCGAAGCGGGACAAGGCCTCCTAATCTTCGAGACGAGTAAGCGGTTTGACCGAGTCTCCAAATTTCAACTCCCAACTGCTCTGTTTCGCCTTTTCATAAACTGCTATTGGAGAGAAGAACTATAAAGACCTCACAATAAACAAGTTTGCATTTAACTTTGTTTCTTTGGCTGGATCTAAAAAAAAGATTACATTTGATAACTTCCAATGTCGCTGTTAGTTGTCTTTTTTTCCAGTTGTAGAGAGTTAGTCATAATGGAGGTTGAAAAGCGGCAATTTATAAAGCACAGGGTATTCTTGAAAAATATTCAATAGAAAACAGGTGCGGGTTTTTGAATAGTCTGGTGTGCTTAAGGTACGATGCTGGCCAGTGCGCGATGCTGACACAACGCTTATAGGTTTGATAATTTCCAGGATTAACTCAGCAGTGGATTTGTGTTCTTCAATTTCAGCGAAAACATTTACCGGGCTGGATTTTGAAAGCGTGTTGCTTAGTTTAGTTAATTTGTTTTGTCCAGTGTCATTTCTATTAGTTGAATTTCTTGACTGATTTGAGCTTCTTCTTTTTTCAACTTTGTAAGCCTTCTTTGATTTATTTCCCTATCACTGCTTCTTAATATTTTTATCATTTGTGACATTTTACAACCCCTTTTGTGTATTAAATCGTGATAGTTACTACTATATTAAGGATTGCTGTTCTGCAAAGAACCAGCACAAGTGAAGAGCACAACTACACTTTCCAAAATGAATTGGCTTTCTGCATTTGTGTAGCACACGAAAACAAGTAGGTCGCTTATCGGAAATACTTATTAGTGGTATACAATATCGCAATATATAAGATAAAAATTATCAACGAACTATAGAGTGAAAAGAAAAATGAAAATCAAACAAAAACTTCTCCTATCATACTTAATCATAATCGCCCTCTTCGTTGCAGCAGGTGCAACAATCACATATAATGCAATGCAAATGAACGAATTACAAAAAAACGTAAAGATTCAACAGGACATAAACGATAACGCTTACAATTATCAACAAGGGTTGGACGAAAAACAGTTTGGCACCCTAATGTTCAGTACTGACCAATTGCAAGAAGGCGAACGAATAGTAGTAGCCAGTGCAGACCAGCAAGCACAATCACAAACCTTTCTGTCAAGTGCCTTGAGCTCGAACTCCACTCTTCTGGCACAATTTAACGAAGTAATCGGGATTGACAACAACACGATTAATCCAGCAATTCGACAAATAGTAACAATATACAATAGCGATCTCAATTCAACCGACAAATACCCTCAAATTTGGGACCAAATGACCGGTGTCATGAACGCCACAAATGTCGCTGACCTTAAACTTGCTGCAATCAGAACAAATACCCAAGCAAACGTACAAAACGCTGTTGCTTCCTCCCAGAACTACTCTAACCTCAGCGTAATCATAGCGGTTGTATTCATTGCAATCATAAGCGTAACTTCGGTAGCACTATCAATAGTAATGGGTAACCGCATAGTTAACCCGCTTAAAAAACTCGCAAACATCGCTCAGAAAGTAACCCAGGGAGACCTTGACCAAAGATACTACCTTAAACAAAACGAGGACGCCAAAAATGGTGACGAAATAGACGAACTTGGTGACGCTTTCAAAAAGATGATTAACGCATTTAGAATGCAAGATGCTTTGCTTAAAGAAGATGAAGGTACTGGAGCCAAATGACAATAGAACAAGACTGTTTAGCTGTACTCATGAAACAAATGGGTCCAGCTGCCAAAGTTTTTTTAGACCGACAATGTCGACACCATTTACAAAAAGAACCATCCAAACTTCAAAAAGATGACCTTCCTGAGCTTGCAGAACTGTGCTTTAGCGTAGCTCAGACAGCACTTGGGGTAGTAGCGGCAGAAAGCATAAAGAACGGAATTCTAGCTTTAGAATAATGTTCCAACTTTTCTTCAATTTCTTTTATTAATTAAAAAATTAAGAAAAATAGATATCTTTAGATTAAGACGATTAAAAAAATTGACTTTCGATAAAGCTTTTGGAGTTTTCAGCTTGCTTACAAAAGCTATGAATTTGTGAAAAGATTACTTGACTGATTTAACTATAGGTTTTATTGTGATTAGTGAGCCTTCTTTAACACCCAACTGTTCTCGAATCGCTTTGGGGATTTGGATTCGTCCTTTTCCTTCGAATTTTGAATCTCGTATTATTTTGAATTTGCAAACAACTGATTTCCCCAAAAGTATATCATTTATTAGTACCTCTTCAACTTCTTCCCCATAAAACTCATTCCAATGCTCAATCAAGCTATAATCAAGACATACATGATCATTTCCTCTAAGACTGCCAAAACCAGATAGGCCTTCAACTATTAATTGAGACGCAAGCGAACCGTGCTGTAATTCTTTCTTCACGGTCTTTTTTTCAGGCCGAGCTAATTTCGCAATTTCAAGAGGTTTCTCTGAAGATTCATCATCCGTTAAGGGTTTTATGAAAACCTTTGTTCCTTTTTTTATCTGTAAATTTCGTAACATCATTTCAGGAACAGTGACTACATTTCGTCTTTCGTCATTTGAATCCTTCATTACTTCAAATTTGCACACCACACTTTTTTCTGAATCAGCTACCTTTACCATAATCTTATGAATTTTGTCTGCTCCGTAAAGTTCGGTCCAACGGCCAACTGTTATAACGTCCAAGCGGACAATGTCGTGAGAGGCAGATATTATATCTAATCTTCCCATGTTATCGACGGTAAATTCCGCTAATTCTGTATTTGGAAGCTTTGGCCCAAAGGGTTTGGAGGGTTCAGGACGGAAGATTGGTTTGATTTCAATTTTTGGTTTTCGTTCAACATCATTGGTTTCAATAGTTGGTTTTTCCTCAATTTTTGTATTAGGAGTTATTTCAATAGGTTGCTGTTTGATTGTTTCGATAGTTTCTTCAGGTATTATTGGCATGGATGGAGCTAGGACACGGGTTAGTTTGTTTAGAGTTTCGTCTGTAGCTTCTTTGGTTGCAACTGTGGCTAGAAAGTAATCATCAGTGCCGGTGATGTCTATTCTTCCGTTTGCGCCTTGAATAGTCATTCCCTGTATTCCGCCTATAATGCTAGCTCCTGTTGTTTATTTTTTCAAAAGCTTCTATCGTATTTTTGCTTTTTCCTTCTTTTTCATCTTCATCTTCAACGAGAATTTCGCCATTTTTGAAAAAGAAAGCTATTGAAACGTCTTTATCGGCGTCTTTTATTTTATGTATTGCTTCAGGTGAGGGCAAACTGACTATGTTTTTTTCCATTTATCAAGATTCTCCCATTTTCCACAGTAAAAGCTTAAACATGTAGTATTTGTCAAGTATTAATATATAATATTAAAATGAATTATAAAAACATTACCTTTAAACCACATACCAACAATGGCAAAAATTCAGTATAAATATTAATGCAGGTTTCTTCATCAAAGGAAATTTAAGTGATTTAAAGATAAAAATAACTTAGGTTCACATATTCGCCATAAGTGTTCCACGCATGATGATCTAAGGCTAACTTTTGAATTCAAGTTTTCATCGAATTACACGCATGCTCCGTATGCTGGAGGTATCCATGGAACTATTCGGATCGACGGATCCTTTAGATTATTTAGGGTGGCAACATTGAGCAAGAGGGGAGTCATTGACTCTATCGCTCTTGAATTTTCCAGAGGCCCTACTCTCAAGGGTCTTAAATTAGGAATTTCACAAATTAACTTTGAAATAGTGCTGACGGCTGCCTCTTCATTGCCCGCTACAAAAACATCGATGTCCTGTGTTTCTTCCAGATTGCTAAGGTATGACGCTGGTACAGTGTGCAATGCTGAAACAACGTTCGTAGGCTTGATAATTTCTTGGATTAGTTCAGCTGGTGGATTTGTGTTCTTCAATTTCAGCGAAGACATTTGTTGGATCAGATTTTGAAAGCGGGACATGCCTGAAGGTGCCTTGCTTTTTATTCATAGAAACCACTGCAGAAACAACAATTTGTTCAGGTCGAAAATACGGTTTTAATTGCTGTATTACTAGAAGCGCTGACTCAGGAGGGACAGTGAAGATAACGGCTTCAGACTGCTTAACGGAATCTATGTCTGAAGTTCCCTGGATGCTGCCTTGCATTCTATTTTTGTAGAAGGTACGGGCGATCGCCTCCAATTCTTTTGCTACATTAACTGCTTTCTCTGTACTTCTTGAAGTAATAAGTACATCATGGTTTTTTGCCAGTCTTAAAGCAAGACCGCTTCCCATTCTTCCTGTTCCGCCAATAATGCCTATTTTCAAAAATATCAGCCTCACTGCATTTGATTAGCATTAAATGTTATAGAATTTGTTTTTCAAGAATTAAAACTATTCTGGAGGCTTAGCTGCCTTCAACTAAGATTTAGAGAAACAAACATTTAGGTGAAGAAGAATAATCAATTCTTCATCATACAATCAATTATTTCTGGGCAAGTGATGCATTCGTCAGGGATTTGCTTGGTTCTTTCTTTCTCATTTAGATAGCCAAAGTGATGTTTGCAGTCGGATGACTTTTCCTGGTCTTGAGTGGGCTTTTCCATTTCAACATCGCTTTCAGGAGTTTCGTCATCTTCTTGTTGTTCTTTGTTTATGGTTTCAGGATTAGGTATTTCTTGTAAACAATAGGGGCATGCGTCGTGGAGTACTTTTGGATCATATTGAAGGTTTATTGTTCTGAGTGGTTTCTCAAAAACTTTGTTGCATGCCTTGTTGGAGCAAGTTATTGTTGTTTTCTCTTCCGTTTTAGTTTGACCTCCGAGTGGCTCGGTTTGTATTCTGCACACTAATATTTAATCTTAATATTTAATACTTACTATAATATACACAAACTCAGCTTCTGTAGTATTGTTAGACACATCACCAGTCACACAATATTTCCAAAAGGATTATCAACGCCCAACAAAGAAAGAAAATAGGAATGAAACCAAACAAAAAACTCTACTGTTTCCTACTCATCCTATGCCTTTCACTAGTGTTTATAGGGACCGTGGGTGCGACAACAGAAAGTCTCAACATCGAAGCAGGAAAAGACTATACATGCAAAATAGATCTCGCATCCCAAGACAAAGTTCAGCTGACTTTCGAAACAATCGGCCAAACATCAAATTTTTCGATAGTTTTCCCAAACTCAACAGTTTTGAACCTTGGAGAAGTCAGCGAATACTCTACTAGTTTTACATCCGACACCACAGGAACATATGAACTACACTTTGACAACACTAATTCATCGGACACCTCACTTATTTCTCTAAACTATAATGTCGAACATTACATTCTTGGAATGCCCGAAATGATATTCGTTTTAGTAGCCATAGTCGTTCTTTTAATGGTCATTGTCACAGGTTACGTTGTAATGGGCAAATACACATAATTAAATTTCAGCAAGTCTCAAATATTGGCAGGTTGCCTCGGTTAATTGGTAATGTTAAAATATGACGATAAGTACCGCCTAGTGTATGTAGTGTTTGTAGCTATCAAGAGTAAAGCTGGTTAAAGATATGTCACGTTTAAGGGACTTAGACCTATGGGGAGCATTGGTCATTATTCTTTTTACGATATTTCTTTCAGCTCTTATAATTGTTGATAGGTCTTCGTTCAGTTTTTCTGTAGGTTCTGATGCTATTTACCCATTGGGTCAGCTTGGATAGGGGGCTTATGGATTGCAGTTGTTACGCCAATATACGTTGTCTTGAAACATCGTCGCCCCACGAGAATCAAAGCATGGATAAGAATACACATGTTTGGAAATTTGTTTGCCTTCATGCTTATTTCTGTTCATTTCTGGTATTGGATAACATTTGTTTCTTTCATGGGAACGGGATTTGCATTATTTGTTGCCACGCTTACGCTCGTTGTGACAGGTCTTTTCTATAGGTTTAACCTAATGCAGAGATCAAAAAAGTACATCAGATTCATACACGTCAGCATGACCACAGCATTCTATCTCATCTTGGCAATTCATATTTTAAGCCACATGATTCGTCTTTAACAGGATTTTACAAACAAAGACTAAGAAAATAATAGCTTAGGTAAAAACGCGCTGCCTTGTTCCTTTGTTAAGTGTTGAAGTAAGTCTGTAAAACTGACCTAATCCGATCTTCTAGCGCAAGTTGCTTCAAAGTTGAGAACCAAGCAAAATACGTGGAATGAATGGCATATCAAATGGTTCAAAGAACTAAAAAAGGGAAGATAAGGCTGTTTTTTTATTATGTTTTATGCTCGCTTTCTTAACATTAGCACCATAACAGCGCCAACTATTGCTATTGCAAATATGGTTGCGACTGCTGCTGAGGCTATGTACATTTCTGTTGGAGGCTGTGCTACCACTAGTTGCGGTGGTACTGTTGCTACCGCGGCGCTTGCGTAGAAGTGTGTTTCCGCGCTTGATGGCCAGTAACCGTTAGTACCGGCGAAGTTCGCGTAAACCGTGAAGTTGCCTGGGATATCTGGCGTCCATGTCAGACTGTACATTCCATTTGCGTCTGTTGTTGCAGTGCCTATTGGTCTGGAATTGCCATTAGAATCTAAAACACTGATCGTCACTGGAACGCCTGCGAAGTTTGTTGGAAGTGGCTGCTGCTGGTAAACGTAGCCCATCCATTGAGTCATGCTAGCGTCAGATGAAACTGGAACACCGTTTGGAAAGTCAGCTGCTTGCTGTGTCTGCTTGGTGCCAGCGGAAATATCAGTCACTGTACCGGATATTACAACTGGTTGTCCGAATGTTAAGCCAGTTTGTGGTGCTAAAACTGTGGTGGCACTTGGTCCTCTGCCTGCGCAGTAGATTTGCATGTCGTAACCGTTGAGGAATGTTGCATAGCCATCTGCGAGAGCGGGGCTGGTCATACTGCCGTAGCACAGAAGGTCCCATATTAGTTGTCCTGTGGTGGCGTTAACCGCGTATAATTTTGCGTCCTTGTAAATCGGGTCGGTGACAGTGTGCTCATCGGTCATAAGATATACAACTCCGTTACCACTAACAGGTCCAGAGCCGAATGGATACTCACCGTAAACAGAGCTCAAGCTTGCAGTGCTGTTGTCAGAGCCCACAGGTCCGTTGCCGTATGTCCATAATAGTTGTCCAGTCGTATCGCTGTAACAGTAGCATACTCCTCCCATTCCATCAAAGTAATAATTGCCGTTAGCCGCTTCACTGAAGTAGGCATAGCCTTTTGAATAGTATTGGAGGGCAGGTGTCATAGTTGCAGTTGGACCCCATAGTTGAGCGCCTGTGTTCAGATTGAATCCTACGAATTGCATTGTTTCCTCGTAAAATTGGACGAAGCTACGGGCTTGCCAGTCTACTGCTTCGATGCTGAGAGTTAGGTTGCCTGCTGGCGGTTGATACGTGTTCTTCCATAGTATCGAACCGATTGCGCCCACAGATGCGTTTAGGTTGACATAGAACAGTGTGTAGGGAAGTTGCGGGTAGCCTGTGCTAGTTGTCGCGAAACCTGTAGGTAATGAGCCGTATCTGCAAAGTATACCATCGCCATAGTCACTTGCGACTATCGTTATGGGGCATGATCCTCCTGCTGCAAAGTCGCCGATGGCGGTTCCCTGTTCAACTCCGGGTACTGTTGCTCCTGTGACGGTGCTATAGGTGGCCGGTACGGGCATGCTGTTGAGCCATGGTATTGAGATGTTCCAGTCGAAAGTAGTTCGTGGGCCGAGGTTCTCTGGGTAAATGGTTGTGGCATTGAGCGGGATGAAAGCGTTGTCAGTTATTGATGAACCGTAGGGGATGAAAACGGAGCCTCCGGTTGGTGTGGTGCCAGTGGTGCCCAAGGTTGTTTGAGGTATGCCTGAAGACGAGACCAGCACTCCGTTGGAAGCGTTTACAACTGACGGAGATAGACTTCCACCGAATGTGTAGGGATTTACGTCGTATTGCCATAAATTGGATGAATTCCATTGGGCCAAATACCATTGTGGATTAGCAGATGTTCCGCAGTTCATGAAGACGTACTTGATTACTTCGCTGCTTGGACCTGCTACTGTTGTGGTTGTCAGAGCTACTGCTGGTTGACCCCCGACTAATACTCCTGTTTGGGGTGCAAAGCCTGGAACGTTAGTAACGTTAAACAATTGTTCGCCTGTGAATCCATCCCAAAGTGTCCACATTGAGGGCATACCGGTAAGACCGCCTCCCGCAGTTGAAACTAGTATTGGTGGAAATGCTCCATGTTGTTCGCCGTTCCAAAGGTTAGGGATGTAAGCGAATGATACCGAATGTATATCATTTGAAGACCAAACGATATTTCCTGTCTCTAGGTTAACGCAAACAAATGGTCCCGCAGCGCCTCCTGTAAATGATGAAGGTTCGTTGAAGTATAGGTATCCGTCCACTATTATCGGGTTGGAGAATCTTCCAATGTAGCAAGAGCCTTCGAAGTAGCCGGCTCCCTGAGCATTGTTGTACTCGTTTCCTCCGACAACTCCACCTGCTTGAATAGGCAATGTCCACATGACATGAGCAGTCACGGGACCCACAGAGTCAGCATGGTACACGCCATAGATCGAGTATGTATAGCCTGCTATAGGTGGCATACCTGTCCCTAGCCAGTTTGATGAAATGGCGTACCAGTTACTGTTTTGACCAAATATTGGTCGTTCCCAGTAACTTGTCGGCAAAGGTTCACCGGTTACAGCAGGAGGTATTAGTGCTTGCTGAACAGTAACAGTTGTTGATGCACTGCTTGGCAGATAAGTGTCGTTGATCAGTATCGAACCAGAATATCCATTGCCATTAGCTCCGTAGACTTGCCCAGGGAAACTAAAGGTGAAGGTGTATGTGCCGACCGTGGCGGGTGTAAAGGTAGTATACTGACATGATGTCGGGTCTGCGACAATAGGCACCGTTTGTGTAGTGTTTGTACCGTCGGGCGCTGTAATTGTAAGCTTAAAGTTTTGGAATCTGTAGTTGTTTGCTGTCAATGCTGCGCTGGCTGTGTTCCCGTTTGTTAAAACGATCGCGCTTGTTCCGCCAGCTGCTCCGTAAACCATGTCAAGCCAGAAGTAAACGTTTATTGTCTGACCGATGCCTATAGTGCTAGGTTCCGCATTAATGTAGGCGTAGGTTGGAATGTTCCATGATGGCGTGTGCCCGTTAACGTTTGGTATTAGCATCATTGAAGTTCCCATTGAAATTGTTAATAATGCTGCAATCAAAATAGCCATAGTTTTGTTTTTAGCAATTTTCATTTTTCTTTTCCTTTCCTTCTAATCATAATACACATTATTGTGCACGATTTGCAGTGTGTGATTCATTTTGTATTTAACAGCTTGTAAGTTGAAGGCACACTTACAACAAAGAGCTTATAAACAAAAAACACCGTATTGTATTTGTATCTGTTCGAAGGAATTCATATGAAAAGTTCCGACGAATACGTTTCCATGCTATCTGAATTGGGTTTAACTACTTCACAAGCAAAAGTCTTCCTATCACTTGCGAAATCAAAAAATCTAAAAGCACACGAAATATCCTCGATTTCCACAGTTGCCAGACCAGACGTTTACCGAATCCTAGTCCAATTAGAGAAAGCCGGACTTGTTGAGAAAACCATATCAAAGCCAGAAGAGTTCCACGCAGTATCCATAGAAAAGTGCGTTTCTCACCTAATGCAAAAAAGACTAATGAAAACAGCGGAACTTCAGCAGAAAGCGCTCATATTAACCCAAGACTTCAAACGGAACGCCAGAAACGCGGAAATAGCCGAAGAATTTCAGTTCGTGCTCCACAACGGCAGGGAAGCGGTGTATGCCAAAGCTGAAAAAATGCTGAGAAAAGCCCAAAAAACCATCTGCTTTCTTGCATTAAGAAAAAGAATGAATGCTTGGATCTTAAATTACTCGCTCCTTTTGGAAGAAGCCCTAGCCCGAAAAGTAGATTTAAGAATCATTATGCCAAAGCCTGAGTTGAACGAGCACTTGGATGAACCACTTGGAGCCTTTATTAAACACCCAAATTTTGCCTTAAGACTGATTTCAGATTGTCCTCATGTTGGTTTTAGCGTCTGGGACCGAAGAGAAATGTTGCTTACCACATCTGCAGTTGATACGCCTTATCCATACCCCACTTTATGGTCCAATAACAGGATCATAGTTGATCTGTCCCAAAACTATTTTGACTTATTATGGCAAAAGGCCCAGGAAACAAAAATTTAAGAAAAGAATGCGGTTATGGGAAATACCGCTGCTTTTGCTTAAAATAAATCGCCAAAATTCAATTTTTAGAACTTGTTTTTAAGCATAGGGTTCTGTCAAGTCTTTTGTACACGGTTTTCTTAGTCAAAAACCGAGAGATGGGACTCCAACTAAATGACGACCATCCCTCTATTTTTCTTGATTTTATGCTGAAGTGACAGGATCTACCAAAGACCTGACAGAACCAGAATCTGATAAGCTAATAAGATTGATTTGCTTAGAAGTAGATTAGTCTTTAAGGAGTGTTTTTATGCCTGTAACAATTGGAGCATTATTTAGACGAATTGTCAAAGATTTGCAAACTCAAGACAACGATCCTAATAGCTATCTGAATAATTCAAAAAGCGACATCAATAATCCAAATTACGATATCAACAACCCGAATAGCGTCTTTAACAATCAGTATAGTTGCATTAATGATGCGTCAAATAATGAAAAGAACAAGGAACTTGAGAAGGAATGTTCTAAGAGATCTTATCAAAATGTATTTGTCCGGTTGTCTGTCTGAAGAACGAGCAGAGAGGCTTGTCGAAGAGTATATCCCTTAACCTCTAAACTTTAGGCCTCTTAAAATCGTTCAAGAGAGAGAAAATGGCAATAGCGCGATGAATAATTTTATAGATATATTCTGTTTTAGAAATATGGTTTATATGATTTTTTGCCGCTTAAATGAACAAAGGGCAAGGGAGAGAAAACAACAATGGCATCAATGTCATATTCAAGGGGGAAAAGGGAAAGAGTTATTGATGCTTTTCTAATCGCAGTATTTTTCGGTTTTGCCTTCCTACTGATAATAGACGACTTCTATGTGTTCGCATCGGTATTCTGTTTTGCTGGGGCTATTGTTGGTTTTCTATTATTTTTCATTAATAAATTTCAAAACAGTCATAAAAAATACTTGAGAATTTCTTGAAAAACCAATAAGAATCAACTGATTAGTCTCTGATAATTTGTTTGTAAATAAAAGACAGCCAAGAGCTTATTTTTCTGAGTTACCTTAAATTGTGATTAGCATTTTATCGAAGGAGTAGACAGAATGAGCGGTATCAGCAAGCTGGCTGGAATAAGCCTCCTGGCAGTATTGATTTTGAGCATATGCCTTGTTAGCTTGCCAACTGTGCATTCTCAGTCGACTCAGTTAGTTTCAAAGCTTCAGATAGCTAACAACGTTGTCACCCAAGCTAACGCAACCGTTATGGACGCTGAGAAAGCTGGTGCAAACGTTACTGACCTAATAGTCCGGTTAAATGATGTTACCTGTGTCTTAGCTAAAGCAGAGAATAATTATCAAACAGGGCAATTCATAGTAGCTGATTCTCAACTAGACAGCACAATCCGATTGGCAAGAGAACTAACTGCCTCCGCACAAAATGCCAAACAAACCGCCTTAGCTTCCAACTTAAATGTATCTTTGCAGACAGCAGCATTTACAGCAATAGGTTCCTCAATATTCATTTTAGCCTTGTCTATGGTTTGGCTCTGGCTTAAGCGAAAAGACGAACCTACATTGAAACTATATAAAAACAAATTTATTTTCTTAGCAGTAGGCCTAATTGGCCTCTTACTAATTGCCACACCAGCACTTTATCGAATATGGCCTGGCAATTTGATTTCTACAGAGTCATCATTTCTCATTTTCTTTCTTTTGACTGGCATCCCAATTGCCATATCGGCAGCCTATGGAATCATCATAGTCATATATTTTAACAAGAACCCCAAAGGCTTATGCAGACCCTCTTTTCATAACTGTCTAACAGGCAACTTTGAACCTCTAGTATCGGTAGTGGTTGCAACTCACAACGAAGAAACCATTATCTCAAAGAAAATCGATAATGTGCTATCTTCTGACTATGCAGCTAACAAGATTGAAATCATTTTTGTCGACGATTCAAATGATTCAACATCCACAATCATTTCAAAGGCCGCTGAAAAATTCCCAAACATTCATTTAATTCATTTTAACGAACGCATGGGGTATAGTCCATCAATGCTTGCAGGTTGCAAAGCAGCTCACGGTGAAATAATAATTTTGAATAACGCAGGCTCATTCATGGATATCTCATGCAATATCAAAAATTGTAGACAGGTTTGAGGATACAAGAATAGGTGTTGTTACAGGAAACGATGTAACACTTAATGCTTTGGAAGAAGCAGGAAAATCTGAAAGTCTTTACGCAAAATTACTAAATTTTTTGAGAACCTCAGAAACTAACATGGACTCGACTTTCTTCATAAAAGGCGAAGCTACAGGCATAAGAAAAAGTGTAGTTGAAGACATAAAAGACGCAAACGAAACATTTGACACAACTACCGGTTTGCATGCAAGACAAAAAGGTTACAAAGTTGTCTACGATCCACAAGTCAAATTCTATGAATACACTCCCAATACTCAATCTGGCAGTATTGAACAAAAGACCATTAGAGCTGCAAATTTGATCAAAGTATTGTGGAGATTCAGAAATATGATGTTCAAACGCAAATACGGCAAGTACGGATCTCTTACGTTGCCATTCAACTTTGCCGCATTGACTATCCTTCCTATCTTCATTTTGTTCTGGTTCCTCTCTATTTCTATCCTAACTTTTCTTAATTTCGGGTTTTTCGTATATGTTTGGGCCGCGATTGGAGTCGCTTTTCTTTTGCTTTTGGTATTTTCTCGGCGACTTTTGTTGACTTTCCTGCAGTTTGAATATAGCTTGGTTAAAGCGATTTTTCAAGTAGCGTTTGTAAGAAAATCATTCGATAAAATTGTGTTAATAGCGAAGAAAAAAATGGTTTTTAGCCATTCCCAGCAGTAAATAAAAAGTTGAACTTGAAGTGCAGAAAGTTTAATAGGTAGATTTTTACCACTTCTACTACTAGGTGCATTAGTGTTGGGAGAAGTTAAAACAATTAAAGTCAGCAAGGAAACCTATGCCAAACTTAACGAAATCGCTGGTGAATTACAAATCAAATTGAGGCGGTCAGTGTCAATAGAGGAAGCCATGAAAGATCTGATAAAACGAAAAGAAAAAGGGAGAAAGATCTCTGATTTAGCAGGTTCTTGGAACATAACTGACGCAGAATTCAAAGAAATAGAAACCTCAATTGAGGAATCGTGGAAAAAATGGAACCCAACAGAACAATAATTGACACAGACATACTGATAGACTTCTTAAGAAACCGCAAAGAATCGGTTGAATTTGTAACCCAGCTTGAGAAGAAAAAAACCATTCTATCAAGTACAGCAATTAATGCTTTCGAGCTATATTATGGTGCACACAAATCCAAACAGTCAGCTCAAACCCTGCAAGCTACAAAGAATCTCCTAGACAGATTAGTTCTCTTTCCACTAACCCTGAGATCGGCTCAAAAGGCAGGCCATATCTATGCAGAACTTGAGTTGAAAGGCAACCCAATAGGGCTCAGAGACACGTTTATAGCGGCTATAGCCCTTACAAGAAGATGTAGTATTGCAACCAAAAACACAGGACACTTTAAGAAAGTCAAAAACTTGACTGTAATAACTTTTTGATGTATTTACAACTGTGACTTCATCAAAGTGTGAACTGAACTTGTTCAGAGAGTTGTGTTCTTTTCAATCTCTAAACTAGCAACGTACTCACGATCTTTTGGGGGATTCTTATCTCTCTCTTCTTCAAACATGATTTTGGTTTTCCAACCCAAGTGTTCGGCCGCAAGCTGCAAATGGCAAATAGCAATACCCATATTGACAGGGAAATAGCTCCCACCGACGATGCTCCTAAAAAAGCCGGATTTGGAAGAATAGGCATGAATCAAATTCTTATCCCCGGTAAAGTACCAATTCTGTAAGTTGACTGCTGATGGAGCCAGACGGGCTGGTTCCAGCAATTCATCAGCACCCTCAATATTGGTTATCTCCGAGAGAGGTTTCCTCTTAAACTGCGAAACACTGGTCCTGTGTAGTGTTTCCCTTGAATTTCCGAACGACATCAAAATGATAAATTCAAGACTTGAAGACTCCGTTACTTCTTTAATGGGCTGAGGAATGCCCAGCCAGCAACTGCCTATGCCAGTCGCTGAAAAATAAAGATCCATTTGCTGTAGCATAAAACCGATGTTAGTCTTGTAAGCGTCCTTTGCTTCGGAGAATGCTGCTATAAAATGGGGTGCTTTGTTCATACTTTTTCTGGTTACTTGATCCGGCGAAATAATCTTGAACTCTGTCTTAATTCCCGCGGACATTGGCTTTAAAGCGCCCAAGTTCTCCGAAATCTCTTCTAGATGATTTTGATCAATTGGAGCCGAATCATAATTCCTAATTGATTTTCTCTTGAAAATCGCTTCGTACAGATCATTCTCATTCATTTTCTCACACTTAGAATAATCTCATGTTGACTGCTAGTAAAAGCTTCCCTTGTGGCGCGTGTCAGCGGAGAGGATTGTGGCTGAGTGATATTTGAGATGCTGATAGATCGGCTGGTTATTCATTAACATAAATCTTGCTTTTTTAGTTGATAGGTTGAGACATCAGTTTTCCGCGCGCTTGATAATGGTGTAGATTTCTCAATAATATATCAAGAATTTAGAATCGAAAATCAAAAAATAAGCGATTGTTTTTATAATTTGCATAAATATGTAAATTCACACAATAGATTTAATAATGATGGCGGCACAGCAGGTGCATGTGTTTCAGCTATGTCAAGAAAAGTTCAAGTTAAAAAACAACCAATTACAAAACCTACTATCGTTAAGCCCCTCGCAACAGTGTCCTTTGAAAACGGCTTCCACTTCTACACCGCCATTGGAAACTATACTGGAATAACCGCAACCAATCTCAGCGAGTTCGCCGCGAAGCTACCAATTATTCCAAAAGAGTCAATCACATTCCATTTTCAACGCAAAGACTTCCAAAAATGGATAGAATATACAGTTAAAGATGCTGCACTAGCAGAAAGAATAAGCAAGGCAAATGGAGAGCAATCTGCGGAAGATTTGAGAAAAGAAATCCTCATGGCCGTAGAAACATCCACATCACGCGCTCTTTAACGGCTACCGCTCCCTTGTTTCACAAAAAAATAGATTCTTGTCGGTTGCTAATTGACTAGCGCGCCGCGCTAAATCCACAGTTAGTGGACTGCTGTTCGAGGTTGCTCATATAGTATCACAGCTTATTTTGGAAGCCATTGAATCGGCAATTTTTTTGTTGCCACTTTTAGAAGAGTGTACTGGATAGTTGTGCTCATATGAATCCGCTATTTGTGCGCTCGTACTAATAGAGGTGCAAGGGGTGGATTCGAACCCACGCTCCAATGGTGACATCACCCGTATTTTCCCCTTTTTTGTTTTAAACAGGTTGGCGCTCCAGTTTTTAAATAAGGGCATGAATGCGATTTAGTTAGTAAATTTCAATGTGATTCGTTTAGAATATACTATTTTTTCAATTCAATTAGCATTTTTAACACCAGTTTAAGTGCAGAGTCGTAGCCATCGCAGTATTCTTTGCTTGGGTCTTTGTCCGCATAGGTTCGCTCCACAATTTCTTTTCCAATGCCTTCATTAGTTAGCTGGATTGAGCCTTCTTTAAGCCATATCAGAGCATCCACATAACCGTGTTCTGAGTCTGAAAGCTCATCTGTTACAGATGATTCTGCCTTCTGCCGGATTATTTCCTCAATCTTTTCTTTTAACTCGTTCTCAACCTTGCTCACTTCTTTTCACCAATTCGATTACTTGTTTGTCATCGAGTTAAATAGCTGTCGGCTGACCCAGCGCGCTTCATTAGCCTTAATAAAAAAACGCTTGTTTAGCACCTTGCTCTTTTCTGTTAGATTTCAGCAAACTGTGCAAAGCGCTAATTGGCTTGAGACATTTCATATACTTCCGTTGTATCAGCCTGTGGAAAAAGCGGTTACTCTACCTTGTCGCTTTGAAACTGCAATTGCATTTCTTGCATGTATAAGATTCGATGCTAAAAAAATTATTACTTAATATCTTGTCAGGCTTAGAAACATCTTTGCTGCAGTCTGGACATTTAGCCATAGCGACTCCTTAGTTCAGTATTATATATTACTATAACAGATAAACGACCTTTTGAAGATATGTTGGCACAACTTGACACAACAATTTATGGAAGCAGTTTATGATCAACAGCCGATGCCAACCAACGTAACTGGAGTTCCAGTAACAATATCTGTCTTAGACTCTAACGGCAACTACAGAACCATAGGCACTGCAACAACTAACGCAAACGGCTTCTACAGCCTAACATGGACACCTGACATCTCAGGCAATTTCACAGTAACCGCCAATTTTGCGGGCACACAATCATACTACGGATCCTATGCCAATGCAGCCTTCGTTGCTAATTCACCGGCGGCAACAGTATCTCCGCAACCAGCGGCAGCACAACCCCCAACAGGAATGTACATCGCAGTAGCTGCAGCCGCAATAATAGTCGTCATGGTCATAATAGGCGCTGTACTTGCGATGCTAACGATCAGAAAACGGCGATAAACAAACGCAAAAATAAGCCAAATCAACTATCCCTTTTTTTAGTTCCTTAAAGAATTTGGAAAATAGAGCTGATAAGGCTCCGTTAGATTTCGGGATTGAGCAATAGCCTTCGATAAGAAACGTCTACTTACTTGCGCTGAATAATTTTCTAGATATATTCCATTTTAGAAATACTGCTTATACGCATAAAGCCTATGCATTATTTTAATACTTAAAAGAGGGGAGCAGGTAGCGTGCAGAGGCGTGGTTGGGGAACTATTACGATAGATATCTTAGAGGCGACTTTGACTCCTCAGAAAAAAATGAGAATCATGTACCGATCCAATTTGAATTATGCACGTTTCAACAAGTATTTTTCCGATTGTCTAAAGAAAGGGTTCATTGAAGCCATAAAAGATCATGATGGAAAGATGTGTTATTGCATTTCTGCGCGAGGCAAAACTTTGTTGGCGGTGCTTAGGAAGGCGCAGGAACTTACCGTTTCCAATGAACTATAAGTATGAAGCAATGCCTACGAAGACGAATATGCTGAAATAGTTTTTTGGTTTTATTATTGATTGGTTTCTTCAATAAATAGGTAATTTTGGGTCAATATCAGAGGTTCATAAGCATTATTAGCATTTTTTTGTTCTCCAGTATAGAGAAAAGAAGCATGAATAATTCAGAGAGTTCAACTGCATCTGGGCTTCAGGTTGTCGATACGATATCTAAACCTGTGGTCAGTTCGGACTACTCAATTAAAGATGACCTTTTGCGTATTTTGCATGTTGACGATGACGATTCTCTTCTGCAAGTTTCGAAGGTGGTTCTGGAGGCAGAAAACAAATTCGAGATTGATAACGTAGCCTGCGTGGATGAGGCTTTCAGAAAATTGAAAGCGCATGTTTATGATGCTGTTGTCTCTGACTATGATATGCCCATTAAGAATGGTTTAGATTTTTTGAAGGAACTCAGAGATCAACAAAACAAGATTGCTTTTGTAATTTTTACGGGCAGAGGCAGAGAACAGATTGCAATTAGAGCATTAAATCTAGGGGCTGATCGATACATAGACAAGAACGGTTCTCCCGAAACGGTTTACGGCGAATTGGCAGATGCAATATACCAAATAGTGGAACGTAAAAAAGCGAAAAGCTTGCTTGTTGAATCAGAAGCCAAATACCGCACGCTAGTAGAGGAATCGCTTCAAGGTATAATGATTGCTCAGGGAGTTCCGCCTAGAGTTGTTTTTGCTAATTCAGCTATGGGCAGAATGTTGGGGTACGAAGTTGAAGAATTTGTATCGCTTTCGCCCAAAGGAGTGATGGAGTTAGTTTATTCTGAGGATAGAGAGTTGTTCTTTAATCGTTTCAAAGACCGCTTATTGGGTAAACAAAGGGAGACAAGCTATGACTTTCGTGCAGTTAGAAAAAACGGGTCTATAATATGGATGCAGGCATCATCAAATCGTATTCAATATAGAGGGCAACCAGCCGTACAAGCCATGTTTTTAGATATTGATGAACGCAAGAAAGCTGACGAAGAAATAAGAAAAAGTGAAGAAAGATATCGAGAATTAGCGAACTCGCTGCCCGAGATTGTTTTCGACGCAGATGTCGCAGGGCGACTTACTTTCTTTAACAAGAGGGCTTTTGAAATTACGGGGTTTTCTCAACAGGATTTTGACAAGGGGTTGAATGCCTTTCAGTTGATTATTCCAGAGGATCGTGAGAGAGCAAAAAATAACCTCAAAAGATTGTTTGCTGGAGAAAACTTTGAAACCAATGAATACAAGTTAGCAAGGAAAGATGGCAGTACTTTCACTGTTCTTATTAAAACTGCACGAGTTGTTTTTGAGAATAATATAATTGGCTTTAGAGGATTAGCTGTGGACCTGTCAGGTTTGAAGAAGCAAACACTTGATTCTTAGACACGTCTTAATGTTGAAAATTCACATTAAATGTGCATGCAACGTCCTTAAACCCTGACCGTTAGACGAATCATTATTGGCAAACAAATACTTCAATATCTTACACGAGAAAAGAGTTAGATAGCGTGTTGGCTCTATTTGCGGATATAGAGAGCACGTAATCTAAAAACGAACCATACAACTGCAGCCACTAGTAATACGCTATCCCCGATATTTGGCCAAAGCGGAAAGTAAACCCAGTGGTCAAAAAACGTTGAAAACTTTAAAGCTACAGCAGCTACTCCGAAGACAAAAACAATATCGACACAACTCATAAACAATTGTCTTTCTGTTCTAGGAATCCATGAAAGAGAAACCTTTGCCATTTGCCTTCGCCACAATAACAGGTTGAGTTGCACAGGTTAATTTATGTTTACAAACCTCAAATCTTAATATTACAAATACGCTTTGCCTTCATCAAAATGCTCTTAATTGACAATAAACCTTTTTTCGCGCCTAAAAAAACTCTTATAGCAAGTTATGTTCGGTATCTGAATTACATGGTCGTCACAAGAGACGCAACTGGAAAGCCTCTTTACCGAGATGTCTATGGCAAGGATGTCACTGGAAAGGGCGCTGGCTTGTCCCTAAATTGGTGTAAAGTGGTTATAATTCTTATTTTCTGAATTGCGCGCACGGCAATGTAACATTACGCATAAAAGTCACCGCTCCGATTAGGAGGATGCTGGATCAACTCGATTGATGATTAAATGAACATTCCTAGAATAGTCATTGCAGGCACCCAAAGCGGAGTGGGCAAAACAACTATTTCCATAGGGCTAATGAGTGCACTAAGAGATGCGGGCTACAAGGTTCAAGGATTCAAAGTGGGTCCAGACTACATCGACCCGAGCTACCACAATGTCGTAACTGGACGACTGTCCGAGAACTTGGACGTCTGGATGGTGCCGCCAGATCAAATCGTAGAAGTGTTCATTCATGCAACAAGGGATGCTGACTTCGCAGTTATTGAGGGTGTAATGGGCCTTTACGATGGACTGAGCGGACTGGACGAGACTGGAAGCACAGCGCAGATAGCAAAAATCCTGAAGTGCCCCGTGGTCTTAGTTATCGACGTTCACGATATGGCTAGAACAGCCGCTGCAGTGGCATTAGGCTACAAGAACTTCGACAAGGACGTCCACATAGCAGGAATAATCCTGAACAATATTGCCGGCAAAACTCACGCGGCATGGTGTAAAGATCCAATAGAAACAATCACAGGAGTACCAGTAATCGGTTCATTGCCAGTCAACAAGGAAATCGAGTTGCCAGAGAGACATCTGGGTCTTATCCCGACAGCAGAAAAAGAAACATTCAATTCATTCTTTCCCAAAATAAAGGATTTCATTCAATTTAACATCAATCTTGATGCGGTTATTAAGGCGGCAGAGTCGGCTGGAGAAATGCCGCGAGTCCGACGCCCAATGTACCCAGCAAGGAATCATAAGAGGAACGTCGTGGTCGGCGTGGCTTTTGACGAAGCATTCAACTTTTACTATCCAGGAAATCTTAGCCTCCTTGAAGCATACGGGGCAGAAATCGTTCGATTCAGCCCAATCCACGACAGAACCCTTCCCGTCCGGTTCGACGGATTGTACATCGGAGGTGGTTTTCCCGAAATGCTGCCCAAGGAGTTGGAGGCGAACCAAAGCATGCGTAATGACCTGAAGAAAGCGGCAGAGGACGACATACCCATCTATGCTGAATGCGCTGGACTGATGTACCTCACAGAGTCGATAACCGATTTCGACGGCAACAGCCACAAAATGGTAGGCTTGTTGAAGGGCAAAACAGTAATGACCCGAAAAACGTTGGTTACCTACTCCCTCGCAGAAGTAATGCGCGGAAATTTACTCTGCAAAGCAGGAAGCCAATTGAAAGGTCATGAGTTCCATAATTCAAAAATAATCGACATTCCCGCTGATGCGCAATTTGCTTACGCCATGAAAATGGGCGAAGGGATCATAGACAAAAAGGATGCCTGGATGCAATACAACGTGTTAGCGTCCTACATGCACATTCACTTTGCCCAGAACCCTGAAATCGTCAGAAACTTCCTCAAAAACTGTAAGAAACACGGTCGCTGAACTAATACATCGAATGAGAAGCGCGTGCTAATTGCTAAAGCTAATTGAAGATTTCATGTCGTCGACATGTTGTATTGAATCGTATTATATCCATGTTAGCAAGTTTTAAAAATGGAGCAATCAAAAAGCAACTGAAGTGAGAAAAGAAGTCACTGGCATTTGTTAAAGTGTCCAAGGCTATCAGCTCACTGAAATCACACAAACACCAAACATTCTGGCTCGGGTTCACTTCCAAAACTACCTCGAAGAAAAAGTATGAAGGGAGGTGAAAACAAGTGAATAGAAGCGTAAACGTTTGGGTTATTCTGGCGTTGCTTCTGGCAGTAGCAATTTCAGCAGCCAGCGTTGCTCCAGCATTCGCCGTAACTACATATCATGAATATATTAGCACGAGGGGATTTATCGTTGTCAACATTCCAAATCACCCTGAAATGGAGCTGCTCTGCCAACATTTCGATGCTACCAGCGATCATGGAGCCGCAAACACTCTCTTCTTGTTCATGCTCGCTCCGAAAACGGGAGCATTCGTACCCACGGCAGTTTTATCCACTACTCAAGAACGAGTAACATTCCAACAACAACTTTTTGCAGGTTACCCCATGGGGAACAACGCAATCCTCGTTGACAATTGTAACCTTCAGATTTGCAGAATAGGCAAAACAGTCTTAGCCTATTGGACAGTCCCAATTGAAGGCACAATCACTGGAAATGTTCCAGGCACAAATGTTCCATGGTCAACAGCCATCGGAGCCACATCTTTTGAGGTACCCCCAGGATGCATGATTCTTAATGGATACGGCAGCGCCACAACCAGCACAGTTCCTTCACCATTAGCCTCAGGCTACACAATCACGTCACAATTTAACATGCTGTATAATGCCCATGCAACCTTCACGTGCCCATCATGGCATTACTTTGGACCAGCCGCAGATACACCCACTCCAACCTTGTGCACTAACACCGAATTAATAATCACTCACCCATAAAATGAAAAATATCAACAGATCTACCCCTTTTCTTTTTCCAGTTTGACTTACAAAACTAAAACCTGTTATGCGAAATTAGTTTCAACAATTATATTTTAGGGCAGTTGTGTCCACTGAGACGAATATTGTGCAATATTTTTTCTAGGTTTGAATATGTGGTTTGAATTTTTGAGTTGCTGAGGCTCAGGAAGAAAGAAATCTTTTCTTTTAGGAGAAAACAAATGGTAAACTGACATTCACATAGGCTGATTTATGTACTGATATAAAATTCGAAAGGTACCACTCTGCACCAAAGTTGTTTGCTGCCTGAAATGTTTTTGCATATAA
>CAVYJU010000023.1:0-25629 GCA_963768895.1 Candidatus Bathyarchaeota archaeon
CAAAAGCCCAAATTTCCTTAGCTAAACGAGAACTGTCTGGAACCATAAGCATTGCTGCAAGCACCATACCAGAAGAGACATAATTCCCAGTTTAACCGCTGGTTTCCAAAATCGTTATCCACATGTGAAATTTAAAATTAAAGCTGAAGATAGCTTCAACAGCCTAAACAGTTTACAAGCCCATAATGTTGACTTTGCAGCAGTAGGTACTATACAAGGGTACGAAGAAAAATTTGATTGCATCCAAGTTGGGCAAGAAGACTTAGTACTCATTGTGCCATGCAATCATGTATTAGCCAAGCAGGAATCAATTAATCTAAATGAAATCATTAAGTATCCTTTCATTGACCGAGAAGAAACTTCCGGAACAAGAAAAGAAATCGAGCGCTTGCTTGAAAATAAAGCTTTCCTTGGAACAGTTGAAAGTAACATTGGCGCTTGGAAGCACCGAATCAATAGTGACTGCTGTTTCAGAAGGAAGAGGCGTAAGCATAATTTCCTCAATAGCTGCAAAAAAAGCTTGCGCTGCAGGCTTAGTAAAAATTGTTAAAATCAAAGAAGCCAAAACCCCAAGAAAACTCTACATAGTTAGACCGAAAGGACCGCTTGTAAAAATATCAGAGGCTTTCTGGGAATTTTGCAAAGGTTATAAATTCAAAAATGAAGTTATCACATGTCCTGCTGACTGAAAATATTTTTTTTACTCTTCTTCGTCGATCTTTACCAGTATTTTGCCTGATTCAATTTTCCATTCGTAGGTTAGTAATTTCATTGATGGGTCTTCCTCGTATTCGCCTGTTTTGAGGTCAAAACGCCAGTCGTGGCAAGGACAAATAATTACCATGCCATCAAGAGTTCCGCCAGCGAAACTACACGCCATATGTGGACACCGATTATCGATAACGAAAATTTGACCCGACTGCTTAATCAGTAGAATCGGTAAGCCATCAACCCTTATCAGCTTCATTGTTCCTTCTGCTAACTCTTTTTCATCTAAAACAGCAACAAAATTGTCCATATCTATCTCATCTTAACCGTATTATTTATTTCTGAACTTTAAAAAGTAAACTACTGAGCCTGCTGCTATAGCACCAATGAAACCGATTAGGATGAAAAGTGAGTATTTTACATAGAGCGGAGGTGGGGTTACCGTTATCATTAGTTGGTCGCTATCGCATCTGTAAGAAGTTTGTGTTTCAGGCAAGGTAGCTGTAACAGCCCAAAGTCCAGAAGTGCCAGGTTTGAAAGTGGCAGTAAAATTACCGACATCGTTAACAGTGCAGTTTATTGTTTCGGTAGAGTTTGTGCTGAAGAATTGCACTTTAACTGTGGCATTCTGAATGCTTGGGGTTATGCTTCCGTTAATTGTGACGTTTTCTCCTTGTTTTATTTTGTCTTCAACTGAAGTAATGTTTAGAGTTAACGGCTCTTTGATCGTGAAGTTGCCTGACGTTTCAAGGATATTTTCAAGGACGTCTGTAGCGTTAATTTGATATTGAACTATTGTTCCTGCTTTTTGACCAGGTATCGTTGCCTTGCAAGTTTGATTGCTGACTGCCATATCAATACAACTAGCGCTTGTCCAATTATCGGTTGTGTAAGACATTTTAGCCGTCTCCAAGGCACTAGTGCCATTTGCTAGGAAGGAGACTTCGGTGGAATTGTTTGGGTAAATTCTCGTCGGCATATTTATTGACTTTAGAGTTCGATTATCAAAATTAGTTTTGAGCATGTATTCTATTTCGCCTGAACCTTTCTCGCCGATAAAGACGACATGATAAAGCTTCAGTCCAGTGTTAGAGGATGTGTAATTAAGAAACATCGATTTACCCATGTATTCGCAGCTAGCGAAGGCTACACCTCTGTAGGCATTGCTGTCAAAGTTGTATCCACCTACGGGAGAACTCAAGTTGCCATACAGACCCGGTTCCCAAGGCAATGGATAGTCATTTAAGGTCGGCGACTGAGCGTTGTTCATCAAGTAAAGCCTAGCTTCGTACATGTCAAGCGTGTTAGCAACCTTGACATATAATGAAACATAGGACTCATTAGTTACGAACTCATAAGCCCAGGCTGTATTTGCTGTTCTCGAATTGTTATCATCCGTACCATCGATATTACTGGTGTACCATTGATCTGTTTGTAGAGTTTCAATAATCATGAATGTGGCTTGTTGGGCACCCATGCTGTCGCTGGGATTATTTGTAATAAAAAACGTATAATTGCCTGATTGGTTAGGTGTAAAAAGTGCGACACTTACGTTTGTTCCTAAATGTTCGGGAAGGCCCGCAGCCTCTGTGTGTGTACTTTCCAGGTTTCCACTTGGGTCATAAACGTAAACGTCGTAGTCTGTTTTCGCCACGGATGACGTGTTTATGTATAATCCATAAAAGTAGATGTGATAGTTGTGACCTACCGTTAAGGGGCAGATGATTGTCCAGTTTCCGCCGATCGCTATTTGCGAACTGTTAATTAGTACTGGGAACATTGGTTTTTCAATGTAAGTGCAGTTTCCTTCAGCGCTAACGAAGCTACGTACATAATTCGTGTATTCTGAAGTTGTGGTTAATTGGACGGTTGAGGCTTGGGTTTGGATGGTGGAAGCTTGAGCCATGAATAATGGACTGTACACTAAAACGATGATTATAATTAGTGATAGGATTTTGGTTTGATGGTTGATTTTCAGATACATGGCTGAATCAGCTTGCAAGTATTATATATTGCAACTTCAAGTATTGCCGCCGCTTGACATATTGGTTATGACGGCTGAATCCATATTTTTGATAAAGAATTTTTGATCTGAAACTATTTTCTATTAAACACCAATTGATGGAATGAATATTAAAAATGCTTAAAGTCGGGAGTATTGTTTTTGTGTTCTTGAGTTTGTTTCCTTGTTTTTTTAATAATGATGCTGTATATTGAGTCTTGCTACAGAAGATATTTATTAGGAGTTATGCGTACTATTTGCTAAAGGTGAAAAAAATAGATGCGCCTATTAAGAAACCGTCTGGCATTAAGCACAGTTGTAACTACGCTAATAATTTTAGTAGTATCAATATTACTCGCAAGTGTCGTAACCTACTTTGCAATAAATGTTGTTAGCACAAGAGTCCAAGAAGAAAGTCTTTACGTTTCTAAGGAACATATTTGGGTTAACCCAAACGGTGTAGCTGAAGCAGCATTAATGGTAACAAACAACGGCGGACGCGACGTAGTAATAAACAAAGTTTCCATAAGAGGACAACAAAGTGCATGGACAAATGTGTTCTATGCAGTAGCAGATCCAGTCGTGGATAGAGCCGCATTAGCTGTTGACTTAGTATACGTAACAGCACCAGTCGTAGCTACAAATAACCTCGGATTAGCCGCAACCGCAAATGCAACCAATGGAGCCTTAGTTTTGCCATCAGGCTCAACTATGGTTATTTATGTAAATAATCCTGATAGCATAGGCATAAATGATATAGGCTTAACCGTTAGCATTTCAATCCAAACGTCCCAAGCTGTCTACTATAGCGAGACCAATATCCAAGCAACCGCTTAAACCAGATTCGCCCCATTTTTTCTTAATTTTACTTTTTTTAGGTGCGTATTTTTTTTTACGCACAAGATTACTTATCCAAAAATAGCACAATGACTCTTTCAAGGAGTAAGAAAAATAAATGAAAAATATACTGAGAAATCGTTTGGCTCTAAGCACTGTCGTAACAACGCTGATAATTCTCGTCGTTTCAGTTCTACTTGCAGGTGTCGTAACATACTTCGCAATCAACGTCACAAGTACCAGAGTGCAAGAAGAAGCGCTGTCGCTTTCTTATCAGCACATTTGGGTTGCCAACACAGGTGCCGCTGTAGGCGCAATAATGATAACGAACACTGGCGGAAGGGACGTCGTCATTAACCAAATCACTGTCCGCGGACAAAAATGTACTACACTGTTCGCTGACGCCGCGCAAAATGCTACCGCGGATATAGCATATGCAGCAGCTCCCGCAAGTCCATACGTCGCAGTCACAGGTTCTATAGTGTTAGCAGCAGGTAATACAGTAGGCGTAATGATGACAGCACCAGACAGCGTCGGCCTCAACGACATCGGCTTGACAGTTGGATTCACCGTTTTCACCTCACAAGCGATGTACTACAAAGAGACAAACGTTCAAGCAGCTCCATAAATGTTAGAGTGAATCTAACCTGACCCCCCCATTTCCCATTCCTTTTTATTTTAATAAAATTCTTGCTTACAAGTGAATAATTTTGTTTTGAGATACTTTCATGATTATGGTTGTTGTTTTTTTATGTTGCGTAATTTGAAACAAGGAAAAGCGATGCCTGTTTTTTGAAATCAAAAGTTACTATTTTTGAAGTGCATTTTCAAGCGATTTGTTGAAACCCCTTTTTGTTCACAAATTTTTCAAATATTTTGGAAAGCAATGTGTGAATTGTTTTTACGCACAAATGGCTTAATCCATTTTTCAGTTACTGTTATTGAAAATGGAAACGTGTTGAGAGGATGCGATTGGGCATGAACTTAATTATACGGAGGTTTAAGAAGTTCATTCTATCTAAACGCGCTTTATCCCTGCCCGTTACATTCCTTATACTGCTCTCATCAACCTTAGGAATTATCTCAGTAACATATTACATATCTCTTAGTAGGATCCATTTGCAAAGTGAAACCCTCAAAGCATCCATAGCCGAGCAAACTTTTCAATCTCTTGACAAAGTTATTCTTTCAACCTTAGGGCAGCCTGGGTCTTCAGCTACCTTTGACTTAACTGATTCAGGTGGTTCAATAAATATTCAACCGACAAATCGAGTACTGACAATTAATTACAACGATAGCTTAGACGATAGTGAAACCATTTTTAACTCATCGGTAGGCGAGGTTTTCTATGAATTGCCGAATTTAGGCTCAAGAGCAATAGGATCTTATCTTGCAGGTGACAGCCAAACAATAACTAACCAAACGGGCGCATCATTAAGCCAGCTCCATATAGTGATGGACGATCGGGGTCCCGAGATCAAGTTGGGTTACCGGCCGACAGTATCGTACGCAACTGCCGGGTTAGAAAACGGAAAAACCGTAAATGATATTCGTATTTATGTAATCAACTTGAATTCCTCAGACCCAATATCCATGTATGGCGAGTTGCCTCTCAAAATTTCCTGCTCAAACACTCAGTTAATAACTAACACCCTCCAAGTTTCGTGTCAAACTGAATGTTTGAACATAAATTCACAAATAGACGAAACAAGTGGAACCATAGCAATCCCAATTTCAAACACACCTCAAGGAGCAATAATCAACATTGAAACAGTCATTTCCAGCATATCGATCCAGAGGAGCATTATGTAAACAATGCCATCAAATATTCCAAGCTATGTTTATTCTCTTTTTGCAGCCCTTATAGTTGGCACAATCATTGTTTCCAGTATTAGCATTTCAATGGCAAACATGAAAAACAAAGCAGAGAATCAACAACTAAACAATATTGATGAATATGTGGCAACTCAAAGCCTGAATCTTCTAACGCATGTAGTGCAAGCACAAAATCAAAATTCAAGTCAACTTTTAGAAATTCCGTCTCAAATTGGAAATCAAAGATTTTGGATATGCATTGAAAACGATTCTTCAGGAGCATGGGTTCAGACAGGATTCGGAACAACAGTGAACCTAAGTCAACCTAGATTTTCCATTCCTGCCCAAGTACGTCGCTTCAGGGATGTTCGTCAGCGGTTCTGGTACGGCATATTTGAGATGTTACTATCAAAATCAAAGTGTGTCTTTAACGTTAACAGGTGATTGATTTAAGTTGAATTTAGGTAAAAAGAAGAAAGAAATTCAAGAACAAGAAAAAACATCCGACGAGGAAATGATCGCTTACTTAGGTATTCAAGGCTATCATGTGCCTGAAGGATACACAGACGTTGAAAATTACCCTCTTAATCCACCGTTTTCTTATGCTTGGGTTTTCCAGGATGACTCTGAAGGAAACTACTTCTATGTTGTTGACGAACTCTCTATGTCAAGAGAAGAAAGAGAAGCCTACAAGCGACTGAAGAATATTCTTGAATACGAACTTAAAGCTCCCCGACTAGATGAAACCTTAGTTGAATCATTTCATAGGCAGCTTCCTGGTATTTTAGACGATCACCCAAAAGCTTTTGAAGGAATAGAGCAAGTGGGCCTTAGAAAAATCAATTATTATCTTGAGAAAGATTTAATCGGTTATGGAAAAATCGAAGGTCTCATAAACGATCCTTTCATTGAAGACATAAGTTGTTTGGGAATAAACAAGCCTGTTTACATTTATCATAGAAATTACAATAACGCAAAAACCAACATTATTTTTAGTGATGAAGAAGAGTTAGACGATTTTATTACGAGAATAGTTCACAGGCAGGGCAAACACGTTAGCATAGCGCACCCAATAGTAGACTTAACCCTTCCTGGAAAACACAGACTTGCAGTCTCATTTGGAAAGGAAACTACACCTGCAGGAACGAGCTTTACTATAAGAAAGTTTAGAGATGACCCGTTAACTATAGTGGATTTGATTCTCAACGAAACAATTGACGAGTCAATCGCCGCGTATCTTTGGATGCTAATGGAAAACAAAATGTCAGCAATGATTGTAGGTCCTACTGGTGCTGGAAAAACAACCGCCTTAAACGCAATTGCATGCTTGGTGCGACCTGAACTAAAAATGATTTCAGTGGAAGAAGTTCAAGAAATTAACTTGCCTCAAGAAAACTGGGTTTCAACGATCGCTCGAACAGGCTTTGGAGGAGATAGTGAAGGCGAGGTCACACTTTACGATTTGATAAAGTCTGCCGTTAGGCATAGACCAGCATTAATTCTTGTGGGCGAAATTAGAGGCGAAGAAGCGTATGTTCTGTTTCAGGCTTTGGCAACAGGGCACGGTGGTTTATGCACTATGCACGCGGATGATGTTGAAACAGTCATTAAACGACTAACACAGCCACCCATGAACATCCCACACAGCATTTTGTCTCTAATGAACTGCGTGATAGTAGTCAAAGCAAATCAAAACTTCAAGCAATAATTCACAAAAACGAAAAATATCAACAAGAAAATTTGTTGAAGTAGCAGAAATTGATAACAACGGCGTTCCTCACGAAATATTCAAATGGAACTTGCATTCGGACACATTCAAACAAAACTTGGACAAAAGCTACATATTTAACAAAATAGCACAAAACCTTGATGCGCCGTTTAGCGTTGTTCAGCAAGAGTTTGAACGCAGAAAACAAATTTTGTCAAATATGGTTAACAAGAATCTTCGAGACTTCAGAAGTGTGCACAGAGCATTAAACAGTTCAATTAAGTTTTTGGATTCAGGGGCCGAAGAAGCTTCAAAGGTGAAATAACAGCTGAAACCTTCTAGTGGCTTTAAAGGCAAGATATCTTGGTTTATTTGCAAAGGCAGCTAGCGAAGAAAGAGAAAAAACTGAGGCGGAATTGCCTTTTGCAGTCATGATTTTTACGCTTTTAGCAGCAAGTGGAATATCCCCATATGATAGCTGGAAAAAAATGCGCAAACTTTCTTTTCTTCCAGCATTCAAAAAAGAAGCAGATGAAGTTATCCGCCAAGTCGAAGTTTTAGGGAAAGACCCTTTGACAGTAATGCTTCAACGAGCAGAAGTAACAACTTCAAAACTATACAGAAATTTCTTGGGCGGCTTCGTTTCTTCAATTAGAAGTGGCGGAAAAATGGTCGATTACATGAAAAGCCAATTGAAGGCGATTTTTGAGCTGCGTTACATTAATTTGAATCGATCTGTTGAAAAGATTGCCACTTTGGTTGAAGCCTACTCGGTCATGCTAATTGTAGTATTATGTGCATACATTCTTTTTGTTGTTTTAGGCTCCACAAATGCTCTTTCCCTATTAACGAATTCTTCCATTTCAACTTCGCCAATCTTGTCTTACATAATAGCGTTTATCATAATGCCTGTTATGTCGGGTATTTTCATTCTAATGGCGCATAACTTGCAAAGAAGCGCTTTTCCAGACCTTAAAGATCTATACAAAAAAGCTTTGCTCTTTATACCACCTGTGTTTGTTGTAATAGCTCTCTGCGCAATGATTCCTCAACTTTCAAACGCGATAGCACCTATAGGATTACCAGCAGTTACCACAATCTGTTTAGTTGCTGCATCTCTTCCTATAGCTATTCAATACCGACAAATTGCAAGAGTCAACTATAACGCGGAAGAATCAATTCCCAGTTTCATTAGAGACATTACAGAATCACAGAAAACAGGTCTTTCACCAGAAAAAAGCATTATACAAGCTACAAAACGCAAAGATTACGGATACTTCTCAAAGTTTTTAGTTTTAATCCGTAGCCAAATCGAATGGGGCATACCTCTAAAAAAAACTTTCGCCAACTTGCGCAAGGAAATTAGAAGTTGGTTTGTTACAATTAACTTTTCAATGATGGTTGAAACTATTGAAATTGGCGGAAATTCAATCCAATCTCTTGAGATACTTTCGGAATATAGTGAAAAGGAACGTGAGTTGCAATTTAGTCGGCGTGAATTGCTGAAGCCTTACATACTTCTTGCTTTCATGTGGAGCGGACTCATCGCTGTCACAACAACGATTGTAGCGTTAACCACTAACATGACCACTAGCATGATGGGTACTATGAATGTATCCGATGTTGGATCAGCTATTGCAGTAGCTCAACAAGGCCAATTTAGTGTGTTCTCAGTGGGAATAATCATTCAATGCTGGATTTCAGGATTCTTTATAGGAAAAATCAGCGAAGGCAACTTCGGCGCTGGATTTAAACACGCAGCACTACTAGCAGCAACAGCTTACTTAGCTCTTGTCATATCTCAATTCGCTCTCGGAGGTATTTTTGGAGGACTAAAACCTCTTTCATAGGGAGACAATGCGTTGCCATCAACTTCCATTGACACTTTCTTCGCATGTACAATCTTATTAGCTGCAGCTTTGATGTCAACTGCCTTTCTGACTTCAACAATGCAAACAACCTTAACCAGTACGCAAGAGATTAACAAAGAGAGCTACTTGAAAGGCATAGCTGATCGCCTTGTAACAAACGCTGGAACCCCCGCTAATTGGGGAACTAGTGACACCGTTCCTGCCGATTTCGGCTTGGCCGCAAACCAGTCTACAATAAATTTTGAAGTAGATATGGATAAAATTTCCAGGTTAAATCCCCAAAATGACTATTCATTGTCATATTTTGATTTGGTAAACTCTGCTAAACTGAGCAATATAGCTTTGGGAATAATGGTTTCTCAAATAATGTCAATAAACATAGTGCAATCAGGCAACAGCACAATAGGTAACAATGAAAGTCTAACCTTCACGATCTTAACAAGCATTAATTCCGAGCCTGTAGCTGCTACACTACAATGCTACGTAGTTGCAAACAACACTCTAAGCTGGGTAAGCAATGTCACTTCAGAAACTGGCTTGGGTTTCATAACTATCCAAATTCAAAATGGGTTATCCCTGAGTTCCAACCTAATTGTTTTCGGAAGATCATCTTTTGACAACAGAATAACTTCATATGCAATTTACAACATATCAAATTCAACTCAAGAAACAAACCCAAATGACGACATTTTATCTTTGAGTCCACTTAATTACGGGCTTACAATATCTACCAATGAGTCTGATTTAGTTGTCCAAGGATGTTATGTATTTTCTTATAATTATGAGGACCATAGCATTACAAACATACAAAATTCTTCACAATTTCAATTACCAAAACTAATTGATAACAGTCCTTTTGTCATAGTAATCTATGGCATGGAAAACGGGACGTATTTCCAAGAATGGACCGCTTATCCTCAAATACCATTAAAGGCAGGCTCTAATTTTGCTGGCTCAGAACAAAATGTCTTCAGCTACATTGTAACAATCAAAGGTGTCCTATGTAAGTTGGATATAAGCCTAGGAGCTGTTCCTTCATGAAGCTTCTGAAAGACGATAAAGGGGTAGCGCGAGTAATTGAGGCTTTTTTAGCGTCAATCATTCTGATGTCATGCCTGGCACTTGTTCCGGCCCCATCAACCACGAATAATCCGACAGGAAATCTTGTTTCAACAGAAAATAATGTTCTCCTAAGCTTAGACAATGAAGGGCACTTGGCAACTCTAATTGACAACCGAAATTGGACAACAATTAAAGATTGCTTAGAATCCGCTCTTCCACTTACTACTTGGTTTAACTTAACAGTGTTCGATCAAGGAATGAATACTCTGAACCCATTTCCAATATGTAATGCTGGCGCTATAAATGAAAAAGTGTTTTCAGTTGATTATCTTTGTGTAAGCCAAAACAGCAACTACACAATCTATGTTTTACAGCTACAATTGTCAGAGGTCGGATTAACATGAAAAAACGCAGCCTAAAGAAAGACTGCTCAGGTCAAGTGATAATAATCACAGCCTTGCTAGTAGCATTGCTCCTCTTGTCCACCGCAATGTACGTTATTGAAACTGGAAAAAACGTACCGACCCCAGGAAATGACGGAGACAATTTTTTTCCAGCTTATGAACAAAGCATTAGAAGCACCCTGATCAGTGCTTTGGCAAACATTAGTAGTGGTGGCAACCCAGGAGTTTTGACCGCTGACCTTAACGAGTTAAATTCAGCGATCATTTCTCATTCGTACCAAGATATAGTTCAAATGGCTTATACACCACTAAATACGACGCCTTATCAGAATGGTACCTGGATATCACGGGGTGTCGATGGCCACGGAATCTCAAGCGCTTATGTCAGTTTTGCTTTTAACTCTTCAGGCTTATCAACAGCTTCTAATTTAGAATATAATAGTAACATAACTACGGAAGTAAACTTGATTGGAAATTATTCACAGCTAAACGATACCCTTGCGCAAGCAAACTTAACATTTAATGTTCTCAACGAGGACCAACCCGCTTTAGCGCAAAACTTCACATTTTATTTCCAGAACATAGCATACTGGGTAAAAGTTGAAGCCCCCAGACATCACAAACCTCGGAGATGGAACATACTCAGTGTCTTTTTCTGCTGAAACAGATCAGCAAAGCGGACCCCTTCTTGTTTCTATGTTTTGTCAGGATCAACGCGGCATAACTGTTGGAGCAAACGCAACATGCTCACTCAATCCTGGTCAATCGCCAACCCCTACTCCTTCTCCCAGCCCATCACCCTCTCCTTCTCCTAGTCCCTCTCCCACACCCTCTCCAATTCCTACCCCAACCGATTCTCCTACTCCCACTCCTTCTCCTAGCCCATCTCCGTCTCCTTCTCCTAGCCCAACTCCAACACCTACCCCCTCACCCAGTCCTTCTCCTCCTCTCTTTAACGACAGCTTTGACAGCAAAGATTTCAGTTTGTGGTCAGGAGGTTGGAATAACAATGGTGGAAATGAAAGTGTTCAAACAACATCTCCATATGGCGGAAACAATGTTGCCACGTTCACTTTGCCAGCAAACGCCGGAGCAGCCGCCTTCATAACTAATGATTTAGGAGCAAACTATTCTACCTTGTATTTGTCCGGTTTTGTTTGTTTAGATGCTCTTCCTTCATCTGGCAACTACTTGATGGCGGGAATAACGATCGATAGCATTAACGGTTACGATTTGTCGTCTGCCTGTATTCATAATAATGCTGGGCAATACGTTTGGTGTCTCAAATATTGGGTGCAAAAATAATGTTGACGTGTATGTTGATAGTTCTTTGGGTTCAAACATTTCCGTTGGTACATGGTATTATTTGGAAGTCATGTGCAAGATTGGCAGTGGCAACGGCGAAGTTGCTATGTGGGTTAATAATACGCAAGTTTCTGACGTAACTGGCTTAACTAACAATGGTGATGGTGCTTCGCGGGTTTTGCAGGTGGGTCCGTATTCTCTGTCAGGTACTATAGCTTTGAACGATTACATTGATAATATTGTTGCTTCTACAAGTTTTATAGCTGAGCCTACATACCCACCAGCAATTACATTCACGAATAACAACTACACGAGAGGGAGATGATAACAATGAATCATCTAAAATTAAAACTTTTAGTCATAATGCTAGCTTTTTCCATTACTTCAACAATTAGCATAAGCGACGCCCAAACGCCAATATCATTAAAGCTTGAACACATTACAAAACGTTCCACCTGCAACTGTTATTTGGCAAAAAACCTACGGGGGATCAGCTGATAACCGAGCATTTTACGCATTACCAACTGCAGACGGTTACTTAGTCGTTGGCTCGACAGAATCAATTGTGGCAAACACGACAGTAGGTTGGGTTTTGAGACTTGACTCTAACGGTAATGCTATTTGGAACAAAACCTTCCTTGAAGGATCTGGAACCGAAATAAGATACGCAATTAATTTGAATGATAGTTTCTTGCTTGTAGGCAACGAATTCTTACCTACAGGCGCAGTTAACGGCTATGTCGCAAAAATAGACAGTCAAGGAAATTTGCTGTGGAAAATAGTAATAGGGAACGACGAAGTTGACAAGCTCTTTTCAGCAATTGCCACTCAAGACGGTTTTGTACTTTTAGGTTCAAGCTCCTATGATACTAACGGAGACTCTCATGCAACAGTAATTAAAATTGATTTGCAAGGCAATATCATCTGGAATAAAATCTATGGCAATGCAACAGACACTGTTGCAAGAACAGGTGTTTTAGCCCCTGACGGCGCTTACATGGTCGCAGGGTTTACAGATCCTCGAGGAGAAGGCAATTATGACTTTCTTCTTCTGAAAATTGATTCGGCTGGAAACTTAATTTGGAATAAGACTTATGGCGGAACAGGAACCGAAGAAGCTCATTCAATGACCAAAGCATCCGACGGCTATGTTATTGTTGGCGACACACAATCAGCAGGGACGGATATTCATGCTTTGGTGATAAAAGTCGATTTCAATGGTAACGTGTTATGGTCTAAAACAATTGGTGGCAAAAATGCAGATTCACCAGCTTATGTAACTTCTTCAAGTGATGGCGGTTACTTAGTTGCTGGCTTCACGTTCTCATTCGGTGCAGGAAACCGCGATTTCTGGCTTTTCAAAATCAGCGATTCAGGACAAGTTCTCTGGAGCTGCACTCAAGGAGACGCAGGTTACCAGGAAGCTTACAGCGTTATAGAAACTGGCAAAAACCAGTATGTAATGGCAGGTTGGACCGACCCACCTGGGCAACCTAACTTAATCGGCAAGGCGCAATACGACTTCTACATTGTTAAAATCGATGCTTCCCAAACCAACTCTGGCTTCTCAAGTTTACAGTTTATCATTTATCGCTGTTGTGGTGCTTGTTATTTTGCTTTCAGCTTTCTTTGTGGTGTTTAAGTTTCGCCACAGAAAGAAAGTAACTAAAAATTGGCAAGACGTATGTTACTAAAACTAGCAAATAATAAATAAAAAACTATAAGTCGGCTAATTAGCCGATTATGTTCCAGAGATTTTAGAGAATAACATTCCCAGAACTTTAGTGAAGGCACTGTAGTTTGTCCATAGCGCAGCTGTCTTGAACTTCTTTTTTGCGTCTTCGTCGTTTTCTGCATCTTTTTCGTGAAATGCAATTAGTACTTCTTTGTTGTCAGAAATCATAAAGCAGGGTAAGTTTCGGTCGTCAATAATTTTGTGCTGTCCAGTTAGCCATTGCAGTTGACCAGTGAAGTATGCACTTTTAAGCGAATCATCAGTAACTAAGTGAAACTTTGACTTTGTCAGCTTGTTTTTTGAGTTTGTCAGAGAAATCGCTGTAGTACAGCTGAGACAGGTAATCTGCTGATGCAAAGACTTGAAACTCTTTTTCTGTTCTTTCAAGTAATTCATTAGCTTTCATGAGTACCTGTTGTTCGCCTTCAAGCATTTGGAACATTTCTTTTTTTGTGTCTGTAACTTTCGGTTGAGGCATAGATTGCCAAAGTTCAACTAGATTTGTTTTTTCCTGTTCTAATAGCCTGATTTGTATTTTTTGTGCGTCGACAAGCAAATCTATAGCTTTGTCCAATGGAACAGCAGTGAATTTTAGCGGTTTCTCGAAAATAGAAAAAACTATTCCTTTTTTCTCAAGATCGCGTAAGATTCGGTAGGTTTCTGTTCGATGAAGTGAAATTGCTTCCGCTATTTCTCCAGCTTTCTTTTCGCCTGCTCTTGCTAGATGCAAGTATACTTTAATCTCGTTTTTTAGGAGTCCAAATCGGGAAAGTGTTTCTTCAATGGTTGTTAATTGTTTGCTGTAGGTTTGATCTTTCTTTATTAGTTTCCATGATTCGTTTTGGTTGTTGTACACTTTCTTTATTTCTTGTTTTTCCATTAATAGTGCCATGGGGGGTCAACTTTTGTTCTCAATATTTGGGGTCTTGTCACCCAATTCTGACCGTCTATATATAATATAATTACGACTTGTAAATCTGAATTCAGACTCCACATTTAGAAAAAGACGAAATCTCTTTTCTTGGTTCTATCTTGATCATGATTAGCAAAGCATCAGCTTCGACTGTTTTAGATTTGAAGTTATTTGGGGCTTAGTTTGGATGCTTAAGTCTCATTAAGGATAGAGCTGTCGAGTGTGCGTTCGGGAGATGAAGCGAATGCAATTAGAGATAAGCTACTTTTATTCGCAAAAATAGCACACAAAAAGGACAGACCTATGTTTCAAGTGCTTTTTGCTGAAGCGTTCGCGTAAACTGATCCAAACTTGTTGACGAGGTCTTTCTGTGTGTAAATTGAGCTGTGTAAATGGAAGAAATTGCCCATTCTATCTGTTTCAACTCCAATTCCGATGACTATGACGCTTTTCCTTACCAAATCATCAACGCATTCTTTCAGAGCCATAGGCATGTTTGGATAACCATATGGCCATCCATCAGAAATAACAATTAAACATCGTTGCTCTTCAAATCTTTTAGCCAGCATTTTTCCAGCCATCGTTACTGCGTCGGGAATGTAGGTGAGTCCTTCAAACTTTAATCCGCCAATTCTTGCTCTAACTCGCTTTGAATAAGATTCATTGCTGTCTTTTAAAATGTAGAATTTGTCGCTAAAAGCAAAAAATGTCCATGAAGTTGGGTCAGTCATTAATTCTTTTGCTGCTTCAGCTACAGCTATAGCTAAGTGCTCGACCATACTCGCCTTTTACCTGCATGCTGCTGCTCACATCAAAGATTACTGACCAAGCAAAACTTGGCTTCAAAAACTCATCAAGCACAAACACGTCAGTTGCAGGCTTTGTTGCTTGCCAAGAGATTGAATTACGGCGGATAAATCAAGCTGACCCATTTCTTGCCTTGGATCCTCATCAAGATAATTAAACGCTGATCTAAGAATGTCAAGAAGTCGTCGGCTTGCTCCCTGCACCAAACTTCTTGCCCGAAGATATTGTGTATAATCTTCATCAGGAAAAGAAACTGACTTAAATCTAGTCCAACCGATGTAAGGCATTATTTTTGTTATTATTTTTTCTTCTCTTTGCTTCTGATAATGATCAGAGTTAAATGCCTGTAAAGACTCAGCTTCCTGCTCTGGTCTCCAACATTGATCGATGTTATCTACTGTTGGCACATTGCCACCTAAAGCCATTAGTGATTGGACAAATAAGCCTTCAAAATCATCTTCTGGCGCTTCAACTTCACTGTAAATGCTGCAGCGTCCCGTGCTCTCAGTGTGTCTAAATGAGGGCGCTTCTAAAAACGGTCCAAACGGCTCAAGCAAACTCTTGATAAACTTAACTTTTTCATCGAATAACACGTTTAGTTTGATGTCATCGCCGGCTATTGACATCATGAATGTTTCTTTAAGTGCATTTAAGTCGTTAAACAATTGATTTACTATTTTTTCTTCTTCTATACCTGGAGACTTCTTGATTAAGCCAAGGTTAAGCTGCGTCAGTAAGGCAGCCATAAGTTTCGTTGAAGAAGTAAAGATTCTATCTGACGACTTTATTTTTTGGTAAGCCAAAGCATTAGCATAGGCAATGTCAAAGAATCTGTCGGGGTACCAAGCTTGAATGTAGGCATTGCTATAAGTATCATTGATTATTGACTTGGCATAGGCTTCTAAAATTGAGTCCTTTTCATTGGGAACAATTCTTTCTTTAGTAAATGGCGCCAACGTGTGCATTGTCAAATGCATAACTGATGCCCTAAACAACCTACCCAATTTGGATTTTCCAATATTGTTTCCTGTGAACTTGTGACCAAGAAAAGAAATAGCTCCGTCTTCCAACATGTGAACTGTTGGAAGCTTAATCGTGAAGCCGACATTGTCAGAAAGCAAAAGTGGCTGAGATAACGTTTCATCTTGTAGTATTTTCACTTTGGTGTTGTCTTTTTGAAGAGAAGCTGCCCAAGCATAATCAATAAATCCCAAAGCGAACGCTCCAGCTTACTGCGATTTGTTGAAGACTGCCTCAAGAATTCTGCGCACGTCAGACTTGGACTTCAACGTTGTCGCTTGTTAATCCAATAATTGTTTCTTCTGCAGCATTCATCGGCGTGTTTCCATCTTTTACCAATGTAGCCCAATTAATCAGGTCTCCTAAAGAAGGACCATAAGGCAAATCGCCTGCTTTGTATTGTCTTCGAAGTTCGGCTCCTGCTTGAATGATTTGGTAAGCAGTATCTTGGTCAATTTTTGTTCTTTTGCGCAGCATCTCTACTTCATGAGGCGAGATAGTTTCGCCGACGCTTAGAAAATCAAAGTTTATCCAGACAGCCATGCGTCTTCTCATGGCAGCGTTTAGTGGTTTTGTTCCTGAGAATTCGGCGGTGGCAGGGTTCATGCTGATGATCATGTAACCGTATTTGTGGCGTTCAATTACTTCGCTGTCTTTCTCGTTTAGAACAAGGTGTCCTCTTGTGTCCAGGACAGGGTTGAGTCGGGTGGCAACGTCCTGCTTCATCATGTTAGCTTCGTCAAGGTACATTATGCCGCCTTTTCGTAGCCACTGAGTTAGCAAACCGTCTACCCAGTTTTCTTTGCCTAAACCGATGAATCGTCCGATAAGATCAAATGAAGATGTTGATAAGCCGCAGTTGACTTCCCAAATTGGCAAGCCTGTTAATTCAGCGACTAGATACACAATGTGTGTTTTTCCTGTTCCTGATGGTCCAATTAAACTGCATTGTTTGAAATAATAGAGTGCACGAACAATCCGTTCAACATAATTAAATCCATGATCAAGATATTCTGGTGTACCCTTTGGAATCATTTCGTCTAAATGAGCGAAACTAAAATTTGGGTGGAGGTCATATCTTTGAATGTTGTATTTTTCATACAGCGGACATTTGGACATCGGTCGTTCTTTGTCAAGCGACACGGTTACCTTGAATTTGTCTTCTTTAAGAGATGAAACCTCTTGAATTCTGCTTGCTTCTGCTTTTTCTTTTAAGCCTTGATGCCCGTAGCTCATTGTAGTGCCGCCTCCGAGATGATATTGAGGTTGTGGTTTGTCATACATAAATCTTATGAATTACTACTTGAGATATGCCATCCACTTGTCCATGTTAGAAATACGAGAAGGTGCCGTGTCTGATGTAGGTACGTCTTCTCTTTTCCTAAATGCGAAATGCTGAACTTTCTTAATGATTTATGGGCTGGCTTGACAATCTTGTGCTTTGTCGTGTGTATTGATACATAACGCTTTTATATTGTATCTTGAATCTTAATATATGTATTTAAGAAGAGGAAATTGAAATGGGTACAATCATGATAGTGGATGACGCGTCATTTATGAGAGCTGTTCTTAAAAAAAGTTTTGCAGGCAGGACATAAAGTGATAGCTGAAGCTGGAAACGGTGACGAGGCCATTGTTCAATTTCAGACAGTCAAAACCTCGATTTAGTATTAATGGACATAATTATGCCTCCTGGGCCTAAAGCAAAAGATGGCATTGAAGCACTTAAGCAAATAGTTGCAATTGATCCGTTACTAGATTTCTTGAGGTGTTGCAGATGTGGAACATTGTGAAGTTAAGTCAGGGACGCTCGAATTTACTATTATAATGACAAAACATACTAGTAACAGGGTAACGTTCAAATCCGAAGGATGAAATATTGGCGTTAGCTAAGACGTCAGATAGTGAAATCAGACCTGCATGAAAATCAAAGAATTATGATATTCAAGAGCTAAGCTGTAGCTGAACTTAATCTGGACTTCAGTAGAAGAAGCCAGCTCAATGTGCATTGAGTGAGAATGGATAAAAAACCCTGCATGGCAGCGCAAAATACATTGTTTAAATTCAACAGTCAATTTTTCGTTAAAAATTGAATTGCAAAATATTTTTCAAACAATTATGGTTTTTAGCTGAAACGTCGATGAATTATGCTAAAGGCTCAAGTTTTTGTGCATAAATTTTGAGACATACAAGCACTTTTCTGTTTTGAGAACGCTATCACCATTTGATCTATATGACTCAAGAAGTAGTTAAGTCGCCAACAGAAATCTTAGCTTCAATGGAGCCCAAGCCGATTGAAAAGAAAAAGCAAGTGACAATTCAAGAGCTTGTTGAATCGCTAAAAAGCACGGCAGACGACATTGGTCAAATAAGCGAATTAAGCTCCGAAGAAAAAATTCTGATTACTCAATTCTTCTCCTCACTCCTTAAACTCATGCAGCCCCTTTCTCCTTCAATAACAGTAAACCAATTAGTATTGCCATCCCAACTGGGCGATGTAGTTCAAGCATATATTGATCCAACAGGGCACCTAATATTACAGTTTGACGACGGTCACATTGAACTCAAAAACTTAAGCGAAGAAAAAAACCGCGATCTATTGATGGCAGTTGTTGGAGACATCATGCCCAAATTCAAAAACTTAACAAGCCAACAGAAACGAAAATTAGAGAATAGAATAAAGCTGCTTTCAAGTGTAACTAAGGAAATACAGAAGAGCTCCGATGCTCTTTCAGCTGCACTTTCAGCTGGCCAATAACTTCCTCTTTTATTTGCCATAATACCTAATTGTCACATTTTTAGGACAAGCTAATCATTCAAATCCTTAAATTCTTAGAGTTTACAGTGTATTTTTTATGTTTCAAGTCAAAGCGATGAGTGCCTGCTGATTTTCCCTTTGCAACCAAATTAGCCAATACGATGAATTGGAATATGGCTCCTGAAGACTTTGAGTATATGCTTAATCTTGAGCCTCAAGGATGTTTTGTTCTCTTTGACGGTTCTGAACGGATTGGCATAGCAACATGCATAAGTTTCGGCAAGGTCGGCTGGTTTGGCAACTTAATCATTAAAGAAAAATGTCGAAAAAAAGGAGCTGGAAGTTTACTTGTCAAGCACGCGGTTGATTATTTGCAAAGCAGAGGAGTTAAAACCATTGGGCTCTACGCTTACCCAAACCTTCTTAACTTTTACAGCCGCCAAGGCTTCAAAGAGGACGAAGATTTTTCTGTTTTAAGCGTAGAAACGCTTCAATCAATAAATGCTGAGACTCTTGCCGCAGCCTACGGCATCTGCAGTTCAGTCAATAATAAAGTTTGACAGCGCATGGTTCGGAGGCGACAGAAAAAAACTCTTAAAATCCATTATTTACGAAGAAGGAAACTTATGCTATTATGTGTCTGAGAGCGAAAAAGTTGTTGGATATGTTGCTTCTACGGTTTACGAGAAAATGGCTTGGGTTGGACCAATGGTGTGCCAAGAAGGTAAAGTTGATGTTGCTTCGTTTGCTTTTAAAATCGGTTCTTGCAAAATTGGGTGGCAAAAGTGTTTACTTGGTGCTGCCAAAAAAGGAACTAGCTCTCATGGATATGCTTTTTAATGTTGGTTTTAAGGAAGATTTTTCAGTGGTTAGAATGTTTTTAGGCCCAAATATGGCAAGAAATTGTATATACTTGGCTGAATCTTTAGAAAGAGGTTAGAATTTATGAGTGAAGATTACTGCAAATTTCTGCTTGAGGATTTTTTGAAGACTTCTTTTTCAACAGTTAAGGTTTTAGTTGAAGGAGCCGCTGCTTCGAAAGGCCAGAACAGCAACCGTAAAGTTACGTTGTTCCGTTATGTTAACGGCAAAAAAGTTTCTTTTCCCTTCTGTGATGAACGGTTCTTATCTGCGCGGCTCAGTTGAATATACTAATCCACAGTTGACAGTTGAGGAAGTTCAAGGTATTGTCGGGACTCGGCTGCTTGAAACCTGCGCCAACTACTTCTACGAGCGTGGTTTGCATAAGCCAGACGATGGTGACGTAATTGCGCTTGCAGAATTGCTGAAGAAACCCACTCAAGGCTACATTGTGCCTTTCCTTTTAAACACGGATGATGTGGAGCCAGACCGTTACTCAATGAATCCACTTAAACAATCAATCGTGGACAGTGGACAAAGTGCGTTTCCAGCAGCTAATGTCAAAACTGACCAGCTTAAAATCGATGAAGCATACCTCAAAAAGTATGACGGCAGCTTAATATCCAAGAAAGAAGGTACGCTTATTACGGAAAGCCTCAGAGATAGCAACGGTTCATACCTTGATCTCGTAGATTCCGTCAAGTACAGCTCAGCTAAAGGATTTGTCAGCGTTCTTTGGAATGGATCTTTCGCTTTACACGTTGCGGATGCCGCTTTCAACGTTGAAAACAGAGAGTAAAGACGGTTTATTGCATTATATAATTCAAGAAAGCAACCGTGATTACGCGTCGATCGAAGAGGCATACACTTGTATGGGTCGCAGCATGAGCAAACGCACAACGCTTTTGACGGTGCCGCATTCAAAAAAAGGGTTTGGCTCTAAACGTGCTGCCCGAGGTAAACTGCACTTTGAAGACGGCAAATTGCTTGATGCAACCGTTAAATACAAAACTACCAAGCTCTACCCCAACGCCATGGACCCTGAAGACATAGCCGTTGCAGTATGCGATGACAGCTTCACAGTACTCGGCGAAAAACTTGCAGATTACAGTTATGCTGAAACACCTTCTTCTCCACAGTTCTTCCTGTACTCGATTGGTTCCCCAGAGGACGCGACAGTTTGGCATGGTGTCGGCGCATTTGCAGCTCCACAACTGCTGCAGAGTTACAAGTCTGGTCGCATAGCCTGCCGAGAAGGAAGATTAATTAAGAATTTAACCGAAAAATACGGTATCAAAGTGGATGTTCCCTTGCAGTTTAACCTTGCACCTGAAGGCATATGGAGCCACCCAATTCACCGTAACATCGACGCCAGCATAGGCAGCGTAGATGACCTTCCGGATTTGGCGCATCGAGGAATGAAACTTGAGTATCTTTCAGCTTTCAAGTAGGAGCTCATGCATGCTTTGACAGCAATAGAATATGCGCATTTTAGAATACTGCGTTTGTTTAGAAAACTTCCATTCAACATATTGGGCGTTGGAAACCAAAAAGTAATTTTCTCTGAGTACTTCAAGGATTTCGAGAAAGTTGAAGCTGTAAAAGGCATTTTTGGAGAAAAAACCCATGAAGTTCTAAGTCATCTTACGGTTGAGCTTAGCTGGATTTTCGGTTACATGTACGTGGACGGTTCAGACGGGCACCTTGTAATAAGCAAAGGCTACCTAAACAACGGCGACAAAACTGACATTTACCTTGACTTAATTCATGAGCTTTGCCATGTTAAACAGTTTATGGAGGGAAAAGAACTGTTTGATCCAAGATACGATTATGTGGAACGACCCACTGAGATTGAAGCTTACCGTTATTGTGTTCAAGAAGCAAGACGAATTGGGCTTAGTGATGAGAGAATTAGCTGCTATCTTAAGGACTGAATGGATGAGCGATTACGACTTTAAGCGCTTGGCAAAGTCAGTTAACGTTTCATGCTGACAACGCTTCATGGTAAACACTTCAGCATTTTTTGAGCGCAAATATCCCAAGTAAAGTTTTCCACAACAAACCTGCGTCCATTAGCTCCCATTTTTTGCCGCAACGCCTTGTCTGAAATAAGTCTTAAGCAATGCGTCAGCAAACTCCTCGGTGTTTCCTAATTTAACAAGCAAACCTGTTTCCCCGTTGCGGACAGCTTCGTTGACTCCTCCAATGTCAAAAGCCACAACAGGCTTAGCACAGGCTTGCGCTTCAAGCAGCACTATGCCCTGCCCTTCCTGAATTGATGGCAAAGCAAAAACGTCAGCGCAATTATACACGGCTGGAAGCTTGTCGTCTTTAAGGTTGCCTAAAAACTTGAAGTTTCCTCAAAGATTTGCCGCCTCAAGAGCATTGTCCAACTGGTTTCTTAATGGTCCTTCCCCAACAATTAGAAACTTGGTTTCGCTTTGTTCTTTGACGATTTTTTTTGCTGCTTCAATCAGAAAAGGCAACCCTTTCCGGAGGAATTAAACTGCCGACAAAAAGCACGCAAGGCTCATTGCCTAATCCAAACTGGCGTTTTGCCGCTTCTCGGTCTGGCAGTGGGCTTGAATTTTTCTGGGTCAACTCCGTTTGGAACAATCCGAACTTTGCTTCGTCAACGTTGTAGAACTGCTTGATTTTCTCAAGCGAATACTTGCTTATTGTCACAATTAACGTTGCTTTTTGCGCTGTTTCAGCTTCCTGCTTGGCAAGCCTGCTGCATAAAATAGTTGGCAATTCTGCCCCTGAATGAGTCATACCCGTTTTTTCTTGCCTGTTCATATTCGTCAGCGAGGACGCCGTGAATCGTGTGTATGAATGGTTTTTTGATGCCTTGCTTTTTTAGTGCTTTTAGGAGTCCATAGCCGCTTACTGCGTGGGCTTCATAAACATCAGCGTCGATGCTAGCTGGCTTTTTTGGATAGGCTTCTGTTGAAGAACCAGTTGTCTAAAGGAAAGATTCTGTCTGTTGAATAGCACGGAACAAAATTTACGCCATTAATGGTGGTGGGTTGTTTGAAGCCTGCTTTGGTGCCGCTGTAAACCGTAATGTCGGCTTGGCTGCAGTCGCTTGGTAGTTTCGATTATGCGCTTTCTACGCCTCCGAAATAGGTGAGGCGGCTGAGTGTTGAAGACGGCTAATCGAAACTTTCCCATAACTACACTTCCTAAGGTTGCTTCAATTACTAATGTTACTACTCTTTTAGATATAAGTTCGATTGACCAGTATTGAATCGTTTAAATTGCGTTAAGTGATCATAGTCTTTTTTAAAAAGGTTGATTTTGTTGGGTTGAGAATTTGACGTTGCATCTCTATTTCTCGAAATGCTCTTCATCATTAGGATATATCAATTGGGCATGTTCAACCATGTTTGCAGCTATCATGGCGTCGTTTACCGGAATATTCTTTTCTTTAGACCATTGACAGAGTTTTGGCAGGCTTGCTTTGAGATCAAAAATCCAAGGCGTTGAACTAAGCGACTGCTGATCCTTGATTCAGCTTGTTGCAATCTAAGAGTTTGCTTAGGGCCGAAAGAAACTTCAACTATGATTTTGGGAGACAGTTAGATGTAGTTCAATTTCCTTTGAGCCCTTTCCTATGAGAGCAAGCATTTTTCATTGCGTTCTTAGTCTGGATAGTGCTGGATCAACGAGGCAATATCATTTGAATTCACAATTGAGCAAGAGCTTTCGGTTCAGACTGTTTCACTCTTGCCAAGTCGTTTCCTCCACAATCCTTCGAGTTTTTCTGCGAGGAATGTACTTCTTAAGTTTGCGGCTTATGAATTGCTTGTCAGCGAGGGTCATCTTCAATTTTTTCCGATAAAGCTCAAATGTTTACTTAGCTTATTCACAAGGAGCTTCAGTAACGCATGTCTTGCTTAATATGAGTTTTTGTTGTTTTCGTACTATAACTTTCTGTGTCTTTGGTCAACTTACGTGACAATAGATATTGCCACATAAATATCGGCCACACCGTATTGATAAGAATTTGCCAATGATGTAAATTGTTGAATGACTGTCCCAAACACAAAAGTAGAAAGATGATCCGAATTGTGACCAAAAGAGGTGAAAGGGCACCGTCTATTCTCAACTCAACTGATCAACTACGACGTGAATCGCTTTTTATACTTTTATATAGTCTTTTAACTTATTTTGCGGAAGGGAATGAAAAGTGACTGCAACCGAAGAAGCCGAATCAACCAAGGTTTACCAACAAATTATGCTCCGCTTGCATTGGAAAGGAAATGCGCGAATTCTGGGTAAAAAATCAGATTCGACGAAAAACTTGAACTTATCGAAAAGAATGCAAAAGGCATTTTAGGCTACGTGGAAGGTCCACCCACATTGAACGGTATCCCCCACATTGGACATGCCCGCGGCAGAATCATGAAGGATATTCGTTACCGATGGAAAACCATGGAAGGCTACTACATGCCGTTTTGGGCTGGATGGGACTGCCAAGGCTTACCCGTGGAACTGGAAGTTGAGAAGCTTCTCGGCGTTCAGAAACAAGCGGGAATCCTCGAAAAGTTGGGATGGAACGCTTCATCGAAGAATGCAAAAAAGCCATCATGCGTTACCACGCAATGTGGCTTGAAGCCGACGGCAAACTTGGGCGTTTTCATTAATCAAGAAAAAGCTTACTGGACCTACAAAGACAGCTACATTGAGCGGGAATGGCAAATTCTCAAACGCGCCTGGGAACAAAACCTGCTTGAAGAAGGACACTACGTGGTCGCTTACTGCCCCGGATGCCAAACCAGCCTGAGCAGCGCCGAAGTCGGCTACGAAGGCAGCTACAAAGAAGTCGAAGACCCATCACTCTACTTCAAATTCAAAGTTACAGGCAGCAAAAACGAGTTTTTCCTCGTTTGGACAACCATGCCCTTCACCATAATAACCGACACGATGCTTGCAGTTAAGCCAGACGCCGAATACGTCAAGGTGAAAGTCGGCGAAGAAATCTGGATTATGATGAAGCAGCGTGTCGAACCTGTCATGCAGGAACTCGGCATAATCAAATATCGAAGTCATCGAAACCATGCTTGGGCAAAACCCTGGAAGGAACCGCATACGATTACCCACTAAAAGACATAATTCCCAAACAAGCCGAACTTGAAACCAAACATCCCCTTGTGCACCACGTTGTCGGCGAAGACTTCGTTGACGTTGAAACAGCCACTGGCGTGGTGCATCTTTCGCCTGGAAACGGCGAAGACGATTTCTGGGCAGCACAACGCAGAGGCGTCCCCATCTTCGCTCCGTTCGATGACGAAGTTAAATTCACCAAAGACGCTGGCATTTTCGCTGGCGTTTTTGCAAGAGACGCAGACATGCTCGTTGTTGAGGAACTGCGCAACCGAAACGCTTTCGTCAAAGTAACGAAAGTCAAACATGAGTACCCAACTTGCTGGCGTAGCCACCACAAACTCGTTTGGCTCGCACGAAAAGAATACTTCTTGCGCACAGACAAAATAAACGCAAAGTGCTCGAAGCCGCTGAAAAAGTTGAGTATTTCTTTGATGAACCCAAAAACCGCTTCCTCGCCTTTCTCAAAGAAGGCAAACCATGGTGCATCAGTCGAGAACGCATCTGGGGCACACCGCTACCAATTTGGGCATGCGAAAAATGCAGTCACAAACACATAGTTGGCAGCAAAAAAGAACTCATTGGCAGAATGCCAGGAAGCGATTCCCGAAAATTTTGAGTTGCATAAGCCCTGGGTTGACCGAGTCACCTTCAAATGTGACAAATGCGGCGGTGTGATGCATCGAGAAGACTTTGTCTTGGATACTTGGCACA
>CAVYJU010000024.1:0-43985 GCA_963768895.1 Candidatus Bathyarchaeota archaeon
TTCGCTGTTTCATGGAGAGTTGCATTTATTGCACACGTTTGGAGATTACTAATAGTCAAAGTTTGTTGACTAAAATCTCGTTTTACTGAAACTCGTTTCTAGAAAGAAAGAGAAGAAAGTGTGCGGGAGATTTCGCCACTCCAAGAACATAAAAAAGAGAAGACCTGAATAATTTCTTAAAAAATATAAAACTTGAGATAATTAACTTATATGTACGAGATAGGGATAGGCTTTTTTGACCTGGTACGTGTGAAGTCATAGTCGGGGGATTAAGTTTTTATCTCTCTCTCTCGAAATGTAGCCAAGTTTTAAAAAGAAAACCAAACAGATAACCGTTAACTATTCTCAAGGGGTTGGGAAACGTAACGAAAAAGAAAATTTTGGTAATTATCGCTGTCATTTTAGTTATTGTTATTGGTGCTACAGTTGGAACGATAATGTATCAAAATGGCCGTCCGTACATTGTTTGGACCAATATGGTGTATGCAGGTTCAACTCCTTTGGGCTGGTACAATACAACAGCCTATTATTCAATTTTCAACACGACTCGAACGGAGTCTGATTACCAGACATTGTACAATTACAGTTTTAGCGTAAATACTAATACTTTAACGCTTATGAGCATTCACGACCATTGTGCCACTCTAATTCCAGGTTGGAATGACCCAAATCTAGCTTTCACATATACCAAAATAAACGCAACATGTTGGAATTTTAAACTTGTCTACAACGAAACTGGGCCCTCTTATTGGAGTACCGCAGCCTATTATGGGTCAGGGCAAACCCTAGGTCCTAGTTCACCGCCATTGACTCAGGCGCAACTTGATACAATAAACGCAGATTTTAGGTCACAAAACTCCTGATTCATTCAAAAACAATGAAAGCTAAACTAATTCTTTTTTCTTTTGTTAATTTCAAGCTAAAACTTAACTCAGCACAAAATTACACACAATCTCCAAAATTACCCAAACGACTTAGGCTCTAGATCAAAAAAAGAAAAAAGGAATTGGTGTTGAGGGAGACGTCTCCACCGGGTATAGCAGATATAACTTTATTGCTAACTCCTTTGAGGCAGATATCATTATTTTCCAAAAGAAACAGCCAAATAGAGACTCTATCTTGGCTATTCAAATCAGTATTGCGATTAAATAAAGAAAATCCACGCTAACGGGTAATTGGAGCACACTTTTCTTCAGAGAAAGTGAATAACTAGTCTTAATTTTTACTTCATAACGGATAAATCAATTCTTACCTCAAATAGTCACTGAAATGAACAATCAATCTGAAATTCCGTGTTCAATCTGTAACAAAAGAAAATTAGAAACAAGAAGTTTCGCCTGTATTCCTGATAATTGTGAAAAACTTACCAAATGGCTTTTTGCTAATTCTCAGAAAACGCCTACAAAAATTGATCACGTCCTCATAGAACCGCTTCAATATGTAGTTTAAGAACCGTATCTTCTGCTTGATTATCTCTTTTCAACACGACTTTTCGCCGATTCAGTCACTTTTCATCAAAGGAGTTTAATGAACGTTATTAAAAAAAAGAAGACATCTTTCAGCTATCGATTGAAAATACGGAAAAAAAGGTGGGTGCACTCGATTTAACTCATACTCATGTGACACCTTTTGTCAACTATCGAAACGCTGATCTTTACATAAAAAGATAAGGTTTAATCATTTTTATAGAAAAATGTTTATGAAGGTAATCGAGTAATTAATGGGAAACGTCATCGGAGAAGGGATTATTTGAAAAGTATGGTAGAGTTTAGATGGCATGGTAGAGGCGGTCAAGGAGCATGGACAGCTAGCGAACTTTTGGCAAGAACAGCTCTCGATGAAGGTAAATACATTCAGTCATTTCCTGAATTTGGGCCTGAACGAATGGGGGCACCAGTTACCGCTTTTACAAGAATAAGCACCGAACCAATAAGGTTGCACTGTGCAATCTACGAGCCAGACGTGGTTATCGTCTTAGATAATACATTGCTCAAATCCGTTCCAGTAACCTCTGGATTAAACCGAGATGAAGATGTTTTAATTATTAACTCTGCTGAGGAGCCAACTGCCCTAAAAGAAAAACTCAGGGTAACAAAAGGTAAAGTTTGGACTGTTCCAGCAACTGAGATTGCCCTCAGAATTTTGGGTGCACCAATTACAAATACAGCACTGTTGGGCTGTGTCGCTAAGGCTACAAACATAGTGACCCTGGAAGGAATCCAAAAAACGTTGAAGGGACGTTTCCGGGCGGACTTAGCCGACAAAAACTTTGCAGTAATTAAAGAAGCGTATGTGGAGGCAAAAAGCGAGTGAGCAGCAAAGAAAAAACTTGGAAAGAAGTTTCAATTGCCGGAGTATGTTCAAAATCTAGCATCGGATTCATGACAGGCGACTGGAAAACCTACATGCCGGTATTAGACTTAGAAAAATGCACAACATGCTTAACATGTGTTATGTTTTGCCCTGACGGAGCAATTAGGTGGCGTCCAGAATTGGGCAAAATTCAATTTGACTTTAGCTTCTGCAAAGGTTGCGGAATATGCGCTAATGAATGCCCAACCAAAGCAATAACCATGAAATTACCAGATGTGGAGGGGTAAAAATGAAAAAAACTGTTAATCAGGAAACAATGGCATTAAACGGAGACGAAGCAATTGCATTTGCAGCCAAACAATGCGATGTTGACGTGGTTGCTGCTTACCCAATTACTCCTCAAACAATAATAGTTGAAAAATTCAGTGAATACGTCGCTAACGGAGAAGTCCAAACAGAATTTGTCTGTACTGAATCAGAGCACAGCGCTATGGCCGCCTGTCTTGCAGCTTCAGCAACAGGAGCGAGAACCTTCACTGCTAGCGCTTCAGCAGGCTTAGCGTTAATGCATGAGATGCTTTTTGTCACTTCGGGCTCTCGTGCACCAGTTGTAATGGCGGTTGCTAACCGCGCTTTATCGTCGCCGCTGAACATTCATGGTGACCACTCTGACAGCATGGCAGAGCGTGACAGTGGATGGATCCAAATTTACGTTGAAAACGCCCAAGAAGCTTATGACTCCATTGTTCAAGCGTTCAAAATTGCGGAAGATGTCGGTGTTTCGTTGCCGATAATTGTGGGTTTAGATGGATTCACAATAAGTCATACCCTTGAAAAAGTAGACGTACTTTCCGAAGATGCAATCAAACAGTTTGTTGGAGAACGTCAATTACCAATGGTTGATACTCAAGTAGGGAAAAACTGTGCCCTTCAAGCTTGACCCTGAAAACCCTATGACCATGGGACCCAACGCATTGCAAAACTATTATTTTGAGTTTAAACGTCAACAGGAAGAAGGCATGAGAAACGCCTTAAAAAAGATACAAGAGGTAAACACTGAATACGCTAAAATTAGCGGAAGAAGCTACGGCAACGGACTTATTGACGCATACCAACTTGACGACGCTGAAATTGCAATCGTTTGCATTGGCTCAACAGCAGGAACACTAAAGGTAATGGTTGACCAGCTAAGGCAAGAAGGCATCAAAGCGGGAGTTCTACGATTGCGTACGTTTAGACCTTTACCAGTCGAAGAACTTCGAAATGCATTAAGAAACGTTAAAGCCATAGCCGTTATGGATAAAAGTATGACTCCAGGCGGTTTAGGCGGAGCTGTCTTTAGCGAAATCCGAAATGCGCTATATGATCTTAAGGAGCACCCGACAATCATAAGTTACATTTTCGGTTTAGGCGGAAGAGACACAAGCCCACGCGAACTACGAAAAATCTTCGACGAGCTATCTCGAACCGCTAAAACAGGGCACGTAGAAAAAGAAGTACATTATTTCGGACTAAGGGACTAAAGGAGAAAAAAAAATGACAACTCAAGAATGGAAATTCACGTCAAAAGATATTGCATTGAAACCAGATCTTTTCCTTTCAGGCCACAGAGCATGTGCAGGTTGCGGACCAGCAACAGTGCTGCGACTAATAATGAAAGCTACACGTGGACCAACAATCGTAACACAAGCTACTGGCTGCATGGAAATAGTCGGATCAATTTATCCGTACACTTCTTGGGCGCTACCTTGGTTGCATACAGCTTTTGAAACTGCCGCTGCAAATGCTTCGGGCATCGAATCTGCAATAAAAATAATGCAAAAGAAAGGCAAAATCAAACAAGAGCACATTGACATTATTGCTTTAGCTGGTGACGGTGGAACCTGCGATATTGGTCTTGCAAGCGTTATCTGGCGCTGTTGAACGTGGACACGATTTCTTGTTTATCTTGTATGATAATGAGGGGTACATGAACACTGGAATACAAAGAAGCAGTGCAACACCAACTGGCGCAGCAACAACAACTACTCCTGCAGGCTCAGTTATTCCTGGAAAACTTGAGAAGAAAAAGCCAATCACTGATATTATGCTCGCACATGAAATGGAGTACGTGGCAACTGCAACACCATATTACTGGAAAGACATGATAACAAAAGTTCGCAAAGGCTTAGAAGTCAACGGACCAGCATTTCTACACATATTTGCACCCTGTCCAAGAGGTTGGCGCACCGAACCGGGCAAAACAATGGAGTACTCAAAATTATCAGTAGAATCATGCGTGTTCCCAATCTGGGAAGCAGTAAACGGCAAACGGCAACTTTCAACACCAAGCAAACTGATTGCTCTAGCACCGCAAAAAAAGAAGCCAGTTAAAGATTACCTTACTGGCCAAGGCAGGTTCAGGCACCTGTTTACTCCGCAGAACCAACATGTGCTTGATGAGATGCAGCGTTACACTGATGAACGTTGGCAACGGCTTCTCCAAAAATGTGAGCCAGCCTAAAATTTCTTTTTCTTTGTTTTTTGTTCTTTTAAGATTTGATGATTTTGAAATGTTAGTTTAGATATTTTTATTAAATTGAACCTGTGGATTCAAAATTTGCTCGTCTTTAACTTGGAAAGAGACTTAAAGAAGACTTAAAATCGCTAAAACTTCGTGGATATGGCTTTTCGCATTGTAATTTTTGAACCATTTTTCCCATGAAATAAATATGAAATTGAACTAAAATGGCGTATTTTGTATGGAAAGCTTGAAGCTGATCATTTAAGTTGCAAGAGCAACAACACCTGTGCTGAAAGAAATGATGTTTAGTGGTTGTTTTCGGGCAGGATTTTTAGTATACGAAGGATTTTTTTGAATTCTTCCTCTTTTAATGATGCTCTTCTGCCGTTTGCATAGATTTCCTTTATTCTATCTACCACGATGGCTACTGTTTGGTCGTCTGGTTCGTTGCCTGCAAGCTCTGTTACTTTATGTTTGATTATGCCTTTTCCCGACTGTTTCCCAATTGTCAAACGCCGCTCGTTTCCTACTAGTTCAGGTGGATAAGGCTCATAGGTCCACGGGTCATTTAAGACTCCGTGTGTATGAATCCCTGACTCATGTGCGAAACCGTAGTCTCCGACGATTGCTTTGTTAGGTGGAACAATGTAGCCTGTTGCTTTTCCAATGTAATCGGCGGTTTGCTTTAGCTTCTGGGTTTTGCCCTCAAACTTTTTGACAGCATGATGCAAATACAGATTCAATAACACCTTTTCTGTTTCAGCGTTGCCTGCACGTTCACCAATGCCAAGAAACGTTGTGCTGGCATAGACTTTGTCCCATACACCCGAAGCAGCCTTGATAGCGGCCATTGTATTCTCTACTGCGTTTCCAAAGTCGTCATGCGCATGGATCTCAATTGCGCCAATTTTGGTTTCTTTCTTTATGGCTATTACTTTTGCTGGAATTCCGTTTGGGAGGGGTGCTGTTGGATCAGATAATCCTATACCAACTGTGTCGCAGATACGGTAACATTCTGCGCCTGCATCGGCAACCGCATTGATTAAAGTTTTTTCAAATTCCCAATCTGCACGTGTGCTATCTTCACCGTGAACAAATGTTCTTAATCCACAGGTTTTAGCTGCATACTCAACGACACACACGATGTTTGCTAGAATTTGGGTTTTGGTTTTTTCAGGCCACTTAGCCTTAAAATGTAGGTCGGAGACTGGATGAGAAATTCCCACTTCCTTAAACCCGCAAGCAACAGCGCTATCAATGTCCTCTTTTACGGCTCGGCACCAACCTGCAACACGTAAGTCAAGGTGCAAGTCACCAATCAATTTTGCAGCTTTTTTGTCAGGCTCTTGAAAATGGAATAATTCGATTCGTTCAACCCCAATGTCTGCCAGGAACTGGGCTATTTTCGCAGAGTCTTTTGGTCCAGCGGCTAAGCCGGGCATTTGAATGCCATCGCGCAATGTGGTATCATCTATGATGGGCTCGGTTTTTAGAGCGGGTAACTTGAAATAGAAATCTTGTAAGCTCCATTTTTTACATTACTCTGTCATTTCTTAAATGCTTCTTCCATGCATTTATGTAATGGCTAATTAACGCATATTTGTAATTGATAAACGTTTCTCTGATACTTTTGTAAGATTGTTCAATGAAGAATAAGACTTAGAAACTAAATGTCTTGTCAAAAGATAAGCAAAAACTTTACACATAAATCTAGCAAAGCTATTTTACATTTGAATATAGCGCTTTTAGCGTGCCTGAAACAGCCAAAACATGCACCGACGCTTCACTGTTGGCAAGACTAGTAACTGCAGCTAAGGAAGCTCTTACCATGCTCAAAGCTACTAGCGAAATCCGAATCACGGCAATTTTCCGTTCTACATCCAAAGCTAATCAGGGTTAAACCAGTTAAACTCGCACCGACTTCACCATAAAGCTTAGTTACTGAAGCCCAAACAGCATCAATAAATTCACGTTCAGAGGGCAAGCTTTCACAATCCAACTGAAGAGCTAAGTAACGCCGCTTAACTCTCTTCAAAGCGCTTTGCCCTCCTTTACAATGCTGATGCCTGGAGCAACAAATCGTTTGCTAAGTTTTTCTCGGTTCCGACTTGATGATTCTCTCGGGATTGGTTGAAACAGCATCCAAAGCTGAAGCTTCATCCAGCCCAAACAAGTAAGCTAAACTTGCCATGTCCCTTGGAAAACGCATAAATCTTTTCTCGCCAACACCGCTGGAAACCACAATAGGCACCTTAAATTCGCGTGCAACGCTAATTTCACGCCTTAAGCTCATAAGGATCCTAACCCGCGATGGACCCTCCAAAACCAATAGCGGCTTGACATCCACTTCTAATGCTGCCAAACTGCCACTTGCCAATTCAGCTTCAGCACGATCAAAAAACCGCTTATGATAATCTAAACTTGGAAAACTTAAAAGGTCGACCCGACGGTCTTTTGCCGCTTGCCTAGCTACTTCCTTATTGTCGCATGAGATGCAAATGATTTCGAATCGTCGCCTGAACTTACGCAAGAAATGAGTTAAGTCATTTTCAGACCTTGGATGAAAATCTGCTCGTGAAACAAAATCTATGCCTTCTTCCGAACAAGTGGATTTAAGCCTGACTAAGTCGTCATTCTTGCATTCCGGAAGTGAAAGGAATTGAAATTAAGCTGATATCCGAAGCTTGCAGCACGCTTGATTAGTTCCTGGGTTGCCTTTTGGTCTTTAGGATTAACACGTAAATGCAAGTCGGCGAAGGCTCTTGTCATAGCAACAACCCAGAGCCCTTGCAAATTTCAGATATTTCGTCTGGCGTTTTGTTCTTGAAATGTATTTTGAAGTGAATTGGGTCATTTTGGGCAAACTTTATAATTCCTAAAAAGGCGGCTTGCTTATCAAATCTGAGGTATAAGTTTCGCTTCTCCAAATGCAATTTCAAATCTCTGCATAACTCTTCTTTATCCAAAGAGTTTAAGCCTGAACCAATTTTTTCTAAAGCTAATGGAAGAAGCTTTTTGTCTGTTAATTGGATTGTAAGAAGATTAATGGGGTTTCCATGATGTCCTGTTAAACTTGTTTTTTGAAAAATAAGGGTTTGAACCAATTCTTCTGGCAATAGGTTCTTTACGGCAGCTTCGACTTTGTCCGTGTCCTCAGTTGCGTGTGCGAAGACTCGAATGTCTATGTATCCTATTGGCGGTTTCGAAGACATTGGTTACCGTTTTGTCTTTGGGCTTCTAGCTTTTAGCTTTTTTCTTTGGCTGCGGCTCGATTTTGGGAGTTTTTGGTTTTGCGGCTGCTTCAGCTTTGGCTTTTTCTGCGTGTGCCTTTAGGGTTGTGACGTTTTCGTCATGGAAAGATTTTCTTTTAATGTCAAGGTGGATACCCATTTTATGCGCTTGTTGCTTGTCTAAGCCAGCTTTCTCGAGTTCAGTTGGGCTGAATCCTTTTCCGAAGGTTTGTTTCCCATTTCGCTTTGTTATTACGGCTCTGATATGGTGCATGTTTTTACCACCTTTGCACGTCGGGGTGCCTTGCGCCTCTTTGATGGCTTGGTCGAGCTTTTTCTGAGCCTTTTCCACGGTGATGTAATCCTCGTACGTTTTTGCCTGCGCTTGTCATGCTTCTGAAGACTCTGCTTGTGTGCTGTTTTTCGGTTATCCAGTTGATATCTTTGTCTGTTTTTATGCCTGGAGCTTTAGGATCGACCAGTATAACTTCAAACCATTTGTGTTTTCCGTCTTCGCCTACCCAATAACTGTTCAAAACTTCCATGTTTGGAAAATGTCTTGCTGTACGTTCTTCAGCTATAAGTTTTAGGCTTTTGCCTGGTTTGAATTTGGCGACACCCATACGTTTGGGGCGTCTTCCTGACCGTGGGCGTAACTTCCTCAAGTTGCCTCTACGGACTTTTGTTCGGGCTATTATGAAGCCTTGTTTGGCTTTGAAGCCAAGTTTTCTCGCCCTGTCAAGCCTTGTTGCATGCTCAATGCGAAGCGTCGATGGCTGCTTTCGCCACTGCACTAATCTTTCGCGCATGAGTTCTTCAACGAAGGATTTTTCAGGCTGCGTCCATTCTTCTGCTATGTACTTATATGCCATTTTTTCAATTTTCCTCCAATGTTTCTTTGCTTACGGTTCAGCCTTTCGGCCACATCCCTACGGACATGATTGTCCGCCAGCAATTTCACATCATAGTGCCATGCAACGAAATAAACCTTTCCTGCAGGTTGCATTTTTGAGGCTAATTTTTTAGAGAAAACTGGTCAATCATGGGCAGAAGGATAGCTCTTCAACTGACCTTGGAAAGATATGGGTAAAAGCATAAGAACCAGTTTTTTGAGTGGTTAGAAGATTATGGTGAAAAGTCAGAGTATCATTTTGGTTATCGTTGTTCTTGGCACTTTGATGGGTGCTTTAGACAGCACTATTGTTTTGCTGGCTTTTCCTGCAATAACTGCTGGTTTACGCTCAGACTTCATTACTACTATCTGGATAATACTAACTTACCTGCTGGTAATCGCGGTCACTACAACCCAACTTGGGCGAATAGGCGACATCTACGGAAGAACCACCATGTTCAATACTGGCTTCGGCATTTTCACAGTTGGCTCGGCATTATGCGGGTTTTCACCAAACATATATTTTCTAATTGGCTCCCGCGTCGTGCAGGCACTGGGAGGCGCATTAATGCAATCCAACAGCGGAGCCATAATCGCCGACACATTTCCGCCAAACGCACGTGGCAAAGCCTATGGTTTCAGCTCGTTGGGTTGGACAATTGGCTCAATGCTTGGCATTGTCTTAGGCGGCATAGTCACAACTTTTGTCGGCTGGCAATTCATTTTCTTCATCAACATCCCGATAGGCGCAATCGCTTTAGTCTTAGGTCTCAAATATCTTAAACTAGCGCCAAAAGTAAAAGCAAAACTTGACATCGGCGGCATGATACTCCTTGCAACTAGCCTTCTACTCATCTCTTACGGCGCAACCAGTTTAGCTTCACAAGGAATGGGAATTCCAAACATTATTTCATTGCTGATTGGCATTACGCTGATTCCTGTTTTCATTACATACGAAAACCATTTGGAAACGCCTATGGTTGATTTTGCAGCTTTCAAAGACAAGGTTTTGAGGAACTCCTGTCTTGCAACGTTTTTTGTCAGCGTCGGCTACATTTCCGTTGTCTTTTTGATAATAATGTACCTGCAGGGGGTGCGGGGGCTGTCACCTTTAAACGCCTCGCTGCTTCTAATCCCCGGTTACATAATTGGGAGCTTCTTCGCTCCAATAATGGGTAGGCACTCAGACAAAATAGGCGCCAGAACAATAGCCACGTTAGGGATCATCTGTCTTGCAACTGCAACATTAATCTTCTCTGCGATCAGCCAAAGTTCATCTTTTTACATAATTATTGTTGCATCTGCAGTATCAGGATTCGGCACCGCCATGTTTTTCCCCGCAAACAATTCTGCAGTCATGGCAAAAGCAAGGCAAGGTAACTACGGAAGCATATCTGGTCTTTTGAGAACATTGCAGAACGTAGGCATACTGGGAAGCTTCGTAGTGGCAATAACTGTTGCTTCGGCTTCAATTCCACGTCAATTAGCCTTCCAAGTGTTCATCAGCACGGTAAAACTTTCAGGCGGCTTAAGCTCGTCATTTATAATAGGCATCCAAGCCGCACTCTACGCTTCAATAGCAATCTTGGCAGTTGCAGCAGTACTTTCTGCAACTCGAGGAAAAGAAAATCGAGCTGAACACCCCAACTAATATAAAAAGATTGTTTTCAAGTCAAAATCCGATTTTGATTGGTTTATAAGCGTGGGGCTCCTTCATGTAAACGAAGAGCTTCTTTTGTCCTCTTGGCTGACCCTGTTGAGTCACTGATTCTTTTCATAGAAAAAATAAGGGGAAAAGGGGTAAAAAACTTTGTATATTGATAGCGGAGCTTCGGCTCAGAAAGAAAATAACCAAAAACGCTCGAGCATCCAGCAAGGTGCCGGACGATTAATTAAACCGATTGTCAGTGTCGGTGACCAAAGAATGTGTCCTGAATGTAGATCAATGGGATGTGTGGTTTGGATTTCGCTGGACAAAAAGACAATGGGCGTGCAATGTCACAGAAGCCATCGTGAAGCGAGCAGGCCACAAACCAAATACGGAGCAACCGTTGTGCGTTCGACCAAGACGAGGAAAAACATCGTTTTCTTAACAGCAGTGGCGTAACTACGCACAATTTAACTTTACTGAATGGGTAAGTAACAATCAACATTCAGATATTTTTTGGTAAATGTTTAAATTAAAAGAAACACCTCACCAAGCAGACCGTGAGAAATCATGTCATCTCAAAATGGCGCTGAAAAATTCCAGTTTCTCGTCAAGTTAGCTTTGGAGAACGGGGCTGCTGACGCCAAAATTATTCCAACAACTAAAGTAGTTGTTGAAGACCGAGTTGTGCTCAAATGCAAAGTAGGCTGCAACCATTATGGCAAAACTTTAGCTTGCCCACCTTACACACCTTCTGCTGAGGAATTTAGAAAAATCGTCAGCGAATACAACTATGCTATGTTTATGAAATTTAAATCAGGGGCGGAAGCTGATCCTGAAGTTCTCAAAAAGCTTGTGGTTGCTGAAACTGACCCCACTGTGCCAAAGGATGTCAAGGAGAAAGCGGCAAAGTTTTGGTCTGATTGGAAAGATGACAAACGCAAAATGCTACAATCCGTCGTTGACCTGGAAAAAGCCGCGATGAACAAGGGCTACAGCCTAGCAGTATCGTTCGTATCAGGACACTGTCAACTCTGCGAAAAATGCAACACAGAAACAAAGATTTGCGCCCACCCAAACCTGGCACGTTTGTCAGAGGACGCTGTTGGTGTGAATGTTAAGAAAACCGCGGCGAACGCTGGAATCGAGGTTACTTTCCCATTTGCAAAGAACCCTGAATCTTTCGCATTGCTTCTAATAGATTAGCGATTCTTCGGTGTTTAGAAGTCAACAACACCAAAATTGCCATTTCTGAACTGGTTGTTTTGGGTTGTTTTTTTGAATCTAAGCTTGAATTCTTCGTAAGTAGGTTCATTATTAGACAATTTTAGACAATATTAGACATTTTTAGACATTATTAGACAAAATTCGACAATGGTCTTCAATAGAAGTCACTACACGCCACAACGCGAAACAAGCTGTATGCAAGTCGCCAAAAAAGCTGAAAAACTAAAGCAAAATCTAAATAATTTGACGTACAAATGGAGAGTATGAAGCTTCTGCTTGACGAAATGTATACAGGTTTGAAAGAGTATTTTGAAACTTTAGGCTATGAAGTATTAACAGCTCAAGAAGCAGGCTTAAAAAGCGCAAAAGACCGAGATGTTGTAGAGTACGCAGGCAAACATAATTTAATTCTTGTTACTCAAGACCAAAAACCCGCCGAGTTAGCCGAACTTCTCGAAGTCAGATGCGTTTTCATTTCTAATTTGATGATCGCCAAGCTGGTTGACGAGAAAATCAAACTGATGATCAGCACCTCTTAGGAACAAAATTCTATTTAATTTAAATAAGATTGATACATGACAACTCTGCTCCCGCACATATTATAAACCATGCCAGTAAGAAACTTTACTGATTCTGGCACGCCACTTTTAGTCTAAGAAGGGTACTGTTTTGTTTTGTCAATTTCGCTTTTGCTAACTAACCATTTACGTGCAATAAGACCAAAAACAAAACCTACAATAGGTAACAAAAATACATATCCGGGCATGTAAAGAAAAAACACGAGCAAAGTGAACAATAAACCAATTATCCAAAAAACTGCACCAATTAATCTTGAACTTGGTTTCAATGGATTCGCGACTCTGTATCTGTTTTGACCTTGCTTAAAAAACTAATGAAGATGTCGTGCTCAGAAGCGAAGAAAACGTGATGCAAAAAATTATATGTTCTAAATGATACCTCTTACGTGGCTGGTTTATTTGGAAATATTTCAATGGATGTCGCAACTTACGGTGTATTTAATCCCAATAATGTTAGGTCTTCCTTGCGTTCTATCGTTTCTCTTCTATGCAAAAACAAGAAAGAATGGTTTTGTATTAATTGGAACTGCTTTTGCAATCCTAGTTGCCTATCTGGTTGTTTTTAATGAATTCCTTGCTAATTATTTCTTGCTAGTCAACAATGACTATGTTTTCCGCGCAAATTTGTTAAGCACATTCAGTTTTACATTTGAAATGATTTTTACTGTACTTGTTACAATAGGTCTGATTCTCCTTTTTACCGAAATTAAGCCAAAGAACACTCCACAACTAATAGATTCAAAAACTTAGAAATATTACGAAAGATAGAAAGATTGTTGATTTTACTGATATCATGCTCTAAGTTTAATTATTCTCTTCGACACTCTTAGCTAAAAAGCTACTTTTAATTTAGCAGCCTAATCTCTTTTCATCTTCCCGACTTTTTAATAGTTTTTTCTCTTTAGAAATGTTACCCGTCATTTTAGAAAAAATTACATTGACTTATCACTTGGTGGTTTTTTCTGACGGCTTCTTTTAGAAGAATTTTACTTAAACAGTGCGATTGTAAGTCATTAATCTGGGATTAAACGAGTATATGGCGAAGGTATTTGTTCCATAGGTATGAAGCGGCGTAACCTGCGACGATACCAGTGACTGGACCCATAAAAAGTACCAACGCATCTAGCATGGTGCTTCTTTGAATGAACAAACCGACGCCTGAGAACTCTTTTGCAAAAGGAATAAACTGAGGAAACAGGGCAAATGCCGAGTAGCTCATTATTCCAATTAGCATTGTGCTAATTGCCATTACAGCCATTAGCCTGTTGCGATTTACACCTTCGCGGGAACCGTTGATTCTGAAAATATACATGAAGGCATCGACTAAGATTCCGAATATAAGAGTGAAGAAAAATGTGAATGGTCCTAAGGCTGGGTTTCCGATTGCTGTTAGAAGCCCTCCAACCGCGCCGACGTAGGTGGCACCGACTTTTCTGATGAACAATCCGCTGAGTGCAAGCAGAACTGCTTCAACCACGATTAATACATAGTTTAATGGAGGGGGCAAAAAGACATTGACAACAAATATGATTGAGCCGAAAAGTGCAGTTAAAATTAATTGATTAATCTTATGCGTCGTATGCCCCTCTTTTGATATAGGATTTCACTTTGCCATCTAAAAAGTTTAATGGAAAAAATGTAAAATCTCTGGGTTAAACCGCAGTGATCAGTGTAGTTAGGTGGTCATTTGTTTTAAACAGAAAAGCATAAATTGGCAAGCTACAATTATGAGTTAACATCCAATATTTGACTTATTAGTGTGAAAAAAGGGGAGTATAGATTGAGCACTCACGCAGAAGATTTGAAACTTCGTTTAATGACAATCGAGCTGCTGCGAACAGCAAAATACAAACGAAATATTACTTATCGCGAATTAGCCTCAAAAACAGGTTTGCCAGTCACAGTTCTTAGCCGTTACGCAAAAGGCCATGTGCTGCCAAACACAACAAGAGCTAAACAACTCTGGCGAGTTCTAACCAAGATGGTGGGTCTGGAAACCGAGTTGCGTAGCAGAATAAAATTTGACGACAATGGATATTTTGACAACACAGAAATTGTGGGTGACTACAACATACTTTCGCAAGCAGCTAATCATGCACTCGCAAATTTTGCAGGCAAAAGAGTTACCAAGGTTTTAACTGCAGCAGTTGATGGAATTCCTTTGGCGACCATGGTAGCCAACGCATTAGGCGTTAACCTTATCGTGGCAAAGCGAAACAAAGAAGTCGGCGTAAAAGCTTTCCTAGATGAAACATTTGTTTTAGGAAGAGATTCAGGAGTAACGGTAACACTCTACATTCCCAAAGAAGCCATAAAGAAACGCGACAGCGTCCTAATCGTAGATGACATGATTAAAAGTGGCGAAACACAAGAAGCACTCGTAACGCTTGTGAAGAAGTCGAAAGCTGAAGTTTCAGGAATCTTCTCGCTCATCGCCGTCGGAGAAGAATGGAAAAAACGACTAAAGTCAGGCGAAGACTCCCCAGTTGAAGTTGTTACCGCCCTTAAATCGCCCTTAGACTCTTCCTCTTAAACCACAAGCCAACATTTTTCTTTTAGTTTTCCATTAGCCGTTTGGAAGCGTTAGAAATTGAAAATAGGTCACATAACATTACTAGTCAAAGGATTTTGATGAAGCTATAGATTTTTATGTTGAAAAATTGGGTTTCCAAAAACGGCGGGACGACAAATTTGAGGGAGGCATGCGTTGGGTTACTGTTTCACCAAAAGATCAATCCGACCTTGAGTTAACATTCGTCTTGGCAGACACTGAAGAGAAGCTTAAAGCGTTGGGAAAACAGGCAGGAGACCATGTTTTTATGACTCTACTGACGAATGATTGCAAACGAGACTACGAAGCCATGAAAGCCAAAGGAGTAAAGTTCTACGGTGAACCCACAAAGCAAATGTGGGGAATCGAGGTTGTTTTAGAAGACCTATACGGCAACCTCTACGATTTAGTTCAAAGGTTTTAGGCAATAATTATCGAAAATCTTTAACAACACCCTTCCAACTAAGTAAGCCAATAAAGTCAGCCTGGAGAATCATTGAAAATGCGGATGATAAAGTGGCAAAACGGAAGTCGTCATAACACCAGACCAAACCAAACTTCCCCTCCAAGAAGTCACCTTGGAAATTAGAACGGTTGAGCAGATGGCTGAAGCCATAAAAACTCTCCGTGTCAGAGGCGCTCCACTTGCTTGGTGCAGCAGCAGCGTTTGGAGTAGCACTTAGCAGCTTACAATTCAAAAGCAAAAACTAAAGAAAAACTGTTGTCTGAGCTTGAAGATGCAGGCTCAATTATCAAAAATCAACGTCCAACAGCGGTCAACCTGTTTTGGGGCGTAGACCGTGTCCTAAATAAGGCAAAAAGTGTTTCAGGGAGTGTTGAAGAACTCAAAGCCAAAGTTATAGAGGAAGCCCAGAAGATTGCGGATGAAGATGCAGCACAAAACCATGCAATCGGCAAAAACGGCTCCGTATTAATCGAAGATGGCGACACGATTTTGACCCATTGTAACGCTGGCGAACTAGCGACTGTGGAGTATGGAACTGCTTTAGGTGTTGTTCGTGCAGCTTGGGAACAGGGCAAAAAAATCAAAGTTATTGCTGACGAAACCCGACCTCTACTGCAGGGTGCGAGACTTACGACTTATGAACTTAAACGCGATGGGATACCTGTCACTTTGATAACAGATAATATGGCGGGCTACTTTATGAGCAAAGGAATCATCAACAAGGTTATTGTTGGAGCCGACCGAATTGTACAAGACGCAGTAGTAAATAAGATTGGCACATACTCCGTCGCTGTGTTGGCACATGAGCATGGCATACCATTTTATGTTGCAGCGCCAAAATCAACCTTCGACTTAGCACACAAAGCCTCTGACGTAATTATTGAGGAGCGCAAACCCGAAGAAGTCACCCACATTGGCTCCCAGCAAATAGCTCCAGACGGCATCAACGTTATGAACCCAGCCTTCGACATTACCCCACTTAAATATGTGTCAGCAATAATATGCGAAAACCAAGTTTACTACCCTAAAGATTTTGTTTCTTTCAAAAAACAGCACTGACAACCAACAACCAAGCCTGGCTCGATAGTTCAATCGATCTTCAAAGCATCATCTTGATCTGCCACTATTACCCGGCTTATGACCTGCAGAGAGCAGGCGGGCTTAGTCGTCTTCAAATCCAATCGTTGCTGGAAGGGACAAAACTTATTCGGAAACTTTCCACACAGTCCTAAAAAAAGAATTGAAGATTTTAACCGTGTTCCAATTTGGAACGGCTTGTTCCATGAATAGAACTATAAGTGATTTTACCATTTAGAGGAAAGGGATCACTTATGCCAGATAGGACCCTTCAAGCAAGGACGAGGTTTTCAGCATTCAGCATTAGGCAATCAGCCGTCACTTTATCTTTGCTTTTTATTGTCTTTTTGCTTATCCTAAGCCAGGCAGCTAATGCCGCTTCAGCAGCTCGCCGCCACTTTGCCTTCTCCGTCGATTGAGTGGCAGCACACCTATGATTTGGGCATATCTCAAGCGATTCAAACCAGCGACGGCGGATTCGCGTTGACAGGCGCCGTACCCTTAAATCCAAGTTTTGTCGGTTTCCCTTGGCTGCTTAAGACTGATTCACAAGGTAACGAGCAGTGGAACCAATCATACTCTAAATACCCAGACTTAAACTTGGCAGGGGTCGGTCCTATAATTCAGGCAGCCGACGGTGGTTATCTCTTAGGCGGAAGTTTCTATCAGGCTGGAGCCTTCTTGTTAAAGACTGATTCTAAGGGCAACGTTCAATGGATACAAAGTTACCCTTCAAAAGAATACGTTGGGGATTTGATTAAAACCCCAGACGGCGGATACATGATTTCTGGTGCCTACAGGAATGGGACTGGTTGTTGGAGGGCTAAAGTCGATTCGACTGGAGCAGTGCAGTGGAGCCGCGATTATAACTGGGTCTTCATTTATAGAATTGTTCAAGCAAGCGATGGTGGGTACGCAATGGTAGTGTGAAGTGTTTACTTCAGATGGACTAAATGTTGCAGGACTTATCAAAACCGATTCTGAGGGCAACATGATTTGGAACCAGACGTACGGCTCATCAATTCAGTTTATTCGAGTTCTTCAAACAACCGACGAAGGATACGCATTAACAGGCAGCACATTCCGAACCAATAGCAGTCAAGGCGCAGTTCTTTTGACCAAGACAGATTCACTTGGAAACGTTGTTTGGAATCAAACCTACAGTCAACTTGGAGAGGAAACAGCTTGGAGTATCGTGATGACCAATGATGGAGGATATGCTTTAGGCTGTGGAAATAATTTCGTCGGGAACTTGGCAAAGGTAGACTCAGCTGGAAACTTGCAATGGAACATTCCATTTAGCTCTAACGATTACTCTTTATCGCAAGTGGGGTCTGTAATGCAGTTGAGTGACGGTAGCTATGTGTTCTTGGTAGGAAACGCTTTGACAAAAACTGTTTCCGAGACGTCTCTTCCGTCTATGACACCCACGGAAACTGTACTTCCCTCTGTGACACCCATGAATACGATACCTGAGTTCAACGCCCCAGTTACAATATTAGCGGTAATTCTGATAACAGCTACCGTTGTTTCTATTAGTTTGAAGTACACGCGCAGGCATCTCCAATAATTATTTATTACCAGCGATCTTTTGCATTTAGAAAGTTCTCTTGTGGAAATCTTAAATTCATGAGTGCTAACGTTGAGTTTAATATTACAGCGTTTGATGAAACATCAGGCGTTTTCAGCACGGTTAGGTCAAACGTTGCGAAGTGCTTTACAAGTGTTGAAACTGGAGCGACTGAAACGGCGGATAGGGTTAGTTCATCGTCAAGACAGATTCAGACTTCTGCTAAACTTTTTCTTTTAGTCTATAACAGAACTCTAAAGTTTCCATTGACCCTCCCTCCGTCTCTGTCTCTGTCTATATGTTTCCCGTCAAAAGAACAGAAAAATTCATAGGAAATGTTAAAGAGCAAAAAAGTGGGAAGACTCTACAAGTTGATTTAGTTGACTGAATCCAAAAAAGCGCCTCCAGAATTTAGAACCAGCGGCATCTTAGCAAAAAAAGGCGTGATTGTGGCTGAACAAAACAGCATTGACGCACTCACTACCCGAGGATACGGCACGTTAGAAGATAAAATCTTCACACTTACTTTCTTCGAAGCATTATACCTTATAGACAAGGGAATGCTGGAAGTCAAAGATGAAAATGGCAAATCCGCAGATTTTCAAAGCTTGCTACACTGCTACGAAACGCAAAATGAGAATGCCTGGGTAAGCTACATGGTTTACCGTGATTTGAGGAGCCGCGGTTACGTTGCACGGGAAGGATTTGGAGCGGGAATTGACTTTCGCATGTATGAACGGGGCGCATACGGAAAAGATACTGCGCCATATTTGGTTTTAAGCATGCAAGAAGGCAAACCACTTGGCATTGACGAGTTAGCAGATGCAATGCAGCAGTGTCAAAACCAAAAGAAAGAGTTAACTCTAGCCGTTATGAACCGCCGAGGCGAAATCGTTTACTACTCAGTTTCCCAACTATCATTCAAATAAGCAGGTGGAAAAATGGCACATATTGGGTATAATTGGAACGCTCAGGACTACTCCAAAAACAGCCAAAACCAGTTCCAATGGGCACAAGAGCTAATTCCAAAACTAAAACTTCAAGGAAACGAAGCACTGCTAGACATTGGCTGCGGCGACGGAAAAATCACTGCAGAACTCGCACGATGCCTACCCAAGGGTAAGGCAATCGGAATCGACAGCTCAGAAAAAATGATCAACCTTGCAAAAACCAATTTTCCCCAGAAAGACTACCCAAATCTTGCTTTCCAAGTAATGGACGCGCGAAAATTAACCTTCCAATCGGAATTTGACAGAGTATTTTCTACCGCTGCATTACATTGGATTCTTGACCAAAAAGCAGTCCTTGCAGGCGTCCAAAAAAGTTTAAAATCTGGCGGCAGGCTGCTGTTTCAGATGGCTGGAAAAGGCAATGCCAAAGATATTCTCAGCCTTATAAACGAGCTAATCATGGTTGAGCCGTGGAAGGGATTTTTCCAAGGCATGAAGTTTCCCTATGGCTTCTATGACCCAGAAGAGTACGCTACTTATTTGAAGCAAGCTGGTTTGTTGACGGACCGTGTTGAACTTTTTCCCAAAGACATGAAGTTTAATGGTGCAGAAGGCTTAGCTGGATGGGTACGAACCACATGGCTACCTTTCACCGACCGAATCCCAGCTGAGCTTAGAGCAAGATTCGTTGAATTAATCGTTAGCAGTTACCTCGAAAAACATCCTGCTGATAACAAAGGCGTGGTTCATGTTGGAATGATGCGCATCGAAGTAGAAGCATACAAACCATAAGATGAAAAAAAGACATGCTAAGCGCGATTCTTAATAATTACTTTAAGTCGAGCTCTTGGGCGAAGCCCTTTACCTTTATGAATTTGCCATGCTTGCAAGTTTCCTCTATTTCTTTAACAAATTCTGGCTTTGGCTCCCAAATAGATTTCATTTCCTCAGGAGATGCAAGTTTGGGCTTGCCAGTTCTACGATGCTTAGAAGTAACTACTTTTCGGAATTCTTCCAGAAAATCTTTTTGCTTGCTGGAAATTAGTAAGTAGCCTTCTTTTGTTTTCTTGAGAGTGGGATTCTTCCCAAGTTGGTTTCTTACGGCTAACGGGATGGTTATCTTGCCTTCTGAATCTATTTTGACTGTAATTTCCTTCACAGTTCCCACATCAATTAATGTAGGAATCATCCTTTTATAATCTAGCAGACCCTGTGGGTTCATTGGTCTTGTTTTCCATTGAAGCAGTTAAAGAGAGCTAATTCGTCATCTGTTATGCCTGCTTTATGAAGTTTGGCAATGTATTTTTGGTATTGTTTTTCTGTAAACTTTGCAGGTTTTATGCCCTCTCCCGTGAAGTAGTAGTTTTCTTCAGCCGTTCTGCTGCTTTTCAACGCAACACGCTGTTTCTTAAATCTAGTCAGGGCTGAGCAATCTTCGGTAAGCATGCCAAACGCAGTCTTGGGAAAAAGCCTACAGCCCTCAGGTCTGATCTCGTAAATGGAGCAAGCCTTGTTAACCAAAAACGGGCAAGGAGTATGCTCGACGTAGTAATCGTATTTTGCCTCGTCTGCTTCCCACATCTTGCCAAGCTCCTCGAATAGGGCTTTTATTTTGGCGCGGACTTGGGGTTGCTCTTCGGGTTTGGCAGAGATTTCTCCCGCGGTCAAGAAATCCTCCAATTTGCAACATACGCCACATTTGGCGCATAAAAAAGGCAGGTTAATCGACCACTTGCTTTTTTTATTTTTAAATTCTAAATGCAAGTAGAACGTGTCAATCATGTTCAAATCCTCACTTCAATTTTAGCCAGCTAATTAATTATCAATTACTAATTATTTAGTTAGGAGACTTGAGCGATAGTTTAATAGAATAATTGTACCTTCTTAATTGAAGTTTAACAGGCAAGGAGAAAAATAGCATGCCCACTTTCCAAACTGTTCGTGGAATGAGAGATTTAATCGGTGAAGAAGCGCAAACCTTCACATACATCATCGCTAAAGCACGAGAAACCGCCATGCTTTACGGTTACAAAGAAGTAATAACGCCAGTAGTTGAACCTCTTGAGCTTTTATCTGCGAAGTCGGGTGAAGAAATTCGTCAGCGCATGTTTATTTTCAAAGACCTTGGCGATCGCCAAGTGGCTTTGCGACCAGAATTTACTGCTTCAATCGCGCGTCTAGCCACAACGGCTCTAAAAAATGAGCCTAAACCGCTTAGACTTTTTTCTGTAGGAAGCGTTTACCGTTATGATGAGCCTCAACGAGGGCGGTATAGGGAGTTTTGGCAGTCAAATTTTGAAATAATGGGCTCGAACAGGCCTGAAGCTGATGCAGAAATCGTTTTGTTAACTAACAGTTTGATGAAAAGTTTAGGGTTGCAGGGTTATGCCTTCAAAATCGGGCACATAGGCGTTGTACGAGGCATCCTTTCGCAAGAAGACGTGGACGAAAAAACCCAGAATGCAATTCTCCAAAGAATGGATAAGAAGGAATATGAGGAAGCATTTAAGTTAGCTCCGACCGACAAGTGCCGCGGTATGCTGGAAGGATTGCTGCAACTGAAGGGCAATGATTGTTTTGAGACCGTTGAAAAAATAAAAACGTATGTAGCTGGTTACGAGAAAGCTAAGGCTGCTGCAGAAAACCTCGAAGAAATCCTCAACCTCATCGTCAAGAGTGGCTGCCCGATTCAGGTTGTTGAACCCGCATTTGCCCGTGGCTTAGAATATTACACGGGAATGATTTTTGAGATCTACATTCCACAATTAGACATTGCTTTGGGAGGCGGTGGCAGGTATGATAGGCTTATTGAATTATTTGGGGGCGAACCAACGCCGGGGGTTGGTTGTGCACATGGAGTTGATAGGATTGCACTTGCGTTGCAGACTCAAAAGGCAGCCTTTGGAGTTAAGACGGGAAAACGGGTTCTTGTTCTTGCTATAAATGACGCATTAAAAATTGATGCTTCAAAAATTGCGCAGATGCTAAGGGACGAAGGCGTTATTGTTGAGTTTGAGATTATGGGGCGAAAAATGGGAAAGGCTTTGGAAGATGCGGACAAACGAAATGCTGATTACGCCGTTATTGTCGGTGAACGCGAGCTAAAAGAGGGCGCAGTGGTGTTGAGGAATCTGGCAAAACGCGAACAAGCAATTGTTCCACTTAAAGAGTTGGCTGAAAAAATTAAGAATTAAAAAAACTTGAATAAATTACTATTTAAGTTCTATAACTAGCAGTTCAATGACTGAGTTTCCAATGTTTGTAGCTTCATGATTCTGTGCTTCTAAGAAAACTGCCGAGCCCTCTTTCAAATCTAATTCTTGAGTCTTGCCCTCAGATTTTAGTCTTAGTTTTCCGCCTTTGAGTACATATGCCATGTGTTCTGGATGATGATGCATTTTAGCGGTGTCACCTGGCTTGAAAGTTACTTTAAGAATGCGCATTCGATTGCTTTCATTTACAAATTCGTAAACGTTTGAAGCGCTCATTAATGGGTCTAAATCTTGGTCCATATCCATAAAAAATTGTCACCTCTGTTAAAACACAAGTAGTTCACTAAGATAAGAAATTGTGATTACATTCTGTTCAAACAAGCAGAAAAACAAAGAAAAGAAAGAAAGCCGTTTAGGCTTAGAGTCGTTTGATGTAGCGGTTGACTTCCCACTCAGTTACTTGGGTTCGATAGAGGTCCCATTCTCTTCGTTTTTCAGTTAGGAAGTTTATGTATGCTGTTTCGCCGAGTGTTTCGCGTATTAAATCGCTGGTTTCTAACTCATCTAAGGCTTCTTTCAGTGATTCAGGTAGTGAAACGATGTTTCGTTCTTTGCGTTCTTCATATGTCATGTGGTAAACATTTAGCTCCACTGGTTCGCCTGGGTCAATTTGGTTTCTGATACCATCTAAACCAGTTGCCAACAACACTGCAAACTGTAGATATGGGTTTCCTGCGCCGTCTGGACATCGGATTTCGCATCTTGCAGCATTTTTTCTTCCGCCAAAGTTTGGCACTCGAATAAGTGGTGAACGATTCTTGTGTGCCCAAGCAAGATATACTGGTGCTTCGTAGCCGGGTACTAATCGTTTGAAGCTGTTTGGCCATGAATCAAGAATCGCGCACATTTTTCGTCCATGGGCTAGTTGTCCGCCGATAAAGTTTCTTGCCAAATCTGAAAGATAACCGTTCTTTTCATCGTCTTCATAGAAAAGGTTTTGAGACACATTTTTGTTCCAAAGGCTCATGTGAGTATGCATACCTGAACCATTTATGCCTGCAAACGGCTTAGGCATATATGTGGTGATGTAACCGTTTCGTGCACCAACCACTTTTCCGCACATTTTCATTGTAATTGTTCTATCAGCTGTTTTCAGTGCTTCGTCATATTTGAAGTCAATTTCGTTTTGTCCAAGTGCAACTTCGTGATGTGAAATCTCTATTTCTATTCCGAAAGCTTCAGCGGTATCAGCAATTTCACGTCGCAGGTCGTCTGTTAAGTCGCCTGGGTGAAAATCGAAGTAGCCAGCCATATCTATTGGTGTAGGCAAGCCGCCAGTTTCGCTTTCTTTTACTATGAAGAATTCTAGTTCAGGAGCGCAGATGAATGTGTAACCTGCTTTTGCTGCTTTCTCCGTACAGCTCGTTCAAGAACGAATCGTGGATCCCCGTCAAAGCGTTTATTCTGCGGAGTGTAAATGTCGCACAGTAACCTTGCGGAAGATTTTTCTTTCGGTCGCCAAGGTAAAACCGCAAATGTAGTTGGGTCTGGGTACAGCACCATGTCTGATTCTTCAATGGGTCTGTAGCCTGTTATGGAAGAACCATCGAAGGATTGGCCATTTTCAAAAATGGTTTCGATGTTTTTTGCGCTTACTGCTAAATTCTTTAGCATACCGTTAATGTCGGTAAATTGAAGTCTGATGAATTTTATTTCTTGTTCTTGTATTTGCTGGATTACTTTTGTAACATTTTCTTTCCATGTCGCGTCTTTGAAATTTTTCATTTTCTTTCACCTAATGTTTAGCGTTTGATTAACTGTTTAGTTAATAGGGCTCTTTGGGTAAATATATTTAATGTTTAGCAACAGTCTCGAGCAAAATTAATTATTTGTTAAAAAATCATCTAAAGTTTTCACCAGATTCGTGATTTTAACCATTTTCTTAAACAGAAGAGTTCAATCGCAAATAGCAAGGCTTAAAGAGGAAATAGACGTTAGAGAGATAACTGGTGAAGACAAATAAGTTACTTGAAAATTATACATAAGATCTTCTTGACATCGGGAATTGTATTCATAATATTTGCAGCGATAGTTGCAGTTTTAAGTTACGAAATAGATCTTCTTCAGTATACATCGGCCGCTCCCGTCAACTTCATTAGACTAAGCGTCGTCGCATCAATGATGCCTTACCTGGTTTCCGCTGTTATTTCATTCGTAGTTGCATTCTTGACCGCTAACGCAATAAAATCTGCAGATGAAAAAATGATGGAAAATCAAGTTGAAACTAACCCCAAACAAGAAGCACAACCTCGAAAAGGCAGCCCAAAAAGAAATGGAAACTGCTTAAACATCTTTAATTTATTTTACCTTTTTTTAGAAAATTCTACGTTATTTTTGTTCTTTTTTTAGTATTCATAAAAGAAAGAGAAGAAGAGAAATACTCGACTTAGTAGTCGAGGTACTTCATTATTTCCCAAGGCGATACGTATAGGCAGTATTGGTTCCAATCGTTTGTTTTTAGCTCAATGAACGCTTCGAATACGTGGTTGCCAAGGGTTTCTTTGATGACTTCGTCGCCTTCCATTTCGTCCAGTGCGTCTTTGAGTGTTGTTGGAAGTTCTTGTATGCCTAGTTCTTTGCGTTTTGCTTTGCTTAGTTTGTAAACGTCTTCGTCCACTGGGTCGCCTGGGTCCAGTCTTCTTTTTGATTCCGTCAAGACCAGCTTTCATGATGCATGCGAACGCTAGGTACGGGTTGCATGATGGATCTACGCCTCGGTATTCAACTCTTTTCTGTGCAGCAAAGCCTGCTCCTTTGTAGTACAGAGGTATTCTTGCGAGGGATGATCGGTTGCGTCGGCTCCACATGACGTAGATTGGCGCTTCAAAGCCTGGTACAAGTCGTTTGTAGCTGCTTACGGTTGGGCAACATACTGCGGTTAACGCTTTTGCGTGAGCTAAGATTCCGCCTACATAGTACCTGCCAATTTGGCTTAGTTCTGCATATTCGTCTTTTCCATCGTACATTATGTTCTTTCCATCTTTCCAGAGGCTGGAGTGAACGTGCATGCCGCTTGCGTTGTCTAGGTAAATGGGTTTAGGCATGAATGTAGCGATTAAGCCATATTTTTTCGCGATGTTTTTTGCAACAAACTTGAAGAATAGGGCTCTGTCTGCTGTTTCCAGAAGTTCACCGTATTTGTAGTCAATTTCAACTTGACCAACTGTGGCTACTTCATGGTGGTGTTTTTCAATTGTTAATCCAAAGTTATCTTCCAATACCTGGGAGACTTCATTTCTGTATGCAACAGTTGTGTCTTCAGGTGGAGTCCTGTAGTATGCTTCTTTAGGTCTTAGGATGAAACCGCCTGGTTTGATTTCTGGCGATTCAGGAACAACTCGTGGTGCTCCCCATGCGTCGCCTTCACCGCTTTTTGGAGCTGCCCAAAGATCCCATGTTAATTTGGTGGGGTCAATTGAGGTGAAGACGAAGTGTTCTAGTTCAGGTGCGAATATGCCTGTGTAGCCCATGTCTTTGGCTGCTTTTATAGCTCGTTTTGCTACGTAGCCTCTTGGGCAGGTAACAGAGGGTTCTTTTCCGCCGAATGCTTCTTGAGCATCGCCTAATATTATTGCGCTTTTTTGTAATTCGTCAGTTATCCATGGCATGATTGAGAGTGTTTTTGCATCAGGCATAAAGATCATGTCTGATTCTTCGATGGATTTGAAGCCGCGTACTGAGGATCCGTCAAAGCCTATGCCTTCTGTAAAGGCTGTGCCGCTTAGATATTCTCTAGCTGGGAGAACCATATCTTGGAGGATTCCTCGGACATCGACAAATGCTGAGTGCACCCATCGAATATTATTTGATTTGAGAGTTTCAATTGCTTTCTTTACTTGTTCATCCACCATGACTTTCACCATGTTAATTCATATGTTTGAGAATCCACTTAAAACATAAACGTATATAAGCGTATCGCAGAAATGTTTGAATGAACGTTCACTAGTTAAGAAAAGATCATAAAGCCTCAAATCTAAACTAAACGGGCCAATGCGTTCAAAATAACAAGAAAATACACATACCAAAAGGCTAAAATCTTTCTCTCGTTTCCCTGCGCAGAAAATCCCCAATATCCAACACGTTCTTAACCGCCAATTTTCCTTCAGAGCTCGTTAAATCATCCAGTATCTTGCCAAAACCAAGACATTCACCAAACTCATTAAGAACCAAAGTGTCATCGCCTTTCCGCTTGGACCCCATTACCTTCACTATTCCTACTCGGAAAACGTCTCTTCCACAGATAAAGAGCCAAGCTGCTTTCTGGTCAACCACAATTTTGTTGGCTGCTGCTCCCACAAGCATGTTTAGCAAATTGAAGCTTGGAAAGAACATGCCGTTCTTTATTTTGCCAAGGTATAAACCAGCATAATAATAGTTAATCTGCAAATCCTTTTTTAGTACGTGGATTCAAAAGATAATAACGTTGGTTCTTTTCAACAACCAATTCAGAATTAAAAGCAACTCTGGAACCGAAACGGGATGCAAAAACTTCGTACGGCTTCATTGTGCCTCGACCTTTTTTAGTTTGCATACAAAGAAAGCCCTGTGTATGCTCTGGCCAAATTCTCCTAGAAAACTTTACTTGTGGATCAAGTTTTCTGCCGAAAACCTCGGTGAGCCCGTCCACGCCTAGGCAATTAATTTTCTGAACTTGCAGCCCCAAGTTTTTGACTGCCCAATCTATGTTTAACTCGTCTTCTTCAGGCTCTAACGAGCAAGTAGAATAAACGATTTCGCCATTCGGGGCCAAACATTTGACTGCTTCTGCCAAAATTTCTTTTTGCACCTTCGCATTTCGTTCAACGTCAGCAAGAGTTCTTCGGCTGAACCATTCACTGTCAGAAGCAAAGTTTCCTGAGCAAGGAACATCCAATAAAATACGATCAAAGGTCCGGTTAAGCTTTGTAGCTTGCCGAGCATCCAAATTGTAAACGATTGTGTTGCTTATGTGACATCGCTCTAAATGGTTTGCCATTACTGCCTAACCGCTCTTTGTTAACATCTAATGCTGTTATGACTCCGCTGTTTTCCATCAAGTCGGCAAGTTGAACGGTTTTTCCACCTGGCGCTGCAGAAGCATCCAGCACCATTTTACCATGTAAAGCAGTGAAAAGTGTAACTGGAATTTGAGCTGCAGCTTCCTGAATAGAGTACATTCCTAACAGATATTCGGCTGTTGCTCCCGCTGAAGCCTTAGACCTAACTACCCAATATCCTAATTGCAAAAAAGGAACTTTCTCAAGTTCAACACCTAAACTGCGAAGCCTTTCGGGGATTTTTTTGGCCTTTGCATTGGTTTGGTTTATCCTAATTGATAGTTTGGGCTTAGGTTCTTGGAATTTCCATCCTAGTTGAGCATAACGTTCTAGAAAAAATTGTTTGCCAGACATCAACTCTACATTGCGACTAACGTAATAAAAACCTTTCAACAACGAAGAGATATTGAAAAATGGAAGTAAAATTTTTAATGCCCGATTTTGTTGAAATGACCAATTCTAAGTGTGATCATGAATTTTTAGTGATTCAGAACCAGTTTTAGTGAATTTTCGGCTGAAAAACTTTCGAATTTCCTCAGCCAACACAACGATTACAGCCAGCAACAGCAAGTATCCCCAGTCGGCAATTCCCAATGGTTCTGTTCCGAATAATGTGTTCATTATTGGAACGTAAACTAGAAATGCCAAAATAGAAAGTTGAGCTGCGATGCCAACGATTATCCATTTGTTATGTTTAAGGCTTGTTTTGAAAATTGACTGCTTTGATGTTCTACAAGCAAGAACGTTTCCTGCTTGAGCTACAACTATGCCTGCAAACATCATTGTTACACCTTTGAGGTAGATAGGATTGTTGTTAGGTAAGCTTCCTCCGAAATGCCAGTCTGAAGGTACAGCCATTCCGATGTGCCAACCGCCGGTAGCCCAAACGTTTAAGCATCCAATTATGGCGCCAACTGCTATAATCACTCCGATGAATACCGAGCGTAAGAGAACTTTGCGTGTAAATAACCTCTCTTTAATGCTTCGTGGTGGCTCTTCCATGATTCCAAGTTCAGCTGGTTCCCGGCTTAACGCCAATGACGGAATTACGTCTATTGCAAGATCTATGGCTAAGACCTGAACGACAAGCAAAGGCAACGGAAACCCTAAACCTGCATACAGCACGAACGGAATCAGTTCTGCCCAGTTGTGCGAAAACACGTAGACGATGAACTTGCGAATGTTTTCATAGATTGCTCTGCCTGATTCTATTGCTTTAACAATTGATGCAAAACTATCATCAAGCAAAACTATGTCTGCGGCTTCACGTGCAACGTCTGTTCCGGAAGCACCCATGGCGACTCCAATGTCCGCTTCCTTGAGGCTGGGTGCGTCATTCGCACCGTCTCCTGTTACTGCAACAATTTCTCGCACTTGACTTGAGTGCTTTAACTATTCGAAGTTTCTGCTCAGGTGCTACGCGGGCAAAAATTACATTTCCTTTTCGAACTTCATCAATGACTGCTTGGTCGCTTAAATCGTCTAAGTCTACCCCACGGATAACTTGGCAGCAATCGCGGTCGACAATTGCAACTTCTTTGGCAATTGCCTCTGCGGTTGGACCGTAGTCTCCGGTAATTATGACTGTTTTTACTCCTGCTTGCTTTGCTTTCAAAACGGCATCTTTGACTTCTATTCTCGGAGGGTCTCGCATTGCAGATAACCCAACGAAAACAAGGTCAGACTCAAGATCTGTGTTTTTAGCTGTACTCAGTTTTCAATATTTGTTTGTATGCGACTGCAATAACCCGCAAGCCTTCGTTGGCAAACTCGTGAATTCGTGATTCTATCCAAGTCATTTTTTCCGAATCTAACTCTTCGACTTTCCCATCCACAAGCACTTTAGTGCATAAATCCAAAATGTTTCTTGGTGCGCCTTTGGTGTAAATCAAAATATTACCGTTCAAACTGTGAACCGTACTCATACGTTTGCGCTCAAAACTGAATGGCAAAACGTGAATAATCGGTTTCTCTTCCAACGCATTCAAAACATTTACGTTGGATTTAAGAGCAGCAACAAGTAAGGCACCGTCAGTTGGGTCGCCTATCACGCTCCAATTTTTGTTTCTATCTGATGGAGGATCAAGTTTTGCACCGTTACAAAGGGCAGCAATTTCAATAAGTTTTTCCAAAGAGCCTGTTTGACCTTGCTGTAGCGGCAGACCGTTTACGGTGAAATCACCTTCGGGCTTATAGCCTAAACCTGCAACATCCACAACGTAGTCATAAACCCACATCTTGTTTACGGTCATTTCTCCTTTGGTAATAGTACCAGTCTTGTCAGTGCAAATTACTGTAACACTGCCTAAAGTTTGCACAGCTGATAATCGTTTAACCAAAACGTTTTGTTTCACCATCTTCAGAACGTTGATAGCTAATGCACTGGAAACAGTTACCTGCAAACCTTCAGGAACACAAGCCACCATTACACCAATCATGAACAAAATGGCAGTACCAAGAGAGACATGCAAGAAAAGAAAACTTGAAACAAAGAAAACAGCACCAACAGCAAGAGCAATTATGAAGTCATATTTTGCCGTTAAAGCAATTTCTTTTTGGAGAGGGCTCTCTTCCTCATGAATTGCTTGAGTTAGATTTGCGATTTTGCCAAACTGCGTATCCATTCCAGTTGCATACACAATTGCTTTGCCTTGACCTTTCGCGACGCTTGTGCTCATAAAAACGAGGTTTGGTGCGTACAAATAAGCTTTCTCAACAGTTTTGACGGTTTCAGCTACGCGCGGTTGCGGCTCTGATTCTCCCGTCAGCGGAACATTGTTTGTCCACAAGTCAAAGGCTTCTATTAAGCGTCCATCTGCAGGGACACGGTCACCTTCCTCAAGAGCGACTATGTCACCCGGCACAATTTCGCTTACTGAAATTTTTTTAAGTTCCCCATCGCGCATCACTTTTGCAAACTCTGGCATCCAGCTCCTAAGAGTTTCTATGGCTTTCTCCGCGCGTGACTCTTGAAACATAGATACAAAGATGTTGACAAAAACAACTGCCAGTATGATTAACGCAAGTTCGGGGCTACCGCTAATATATGACAAAAATGCCGCCACAAGCAGCAGTATGCCAAATAAATCTCGAAGGTTGCGAATAAATTTGTGTATAAGCGGGACTTGACGCTTTTCTGTAAGTTTGTTGTAACCATATTTCTTCAGGCGTAGGTTAGCTTCTTCAGTTGTTAAACCATTAATGGATGTATTTAGTTCGTTGAAGACTTCATTAACTGGCAAAGAAGAAGCTTTTTCCAAATTAATTCCGCCAAAAACCTCCGTGATTAACTAGTTAGGGACAGCCCCAAAGAAGAGAATTGACAGACTTGATAGATACGATGACAAAGATTTGTTGTTCGAACGGGAATTAATTGAAGTTGTCATCATATTCTCAGCATTTTTAACGTAAATATTGGATCTAATTGGTATTTTTTGTTAAATTGATGTTTGATGAATTTAAACCAATCGGGAAGAAAGATACTTTCAAGATTGAAATCGCAAATTTATAGCAATCGAAGTTTTTCTTATTCAATTAATTCATTTCACCCTCAAATTTGTATTTAGCGCATAATAACAAAATTATCCTTTTATCCTTTGTTGTGAACTGCGCTTAACCAATTCTGCAAAGAAAAATCAACCTTTCAACGATTAAGTGGAGAGCGAGGAATGTTTGCAAAAAGCAAAGTTATTTGAAGAATAACCATGTTTGCGGACGTTTGCATCAATATTACTTTCCCAAGTTTTTCAAAAAACCATGCCATAAAGTTAATAGGACACAATTTCACTTTCCATGTAGTTTCAAATAATAAATATCATTAAAAAAATGGAGAATGGATAGTTATGGCTCGTTATAGGCAAACTGACGAAATAGTCAAACTGATGGAAACTCCAACATTCATCAGAAATACCAGTATTATTGCTCATGTGGACCATGGAAAAACCACTCTTGCCGACAGTTTACTTGCTGCAGCAGGAATTATCAGCACTCAAACTGCTGGGCAAAAACTTTTCCTCGATTCGTGGGATCTTGAGCAAAAACGTCAAATGACAGTTTTTGCCTCAAACGTTAGCTTGGTACACACTTACAATAATCAAGATTACCTTATCAACCTCATAGACACCCCAGGCCACATTGACTTCTCTGGTGCTGTAACTAGAAGTCTCAGAGCAGTTGACGGGGCACTCGTAGTTGTAGATGCTGTTGAAGGACCCATGACTCAAACAGAAACAGTTTTGATGCAGGCCCTTCGAGAGCGTGTCAAACCAATTCTATTCATCAATAAAGTTGACCGATTAATAAAAGAAATCAAACTCACTCCTCAAGAGATCCAAAAGAAATTTGCAAAGATTCTCATGAGAGTAAATACTTTAATTGAGAGGTATGCGCCTGCAGAGCACAAACAAGATTGGCAAGTCAAAATAGAAGATAGCCGCGTTGCATTCGGCTCCGCACTTCATAAATGGGGTTTAAATCTTGATCATATGAAGTTAAAGAAAGTCACTTTCCAAGATATTATCGACGCATACACGGGCGATCCAATAGAAGTTGGAAGAAAAGTTGATGAATTAAGTAAAAAAGCGCCACTACCAGAACCTATTTTGGACATGTTCGTCAAACATTTACCTAATCCTTACGAAGCACAACCATACAGACAACCCCAAATTTGGCCAGGAGATGTTAGTAGTACGACAGGTCAAGGAATGGCGAAAGTTGATCCAAAAGCTCCTTTGCTAATGTGCATATCGACTATTGAAGTTGACCCACACAGCGGAACAGTTGCAATCGGCAGAATCTTCAGCGGTTCAGTTGTGAGAGGAAAAACAGTCCAACTCTTGAGCAGTAACCAGAAAGGCACTATTCAACAGGTTTTCATGAGTATGGCAACCGACCGTGTTCTTATTGACCATGTTCCAGCAGGCAACATAGGAGCAATTTCAGGTTTACCATCAATACATGTTGGCGAAACTATAGCAGAAGAAGGCGTAGAAGTACATTCGTTTGAAGGCTTAAGATACGTTTCTGACCCCGTCGTAACCGTAGCTGTCGAACCTGAAGACGTCAAAGACCTACCTTTATTTGATAAAGTCATGCATAAGCTCACAACAGAAGATCCTAACCTGCATTTCATTATGAATAAAGAAAGCGGCGAATTCCTCTTATCAGGCATGGGTGAACTTCACCTCGAAATCACGGCTTACCGTATGCAGGAAGCAGGCTTAAAAGTAAAACTTAGCAAGCCAATAGTCATTTATCGAGAAACTATAAGTCATGATTACAGTGGTCCAGCCATTATGGGTAAAAGCCCTAACAAACACAACAAACTCTGGATAACAATTGAGAGGCTGTCGGATGAAGTTATTGAAGCTATAAAATCTGATAAGATTAGTGACATGCAGAGCAGAGATGAACGAACGAAAACTTTGCGTTCTTTAGGATGGGAAGCAGATGAAGCTAAAGGTGCAGTAGCAGTTGAAGAAAACTGTATTCTTGTCAATCGTATAAGAGGAAGACAGTACGTTGAGGAAATTCTTGATCACATTAAAGGCGGATTCCGTGAAGCAGTCCACACATCACCATTAGCTAAGGAACCAGCTTATGGCTTAAAAATCAATCTAGAAGACATTGTGCTTCACGAAGACCCAGTCCACAGGGGACCAGCACAAGCAATCCCAATGACTTGGAGACCGATATACTGTTGCATATTATTGAGCGATCCAAAACTGCTTGAGCCACTCATGAGTTTCGAATGCAAAGTTCCAAGCGAATTCGTCAGCGCAGTAATCACAATGCTAAACAAGAGACGAGGAAAAATCCTTGACATGCCATCTGAAGAAGACATGATCACAGTAAAAGCCGAAATGCCAGTTTCCGAAAGCTTCGGCATCGCCGATGAACTAAGAGGTTCAACTTCAGGCAGAGCCTTCTGGGCAACACAGTTCAGCAGATGGGCACCAGTTCCAGAACAAATGCAAGCCGACACAATCAAGAAGATTCGCGAACGCAGAGGTTTACCACCAGTTCCGCCAAAGCCCGAAGAATACTTCGAGAAAGAATAATCTGCCACCTCAAATCTTCTTTTTATTTTTCGTTTCTATATTATATTAAGTTAAATTTCAGACAATTCTAGAAATCCTTAGAAGGACCCATTTTTGGTGTAGTAAGGCTTTAATGTAAATTAGCGATTAACGTTTAGTGAGGTTTATGATACTCGGAATTTGCGGAAGCCCAAGAGAAGAACAAGCCACTGAATACGTTTTAAAAGAAGCATTAAAAATACTAAACGAGAAAGGATTCGAAACCAAGTTTTGGGGTGTTAAGGGAAACTGGATTGATTACTGTACACATTGCGATTACTGCCTCAAAAACAAAGAATGCGCTATCCAAGATGACATGCAAGAGCTCTACGTATTGCTTACTGAAGCAAAAGCAATTATTTTTGCAACACCTGTTTATAACGGCGGAGTTAGCGCCCAAATCAAAGCATTAATGGATAGAACACGTGCACTGGTTGCTGCAGACAAGAACTGTTTTCAAAGGCAAAGTTGGCATGGGCATAGCAGTTGGAGGAGACAGAAATGGCGGACAAGAATTCGCTCTAATGCAGATTCACACTTTTTACATAATAAACGGCATGGTTCCGGTTGGCGGGGGCTTTTTCGGCGCCAATTTGGGTGCAACGTTTTGGAGCAAAGACACCTTAGAAGGGGTAAAGGCTGATGAAGAAGGCTTTAGAAGTTTAAAGAAGGTAATTAAACGGTTTGTTGAATATTCAGAGAAGTATGGCGAAAAAAAGGGTTGAACGTTATGGCTGATAATGTTAAAGTTAAAAAGCGTAAATTAGCGTGGGGAATAAGTGGCGCTGGCGATAAAATTGCTGAAATCCTTGATGTAATGAAAGAAATAAAGAAGCAATCGGAAGATTTAGTGGAGATAGAAGTCTACGTTTCCAAAGCCGCTGATACCATGCTAAAGTTTTACGGATTAGAGGATGATTTAAGACAGAATTTCTCTAAAGTTCAAGTTGAGCTTAACGCTAATTCACCTTTTCTGGCGGCTTGGCTTCAAAGTGGCAAATATGAGTTTTTCCTTATAGCTCCTGCCAGTTCGAATACAGTTGCCAAAATCGCCAACAGCATAAGCGATACAATGCTGACAAACTCAGCTATTATGAGCCTCAAAGCCTTTAGACCAGTTTATGTTTTGCCCACAGATTACAAAGAGAGCGTTGTTTACACAAAACTTCCAAACGGAAAAGATTTGAAGCTTAGAGTGCGCAAGGAAGAAGCTGATCAAGTGCGAAAACTTGAAGCTATGGAAGATATGCATGTGATAGAGAACCCTCAAAAGATGAGAGAGCTTCTTCTTGACTGGCTAAAAACGATAAAATCCTAAAATCTCATTTCTTTACGGCTATTTTCTTCCGTATTTTTGAGCGAGAATCGCGTTCCATTCTGTTTCCGGTTTATTGAACGTCTGAACATCTACAAAACCAACCGACTTCAAAACTTTTTGAATTTCGTCCAGAGGGAAAAGTTTTACATGAGTTTCCTCGATAATTTTTGCTGGAGTAACCCCATATAACATTTCGTTCACCAACAAAAGTCTCCCTCCAGGCTTCAGCACACGTTTTATTTCCCCTAAAGCCAAAGGAAAATTGGCCCAAAAATAGTAAGTTTCAAAAGCTGTAACCAAATCAAAAAAGTTGTCATTAAAACTCAGTTTTTCAACTGACTCTTCAATTATTTCCACTTGGTCTTGAGCTATCAACCTTTTGTTAATTTCTTTGGAGAAGTCCACCATGTCAGGGGAATAGTCAATGCCGAAAATTTTCCCGTTGGGTGTCATTTGAGCTAATTTACCGATGGTTTTGCCGCCTCCACAGCCCACATCTAAAATAACGTAGTCTGATCTCAATGTTACCTTTGTTAATCCCCACAAAGTTAGTTTTTCGTGATGACGGTTCATCCTTTTAGCAACTAATCTGCCGAGTTGACCTTTTGGGCATCGGTATTGATCCCCTAAATTTAGTTTTTTAGTGGGCGTAAGATTTTTACCTTCCTTAGCCCATTAAGTCAATCGGGCTTATTTGTTTAGGGCTTTTTTGACAATTGATTCTTCAGTTAATGCTTTTTCCATGAGGCTTTTGATGGCTTTATCCATGTTGCCTTTGAAATAAGGCTTAACGATTTTTAATGTGAACTCTTTCAATAAACTTGCAGGAAAATCATGGAAAGTCAAATCAACCAGCAATTTTTGTTCAGTCATGACTGAAGACTTTTCAACCACAGGTATCAACTTCAAATTATAGTTAGCATGAAAAAACGCTAAGAACGTGTGTGCGCCTAAAAGTATACGCACAAGAGCAGTCATCTTCTATTTAGGTTTGTAATCTTCTTTCTCAGCTTCATTTTTTTCAAGCTTCTGGACCTCACTAACCGTAGGCAAATGATCGTGTTGAACAACCGATCCTTTGATAGTTTTTTTTCCTTTCTTTCTCGAATATGAATAGCCTATCACAGCTGCAGCGGCAGCTATTCCAACTGCAGAAACTGCCAAAGGCAATGCGATGGAACTCCCTTTTTGGGTAACTTTGTAGGGACGCATCATCTCGTTGTCTTCATGCTCTAGCAGGTGACAGTGCCACACATACCCTGGTCCAGCAGTCGCGTCAAATGGAAAGCTGGAGCCATCTTGTTGTGCAAACCGCACTCGGATGGTTACAACTTCTCCTGCGTTTACGGTGATTGTGTCTTTCCAGCATTGTTCATTGGGTTGAAGCGCAATTTTCAAATTAGATAGGTACGAGTTGAGATTGACATTTTTTGTAGGGTGATTAAATGGAGGAACCCCGTTGTAGGACTCCCAGGCTTCCACGTAGGAAGTTGAATCAAAGGTTTCCCTTTGAACCAACTGGAATTGAATAAGGTGCAGATGTATTGGATGCGGATTCATTGTTGGGTTAACGATTATCCAGTCTTCGGTTGAGCCTACTTCAGGAGTTTCAGAGATTGGTGCATCCCACATTTGTCCATCAAGTAATGCAACTTTTGTGCTATTTTGACCTGAAACCTCAAACAGCGTGAGAATTCTTTGTTTAGTTGTTTCTGGCAATGTAGGAAAACTGGCGGCTGCGAGTGTTGGATTAAATGGGTTTGGCGCCTGAGCAAGATTGAAAGGCGTAGGTGCCGTCTGGTCGGTGGCAGTGAATTGTATAATTTGCCCCACCGTTTGTTTTTCACTACTGGTATTGGAGGTCAACGCGGTATTTTTAAGAATCAATTTCGTTCCTGGAGCCATAGTTGAGAAATCCACTATTATGTCTGCTCGTTCGGCTGGTGCTATTAGAAGGGATGTGAGAGGGACTGGTGTCTTGAGGTAGCCACCGTCGCTTCCAATCTGAATGAATGACATTCCATTTGAAAAGCCTATTTCGTAAAAACGAGAATTTGAGCCATTTAAAATCCTGAATCGATATTGACCTCTATCTACGTTCATATTTGGCCAAACTTTTCCATTAACCATGATTGTGTTTCCCAAGAAACTGTTAACCCAATACGGATGCGTACTGGGCTCAACTCCAACGGCGGGATAATTCAATGAGCCATCAGCATTGAAAGATCTATCCTGTATCACAAGCGGCATCTCATATTTTCCAGTCGGCAAAATTGTTGCAACCTTATCATCACCACCTTGGGGCTCTCTTATCAAATAGAAACCAGCCAATCCCGACACTACATTAAGACGTGTAACGCCTAAACCATGATCATGATACCAAAGCGTGGTAGGTTGTTGCGCATTAGGATAATAGTAGACTGCTTTGTTTGAATCTGTTTGTATGTATGTGCTGTATTGTGAGCCATGTTTACCGTTTGCAGTGAACCATTGGTTTGGTCCTCCGTCATAGTAGGATTGGTTTTCTCCACCATGAAGGTGTGTCACTAGAAGAACGGGACTTTGGGCATTTGGATATCCTGGAGGATAAGTGGTGAAAGGCGAATTGGGTTGTGAATTGTTGTTTGGGTTTGCCCAATGTATGGTTGGGTCAACAGCAAACATGTAAGATGAGGTTATGGTGTTTTGCCATTCTACTTGAATTGGTGTTCCTCTAACTGCTTCAAAAGTGGGTCCCGGGCTGCTCTGAACAAAACCTAAAGGGGATCCTGTTATCGCGTCCTTCGCGGTGCCACCATAGCCCCAAACCTGCGTGTTCAGATTCATTGAAGGGGGAAGAATTTGCTCTGAAAAACTGGCCATGGCTACTGTGTATTCATGTCGGATCACTTTGCCTTGGTTAGTTATCACTTTAGGCACATACACGGGCGGCGGAGACGTCAACTGGTTTTCAAATATGGGAATACTTAACGGGTCCAAAAGTGCAGACCCAGAATCTGCAAGGGGTTGAATTAACCTTGTTTCTAAATTCGCCGGCTGAAGCTGAGCCATTGCTGTTGGGATTAGGGCCAAGGGTTTTAGGTAGCTTTCTAAAGCAATTGTGGCTAACGCGCCTCCAGCCGTTAGGGCTGATAGCTTCATGAAATCTCTTCGATTAAGTTCACGGATGCCAATCTTCGTGCTGAACTTTATCTGTTGATCCAGAAGGTATCGATTTACTCTTTACACATTTTTTAGCTTGACGGGATCGATAAAAATTTCTTCGCATGATCTCAACCAATCCGCGCTCATTATTCAGTTTAGCGCCTCAAAACTACCTAGATAATGACTTCAGAATTCTTATAAATATGACTGTTAAACTCCCAGACAATTATCCAGTTTAATGCTGGATCTTTTTTGACTAGAGAGAATATTGGGATTGAATCTTTTTTTCTATGGTGCTGGTTCTTTCAATTTGGGAATTACGGCCTTTATCCAATCTACATTTTTATTGTAAGCTTCATGCATTTGTGGCTGAGCATAATAAACTCTTTCTTTAGCCATTGAAGCCAACCGACTTTCTGCCCCAGTAACCTTGCGTACCTTTTTTGGCTGGCCTTTCCTTTTGGTTTTATAACTTTCGCGGTTCATATTTTCGATCTCCGCTAGAAGCTTAAAAACCTAACATATAGAAGTTTCGCACACTTTGTTTAAGTCTCTGAAAAACCATTCAGGGCGCAGAGCTTTTCGAAACAAAATATAGAGACCCAAGTATTTCCTAGTTACTTATTAGCGATTATTAGAATCAAATTTTTGGTTCACTCATTTCTTGGATAAGCAGGGCTATTAGACTCATGAAAGTTCCACTTGCTAGAATCAAACTTGTAAAGCTTAGTTTAAGAGCAATCTCAAAATTGTTGACAATTAAAAGTAAGAAAGTTCCTATGACAAAAACTGATGCTAGTCCTAGAAAACCGAGGATGAATTTAGGGTGGTCATCCTTTTTGAGCTCTAATAATTTGTGTGAGCAACCAAGTGTGAAGAATATGCCTGTAAAAATTATTGCCGTTGAAGTGGCGATGACTTCGCCGTTAACTATTGTTGGGATAAGCACTGTTTGGAGAGAAATGTTGTAGAGCCAGATAAAACCAATCGCTATTGCGCCAACTGCCAATGTGATTGAATTGAACTTTCGCGACATGCTAATTTCTCTTTTGTGTAATCGTAATTTGATTTAAAAGTATTTTCTATTTTTGCTTTTCTAAAAACAATAAAGATGTTTGGTTTGATGGAAGCTGATCGTTTGGCGGCATTACCTTTTTCCTTTGATTAAGATACGATGGTTTGTGATTGATCTCTGAGGAAATTGAGCAGATAGTGAGCTCCACATACGCCTCGACCTGTTGCGCCGCTGGCTTTCCATCCTGTGAAGGATTGGGCGCCTGGCCAAGCTCCTGTAGTTGCGCCACCGCTACGATTCGCGTAGATCACTCCGAATTGCACTTGCTTCATGAATGTTTGCAATTCTTCTGGGTTTTCCGAGAAGATGCCTGCTGTAAGTCCATATTCGGTGTCGTTGACTTTGGATATCGCTTCTTCCATTGTTTGGAATTCGTCAATAACAATCAATGGCATAAAAAGCTCGTCTTTAAACAGCCTATGAGTATGTGGTAACCCAATGATTATAGTCGGCGTAAGATAATACCCATTTTTGAATTTGCCTGCCTCAAGCACTTTTCCGCCAGCAAACACAACTCCACCCGTATTATTTGCGTCAGCCAACGCCTGCGTAAATTTCTCTACCACTTCTTTCTTGATCACTGGTCCCATGAACACGTCTTTTTCCCGTGGATCACCCACTACTATTTTGTTAACGCGTTCAAGGAGGGCATTTAGAAATTTCTCTCGAACCATGCTGTGGACATATATTCTTGATGCTGCACTGCATTTCTGCCCGCCGAATCCGAATGCCGATCTGACCGTTCCTTCGACGGCTTTGCTAATATTAGCTGACGAAGTTACGACAACTGGGTTTTTGCTGCCCATTTCAAGCACTATCGGCTTTGGGTACGGTTGCTGTGTCAAGAACTTCTGGTAAAGTCTCATTCCAACTTCTCTTGAGCCTGTAAAGGCAATTCCTGCAACATCTTTGTTTGAAACAAACTCCTCCTCAAAATTTGGACCAGGACCAGTGACATAGTTGATTGCACCTGAGGAACCCCAGCATCTTTGTATACATTGATAGAGCATTAAGCCCGTGAGTGGAGCTTCGCTTGTCGGCTTTAAGATGACTGTGTTTCCTGTAATGAGCGCTCCAAGAGCCATTCCGTTAGCTAACATGAAAGGAAAGTTGAATGGCGAAATTACAGGCCAGACACCGAATGGTTTTGAGACTAACTGTGCAATCTTCGCCAGGACCACCGCCATCCATCTTTTCGACATACCCATTGTTTTCTTGCATGATTTTTGAGTAGAATTTTATTGCGTCTATGGCTTCCCAGCATTCAGCCAAAGCTTCAAGTCGGTTCTTCCCCACTTCATAAGTGATGGCAACGGCAATGTCAAATTTCCGTTCATCAATCAAATCAGCTGCCCTCAGTTCATGATTTTGACGCGTTCTTGCCAGCTTTCTCCGCTCCATTGAGGAAACGCTTTTTTAGCGGCTGCGATCGCTAGTTTTGGCGTGGTCTCGTGTGCCAACTTGAAAGTGTCCCACGATTATTGAGGTATCAATTGGGCTTTTATGTTCGAACTCGCCGCTTTCTGACCATACTTCGTTTTCCCCGATGATACATCGGATAGCGCTGACCAAGCTCCCGCTCAAATTTCTCCAGAGCAGCCTCATATTTCGGGTGAATACTCTCATCCGCAAACAAAGAAACATAAGTTATCTTTGGGAAAAGCAGGTTTTGCCATAAAATAACCTGAGATAGACGCATACTTAATGATTTAGGATATAGAATCTACATGCATCTTTCATGAACGGTTTGATTTCTCAAAATCGAATTCGTCTATTTGGAGTAAGCCTTATAGGTTAGCATGGTTACCCTTTGTTGGTTTTTGAAAATGGTAATGTACCAATTTGTTAGAGAAGAAGAAGACGAAGATTGCGAAGACGACTGCGACTGTGAAGACTGCGAAGACGAAGAATAAACATTCTTCCACTTTCTTTTTTCTAAATACTTAGCTTCCGTCGAAAAAGACAATTTAAAAAATAAGGATTTTTAGTGTTTTCGGGATTCTATTATTCCTCTGCATTTGTCTGCGTATTGGCAGTATTCGAGGCATGCAGCGGAAGGATCGGGGCGTTTCCATTCGGCTCCACATGAGGGACATGTTGTTTTGTCTTCATCGCTCCAGATTTCAAGGTCGCCACCGCAAACATGGCATTTGATGTAGGCTGGTTTAGGCTGAAGCAGGTCTCGTAGTCCAGGGCACGTTTGAGGATTCTTTTCCACTGGTTTGTCTTTAGAGCTCAACTATTTCACCCCCAATTTTGACTTCAAACTCTTTAACTGGAATTTGTTTGCCTGAGTCTTCAAGCGCCTTGTTTACTGCCCATTTTAAGCCAGTGCAGCAGGGTACTTCCATATGAACAACAGTTACGGATGCAATGTTGTTTTGTTTGAAGATTTCAGTCAGTTTTTCTGCGTATGCTCTGGCATCGTTGAATTTTGGGCAACCAATTATGACTCGTTTTCCAGGCATTAAGTCATGGAAGTTTTTGAGTGCAATTGGAGCGCAATCAGCAGCGAATAGGAGGTTGGCGTTTTCGAAGAACGGAGCCTTGAACGGGACAAGGTCTAGTTTTACTGGCCACTGAGGCTTTTGCGGTGTATGGTTGGCTTGGATGTTTATGGTTGACGCTGGTGTTTTGTTTTTGAGGTGTTCGTGCACTTCTGCTTCGTTGAAGGGCTCAGCTTCACGTTCCGTTATGGTAATTGCTCCTTGTGGGCACTGGCCCAAACATGCGCCTAGTCCGTCGCAGTAAATCTCTTTGATGATTTTTGCTTTGCCGTTCACAATTTGCAAGGCGCCTTCAGCGCATTTTGGGATGCAAGTTGCCGCATCCGTTGCAGAGGTTTTCATTTATGTTTACAATTTTTCTTTTTATCATGTTAGTTTTCTCCTCTTAGGCATTTTCCGCCTGTGGGGCAGAATTTTTCTGCGTGGTTTTCGATTGCTCCAAAGATTGGGCGCAGGGTTTCTTGGTTGACGGTGTAGATGTGTTGTTTGCCTTCTTTTTTGATTGTGATGAGGTTGCATTGGAGTAGCGGTTTGAGGTTGTGTGAGATCATGCTTTGTTCTTGTCCAAGAGCGGTTGCTAGTTCGTTTACGCTCATGGGTTTTTCCATTAGTTGTTCGAGTGCGGCGAGTCTTGTGGGGTTTGCTAGGTTGGTGAAGAAGTGGTAGCAGATTTTTGTTAGTCCTGTTTTCATTTCTTTATTACGCCTTCGATAATCACATGAATTAAACTTCATATGAATTATTATTCATATAAACTTGTTGGTTCAACCAACCTTTTGATAACGTACAATCACCAAAATAACACAAAAAAAATAACAATTCGATTAACTACGAAAAAAACGAATAAAAAACACGCCAAAAAACCCGCAAATCTTCGCCGCCCACAGCAACAAACATGAAGATCTTGTCCTTTTTTTCTGCAACCCCTACTCCTAAAAGTGATAATTTCAACGGCAAGTTAGTCCCTATATTCTAACACTCCCATCTTCTTTATGCATTAAAATTCGTTAAACTTCGAAGTACAAAAAATTCATCAAAAAACCCTTTATCAGCAAAAGAAAGTACAGATTAAAACGGGAAAAGCATCCCCTTAGAAGGAAACGATTGGTGGGTCAACATTGGCAAGACACGGAGGCTACTTAGCCCAATAGAATTGAGACCTTTGCGCGTCTTAACCAAAACGTGATTTGACCTCCCAAACACATTACCCCTTTTTTAGTTTCTCGAAAAATCTCTTGCCTCAAGTCCTCAAAATCTAATTTGCTATAGTTCCATGTTCTCGAAAACTCTTTTCTTCACCTTTAACATTAACCACAACACAATACAAAGCATTATGAAAAACAGTGGTGTAATTGATATTGTTGAAAGGCTAAAAGTTAATATTTGCTGCATTAGTCTATTTGGAATTATGTCTTTTCATGTTAGGCGTAAAGATCGAGAAATTACCGATTCAGATGAGATTCAGCAGGTTCTAAAGGCTACGAAGTTTGTGACTGTCGCTCTCTGCAAGGACAATGAACCGTATCTTGTGTCACTAAGCCATGGATACGATGAAGCAAAGAACTGCGTTTATTTCCATTGCGCATCCGAAGGCAAAAAACTCGTTTACCAAAAATCCAACAACAAAGTGTGGGGACAAGCAGTTCAGGATTTTGGGGTAACCGAAGATTGCGACTACGCGTACACGTCAGTTCATTTCAGTGGCAAAATGCACCTAATCACCGATTTAAAAGAGAAACAGCACGCCATTGAAGTTTTAGTTCGGCAGGTTTCACTTGATCCTGAGGCGAAGCTGGCAAAAATCAAGCCTGAAAGACTCGAGAACGTAACGATTGGCAGAATCGACATTGATTACATGTCTGGCAAGAAGCATCAAGCCCGAAAAGTTGTTACCTAAAGGTTTTCTAAGGCAAACTTTTCATTTTTCGCCAATCAAGATAAGCGATGACTACCAATATGACTGTCCAGATTACCCAAATAAGGACGTAAACGCTTATTTGATATAGAACAAATGCAAGCGCCCGATTCGCCACTGAAATAGTAATAACCAAAAGCGGTGCCCACTTCATTCTCCTAAATAACCCAAACAGCCCTACAACATACGCTACGGCAACAATTAAGAGAATTACACTTCCAACAAAAAGAGCGGTATTGGCTCCTGCAGTTGTTCCGATGAAGCTTGGAGTAAGTGACAATCGTGAAGAAGGGATTCCCCACCAGAACGCAACGTTTCCCACGTCGCCGATGATGTTTATGATAATTAAGAACATAAGGATTTTATGAATTGTCCCTAAGCCGGATGGTTTAGATGTTGCCATAGCCTTCACTGTGGCTTGTTTTTGTATTTAAGACTTGTCAACGCCGCAACTAACCGTTAAGACCCATTTTGTCCAGTTCAATCTGGTAGATCTTCAGGTTTTGGTTGGTGTAAACGGGTTTTAGCCAGCTTATGCTGTCAAAATGCGCAGTACAATTTGGATAATTACTCAGTTCATCGTAGCCAACATAAACGTATGAGACATTGTACGTTTTAATTACTTGTTGTAAATCG
>CAVYJU010000025.1:0-114044 GCA_963768895.1 Candidatus Bathyarchaeota archaeon
GGGCAGGTTGATAACCCCCTGGCCCTGGTGCTGAGTAATGTCTATTACAACGAGCACTGCAGCCTGTCCTACAACCTGGACATGATTGTGATGACGAGAACAGAGCCGACCGGATACACGCTGAGTGTGGCGGTGAGGTAGCGATGACTTGCGGGAATATATGGTAAAGGATATTATTTTTTAGGGCGGCATTGTTGAAAAACTCGAACTCCCATACTCCGTGGGTCGCCACAAAGCATGAAAATATAAACTTATTCCCTCGAAAGCGGGAATCCAGATCTGAAAACTGGCCTCCCGCTTATAGACTTGTGTCGTAATCGGGAAGAATGTCATTCCGAACGCATGTGAGAGAGATCTAAAGTCCTAATATTATTATTCATTGAGATTCCTCACGATCCTCGAAATGACAAAAAGAACATTAAGACACAGTCTCTCCGCGGGAGTGACACAATAGATGTTAGTCACATATACTGGCTGCGCATGCGGCCACGCCGTACGGGATAACAGGCAAAACCAATACAACAATCACCAACGCAGGCCTCACAGGTTGCATCATTGGGTCTGATAATTTTAAGCGTGCCATTCATCCATTCCTGGAGGACCTTCACCGTCTGTATTTTGTCAGTTTTAGTATTCTTCCTGATAATATCCAGGTATTGTATTATTTGCTCTGCACTTCGTTTACAAAGTAAAACTGTCGAATCGTCCTTTGCATTTTGAGCGATGGTCGAGAAACGTTTCGGAGTAATTCAAGGAAACAGACGGTTACTTGACGTAACGAGTAACGCAGGGTAAAGAGGAAGGTGATAAAACTGCCAGAGGCTTAAGGTTCACAAAAGAACTGCCGAAATAGCGAGACCGCCACCAAAGAAAGCTAAAAAAGTTTTAGAGACATGGGATTTTAATTGCTACCTAAAGGTAGTTCAAAGAAAAAGTACATCGCATACACTAAATTCCATTTTTTATATTAAGAAATAAAAAGTGTGCACAGAACATCGAGATTCCGAGTTGGTGAGGGGCACCAATAATGGGTGAACTAAATTTACCCATTTCTCTCTTGATGCGTGTAACACAAATAGGGTGGCAAAGTTTGTTCCCTCACGGGAATCCTTGTATTTGCCTTTTACTAAAAGGCATAAGGATGTTTCCTTTTAGACAAACAAAGGGTTGTAAAGCATGAACAATACTCCCGAAAAAGAGTATAGGGCATGAAACGTTGGTAGCGGAGTAAGAAGTCTCGCCTATGCTTCTTTCTGGAACACTACACTTCTCTCCTAATTCCTTGCAAAGTGTAGTCTGCTACCAATGCATGACTCCTAAACAAGAGGATGATTAAATTGAGCAAAATAAAAATTGGTTTATGTGCTGAACATTTCGAGAAATTAGCTTTCTACGTTATCCACAATCCCGTTAAAGGTTACAGAAACATAGCCAACCACGACAAAAGAAGAAAGTGTATTCTCTGCAAAAAGAAAGCTACGAGATTAGCTCTAACTAAAATCTCAAACAAAGTACTCGAAGCGATAGAGTAGGAAGGTGATGAGTATGTCAAGTTACGATGATGAAATAAATAATGACCCTGAACTAAAAAGGTTAAGAGGAGAACTACAAATCCGTGCTCCTAACCATAGAAGCGGATTACCATGCATTAACGTAATGCTTGATGGTGAGTGCATTAAAGCATCTTTCTGTGAGAAGGCTAAATGCCGTCACTTACTTTCTAATCCTACTCAATGCAGTAAAAGAAGGTTTACGAGCCACTTAGATTTAAGACCAAAGCATACTACGCTAAGGAACAGAGGTCAAGCTGGCGGATGGTACTATCGGAAAATATGATAAAGCGTAATAAAATAAAGCCTAATACCTGCCCCTTTTCTATAAGAAGCCTTTTTAAAGCGTTTAGCCTCTATATAGGTAGAAGGGAGCTAAAACGAAAGGTAGTAAAATACTAAAAATCGAATTAAGCGGATACGGGTATACTTGGAATTAAGAACGGAAGTTTATTGCTAAGAGATAAAGAGAAGAAAGAAACGCTATATCCCCTGTTTGAAAAAGAAATAGGGGAAATAAGGATAACATCAGGGAACATGGTGAGTAGCGGAGCGTTAGCGACCTGTGGCTACTTTGGAATAGATGTTTTGATTGTTAGCCAGAAAGGTAACCCTGTGGCTATTCTAAAGAGTCTCGATGATGATTCTCATGTTAAAACGAGAATTTGTCAATACGAATCCTTAAAGAACGGAATAGGAGAAGAGGTTGCAAAGAAGTTTGTTATCGCTAAAGCTGAAGGCTACGATAAAGTTTTAAGGAAATACGGATTAATGCCAATCGGGTTCGTTAGGGATGAAGTAAACGCTATTCATTCTGATGATGAAAAGACTCTTAGAAGGATGTTAACGTGCTACGAGTCTAAATATTCCCGTAGATACTTTTCTCAAATATTTGAAATGTTCGATAACGAAATCAGACCTACTTCTCGAAAGACTTTCTTAGCTTATGATGGTTTGAACAACGTGTTTAATTTGTCTTACGAGATATTAAGGTGGAAAGTTCATATCGCTTTACTAAAGAGCAAAGTTAGAACCCTTCTTAGGATTTCTTGCATAGCTTACAATTCGGTAAGCCTTCTCTCGCGTGTGACTTTCAAGAACTGTACAGATACTTGATAGACGATTTTATTATCGGATATTGTAAAGAGCTTGAACAAAAGGGATTTCGCTTACAAGACTGAGAAGCGGTCTAACAAGAAAGCTAAGAGACAATATCTGAAGGATGAGTTAGCTAACGAGTTTACAAACAAGCTGAACAATTATTTTCTCTCGAAAGTTAGTATTCCGAGAATGAAAGTAGGAAGTCAACAAGAGATAGAGACGCTGATTAATGAAGAAGCTCTCCTATTCGCTAAATATTTGAGAGGAGAAACAAAAGAGTGGAATCCGCGAATCGTTAATCTCTAATCTTTTAGATCTGTATCTGAGTCAACATCAATTATTTTCTTGATAACTTTTCTACGAACATCAACAACTGCTTTTATAATATATTCTTGACCCGTGTCTTTCTTTTTCAATTTTGAAATCATCTGCATGATAGGTTGCAGTCCGTTAGCGTAGATCCTAAGTTATCGGTTCGTAGTACTGCTCAATACCGCCACCCTGCTTAATACCGCCAATCAAGATTTTCTTTCCACCGATTGGAACACCTACCTTAATTGAATGCTCTTCTAAACTAACGCTTTCTCCTGACTCTATCCGTAGATATGCTTCTTCGATATCACTTACGTTATCATGCTTCAGAAAACATTTTTAAATTCAACAAATAAGCTTTATGAACTGGAATAATTTTTATGCAATTCAGATTTAAGACTTATCATTGCAAAATTTCCCTTACCAAGGGGTATATTTTGCCCTGAAACACATTTTTCCCTATTTTTAGCGAGTTTCCCAGTTTACCTAAAAGCGACGTCTATCTTTTACGGGGTAACTTCCCCTATTATGAGAGAGTATTTTCGACCTCTGAGAATAGAATGCCTTGTTTTTAGGAGCCTGATAATAGCTCGTACCCTTTCTCTTACTTGATATTATACTGCTAAGCTTGCTTCTCTTTAGGGACTGAGCGTATTATTAGACTGCTAAGCGATACCACCGCTACATAAACCGAACCAGGTGTGTGTGTGCATTAAATTTTAGTTTAAATTTTAGTATTTAATCGCCTTCTCCTCGCTGCGAGATATACGAAACCGAAAACTGCTTATACTCTACCGCTTCAGATGAAGGATTAATGGAAAGAATGTTTCCATACGCGATAAGAAATAAAATTTTGTTAACCAAAAAATTTAGAGGTAGACAAGAAATGACAACGAAAAAATCCAAAAAAAATCGCTTAACGGCCAAAGCAGACTTCAAACATAGACCAATAGAGGCCCAAAAGAAAAATCAAAACACCAACAAAAGAGTAGAGACATTTTTGCCTATTTCAAATGAAGAGACACCCAAAAACTAACTAATCATAGTAAATAGTTGGTGTAACCTTTTCTTCTACCAGATATGTAACCTCTGAGTATGCTCTCTTTCAGGTTAAACTGATGAACAGACTCTCCCGAGTAGTCTAATACTTCACAGTTCCCCAATAGTAGATGTGAGTGTGCATTAAATTTTAATCTTTTTCCCCTTCTGAATAACTCAAACACAACGACTACGACTCAACGACTGACTATTACACCTAAAAGAATATGAAACGGATAGTTTAGCTGAAGATTTGAAGGCTTTCTTTTACCGCATGGTTAATGTTGAAAAAGAATCAAAGTTGGAAATTGGCAAACTATTTGATACTCTGATTAGTGAAGAGGCTCTGCTATTTGCGAAATATTTGAGAAACGAAAAGAAAGACTGGACCCAAAGAATAACGTCTCTATTGGCGAACTAGTTTAATGCACTGTTTCTCGTGTCAGTGTAGGATGTGTTCAGTATTCTGGATTCATAATTAACTTATAATCAGTTCCTTATCTGGTTTGGTTGTGGGGTATGGCTAATACAAACCCTCAACCAGAATGGAATAGTTGTAGAAGTACCTGATTTAGCTGCTTCAAAGAAAAAGAGTGCCATTCATGTTTTGCATGTTGACGATGACCCGTCAGTTCAAGAAATAACAAAACTAATGCTGCAAGATCTAAACAGCAGCTTTGAAATTGATTGGGCGTGTTGTGTAGCTGATGGCTCTAAAAAGCTGGCATCTGAGCACTATGATGTGATAGTTTCAGACTATGAGATGCCCCAAAAAGATGGCTTACACTTTTTAAAAGAACTCCGTGAATCCAAAAACGAAATCCCCTTTATCCTATTTACGGGTAAAGGTAGAGAAGAAGTAGCAATACAAGCCCTAAACCTTGGTGCCGAGGCTTACATCAACAAGCAAGGCAACCCCGAAACAGTATACGGTGAACTCTATCACTCCATATTAAAGACCTAGACCGAGCAGGGGCGAAAGATTTGCTACAGACAAACCAAGATCGACTTCAAAGAGCACAAACAATAGCGCATGTGGGCAACTGGGAACTAGAGTTACGAACCCAAAAAATATGGGCATCTAGCGAAGCATTCAAAGTATATGGAATTGAACAGAAAGATGAATATTTGCCTTTGAAACTGGTGCAGCAAATCGTTTTGCCCGAATACCGTTCCATGTTAGATTTGGCTCTGCACGACTTGGTAGCCGACAAAAAAGAGTATAAAGTGGATTTTAAAATTAAACGGGTGGATAACGGTCATGAACGATGGGTCCATTCAGAAGCCGAAATTATTCTTGATGAAGATAAGAAACCGATAAAAGTAAATGGTGTCATTCAAGACATTACTGAACGTAAGAAAGCTGAAGCGGCACTAGTTGAGAGTGAAACGAATTATAAGAATTTGATTAATGGTATGCCTGAATCTGCGTGGGTTATTGATGATGCGGGTAACTTTTTGGAAGTGAATGATGCTGCTGTCAGGATGTTGGGTTACTCAAGGGAAGAGTTGCAGTCGTTGGGTATTAAGGGCATTGACAGTTATCTGAGCGCTGAACAGGTGAAAGGTCTAGTGAGCCGCACTTTTTTGGGTGAAACGAATATTTTCGAAACAGAGCACACTGCAAAAGATGGAAGGAAAATTCCAGTAGAAATCAGCTCCAGCCTCATAACCTACAAAGGAAAACCAATGAGTATAGCTATCGCCAGAGACATTACTGAACGCAAGAAAACTGATGATGCTTTGAGGAAAAGCTTAAGTGACCTTGAGGAGTCGCAGAGAATTGCGGGTCTTGGAACTTACATCTGGAATATTTCCACTGGAGTTTTTAATTCATCCCAAATTCTAGATAATCTTTTTGGAATAGACAAAATTTATGATCACACCACAGAGGGTTGGCTGTCGCTGATTCATCCAGATGACGGAGCAATGATGATGAACTATGTTCAAAACGAAGTGGTTGGCAAAAAACTGCCTTTTGATAAGGAATACCGCATAGTTCGTCCTATTGACAAAGCCGTGCGTTGTTTGCATGGTTTGGGCAAATTGGAGTTTGACGCAGATGGGCAGCCGATAACAATGAACGGAACAATTCAAGACATCACTGAACGCAAGAAGGCTGAAGAAGCACTGAAAAAGGCCAAAGAGCAAGCAGAGTTTGATAGGAAACGCTTGGAAACTGTCTTAGAGAGTACGCCTTCTGCGGTAGTTATTATTGATGCTAAAAGTGGAAAATTTTCCTACGTTAACAAGCGGGCTTCGCAGCTTTACGGCTTTGACACGTTAGGGCTTGGCTTGGATGAAAACGTGGCGAAGGTTAAGGCTAGGCGAGCTGACGGAACGGACTACCCGATTGAGGAAATGCCCGTAAGCCGTTCTTTGAATCTGGGTCAAGAGGTGCGCAACGAGGAAATGATAATCGAACGAGCCGACGGCCATGTTTTTCCTATAACTGCCAGCACTGCACCACTACGTGACATGCAAGGTAACATAACTGCAGCCATCGTCGTTTTTGAAGACATAACTGAACAGAAGAAAGATACAGAAAAACTTAGAGAAAGCGAGCATCTGACTCAAAAAATGCTCTTTTGCTCTCCCAACCTTATCTACATTTATGATCTGTCGGAAAACCGTAACATCTACGCCAACCGGGAAGTGCTTGATTTCTTAGGGTACACGCCTGACCAAATTGCGTCGATGGGGTCAGCGTTGTTTGCCAACATTTTGCATCCTGACGACGCAGAAGCAGTGGCATTGCATCATGCCCGCTTCTTAGATGCTCCTGACAACGCAACGTTTGATGTTGAATACCGAATGAAGCATCAGAGCGGCGAGTGGCGGTGGCTTCATAGTCGTGACACGTTGTTTGCTCGAACTACAGCAGGTGTTGGAAAACAAATCCTCGGCATATGCGAAGATATTACTGAACGTAAAAAGAACGAAGATGTCCTTAGGCAAGAACGGGATAAGCTGGAATCTTTAACTAAAAACATTGGCGCTGGGCTTGTGATGATTAGTAAGGATTACAGGATACTTTGGATGAATGATTACTTGAGGCAATTTGGAGACGCTTCAATAGGCAATCCTTGTTATTCATCTTTCAACACATGTACCCATATCTGCCCTGATTGCGGTCCTAAGAAAATTTTTGAGGGAGCTGACTTTGATCGCCGGGAATACTGCAATCAAATAGGAATTAACAAGGATCGTCCAGTTTGGTTTGAACTCATAGCAACTCCGATTAAGGATAATGATGGAAATGTTGTTGCAGCGTTGGAACTCACTGTAAACATTACTGCAAAGAAAGAAGCTGAGTCGAAATTGAAAGAAAACAGTGATAAAATTGACTTAATGAACGAGAAGTTGCGTGTCGTAGGCAGTTTAACTAGGCATGATGTTGGCAACAAGCTTATGGTTGCTAAGTCGAATCTGTTTTTGTTAAAGAAACAGATTGGTGATAATCCTAAATTGGCTAAGTATTTAGACAATGTTGAGGGTGCGCTTGTTTCTTCGGATAGGATTTTTGAGTTCAGTCGACTCTACGAGCAGTATTGGTATTGAGAAACCCTCAATGGAGAATGTTTTTGACTGCTTTAACCAAGCTGCTGCGCTTTTTCCAAATTTGACCGATGTTGAGTTCTTAAATGAATGTAAGGGGCTTGAGGTTGTTGCAGATTCACTTCTAAAACAGTTATTCTACAACTTTATTGACAACTCACTTAAACATGGGCAAAAAGTCACCCTAATACGATTATACTATACCAAGGAGGCTGATGGGGTGAAGTTGTTTTATGAGGATAATGGAGTGGGTGTGCCTAATGCTAGTAAGTTGAGGCTTTTTGAGGCTGGCTTTAGCACTGGAAAAAGCACTGGACTTGGGCTGTATTTGGTTAAGAAGATGATGGATGTCTACGGCTGGAATATAACTGAAGAAGGCGAAGAGGGCATTGGTGCAAAATTCGTAATGACTATTCCTAAGCTCGGCAAGAACGGAAAAGAAAACTATCAAATCGTAAAATAAAATTCTTAACAAACAGTTTATCTAAAAATTAACCTCAGAAAGAAACCAATTACTTAACGCTCCATTTCTTATTTTGTTGTTTGTATGTTTGTTTGTCTTTGTCTGTTTGACTTGTGTGTGATAAAGGAGAGAGAGTCGAGAGTAGTTAGTTAGAGTTAGTTAATGAGAAGGGGGAAAAAGATTAAATTTTAATAAGAAAACAAATTGTAGCTATATATTCTATTTCTTGGATTTTGCTCACATTCTTTTTCCGTTTCTATGCTTAACTAAGAATTTTTTGAGTGCAAACGACAGAGCCATTTGGCGTAGGGAGTTGCCTTTTAAGGAGAGGCCATTCATTGCCTGAGGTGTCGTAAGAGCCCCTAAGTGTTTGGGTTCTTGAGCTTAGGGCATCTCTCTTAACTAGCATTATTGCGTCGGAGCAAGGCAGCTCGTCAATACTTGATTTTGGCCACTAATTCTCAGTTAACAACATTTATATATAATATATTAATATTTCATACATAAACAGTTAGCACTAAGATATTACAGGAAGTTAAAAAAGTGCAAGTGTTACAAGAACAAGACTCAGAATCAAACAAAACAGGGATTTCTGCAGGTCAAACAAAAGATCCGGATTCCAAAGAACTCAGCGTTTCCGATTTGATAGCAACTTTAAAAAATTTCAAAATAGAAGAACAAGAGTTGCTACGCGAAAGAGACAAGCTGCAGAAAACGCAGAGCGAACTGACAAATCAAGCTATAACTGAAATTGATGAAAAGAGACAATCGCTCAAAGGTTTGAAATCAGAAATCGTATTCTTGCAGAATAAATGCAACGAACTTGAACAAGCGCTAGGCATTACGAGCTATTAATAATTAGTAGACAAAGCTCTACCACTTCCATGCAGACTTGCACACAACAATTGTTTTTATCTACCAGTACTTTTGTTGAAGGGTTCACGAAGCAAATTGGCTTGGATAAATAGCTGTTTTAGCTGTTCGTCGTTTGCTCCTTCTCTGATGGGGGTCAGGATGTCTGTTAGGTTGTCATTTCTCATTAGACAAGGCTTGAGTTTGCCGTCGCTTGTTACACGCATTCTGGTGCAGTGCATGCAGAAGTCGCTGTTTTCGATTGGATGCACGACTTCGACGGTTACATTTGGCAGATGGTAAATTAGGCGGTTATGCATAAAAGGTCTTTTCTCGATTGTTTCAGCTTTCTGCTGCAGCATCTGCTCTTGCTCATCTAGGCTGCGATGATGGGTATCGTAGTAGTTGCTGGTAACGTTTATTGGGTCAAGCTCTATGAGCTGTAGTACGGTGCCTGTTTGCCGAGCATAATCTATCATGGCAGGGACATCAGCTTCATTTACGTCTTGAAGGATTACCATGTTAAGTTTGACAGGACAAAAGCCTGCTTCAACGGCTGCTGTAACTCCTTTCAAAGCTTGTTGTAGATTTCCGCTGGTTAACTTTCGGTAGGTCTCCGCGTTTATTGAGGGCAAGCTGATGTTGACACGCTTCAATCCACGTTTGTACAAATCTTTAGCCATATCCTCAAGCAGCAAACCGTTAGTTGTTATCGATAAATCCTTCAAGCCAGGAACTGCAGCTATGCCAGAAACTATTTCGGGAAGGTCCTTGCGCATGAGCGGTTCTCCACCGGTCAATTTAATTCGTGCAATGCCCAAGCTGACAGATATGTTGGCAATGCGAACTATTTCTTCAACCGTCATTTTCTCCGCTGACGCGTTGGCACGCAATACTTCGCCTTCTCTATGGCAGAATAAACAGCGATTGTTGCATCGCTGAGTAATCGAAATTCGCAAATTAAGTAGAGGTCTACCACAATTGTCCGTTAAACTCATCGTTATTCCCGTGCGTGCTTGACGATGTGTGGAGACTCGGGCAAAATAAGCATTTCTACCGCCACACGAACAGCGTCAGGAGAACCGGGGATACAAAACAGAGCTTTGCCCTTTGCCACTCCAGCTACGGCACGCGATAAAACCGCAGCAGAACCAACACGATCAAAACTTATGCGCCTAAAAAACTCGCCGAAACCAGGCAGGGTCTTTTCAAAAAAAGGTGTCACCGTTTCAATTGTTATGTCCGTTGGAGTGATTCCGGTTCCTCCAGAGAAAATCGCTACATCCAAATCAGACAAACCCAAAGCATCTTCTACGGCATCCTGAATTATCGTTTCGTCATCAGCAATTATTTTTTTAAAAAGCACGTTTTGACCAGCATTTCTAAGCAAATTAACAATTGTGTCACCGCCAAAATCACTAATCGCAGCTTCGCCTTGCTCAATTTGCTTGCTACGTGATGTGCTACAAATGTAAATGCAGAAATTCAAAACTTTAGGTGCCTTAGACTTGTGTTCTTTAGAGCTTTCACTCATACTTTTACGCCTTCTTAACTTTTCGAACTACATGAATATTTTCAATTTCTGTAGAAGGATATTGGCCAGCCGCGTCTTTTTCATATTGCTTGGTCATGTCCCACACTGTTAACAGGGCTACTGAAACAGCTGTCAACGCTTCCATTTCTACCCCAGTTTGCGCTTTGGTCTTAACAGTTGCTGTAGCCTGTACGGTGTTCTTGTCGGATACTTTTACATCGACTTCTACGTTTGTTAATGGCAATGGGTGGCAAAGAGGAATCAGATCGCTCGTCTTTTTAGCTGCAAGTACACCTGCGATTTTCGCTGTGTATAACGGGTCGCCTTTAGCAATTTTTCCAGTTGTAATTAAATTGATTGTTTCAACCTTCAACTTTATAGTTCCAGTTGCGGTTGCTTCACGAAAAATTTCAGCTTTGTCTGATACATCAACCATCGCCAAAGTTTTTTTCCTCCAAGAGCTTTATTGTTTATTGGAATATTTTGTTTTCCGTTCTTTTGTTACTTAGTGTGATGACCCTTTTCTTTATCTTGTTTCCAAGTTTCAATTAGGTTTTGTACTGCTTTTGCTTTCGTTGATCCCTCTTTAAACCTGTACATGCGAACCCGACCGTATGTAAGCTCTTGTAGAATTCCCTCAGCCGCTAAAACTTTTAAGTGTTTGGCTGTCGATGCAAAATTAGTGTTAAGTCGTCTTGCAATATCTGAAACATTAAGGGACCCCAGATCATAGATAAGATTTAGAATTTTCATTCGAAGCTTAGATGAAAAAACCTCTTCTAACTCCATAACTTCTTCACCTGCTTCCTGTTTCTTTATCTATTGATTTGCTTAATTCTTTTTCAAGCTCAGATGCTGGAATTGAAAGTAAAGAAACCTGAGTGGACCTACCCCTATTGGTCGGGCTTCCGACTTCGACCTTCAAGATTTTCATAGCGGAAAAGAACTGAACATAATTCCACAGTTGCGTGTGTCTGTTCGGCTCCACACCAATCTCTTCACAGATCACAGCATAAGTTTTTTCTAATTCAGACAATAAAGCGTAAGCTTGCTCATTCTGCTCCTTAAAGTAACGTGCAACTGCAAGCAAAAACAGTTTTTCATGCAATCCAAGCGCTGACAAATCGCTGCGCCTCATGCCTGGAATAATATTGGATATTGCCATACGGACACACTCAGGTTCAACCATTCCTGCTCCTTCGGCATCAGCATATTTCCCAGCCCGCCACAACAATTCAATTCCAAAACGGGCATTTCCTGTTTCAGTAAAAGCCAACTCAGCAATCAACCCAACAACATCTTCTTCCACAACGCCCAATTCAAAAGCCATAGAAACACGCTGGTTTAGAATGTCAACAAGTTGATCTTTGCCATAACGTTCCAAATTAATGATGCTTCTCTGAAGAGTGCTTCTTGCGCTGGCATCCAATTGCTCAAGAGATTTCAAATCGCGCATGATAAATATAAATGACAGCCGTTGCGGTTTGCCCTGACGTATTTCCTGGAGGCGCGTCAACTTGTAAACGGCGTCTGAACCTTCATTCTCGATTAAACTGTCAAACTCATCTAATGTTAAAATCATGAAAGTGTTTTCTTCATCTAAAACCTGCATTAACGTTGAAAGGACTTCGTCGACAGAGTAGCCACGGGCTGGATATTTGGGGCGAAAAATTGTTACGGCTTTGTGCAAAATCGGCTGCAAACTTCCACGGTATTCGCGGCAGTTAACGTGTACATAACGGAATTTTATCGATCGTTTATTAGCTTCTGAAGTGATGCTGGCGCCGAAGTGCTGAGCAAGAACTGTTTTTCCCGTGCCCACATCGCCTGTTATGATAACTCGCTGAGACATTCGTTCCGGGCAACGAGTAATGAAACTGTAGAATTCCATTAGTAAACGGTGTTCTTTTTCTCTATGAGGCAATGTTTGCGGAATGTAATTTATGTCAAGCTTGGCCTCATCTTTGAACACGCTACGACGTGAAGACAAATTTGGATCCTCAATTAATTAATTTTGACTTCTCAATATATTACTACGTCTTAAAACAAAAGCCTAATAAATGCATTCTGTAATCATTGTTTCCGAACCGCAAATGATACCAAAATATTTTTTCTTTACTAAAGGAGTCGGCAAGCATAAAGAGCAACTCCAATCATTCGAATTAGCCCTTAGAGATGCAGGCATACAAATGTGCAACCTCGTCAGTGTTTCAAGCATTGTACCCCCAGCATGCGAGCAACTTACCCGTGAAAAAGGCATGAAATTGGTGCAGCCCGGTGAAATCACTTTCGTAGTTATCGCTAGAAATGCAACCAACGAACCGCATAGACTTGTCGCGTCATCTATCGGCGTTGCTATTCCGTCAGGCAAAAACCAATATGGCTACCTTTCAGAACACCACTCGTACGGGCAAACCGATGAGACAGCAGGCGACTACGCAGAAGACTTAGCGGCAACGATGCTTGCAACAACTATGGGTATTCAATTTGACCCAGAGACAGCTTGGGACGAACGTAAACAACTTTTCAAAACCACAGGATTAATCATCAAAACAGCGAACATAACGCAATCTGCAGCAGGAGACAAAAACGGTTTATGGACAACAACCGTGGCAGCAGCCGTCTTCGTACCTGAAAACAACAAACCAAAAGAATAACAATTTTTACTTTTACCAGCTTTTCAAAAAGGGTTGAAATAGACCCGAAAGGGTTACAACCTTTTCTATTCTTAAAAGGTATCTTTTAATCACTTTAAGATGCTCCGAAGTTTTCGTATTACAAATCGATTGACTGGAAACTTCATATCCTTCCAGTAACAATGAGACCTGAAAGGAAGAGAGAAAATCAGTTCAACAATAGAGTTCCCTAAAAATTTCACAATAATCGGCAACCTTGCCCTTGCCATCTGGATCGCTTTAGACACCGTAGGTTTCCTTCTAATCAATTTGACGGCTGGGGTTGTATTTCTGTTGGTTGCTCTCATCGCTATTTACGGGGTACTAAAGTTTCTTGGCTGCCTTAGACCTTGCTACAACTGCAAAAAATGTACCTTTGGCTTAGGCAGATTAGCCGCTTTGTATTTCGGAAAACGCAGCCTCAAAGACTACAAATACAACTACAAATTAGGCACAGCCCTCTTTTTCTACGCGTTTATCGGTCCGTTTCCAGCAGTAGTTTTGCTTATCTCCACCGTTCAAGCGTTTACAGTTCTCAAAATTTCGGTTGCATCTGTTTTGTTGATACTTTCAATCTACAGCGCAACGACTTGGCGCACGACCCCCAAACTGGAAATGCCTGAAAAGCCAACGTCAAACTGATAGCCGGCTGTCTAAGGTTTAAATCATAATTCTTTTGGATTGAAGAACATTTCTAGCTTTTGGTTTTCGCTTTTTTTAAGAACTTCCGCACAAGTTTTGGGATCTAACGCCTTAAACTCTAAACCAAGTGTAACAAGCATCCTCTGAACATCCTTGGCCAGGCTAGGAGCAACCAACACTGCGCGAACTTCACGGTTAACTTTGGCTTTGATAGGTTCAATGTACTTTGCCAATTGCAACGCTGCTTCTTTTGAAGCAGTTTTACGTTTAACTTCAACTATGACTAGTTTGCCGTTTTTGTCTTCTCCGTAGATGTCAACGAAGCCTGGCTCAACTTTTTTCTCCCAACTGATGGGTTTGAAGCCTTCTTCGAGAAGCTCAGGCTTAAGAAGAATTGCTCGGTGCATGTCGTCTTCGCTTGCATGTAAAAGGAAATCTCCTGAATCCGTGAGGTTAAGCGAGGAGACCAGGTAAACGCTTTCGAAGGTTACGCGAACGCTTTCATGTGGTTTTTGTCGAATTCCATGAATTTCGATTTCGTCGTCTTTGACTTGTACATGGAAGACGCTGCCTGCGGGTTGCCAATTTACGGGTTCGTACCCGACTGGACGATGTACAAGAAGCGATCCATCTGACTTAATGATTAAGATGCGTTCTCCAAGTTCAAGAGTTGAGCTTGCTCTGCCAACATAATGGACGCGACATGTGCCTGCAACAATGAGGGTTCTTCTTTGGACGAAAGCTCGATCAATCAATGCGGCGGCTTCCGCTAAAGTTGGAAGTGTTAGTACAGAGAGTTTGTTTGATTGTTGCAATTTGTTTTCAGCCAACTATTTTAGTCAGAGCTTGGGTACATAAGATTTCTTGAAGGAACACAGGATTGGCTGATTGGAAAGACAAGCGCAAAGTGATGCATGCGTTACGATTTAACGGCACAAATGTATGACGAGAGGTATGCAGAGGAGCAGGAAACCAAATACGCAGGCGTCACTCGAAAACCTAAATGTAAAGGGTTGCGCAGTTTTAGATGTTGGTTGCGGCTCAGGCTTGTTTTTCAGCCAAGTTGCAGCTCAAGCTAGTTTAGTAGTTGGTGTTGACATTTCGCGCAAACTGCTACTGAAGGCTAAAGAACGAGCAGGATGTTTTTGAGAACGTTTCGGTTTTGCAAGCTGATGCTGATCACTTGCCTTTCAAAGAATCTGGTTTTGACATAGTTTTCGCTTTTACGGTTCTTCAGAACATGCCTAAACCAACTGAAACAATAAACGAACTAAAGCGCGCGACTAAGGTTGACGGCAGGGTAGTAGTGACAGGGCTAAAGAAGGCTTTCACGCTAACCAACTTCATGGATCTTCTTGAGAGCTCTGGCTTAACAGTGGTTAGTTTTGTCGACGATGAAAATTTGAAATGTTACATTGCTGTTTTAGCTGCTTAGCATTTCACATCTTGACTTCACTTATTAGATGTGCTGACCTTAGTCAAGAAAATTTGACTAAACAGGTTCAATCTTAGTCAAGAAGTTTTGACGAAAAAGCTTTTTAGAAAAAACGAAAGCCTGAATATTTAGGAGCAAAATGACATGCAAAAGTGGTTGGCTGTCGTATTGACATTTACTTTTTTTACTGCTTCATTTATTGTCGCTTCTAACGTCGATAGTGCTTTAGCAGGTCAAGTTATAGCCACTTCTTCGTCTATTTTTGTGGCGGTTGTGGGATTTTGGGTTTCCTTCAAAAGACATAGACATTAAATGAAGTTGTGAAAAAAGACTAGCGTCATCATGGTTTGTTCAATCGTGTAGAGTTTTTATTTGACTTTTTGGCCATCTGAAGGTAAAGTTTATTTAAGCATAGCAGCGGTAAGCTGAAAGTGAGCGTTGTTTAAATTAGCAAAATGGCATAGGCAAAAATGATTCAATCACGCAAGTTCACAGGTTTAATCGGCATAAATTTGTCAAATTGTTTTAATAAGACGTTTTTTCATTAGTTACGAACGCTTAATTTAGAGGCATAGAAAGTTTAATGTTAATTCAGGAAGTTATACTTGAAAATTTCATGAGTTATGAGTATGCTAGGGTTCCGTTTAAGCAAGGCGTGAACGTTATTGGGGGACCTAACGGTGCAGGTAAATCCTCTTTGCTTCTGGCGATTTCCGTTGGTTTGGGACAATCGTACACAGAACGATCACGTAAACTCAGCGATTTGATCCGTTGGGGAAAAGACCAAGCCCGAGTAACACTCATTTTAGACAATAGCAAACAGGGAAACAAACGTCCAGTGGCAAAATATTCAAAAGACCAACTTTTCCTCACCCGCGTATTGCGACGGGATGGAAAATATGGGTTTGAACTGGAAAACCGAGCCGTTGGCAAGCAGGATGTAGAACGGTTACTCAGCAAATTCGGTGTTGATCCGGATAACATGTTAATTATCATGCATCAGAACATGGTAGAACAATTCACCGTTCTTAGCAACACAGAAAAGCTTCGGATGGTTGAAGAGGCTGTAGGGTTAGAGCCTTTTCGAGAAAATGTGCTGCAAGCAAAAACAAAACTTATGCGCATTCTCACCCAAGAAGAATCCGTAAGCAAACTCTTAGAACAAGCGCAGCAAACGCTCAACTATTGGCGTGAACAATACGATAAATATCAAGAGAAAAAACAGTTGCAGATTAAACGTCGATTTTTAGAGCGAGAATTAACTTGGGCGGAAGTTGAAAAGCGCGAAGGCATAGTTAAAAATTTTCAGGCAAATCTCAACAAAAATCAAGATTCTCTCAGCAAAATCGAAGAACAAAAACTAGCCCTGACCAACCAACTAAACACGCAACAAAACCAGCAGGAAACACTCAAAAAAGAGTCACGAATGGTTTTTGAGGAAAGGCTAAGTCTTGAACATGACATCGCCCAAAACCAAACTACTCAATCATTCATCAACCAGTTGCTTGAAGAAACTCAAATGCTGCGAGCAAGCAATTCAAAGCAGCAAAAAACAGCTTAAATTGCTTAGAACTGAAAACTTGAAAGAAATACTCAAAAATGCTCAGCAACAAATCAGCAGAGCAAACGAAGAGGTTAAAGAAAATCAAACGAAAATGCTTACTCTTGAAGAGTCTGCTGACAAAGTTACAGATGAAGTGCTGGATAAGCGGGTAAGCTTTGCATTGCTTGATTACAAACGGGCAAACGTTATTGTTAATCTAAAAGAAATTGAGAAGTCATTAAATGAAGCTCAAGAAAACTTGAAAGTAACATCAGTTCAAAAGGCTGAATTGTTAGGCGAACGAATAGCAGTCATAAAAAGTGTCTCTGATATTCAAGATGAAATGCGCTTAACAGACGGGCACTTAGCTGCGCTCGCTAATGTTTCAGAAGAAATTGAACGCCAATACGAATCATATTCTAAACTTTACTTGGAATTGAAAGAGAAAGCGCAGCTGGTAGCGGAAAACCGAGAGAAAACACTTGAAGAAGTTAAAACCAGAATGCAGTCATGGAAAACCGTAATGGAGAACTTGCTTGAACGCGTAAATGTCGAGTATAAACGAATTATGAGCCTGACTTTAGCAAGTGGTGAAGTGCAACTTTCAAATTCACAAGATATTGAAACCGCCGGGTTAGAAATCCTTGTTGGGTTCAAAGGCGGAAAACCCGTTGCATTAGAATGCTTACACTCAAAGCGGCGGCGAACGAACCACTGCAACCATGAGTTTTCTTTTGGCTTTGCAGCAGCACGTGCGTTCACCATTCAGAGCAGTAGATGAATATGACATTCACATGGATCCCAAAAATCGAGAAATGATTGCAAAAATTCTTCTTTCAATGATTAAAGATGCAAACGCTCAATACGTTGTAATTACTCCAAGCCAAATCACTTTTGCTCAGCAGGATGCCAACGTCATTACAGTTCAAAATCTTGAAGGAAAATCAGTTGTAAGCGAGGTTGTAGCGTGATGCAGGCAACAAAACATCAAAAGACACTGGGCAAAGAGAAACTTGAACGTATAATTGAAATGTGCATCGCAATAGAAAACCATACGGCAGAACCTTTCTACGTTAAACATTGATGAAATAATCAAAATAGTCAAAGAGTATTTTCCACACTGGCAAGACCCTGAAGAGTTAAAACTTGATGCTGAAGTGCTCCATCATTTAGCTACAGTTATCAAAATCCAAAGCGAATGGGTTAAACAGCGCTCAACTTTGCTCTACACTGATCCATTTCTTTTGGAAGAAAAAATCCTGCAAACTGGCAAGCAGGAAATGGTTAACATTTTTCTGAAAGCTTGGAATCCACTAATTGAGTTTGAACAAATAAGCATTAACACTTTAGCACAGGGACTCCTTTACTGGGAAGCCTTGGCGCCGATTAATGAAAGATGGAAAGAACTTGAGCCTGCAGTAGTTTCAAACAGTTTTGCAAGCAGAGAGGAACTAATTAAGCAACGAGTGTTAAGTGACGTTGAATTCTCATCTGAACTCACCCATTATTGGGAAGAACTTAAGAACTGTGTTGCCAAAAAAGGGGTTGAAGGTAAAATTCACTATTGGGATTTTATTGGGGCTGAAACTTACGAAGAGACAGTTCAAAGAGCCTTCTTGACAAGTTTCTTGGTTACTTATGGTTATGCAACTTTGGAGATTGACAGGTTAGAGGAAGAAGTTTTCATAGCGCCTTTTGATCAGCCCAGAACAGAGCTTTTAACTCAGCAGTCAATATCCGTTCCCATTGCTGTCTCATGTGAAGATTGGCAAAAATGGAAAAGAGGCGAATTAGATTGAGCAAGAAAGGCGTTTACGGCAGCAAAATCAAGAAAGCGACACAAATGCTCTTCTACAAACGACACCAGAAGCCAGGCGTTAAAGGCTGGGAACTGCATAAAGCGTTGGGTTCAGATTACCCTAAAGTGCTTGATTTACTTGATGACTATCTCAAACCATTAGATTTGCAGGTTAAAACAATTTTTGAAGAAGAGAAAACACCGGAAAAGCCAACTGTGGAAGAGTTAGATAAAGCAAGATTCTACGTTGCTTTGAGAGGAGACTTAGCGACAAAAGATAAGTTAATGGGTTGGCGCATTGACGATTTAGCAGGTTTGGCCATAACGATCTCTTACATAATCAGTAAGAAAGGGCAGGCACCAAGAAAAGATGTAGAAAAACTGCTCATGGAGAAAATGCCTAACTGGAAAATCGGCTTGAACATCGAGAGGTACATTCGCTATGGCTATTTAGGACAGGACGATAATGGCTTGATGTTTCTTGATTGGAGAACAAGAGCAGAAGTAGACCAGAAAGCACTAATTACAATGATTTTGTCGTCTGATGTGCAAAAGGCAGAAGCTGCTGAACCTGTTGAAGAGAAAGAAAACGAAGAAGAGCTTCAGGAACAAGAAGAAAGCGATTAAATTATTTTTTTAGTGTGCTATGCTCCTGTGCCGGCTAACATTTGTACATCCACAACTTTGCCAGTGTCAGCGTAAATTCCAACGGTGACTTCATTTATGCCGCCTGCATAGGTCGCAGTCAAACTCATTTCAATGTACCAATAAGGAATCAACGCTAACGAATCATCTCGTGTATGAGGGACAAGTTGAACTGAGAAAGGTTGCCCTGAGACACTAAAATGAGAAACCTGTTCGCCCCCAATGGTCCAAGTTAGAGTTGGCACGTAGTTTTGAGCAATATCTATGGCCTGTTGCCTCGAAGTAGCTAAGCTAGTGCTTCCTATGGTGAATAAGAAGTAGCCGTCTGTCATAGTGGTTAAAATGTTGCTTTGAAAGACCATCTCTACACCTTTTGCTTGAAAATCAATCCCGTCTTGAGTATACATCCAGAGAAACGTAACGATGTTTCCTGAGGCGGTCATCTGCAATTTCATGTTTCCCTGCACCGGCTCATTATTGGTTGCATTAACTGCATTGATGAGGTTAGTCATGTTTGTAAGGTATGAATCCTGTGAGTATGCTTGATAGCGGGCAAGAATGTTTTTGGCTTGTTGCAGTATATCCGTGCTTGGGGTCTGCGCGAAAATAGGTGCACTTTCTCCAAAATCAAGAGCATAACGTGAAAAGTGACCTTCTCTGAACCGAAAACTTGCAGTTAAAGTGCTTGCAGTGCTTTTTAGTGAATATTGTATGTTTTGTTCAGGGATACCAGCCAAATCTGTGCTATACGCCAACGAGTTACTAAGTAATGTAGTCGTGTAACTTGTAATGTCTATCTGCGTTACATTTTGCAAAAAAGAGGCTGTTCTGTTTTCGCCTAATCCGGAAGTGAGAAAAGCATTTTCAGCTACAAGAGTCTTCTTTTGATTAGAAAGCTGGTTTACCGAAGTGTTGAGGTTGTTTACGTTGGCATATTGAATGGCAGCCACGCTTGCCAAAAGCAAGACTGCAACCATCAGTACCCCAAAAATAGCTTTCCACCCCAAAGTCATCAATCGACGTTTTGGTTCAACTTCATGAACTTCCTCTACACCTTTCATTGCACTTACAGTGGCTGTTCCAAAAGTCGACAGTTTATACTTGCCATCATCCATTTTAGAAACTAGTTCGCCGAGACTCTCAAGATGGTAAGTCAAATGTGGAGTCGATACTCCAAGTTCCTCAACCATCTCCATAAAAGTCATAGGTTTGATTCCAAGCATGCGAAGTATTTTGCGTCTAACTGGATGTTTTAGCGAACTAAACATTGTTGAGTAGATTTCATCTTCGCGAGACTCAGCCATGTAAACCCCTCTGTAAATATGCAACATGGGGCTATAAGAATTTAGATAGAAAACCGCTGTTTAAGCTAAAATTAATGACTTTTGCAATATTTGATTTCATTGTTTAATTCTAAGAACTTGAGACAAACAAACCCATACTAAGACATTTTTGGGAAGTATAATTCGCTTGAAATCGTAAAATAAACCCAAAAAATGACCAAAAAACTCAAAACTACATAGGCGATTTTTCAATCTTAGAAATTTCCTAAAATTTATTCTATTTTTTTATTTGAAATTTTTATTTAGTATTCCTTGTTTCTCCTTGACGGTCTTCTTCAATTAGCGCGTTAGGGTTTTTTGCTTTCCTTTCTAAATATGCCAGATATTGCTTAGGTGTGAAATCTTTTTTGAACTTACGTTCTTTAGGCATATTTTTGGTTCTCCACATTTTTCGGGCTATATGCTTAGGGTCAAGGGGCATTTTAAAAAGGGGTCTGTTTTTTCCTTCGCTCTAATAATACAATTATTACTATAACAATAAAGAGGTCAAGAACTCCTAAGCCAGACCAAGTGTCACGATTTATCATTTTAACTAAATAGAGGTATGTTAATAATGAGTAAAACGCTAATCCAATGACAACTAAAAATACTCTCGTTTTTGTAGTGTGAAACATTAAAGTTTTTTCTTTATCCATGATTGTTGTATGCTTACTTTGTTTAAAAGATTTTAGAATTCATGAAAGTGTCATTAAGTTTGGTCTTAGAAGGATTTTTAATCCCGATGTTTCTTTTTTGAGTGTTTCTTAAGAGAAAATTTGGCAAACCAAGCAGATTTATTGAAGCTGTTGTTAACAGTTAATATTCGAAGAGCGTAATTTCGCTTCTTAGTTCTAGCAACTGCTTTCTTAACATCTTTTCTTTTCCATCTGCTTTCTTTTTTTACAGCTATGTTTACGCCTGTCAACCTACTACGGATGCCATTTTAGAAGGATAGACCCTTGCTTAAAAGATTTTAGAACCAACCTTCAGAACAAATAGCACCACACTGACAACAAACCACCAATAAGGCTTCGTTACTGTCTATGATAACTTTTGTCTCAGTTGACCCACATGAGCATTTATTTTTAGTTGACATTTTTAATCAGAATCCCTGATAATTGGCAGTCTTTGCCTATGTGGTCGCATTCGTATTTACCTAATTGAAAGTTGCTACATTTCTTAAAATTTTTGCAGGTCATAATAATTCTGCCTTCTCCTTTCTCCTTAGTCTTAAAGAATCGTTTTTGATAATTATATACGATGTTTCGATTCTTGACACATTTCAATCTTCAAACAATCATTTAATTTATAGAAAAAAAAGTATCAGCAATCTCCTTTAAATTTGTTTGAACTAAATTTTGAAAACCTAGAATAATTCAGCCATAACACCAAACCAAAAATAGCCAAAAGGAAATTAGAAAAAATTTTCTCTCAAAATCCTCCTCTTTCAAAGCCTTTTTTGCGGTGACTTTCCTTTTAGATCTCCATTGTCAAATTTTGTAAAATATTGTCATATTTTGTAATATTTTGTCAAATATTGTCAAAAATTGTATCAACCTGCAACCAAATCAAGCTCGAAACCAGAAAAGCAACCTAAAACAAGCCCAAAAAAAATTCCGCCAAAAAAATCTGGCTGGAGATACTTGATAGTTAGGTTTAACAATAAACGATTTAGTCAGCGACGTTTCATCGCCTATGTCAGCCAGTTTCGGACTGCTTAGGTGATGCTTACGTTCTGAATATCGAAATACCGTTTTGCTAAAAATCGCAGACGTTCAGCATTTTTGCCGTTCTTGCCTATTGCGACGCCCTTGTCTTTGGGGTTGACAGTTATAACTGCCATCTTTTTGCCGTCGGTTCTTTCAGTGACACGTATTTCTCTAACTGCTGCAGGTTTTAGGGCGTTTTTCATGAATGTAACTGGGTCTTCGCTGTACTCGATGATTTCATGTTTTTTGCCTGTCATTCGCTCAAGAGTGTGGATGTTTCTGCCGCCTTTTCCTATGGCAACGCCCACTTGGCCTTGGTTGACAATGAATATTGCTCGTTGCTCTATTTCATCAACAATGCAGTCTTTTACGCTGGCGCCGCTTATGCTTTCAAACAATGCGATATATCGCATTTCGTCGCATGTGATTTTTATGCCGGTTGTCAGTTTTTTTCCTCCATTTTTTAATCTTCTTGTTTAGGTTCTTCTGTTATTTTGAGAATATCTGAGTCCCCTGTTTCGCGGATGCTTAGGGCTGAAATAATGAAGAGTTTCTTGCAGACTTCCGCTAAATCCATTGAGCCACCTTTGTACGTTACCACGGGAACATTAGAGATTTCTCCATAGTATTCTATCTGTTCTTTTATGTCTTTTGGACAGTTAGAGGCTAAAACAATCATCTTAGCCTTCCCTGTTTTTGCGTTTTGCAATGCAACGTTGGATCCAAAGGATACCTTGCCTGTTTTCACTGCTGACGCTAATGCCTTATCTATATCTATCATGTTTCTGTCTTTCCTCCTTGTTTTACTTGTTTGTCAAATGTTGACATGTACAGTTCTACTAAGCCTGTGCCGATTGGTATTGATTGCCCAACTATAACGTTTTCTGTTACACCAGCCAATGGGTCACTTTCACCTTTCACGGCTGCTTCAACAATGTTTGGCACTGTAATTTCGAATGCGGCGCGCGCTAAGACACTTGCTTTCTTGCCGCTGATACCGTGTCTGCCAATCTGCTGCACATCGCCTGTTGTAGTCATCATGTCTGCTACCAGCATAACGTGTCTTACATCAACGTCTAAGCCTTGATCTTCCAAGACGCCTTTTGCCTCATTCACCAATGCATTTCTTGATGCTTCTACACCGAGGGTTTTCGCAATTTCGTGAATGTTGTTAGTTGTTGTTCGTGATGTGTCTACGCCTCTGACTTCTAAGACTTTTGAGAGGTTTGAGCCGTCAGTGCGTATTACCCATTCGCCGCTTTCTTCAGTGACTAGCACACGTTTAATGTCTGGTACACCTTTAACTTGGAAACCTGGGATCTTGCCAAGCATTCTTTTTAATTGCTCAACTTTCTTTGGCTTAATTTGCACTGTGTAATCAGTGATTGTGACTGTTGCATTTTGTAGTTCCAATCGTTCTTTAAGCTCATCCATGGTTATTGCTCGGTCATCCATCATTGACTTGCTTAATTCAATAACAATTTCTTCGCGTACAGGGTCTTCGTAGATTGCTGAAGCCAAGTTTTCAACTGAAGTGTAAATTATGTTTCTTGCAACTTCAACTGCAGCCTCTTTGCTTTTCGCATGTTCACCTTCAGGTAGATGGTCATGATTGGGGTTGAAGGAATTCTACGTGCATCAACAATTTCTATGAGTCTTGGTAAGCCTAAGGTGACGTTTTGTTCTTTGACACCAGCGTAGTGGAAGGTTCTAAGAGTCATCTGTGTACCTGGTTCACCGATTGATTGAGCAGCAACGATTCCTACTGCTTCACCTGGCTCCATCAAAGCACGCTTGTACTGCTCAGCTGTTGAAGTTGTAGCTTTTTCTACAGCTTTTTTGGTAAGCTTGTTTTTGGCGAAGCCGATTTTGAGTTGATTCAGCAAAATCGGGGTAAGCTGACCTTCAACGCGTTTCAGTTGCTTCTTGATTTCCTCAGTGGATGCAGCTTCGCCTTTTTCTTCGCCGATTTTTATTTGGTCGATAAGTCGGCTTACGTTTACTGCTTTGCCATGATCACTTTTTGCTGGATCAACACCGTCTTCGCCATATCTGAACTGGATAATGTCGCCTGCTGAGTCACGCACAGTGCTGTCGTATTCGAGTCGAATGTGTTCAAGTGCGTTAATGAGCCTTCTTTGCATGTAACCGCTCTGTTGTGTGCGGACGGCTGTGTCGACTAGACCTTCTCTGCCACCCATAGCGTGGAAGAAGAATTCAATCGCGTCTAAACCTGTCTGGTAAGAGTTATAGACAAAGCCTCTTGCTCTTGGACTGGGGTCGCCATCTACGAAGTGTGGCAATGCTCTTCCAGCGTAACCTCGCAAGATACGTTTGCCTCGGACTGATTGTTGTCCAACGCAAGCAGCCATTTGACCAATGTTTAGGCTTGATCCTCTTGCACCTGCTCGAGTCATGACGATGCCTGCGTTATCCAGTGTGAAGTCTTCGTCTGCTATTTTGCCTGATTCATCTCTGGCTACTGCAAGTTCATGCATGACGTAGATTTCGAAGGATTCCTCTATGGTTTGTCCTGGCAATCGTGGGAGGGTTCCGTTGCGGAAGTTTTCGATGTGTTCGTCGATTTTCTTTTGGATGCGCTCCATGGTTTTTGCCATGCGATTGCGAGCTCTTGGCGAGAGAACTAGTTGTTCATAGGTGTAGCTGAAGCCTCGCATTGAAATGTACAGTTTTAAGAGATGGGTAATCTTGTTTAGAAATTCTCGTCCTGCCTGAGTGCCATAGTCTTTGATTATTCTGTGAAGCAGACTTTCAGATTGCTCAGCACCGATGGATTTTCTGTCGATGATGCCTGAGACTAACTGGCCGTTTCTGACCACTACGTAAGCGTCGTGTTTGCATTCTTCTTCTTCGCATTTGGTGCAGCCTTGGCAAATGTTGGCTTTAAGAACATAATTCAAGGTTTTTGGTAGGAAGAGGCTGAATATTTGTTTGCCTGACCACATGGGTTGGGGTTCTTTTATTTCGGGTACGGGCATTTCGCCGACATATCCTGTTGTTGTCAGTAGCCTGTTTACTTGGCCTCTGGTCAGGTAGTTTCCAGTTTTTGTAAAGTAGTATGCGCTTGTGACGAAGTCTCTGATAGCGCCGATGATGGGACCGCCGAATCTGGGTGAGAGGATTTGGTCTTGGACCTGCATTAGCAAAAGTGCTTCAGTTCGTGCTTCTTCGCTTTGCGGTACGTGAAGGTTCATTTCGTCGCCGTCAAAGTCTGCGTTGTAAGGTGGGCAGACACATAGGTGTAGACGGAAGGTTTTGTATGGTAAAACCCGAACGTAATGTGCCATGATGGACATGCGGTGAAGAGAAGGCTGCCGATTAAAGATTGCAATGTCTCCGTTCTTTAGGTGCCTTTCAACTATGAATCCTAATTCTACGGCTTCAGCGATTTTGGTGCGATCTACAACGAATTCTAACCGGATACGTTTGCCATCTGGCCTGATAATGTATAATGCTCCAGGATAAGTTTCTGGACCGTTAATTACTAGCTTCTTCATTTCTTCAATGTTCCATGCAGTGATTTTTTCTGGAACGGATAAGCGCATGGCAACATCGACTGGAACGCCTACTTCGTTAATGTCAAGGTTAGGGTCTGGAGAAATTACTGTTCGTGCTGAAAAGTCAACTCGTTTGCCTGAAAGGTTGCTTCTGAATCGTCCTTCTTTTCCTTTGAGTCTTTGTGAGAGGGTTTTTAATGCTCTGCCGCTTCGGTGTCTTGCTGGCGGAATGCCTGATGCTTCATTGTTAAAGTATGTTGTAACGTGGTATTGCAGTAGTTCTGAGAGGTCTTGAATGATGAGTGTTGGTGCACCTGCTTCCATGTTTTCTTTCAGACGCTGGTTAATGCGGATGATGTCTACTAGTTTGTGGGTTAAATCGTCTTCAGATCGAATGCCTGATTCTAATGTGATAGATGGCCGAACGTAAACTGGAGGTACCGGCAAAACCTGCAAAACCATCCATTCAGGGCGTGCAACTTTCGGGTTAAAACCTAAGATTTCAAGGTCTTCGTCTGATACACGTTCAAGCCTTTCACGAATCATGCTTGGTGTGAGTGGTTCGGAGCCTAATTCAGTCTGTTCAATAAACTTTGTTGGTTTCTCAAAAGTAATCTTGAATTGTGCGGATGCACAGTAGGGACATTGTTTTGCTTTTATTTCAGTCATTATTTCCTTGTAAATTTCATCTGGAATTGTTCCTAAAAGCTCGTTATACCGTTCAATTCGGGCACGTGCCTTTTTGGAAGCGTCTTCGGATAAGAGTATGCGACCGCAACTGCGGCAGGTTGCTTTCAAAAGATCAAAAATAATTTTTGTGAATTCAATGTGTACGATTGGTACGGCTAATTCTATGTGTCCAAAGTGTCCTGGGCAGCGAATGGCTGTGTTGCCGCAGGTTTTGCAGCGTTGCCTTGGTTCAAGTGTGCCAAGTCTGCCATCCATTAAGCCAGCTGTGATTGGTGCGCCGTCTTCGTCGTAGGTGTCTGGAGTTTGGATTTCAACGACTGATTGTTTACGGAGATCTTTAGGTGAAATTAAACCGAATGAAATTTCATCAACTATTTTATGAATGTATTCTTCCTGTGCCATGATTATGCCTTCTCTTTTAATCTTAATTTTGGTGTGATGCAAAGCTTTGAAGCTCTTGCAGTAGAAGCTTGAAAGCGTATGATACGATTACTGGTGAAATCTTTGCTTTTTCGTCACATATTCTGCAGACATAGCGTCTTTGTTTCATGTCAAAGTATGCGATTTGACCACAGTTTTCGCATATGTAGAGCGTGTACTTGTCTGATTCTTCTAGAAGTCTGTCTCTGAGCAGCATGGCTGCGCCGTGTCCGATTAAGCAGTCTCGTTCCATTTCTCCGAATCTGAGACCACCACCTCTTGCTCTGCCTTCTGTGGGTTGTCTTGTTAACATTTGCACTTGTCCTCTGGCTCTGGCATGTATTTTGTCAGCAACCATGTGGTGAAGTTTCTGATAGTAAACTACACCGACGAATACATCTGCGACGAATTTTTCGCCTGTGGTGCCGTTGTAGAAGACTTCTCCTCCTGTGTGGCTAAAGCCGAGTTTTACTAGGCTCTTGCGTATTTCATCAGGTCCTTCGTTTGAGAATGGTGTTCCATTTGCTGGTCGACCTCTTGCTGATGCTGCTTTTCCTGCGAGTGATTCGATGAATTGACCGATGGTCATTCTTGAGGGGATGGCATGGGGGTTGATTATTAGGTCTGGTACAATTCCTTCGTCTGTGAAGGGCAAATCTTCTTGTGGCACAATTAAGCCTATGACTCCTTTTTGTCCGTGGCGTGAAGCGAATTTGTCTCCGAGTTCTGGAATTCTTTGGTCTCGAACTCGTACTTTTACGAGTTGGCTGCCTTCGCCTGACATTGTGATGAATATTCCGTCGACGGTTCCTGTTTCTGATGGACGCATGTCTACTGATGTGTCACGCATTGAGGGTCCTTTAACTTCAAATTCTTTGTATTCTTCAAGGAATCTAGGTGGGCTTATTCTTCCTATTAAGACATCTCCGCCGACTACTTGTGATTCTAAACTGATTATTCCGTCAGGTTCCAGAAGCCTGTAGTATTGTTCTCCTCGGTAGCCTCGGGTTCCTGGTTCTGGAACAGTGAATTTGTCTTTTAATCCTCCTAAGTATTGGCGGCATTCTGCTTCGTAGATTCGGTAGAATGTGGATCTGGCTAAGCCACGATCTATGGATGCTTTGTTAAAGATTAAGGCGTCTTCCATGTTGTAGCCTTCGAAGCTTAGCACGGCAACAACGCAGTTTTGTCCTGTGGGGCGTTGTTTGTAACCCATGACTTCCATTAATTCTGTTTCAACCATTGGAACTTGTGGATAATGCAGTATGTGTGAGCGTGAATCTACTCGGTGATGGAAGTTGGTGCCATAAACGCCTAAGGCTTGTTTAGCCATGGCTGCTTGGTATGAGTTACGTGGTGACTGGTTGTGTTCTGGATAGGGGATTGTTGAAGCACAGATGCCAAGAATGGTGTAAGTGGCTATTTCAACATGGGTGTTTGCTTCTTCAATTTTGTCGAAAGTTAAGGCGATGAAGGCATTTTCTTCTTCTTCAGCATCCAAATATTCAATTAAACCGTTTTTGACTACGTCTTCCCAAGTCCATTCGCCTAAACCGATTTTTTCAAAGTGTTTAGATTGAAGTTTTGGCTCACCGTTCTCAACAATTATGAGTGGGCGTCTGACTCTGCCTTCGTCACAGTTAGCATGGACTTCTTCAGTTTCGGTTTGCATCTTTGAGAAGTATGTAATGTTTGCTTCTGTAGAGATTTCTCCAGCTCGCCTTTTCTCTCGGAAAGATTTCACGATATCCTTTGGGTTGTTGCAGTAGCCAATTATGTTTCCGTCAACGAAAACTTTAGCTCCTGAAATACGTAGTTCGCGGCTGGCTTCTCCTGCTGGAACAGATCCCATTTCAAAAAGTAATTGTTTTACTTTGTCAGGATTTACGCCGACAGCTATGGATGCGGATAATGCGAGGTTTTTGACTAAGCCACAGTTGGAGCCTTCAGGTGTTTCGTTTGGACATAAACGTCCCCAATGAGTTGGGTGTAAGTCTCGGGCTTCGAAGTTAGGTTGGCTTCTGCTTAGTGGTGATTGGAGTCTGCGCAGGTGACTTAGGGTTGAGATGTAGTTTGTTCTGTCCAATAGTTGTGTAATGCCGACTCTGCCTCTTCCCCAGTTGCCAGTTGCTAAGGCATGCTGGAAACGTTCAGTTATGATACCTGGGCGAACAGCTGCTGAAACAGTTATGATTGGTCCTTTAACGCCTATGCGTTCAAGCTGATATTTTATGTCTCTAGTTAAGTTTCTAAATGATACACGGAAAAGGTCTGCGAGAAGTGGACCACCGAGGCGCAGACGTTTGTTTTTGAAGTGGTCTTTGTCGTCTGGTTGCCTTCTTCCAGTTTTTAATTGTATAACTCTGTAAGCCATTTCGCCTAGGAAAATTGCTTTTTCTTTTCGGTTTGCTTCGCTTCTGCCAAGATGTGGCAAGAAGTTTTTGTCAAGTGCTGTTTCTGCTTTTTGTAAACGGTATTCTTCAACTTGTCCGTGGGCTACACGGTTTCCGATGAATAGGATTGCGTCTGAAGGTGTGTCTACACCGATGGCTTTTTCAAATGATGCGGCAAGTTGGCTTTGCATTTCGCTGTCAAGAGAAACTGCTTCTGCAATGTCTTTGTCTTTTTCCAAGCTTAAAGCACGCATGATGACGACGAAGGGGATTTCTGTTGGAACTCCCGGCATGGTGACGTAGATTGCGTCGTCTGATTTGAGTTTAAGTTCAATTCTTGCTCTGAAGCCTACGGTTGTTGAGAAAATTTTTGCTTGATAAACCGGTGAGGTTCCTTTTTCGTCTATGTCGACTATTACGCGGTTAGGTGCTAAGTCTTCCATGGCGACGATGACGCGTTCGGAACCGTTAACAACAAAGTATCCGCCTTGATCATCTGGATCTTCTCCAGCTGCAATAAGTTCTTCTTTTGAAAGCTGGGATAAGAAACATAATTTTGATTTTAGCATGACAGGAATATTGCCGATGTAGACTAGTTCGGTGTCTTGCTCTCTTCCATCAATTACTGGAGTCATTTCCAGTGCAATAGGAGCCGAATACGCTAAGTTTCGCAGTCGCGCTTCCATTGGGTAAATTTCATGTTTTGTTCCATCTACTTCAGTGACGTATGGACCTGTAATTCTTGATTGAGGGTCAATAACCCAAATTTGCCCAAGTTTCACTTTGTAGGGGCTTTCTGGAACTTCAATGGGGATTTCAGCGACTTCATCAACAACTTCTTGTAAGCCATGGTCGATGAACTCGTTGTAGCTGTCAAGGTGCTGCCTTACCAAGCCTTTCTCATTGAAAAAAGTCTTCAATAAATCATGGATATCTTCTTTTTGGATAATGTTGGTCAATTTTTCAATTCTCCATAAATTTATTATTTTGTGATTTTGTTAGTGTTTTCAAACTTCCATCTCCTTCAATAATGGGATCATCCAATTTGAAAAAGGGTTGAGTTAACTTTTCTAAGAGCACAACAAACAGCTACATAGCCTACATATAAACTTTTTTATGCGTATCTACCCTAAATTGAAGGTTGCTTAAACTTTCCTAGATGCAAAGCATCAAAAAAACTTTGCGTTGTTGCCGTTGCAAAGAGCAAAATCCAAAACAACTTAGAAAATTAACTGTAACCAGCAAATAAGACAGTACTCGGTTTAGGCGCGGTTTAGTGACTTGAGAAAACGCTTTTATTGATTTGTGCAGTGTTTGATCATAAGGCTCGAATGTGTGTGGATTGCCGCAATTTTTTTAGGGCTTGTTTTAGGTTGCTTTTTTGATTTCAGAGCTTGAATTGGTTGCAGGTTGATACAATTTTTGACAATATTTGACAAATATGACAAGTCTACATATTGACATTATTTGACAATGAGATTCAAAAGGAAAAAGAGTCAGATTCCCAAATAGTAAGATTGGCGTTCAAGTTAGAGTCAAACAGAAAAATAAAGAAACTTGAGCGTACCTTACAATTTCAGAATCAACAGTTTTCTTATGGCAAAATGCGAAAGAGGACACAAACCATTCCAAAACTTGCAATTACCCTTTTGAGACGCCACAACCCAAAATGAAGGAATACGAAGTTGAAAACAAACTAGAAACCGCATAACAAAACAACTGATAATTAATCCAAACTTGATAACTAGTACCTAACGACTTTGTAGCGACTTCTCAATTGACGCTTTCTCTTTTCCTGCGCCTCAGATAACGGCGAGTTACCCGTCTTAACCTCAAAAATTGTGGGCTCACCAACTTTGTTCCCAAAGAAATCACGTTTCTGAACAACAAAATCGCCACCCTCACGAATCTTCCTGCAATCATGCCCCTGCATAGTTTGATCAAACGCAAAACGATCTTTAGCAATTCTGCCTTTCGCACGTTTACTTGATAAGTTGAACCTTTTTGAAACATTTCCCAACTTTAAAGGGTCATCATTTGGATCACTTTTACCCATAGCAAAACCTTTGCATTGCTATTCTATAAGTTATATTAAAAAGTTGCCAAGACTAGTCAGATGTTATTTTCAGCGTTGATTATTTCTATCTCAGTGGCATTATTTCAGATTGCAGTGTTACTCGATTTTCTCTTACTTATAACAGGTAGCAAGTTTTGGTCTGTTTCATATCCGATGCTATTTCGTTCGTTTTGCAGGGCTATTTTTGTGGTTGTTCCTGAACCTAAGAAATGGGTCCAGTACAGTTTCGCCTTTTACGCTGAACATTTTGATAAGCCGCTCAGCGATTTCGTCTGGGTAGGCAGCTGTTCTTCTCTCCAGTTCGCTTATTGTTTGGCGGGTTCCTTTCAAAGACCAGATTTGGCTAAACCATTCATCCCGCTCAACTTTCTTAAACGCGCTTTCGTACCGAAGTTCATCGTGAGGCGGAAACTTTCGAAGATTCCCCTTCCTAAACAACAAAATAAACTCACAGTCCAATGTCACGTAAGCGTTAGGAGGCAGAAAACCTGAACCCAAAAATGCACCTTTGCCTTTGTATTTTGGCTTGGTTGTCGGTTTTTTCCATAAAATATAGGGTAACGTGGTGAAACCGATTTTTTCGCAAATCTCAGTTATTCTTGAATGGTTAGGATAAAGCTGGAATCTGCCATTAACTGTTCGTGTTGCATCACCAATATTTATGCATGCTATGCCACCGTCAACGAGAACACGGAATGTTTCTTGCCAAACTTTCCTGAGATAATCGTGCATGCCATCGTAGATTTGCCGGACGGTTTCTTCATTTGCGTCTGTCTCCAACTTCTGCCAAAGCTTTCCGATTCTTGGGTCAGCTTCGGCGAAAAGGTGATCCCACATTTTTATCATGGGATACGGCGGCGATGTAATCATCAAGTGCACGCTGCCATCTTGGAGTTCGAGCATTTGTTGGCTGTTGCCAAGGATTATTTTGTGCTCTGTAAGCATGCGTGTTCCTATATTGTATCGTTGATGCATCGTTTTTACTTTTGCGGTAGTTACAAACCTGAATGAAAAATGGCAAACTCAAAATAACCCAACGAGTTTAGTGTAAGGCGAAATCTATGACTAACAAAGAACATGAAATAACATTGGGACTTAACAGAACTATATCCCAGCGCCACTGACCCATCTATCGAAAAAGCCATTAGTGAAACTAAAATTTTAGCTGATGCCTTCGAGAAGAAGTATCGAGGAAAAATAGCTACACTTGACCCAACAAATCTGCTAAATTGCCTTCAGGGAACTGGAATCTTTCTATATAAAAACGGGCGACATTTCACTTTTTGCAGGCTTATCTTTTTCCGCTAACATGACGCTGCCTGAAGTACAAGCGCTTTATGATAGGGTGAGCAAGCTTGAGGCGCAACTTGGAAAGCAGTTAGCGTTCTTTTCTTTGGAGTTAGGTGCAGCTTGTGAAAGCTAAGCCTGAGTTGATTGAGGAACCAGTTTTGGCTGAGTACCGACATATGCTGGAGCGAGTGAAGAGGCGTGTACCCCACCAATTAACCGAAGTAGAGGAGCAGCTTGTCATCGAAAAAGATCAGTTCGGGGTGCAAGCTTGGGAGGAACTGCAGAGCAAATGGCTCAACACCCGCATGTTCGAAGTAATGGTCTTGGGCGAAAAAAAGACACTTAAGTTACGGCGAAGCCAATGGTTTATTGTCTCATCCTGACCGTGCAACAAGGGAATCGGCGAACCGCGCAATTTACGGTTTGCTTGGCAGAGACGGGGAAATCTTTTCTTCAGCCTTGCGCAATATCTGCAATGATTGGGTAACCGTTTCCCAACGCAGAAAATATGCGTTCGCCTATGGAATCAAGCCTAATAAATAACGATACTGAGCAGGCAATAATTGAGAATTTGCTTGGGGCAATTGAGAACGGTGCAGAAAATTATCGTCGCTACCTCAAAGCTTAAAGCTAAATTGATGGGTCTGCCATTGCTTGGGAACCACGACATCGTTGCACCCTTGCCTGATGCGTCTGAACGAAAGTTTACATTTGAAGAAGCAAAAAACCTGATAGTGAGAGCTTATAGCCGTTTTGACCCAGAATATGCAACTGCAGTAAAAGAAATGTTTGCAAAACACCGAATCGATGCAACGCCCCGGTTTGGGAAACGCAACGGAGCCTTCTGTGCAAGTTGGTATCAGGGTAAATCAGCATTTATCCTTGACAACTTTAACGGCACTCTTAACGACGTCTATACATTAGCCCATGAATTAGGACATGCAACTCACGACTATTACATGTCTCGAAGCCAAACGCTGTTGAACACAAGCGTTCCGTCCACGGTAGCTGAGACTGCATCAATTTTTGGCGAATTACTCTTAACAGATTTGCTTCTTAGCGAAACAAAATCGGATCGAAGAACAAAAAGCAATTTTGTGCCAAGTTCTCGATGAAGCAGGAATGACTACATTCCAAGTTACTGCCCGAGTCTGGTTCGAACAAGCACTTTACAAGTCTATTCTGAAAGACGAATACTTAGATTACAAGACCATCTGTAGCCACTGGACCAAATCGCGCGACCGCATCTACGGTGACGCAGTCTCATGGTTCCCGGAAATGGAAGCCGAATGGACGATGAAACCCCACTATTACATGGCAAACTACCGCTTCTACAACTACCCCTACGTCTACGCCCAAATGTTCGTCTACACCCTCTACGAACGGTATCTGGAGGAGGGCAAAGCGTTTGTACCCAAGCTGGTAAAGGCGTTGTCGGCAGGCAGCAGTGTGTCACCATTGGAAATCGGCAAAATTGTCGGCTTAGACGTGGCTAACCCAAGCTTCTGGATGGGCGGATTGAATGTGTATAAACGTTTCATTGTTGACTTGGAGAAAATCGTTTAAGACGCAACATGGAAGGGCAAATGATTAATAAGAAAGCAAACGGAAAGTCTGTAGCCCAGAAAAGTCTGCGCTGAGGTAACCAAGCCAGGTCAAAGGTGAAGGACTCAAGATCTAACATTTGGCCTCCAATGGGCTCCAGATGGGAAATCCTTTCCCGCAGGGGTTCGCAGGTTCGAATCCTGCCCTCAGCACTTTTAGCCTTATCTTGAAGTTATTTTAGACAAATAAGCCAATAATAGTCTTTTCAGGAAAGCTTGTTTTGCAAATTACTTTGTCAGGTTTTGCTACTATATTCCAACTGTGATAACTACATTTCCCTTTTTGAGCCCCGTTTCAACGTACCTATGAGCCTTGACCATATGTTCCAATGGATAGCATCTATCTATAACCGATTTTATCTTCCCTTCCTCAATCAGCTTTTTAAGTAAAACTAAATCCTCAACTTTTTCGATGCCAGCTCCAAAAATTACTTTCTTGTCGCTCATCGTTGAGGTCCATCGCCCTCGAACCATCTGTGATAATCCAGGGTTTCCTAAAAGATAGAATCCATTTTTCTTTAGCGATCGTAAACTTTTGGAAAACGAACTTTTGCCTACCGCATCAAAAATAACGTCATAGGTTTCACCGCTTTTGGTGAAATCTTGTTGAGTGTAATCAAAGACTTGGTCAGCACCAATCGATTGTAGCATGTCCAATTTCCCCGTGCTGTCCACTCCAGTCACTTTAGCCCCCAAAGATTTGGCAATCTGCACGGCAAATGTACCTATGCTTCCACCTGCCCCATTAATCAAAACTTTTTGGCCGCTTTGGATATTTCCTTTTCTGAGAAAATGCAATGCTGTAAGTCCACCGGTTGGAACGGCGGCAGCTTCTTCATAAGTCATATTTGTTGGTTTTATTGCAATCGTTCCGTCTTCTGGCAAACAGGTGTATTCGGCGTAGGCACCTAATCCAAAACCGGTACGGCAAAAACTTGGTCACCTTTCCTAAATAGGGTTACATCTTTTCCTATTGATTCAATTTCTCCTGCTAGCTCTTGTCCTAATATTTTTTTCCTTGGTCCCCTGAAACCAAATCCTATGCGAGCCAATAGCCACAACCAAATAGGCATTTTGAATCTTCGAATTTCACAGTCCCCAGCCGTTACAGTTGCCGCATATATTCTTATCAATACTTCATTGTCCTTAGGCGCAGGTTTTTCTACCTCTTTAAGAAGGAGAACATCCGGAGACCCGTATTTTAGGCACACAATTGCTTTCATTTGCTTATAATATGATTACTTTTGAGGTTGATAATATTTTGCATTAAGAGTAAAGTACTACCATTAAACGCTTAATTAGGCGTCTTACCTATTATTTTTGATGAGGGATTTTTTTGGCGACACCTCAAGAAGAAATAAAAAGGAAGTTGCCAGGCGTCGTTGACATTGCTTATGAGCAGTATCTACGAGACTTGTCGCGTTATCGATTGGCGAAGGAGATAATGAGCCAAGATGTTGTTACCATAGCTCCAGAAGCTTCGTTGGATGAAGCCGCCAGAATAATGGGTCAGAAGCATATTGGGAGCCTAATCGCCGTGAAGTATCATACACCAGTGGGGATTGTTACTGAGCGGGATTTGTTAAGTAAGGTCTTAGCGCTTGGATTGTTTCTAGGAGAACGAAAAAGTCGAGAATGTGATGTCATATCCACTATCTGCTGTTTCTCCTAATGCCAAAATAAAAGAAGTTGCCCGACTCATGATTAATAAAAAAAGTAGACTTGCCGTGTTTGACGTTGGAACGCTTGAGGGAATCATAACCGCTTCGGATCTAATCAAGAGTTTGCCTGATGTTCCTGAAACTGAGGTCAAGGTTGATGATTTCATGACAAAAGAGGTTATTACTGCTGATGAAGAGACACCCGTAATTAGCATAGCTCGTATCATGGGCAGACAGCGCATCGGTAGTGTAATAATTACCCGCGAAGGAGAACCCTTTGGGATATTTACTGAACGCGATTTACTCACAGCATTCTTAGCAACAGGAAGAGCGTTATACACAGAGGTAGGACCGGAATGTTCATCGCCTTTAATCATGATTCCCGCTAGGCACAAGCGTTCACAGAGCCGCTGCCACAATGGCATTAAAACACGCAAGACGATTACCAATCGTCAAGGACGACAAGTTGATAGGCATTATTACAGCACGCGACCTTGTCGAAGCATACGCAAAATAAGCCTCTATTCCATCTTTTTTTCTTTTTAAAGACGAACGATGGTTTTATCTAGCCCAAAGTGTCCAATTGCAAACATAGAGCCTATTTTGGTATTCTGACCACAAATTAACGGTATTTTTAGGGCGAAAAACATTTTATTAAATCACCCGGATGCAAAGGCTCATAACCGCAGTCATTAATTGATTGTTATTTTCGCTGTAAGTTCTTAATTTTGGGTCGACTATTTCTTAATACCTTGTATATTTCGAACCAGACTATGCTGAAGACTGCTGCGCCAATGCAGATTAAGAGGTTAACCGGTGTAAGAGCACTGAAACTAAACACGCTACTGAACGGTGGAACATAGATAACGAGAGCTAAAGCAATTAATGCGATTGCAAGTACCCACCAGAACGCTTTGTTACGTCTTGCGGAAAGTACCTATTATCGTGTGCTCCCAGGACCTGTTAACTAAAATCAAAGCCAAGTTTGACATAACTATTGTTGCAAAAGCCATGGTTCGAGCAGTTTGCTCCCCAAGTCCATTATTGATTGCTGTGAAGAATATTAGCGCTACAATTACCAACACTACGGCGCCTTGAACGAAGGAAACTATCGCTGCTTCCTTGTTGAACAATCTCTTATCTATGCTTCTGGGCTTTCTATTCATTATGTCTGCTTCTTCCTCTTCCATTTCAAAAACCACTGAGCATGCAGGATCAATAATTAACTCTAAGAAAACTATGTGCACTGGAAATAGAATTAAGGGCCAGCCCAAGCAGAACTGGGATAACTGACATTCCAGCAATTGGAATATGAACGGAAAAGATGTAGGCAATGGCTTTTTTCAAGTTATCATAGATTCTTCTGCCCATCTTAACGCCGCTAACAATTGAGGTAAAATTATCATCAACTAGCACCATTGATGACGATTCTCTGGCAACATCGGTGCCTTTGCCGCCCATTGCAATGCCAATATTTGCGGATTTCAAGGCAGGGGCATCATTAACTCCATCACCAGTCATCGCTACAATGTCACCGTTGGCTTTGAAGGCATTCACAATTCTAAACTTCTGCTCAGGAACCACTCGAGCAAAAATGTTAACGTTTTTTATGCGCTCTTTCAATTCTTCATCAGACATCTTGTCAAGTTCTGGTCCAGTAATGCAGTTTTCAGGCGATCTAAGACCTATTTGCCTACCAATATTCTGAGCAGTAAGCGGATAATCTCCTGTAATCATAACTACACGTATGCCTGCATTATAACATTCCTTGACTGCCTCAGCAATATTTGGTCTGACTGGATCAGCAAATCCAACAAGACCTATAAATTTGAAGACAAAATCATGTTGTTGATCTGGCAGCATTCGGTTTCTTGAAAGATGCCTTTGCAACTCCAAGTACACGAAGACCTTCACTCGCCATAGTTTGAACATTTATCTGATAATTCTTTTAGTTGCTTTTCGTCTAAATGGCAGAGATCGCCTATTGCTTCTGGAGCACCTTTAGCCGCAATAATGTAGTCTTCGCCACTTGGTGATACCCAGACGTTTGACATGGCAAGCAGTTTTTTGGATAGTGGATATTCATGTACAAGCTTCCAGTCATCATGAACATGTTCGGTTTTTGCAAATTCTCCTTCGGTGAAGCTTCTTATGGCTTTCTCCATAGGGTCAAAGGGGTCTTCTTTGCATGCTAAAACACTAAACTCAACTAATTCATGGCAAAAATCAGGCGGCAGTTTCATTGATGACTGTACATCATAAGATTTGCCGTTTGCAAACAACTTGCTAACTGACATTTTGTTCTGAGTTAAGGTGCCTGTTTTGTCAACGCAAAGAACTGTCGCTCCGCCTAAGTTTTCAATTGCATGCATTTTTCGGGTTAAAACATTATGTTTAGACATTCGCCAGGCGCCTAAAGCAAGAAAAATAGTCAGTACAACTGGAAATTCCTCAGGTAGATATTGCCATTGCCAAGGTTATTCCGGCTAAAAAGCCATCTATCCAATCTAAACGGGTAAATCCATAAACAACTATTACTAAAATGCATAAGGTTAGACCAATGATGGCCATGTTTCGCACAATTTGGCTAATTTCTTTTTTTAGCCTTGTTTCGTCTTCTTCAACTTTCTGCAGAACAGTGCCAATTTTTCCCATTTCGGTTTTAGGACCAGTGCTTTTGACCTCGGCAATTGCCTGCCCTTGAATGACTAAGTGTTCCAGAATAGACAAATGGTAAGTCGTCACCGCCTGGACGATAAGATTGCGTTTCGCCATCCCACGCCATTTTGCGGACAGGAACGGATTCTCCAGTGAGAAGTGCTTCATCAACCAAAAGATTGTTACATGTTAATAGAAGACTATCAGCTGGGACACGGTCACCTTCTGATAGAATAAGAATGTCGCCGGCGACTACTTCTCTGCCAGGAATCCTTTTTTGCTCGCCATCACGTATTACAAGAGCCCTTGGACTAGAAAGACTTTTCAATGCGTCAAGTGCTTTTTCGGTTTTTTCCTCTTGGTAAACTGTAATTCCTATGACAACAAAAACAAAGCTTAGCAGTACTAGGCCTTCTGTGGCATCGCCTAAGTATGAAGTACAGGCTGCCGCTTGCGACGAGTAGTAGAAAGATTGGATCCTTTAGATTACGCTAAAGACTATGCCAAAAATGCTTCGTTTTCCAGCAGCAGGTAATTCGTTATAGCCTTCTTCCTTCAACTTACGTGAGGCATCGTCACTAGAAATTCCTGTTATCGAGTTTATATCAATGTCTCGCATCAAATCATCATACCAATTTTATCAAATTTGGAATTCAATCTTCACCGCTGAGATAGGGCAGATGCAAAAACCTGACCTGTTTTTACTTAAATTTTAAATCGGACTAGTTCGACCATGAATTTGGTTCCCTTGCCGACTTCACTTTCGAAAGTTACAGTTCCGCCCATTGCTTCCGTGAACCTTTTAACTGCAGCCAAACCAAACCCGTGACCCGTCAACTTCGTTGTCAACAGCGGCGTAAACAACTTACTCCTAATATTTTCGGGTATGCCTTCGCCTGTGTCTTCGACATTAATATTGGCTTTGCCGTTTTTTCTAAAAGCAATTATGACAAGTTTTCCCCCATTTGGCATGGCTTGGATCGCATTGTTGGCTAAGTTTGTAAGTATTCTTTGAAGGTACGATTGGTCAGCTTTAAGTTTGGGAAAATCCCCTTCAATATAATTCTTTATTGTTATGTTCTTCGGCACATTCAAGTAGGCTAAAACGGAATGGATTATTTCTTCAAGGTCAGTTTCCTCGATTTTCGGAATTAGAGGTCTAGAAAAGTCCTGAAGATCCTCTACAATCTTGTTAATGTAATCAATGTTTTTTTCAATCTCTTGCAGACTTTCTATGGCATTTTTTTTCTCATGGCTCTCAGGCAACAAGACTAACTCTGTCTTTGCAAAATAGACGTCGCCGATCATAGCCTGCAGCGGGTTGCGGATGTCGTGACCCACCATACCCGCCGTCGCGCCTATGGCAGCCATTCGTTCAGCATCCTTTAATTCCTTAGTTCGCTCTTCGACCAACTTCTCCAAACGCTCAGCTTGTTTTTGAAGTCTTTTTTGAAACCTATAGGCTAAAAGGTAGATCGTAAGGAAGAACGCGACAAAAATCCCTGAAGCAACAGTAATAAACCCAGTATTAGCTAGTCTCAACTGGTTTGCTTGACTCCGAAGAGACTCCGACAGCTGAGAAACGCTGAGAGCAAAAGTCTGATGAGCAGTCACTATTTTATTCCAATCATTCTGAAATTCTGGCATAATCCTTACACTTACATTCTGAGGCGTTGTTTCAAGAAATGACACTAAATTATTGAAGCTTCCATTCAAGTGACCCAAGTCGCTTCTAACGTTGTTTACTAGAGTTTGTTGTTCAGAATTGGAAGAATTAAGACTTGAAAGGTAATCTGAAATCGAGGTAAGGTTTGATTGCCATAAAGTTAGCTGCTGGGTCTGTTGAAAAAGAAAATATTGACTTGAAAGAATATTTAGTTCGTCTGTCCCATGCTCAATTTTCTCAGAAACATTCTGCTTCTTATCGAGCTGCGCTATTTGCTGGTTTGTTACAATAACTGAAGCTGCAACAAATAGTATAACGACGCTAAAAATAGCCATACTTATTATGAACTGGGTTCTAATTTTCATCTAATTCACCGTTTGCGACTGGTTTTCACTTCAGCATTAAGGAATAATCACGATCTATTTTCATTGAATGAATGTCGGTTGCGCTCCATGAAGTATATTTTTTCTAGTAATTTGAAAAATAGCAGATAACCCTATTTCTTGGATGTCTCTGCTTGTTTCAAAAATGTAATCCTCACTACGGCAAACGTTTTCGGTTGTGCCTTTGCTTTTTTCTATTAGAAGGATTTTCAGGTGCTCTTTTATCTGAGTTACTTTTTGTAAGCGATTTCTGACGTATAGATATTCGCTGTTGGTCGCTTCATATTTTTCTCGAATTGTTCTCATGCACTGGAAGTTTGTCTTAAAATGTCTTTTATTCTTCACTCACATATCGTGAGTGTAGCTTAAGTGTGGGGCGCGCGTTTATTTTTCCAATTGTAGAAGGAGCGATAATAAGAAAGGAGTGAAAAATGATGCTCGATCTTTACATTGCGTTCGGATTGGGACTTGGGATAATTTTCATCTCTATGTTCAAAACTAAGACAGGACTACCAATCTATGAGAAGAGTTAGATAAGCTGTTCTTGGGTCGACCCAGAATCAAAATTGGTGTAATGCTTAGATTTCTTTTGAGAGACAAAAAAAGAATTTAGTTGGGGATGAAAAATAAATTGAAAGTGCAAATGATGAAGCTTTCAATTATAGTTATCCTTTCAGCGACACTGATAGCTAGTAATCAAATTGCAGTTGCACAATATACTCCTGATGGTGAAGCTTTCATCCTTGTATCACCCGTCAACATTGCTTCTCCATCTAACAATACGCATACCCCTCAACCTCTAGCTTTGAACTTCTCAGTTAAGAGTTTTCTTAAACCTGAACAGTCCAAAGTTACATACGCTTACAGCATTGATGGCGGACAAAACACAACATTAGACGTTCAACTAGCACCTGTACCTCTAGAATATATTGATTCCAACGGCCAAACTGCTATCTCGATATTCTCTTACTACCTCATTACTGGATACAAGGCTATTCCAGATTTGCGAAGCGGACCACACAGCATTACAGTTTACGCTAGATACGAATTTCCAGGTTCATACCACAATATTGGGTTAGATAATAGAACAATTTGTTTTACTATTGATGGGTCGCTTGCATCCAATAACACTGAGGAAAACCTTGGTCGCGAAACAAGCGCTCCAGGCATTGATACGTCAACATCTTCCGCAAGCTTAGTTTACATAACTGAAGGTGCTTTAACGTTTTCTGTAATAGCTATCATAATTACAGCCATTTTGAAATTTAAGGCAAAAAATAAGCAGCGGACCCAAAAGTTGGAATGTAGCATTTAGCTCCTGAAAGAAGATGACCTTTTCATTAGCGTGATTGACCAACTTTTTGGCATTTGGAGTACCATGCGGTTTTTGATTTTATGAAGCGTACGGGTTTAACCCGTCATCGGACAATTTTTCTGAGTATTTCTTCAGACCCGCGATAGAAAAGTGTTACTGAAGTTTGTCCGGTGTGACGTGAGTGAGAGGAACATTGAATTTGCTAGTTTTTGGATAAAATTTGCTGATTGTTTATGCTCTCTCTCAAAATGTCGTAATCTTATAGTTCTTCTATAGAACAGACGTGTTTTTTACATCTGCAAATTTCAATGTTGTACTCCCTCAACTTTCAAATTTTGATTAACTCCAGTTTCCTCTTGTATTTTTGTCATTCAATCACTAATGCGATACGATGTTGGTTGCTTAGTAATCTTGTAGTTTCAATGGAAATGATTTTTCAAACATGAGCAAAGTAGACTAGTTTTCTTGGATCTTCTGCTAATTTCACCTTGACCGTTTCGTTTTTTGTATTTACAATTCTTATTTTTGAGTGACTCGTTTCCATTTCTTTAATTTCCCCGGTTGTTTCAAGAAAATATTCTTCGTCGCGACAAACGGTTTCGATCGTGGCTTCGCTTGTCTCTTTTAGACAATTTTCAGGCGGCCCTTTGTTTGAATCTTTTTTCGTGGGCGATTTTTCAACTCGTACGTATCCCCCATTGAGTACATTTGCGTTTCCCCAACCGATTCTCATTCACCACAAGTTTGCCTAAAAATGTTATTTATTCTTCACTCACCTATCGTGAGCGACGCTTAAGTAAAAAGTTTTATTAAAATAATGCTTGATTGAGCAAGAACACTTAAGTTTTTTGCTCAATGCAAAACAAAATTAAAGGAGAAAGAAAAATGAAAATTGTAAAAAACAAAACTATGGCTATTTCTGATTGCAGTATTCTTAACACTTTCAATGGCAGCTTCAATGATGTTAGTTACCAAATGCAGGTGCACACACACCTGCCATGGCAAATTCCAACATATTCTTTCATAAGCGTTTCACCTAATCCAATCGGCGTGGGACAAACAGTTAACGTCAACTTCTGGGTCAATCATACCACCACCAACAGCGAGTGCACAGTACGGTGACAGATGGACGAATATGACTGTAGTAGTTACACATCCTGATGGAACCACTGAAACATTAGGACCATTTCACATCCGATGCTACTGGAGGAACATACACTACTTACACACCTATCGTGGTCGGCAACTATACTTTCCAGATGAAATTTGGCGGAGAAACACTAATAGGCAACAACTTCCAGCTGGGACTCCCATTCCACTGACCCGAATATTGGCGACTATTACCAACCAAGCACAAGCAACATATTTACTCTTTACAGTGCAACAGGAGCCAATACCATATGCTGCAGTAGCTCCACTACCAACCAACTATTGGACTCGCCCAATTTACGGTGAGAACAACAATTGGTATTCGATAGCCGGTAACTGGCTTGGTCTTGCTGCATCCACATTTGCTGCAACTGGAATGTACAATGCTACTGGAAACTATAATCCATATACTACTGCACCAAACAGTGCTCACATTTTGTGGACAAAGCCTGAAGCGTTCGGTGGCATAATCGGAGGAGAATTCGGCAGCAGCGAAACAGCCAACTACTATTCAACTTCGCAGTATGAACCTAAAGTTTGCACCAATCATCATGCAAGGCATACTCTACTACACTCTGTATCCAGGAGCTTCAACTTATCCCACAAGGATGGGTTGCAGTAGACCTACACACTGGACAAACAATATGGACAAAGATACAAGTACCAACTGAAGTTCTAAAATGCGGTCAAATACTTAAATGATTACACCTAACCAGTACGGAGCCCAAGCATACCTATGGACCGTACCGCTAGCGTGCAGCAGGCTTCATGGCTGCCGGTTCATACATGTCAATGTACGATGCAATGACAGGAAACTGGATACTCAACATTACAAACACTCCTGCAATGACACTTACTGAAGATGCACATGGAAACTTGATAGGCTATTACGTTAACTCCACTAACGCGACATGGTCTCACCTACTCTGAACATGTGGAACTCAACCAGATGCATCAACCTTAACGTAGCTAACTACGGTGGTGGAGCACCCGTTGCAGATCAATGGATGTGGAGACCACCACAAGGAGCACAAATTGACTTCATCTTGAGGAATACAATGGATCAAAGCATTACCTACTAACGACACTTCATGGCAATTCATTAACTGTACAATGTCAACTATGTTCGGTATGACTTTCCCATCGTATTTGCTTGGTATTTCAGCAGTTCAGAGCAGTGTAGTACTACTCACTGGAACTAATGCAGGTGCGCAAATTCCTCTATCAACCTGGCTGGCAAGAGGAAGCAGGTTTTAGCGCAATAGACGGCTCATCAGCTATGGGCACCAGTTAATCGAACTGAAGTACCATTTTCAATCCTATACACTGGTGGCATATTGGGCTGGAAGCGGAGCATACGTAGAACTCACTGAATCCACACTGTCAGTCACCGGCTACAGTCTAACCACAGGACAAAAGCTATGGGGACCAACTGCACTTCCAAATGCCAGTCCATTCAGTTCACTCGGAGCAAACTGCTGTTGTCGCTAATGGCATCAATCTACATATGGCTCTACGGAGGAGACGTTTATGCCTACAACATTTTTACTGGCGCATCTGAATTGGCAATATCACACGCCAGCGGGTGGCTATGAGTCTCCTTATGGTGTTGAACCTTTATGGACTTTCACCGTAGGAACAGTTGCTGATGGTAAGCTCTTTGTTCCTGAAGGCCACATGTACAGTCCACCACTATTCCACAATGCACAGCAACTAGCTTTGAACACTACTGATGGCAGTGTAGTTTGGAGTATTGATGCTTTCGACGTTACCAGTGGCACCAGCTATCTCTGACGGTGTTATGACAACTCTAAACGCTTATGACAACCAAATATACGCTTAGGGCAAAGGACCAACCGAAATGACTGTAACCGCACCTGATGTTGCTGTAACAACTTCCACATCAATAACGATAACAGGCACAGTAACTGACATCTCTGCAGGCACTCAACAACAAGCAGTAGCAGCAAACTTCCCCAATGGTGTTCCAGCGTTTCAGACGCAAGCCAGAGCGCAATGGATGGAATACGTTTACATGCAGCAACCATTCCCAGCAAACGCAACAGGTGTTCCAGTTACAATCAGCGTAATTGACTCTAATGGCAACTTACAGAAACATCGGCACTACTACAAGCAGTGTCAAGCGGCATATTCATCTCTAAATTGGACACCTGACATTCCAGGACATTACACAGTCGTCGCAACCTTCGCAGGATCAGAATCATATTATTCCTCATATTCTGAAGCAGCTTTCTATGCAAACGCTCCAGGCACCACAGAAGCGCCAACGACAACACAAGCAGCAGGTATCGCTGACACATACTTTGCCCCAGCAGTCTCTGCCATAGTCGCGGTGTTAATTATAATCCTCGTTATGCTGGTAGTACTGCTATTTAGCAAAAGACCATAAGAGACACAAACATCTGAATTCCTCCTTCCTGAGAAAACGAACGTAAAAATGGAACTGCCAAAAAATCCATTTCCCCTTTTTTGTATGAAAAACCTTTTTGCTACTAACCATTCGAATCACAAACAACCACGAAACCAGCGCTTTTTCTGTCGACGATTTTTGTCAAAGCATCCTTAGATCGAAAGACTAGAGAACACATTTTTTCAGCTTTCGAACCTATCCAAATAATTCAGCGATTGTGTTACCCTGATAAATTTTCCTCAAGCGATTTTTGAAATATTTGCCTTAGGGTCAGGATTATTTTGGAAGAAATTAATTCTCCTGCTAAAATCTTTATTACTTAAAGTAATCGTATTTACCTAACAATATTGGTTCAATATTACCCTATTTTCTTGAAAATGGGAGATGACGATAAGTGAACGAAAGATTACAAATTCAGGTGTCACCCAAAATATGAACATCGACAACCTCACTTTGGGCTTGTTAGATGCTTTTTCGGCAGTAATCTGCTTTGTCCTTGTCTGGTTTATGACAAAGCCCTACCGCTATACAGGAAAACGCCAAACCATTGGCTTGCCATTAGGCTTCAGTTTTCTTGGCGCAGCGTTTGTTATGGGAATAGCAATGTTTGTTGAATCACCAACTTTTGTCGATGTCACGCGATGGGTCCAGTTGTTTACACAGTCGTATGCTTTTGCGTTTCTGGCAGTAGCTTATTATTTCTCTAAAAGAGGAAAAGAAGCAACCCGCTTGTGGTTAGAGATCGCTTTTGCGGTTATACTTTCTGTTGCCTTTGTTTCTTTTTTAGTTATTCTTATTGCTCCATTGTATGACTTACCCCATTTCAACACAATGGAAGATTACCTGACGATTTTCAACATTTTTTGCTTATCATACCTTGCTATTCGCACTCTAACAAGCCACACGTCAAGACCAGGCGCTAAGACAATATGGATTCCGCTTAGCTATCTCTTGCTTGACTTCAGCCAATATTCTTTGTTGATTTGGTCGCTTGACGAAAGTCATGCAGCTTTCGTTGGAGCCTATTTCCTGAGAATAGCTGGATTAATAGTTTTCCTAATTGTAGCTTATCAAACATTTTATACATCATTAGAAACATACCCAAAAAAGGAAATTGAATGAAAAGAATTCCCCGCAGAGACAAATTAAAGATTTACGGAGACATTCTTACAATTCTCAACAGGGAAGCGAGGAGTGAAAAAATCATTCTTACCAGAGTTCAACTTAAAACTAACGTACCCTTTGATCGGCTAATAAGCTACCTCACTGAACTTGAAGGATTGAAATTGATCCAACAAGAACCCAAACTAATCCTGACAGAAAAGGGCAAGCAATACTTAACGGAATATCAGAAAGTTCTTGAATTCATGAGCCGAATGGGAATAACCTATGGATGAAAATTTTCAAGAATGCTCTAATAACTTTAATACCAATTTAATGGTTTTTAAATACGGAGCATTAGTGCTTTGAATACTGTACTAAATCGCTTTTTTATGTTCTTTTAGCGAACAAGGCAACTTACTTCTTTTATTCGGAATTGAAAGACCTTATTCTTCACATTTTGGGCCCTTGTGGGCTTTTAGGACAACAGAACTAACGGTGCTTCTTATCCCTTTTATTTTCATTATTTTGTTTTTGAGGACTTCTCTAAACTCTTCGATGTCGCTAGCTGAAACAAGAGTGATAATATCAAATTCTCCAGTTACCTCGTAAAGCTCTTCTACATCATCTATCTTAGAGAGCGCCTCTATAACCTCATCCATAAGTTGCGATTCAACGAATATGTCAACAAATGCATGCAATTTATGCAACTAGTTCGCCTTCACTAATAGTGTTATTGAACTTCTTAAGTTTATTCAAGGAAAAGATGCCCCATATTCATATCGTCTCTAAGTTGGACGAATTCAACTAGTTTGCAAGCTTCTACTTGAAAAGGAAAAGATAAGGGTACTTCTAAAATTGAGAAGGCTTTAGTCTCTCACTTTTTCAGTTTGGTCATTCACTGTTTTTTGCTTAGGCCGACTCTCGAGCCTTACCTCAACGGATCTGGCTTTGACTGAGATAGTGGTTATTTGAACAACCCAAGTTGCTTCATGAACCCGACAACATCGTAGAATAGCCTTTCTTCAACGATTTCGCCGTCATTCCAGGTAGCGACTGTGCAGAACTCAAGCTTTGCGGTCTTTCCTGTAGGTGGAATCACCTTTCCATCTGCGCCTTTCATAGGTCCTTTCATGGTTACAGTCCAATCAGCGACCGTACACGTGTGGTCTCCTTGACCAAAGACTATTTTGTAGGGATTGTTAACTAATCGGTTGTCGAAGGTTTTGAAGAATTCAGTAGCCTCAACATCATGGTTGTGTCGTCCCCTCGTGGGGTTAGGTTGAGCCGGCCAATAAACGGCGACGTCTTCTTTATGGCGTTTCTTGAATGTCTCCCAAAGCGGACTGTTAGGTCCTGCATTCCATGCGTCATCAAGTGTTTTCATCAACTCAAGATTTTCTTTAACTCCCATACTTTTCACATCACTTGATTTTCATACGTAACGCCTAATAAACTTATGATCAAAATCGCAGCCAATAAACTAAACTTGCATATTCATAATTGCCATTTACTTTTGAGCGAAGCTTCAATTTTAATTCTTGATTCGAACAATTCTTGAAGTCAATAATGAAAATAATCTTGGAACAGCACAAATATCGTTGAAAGAAAACTTCAAGTAATGGAAAATTGAAGACTTGGTTGTTTAGGGTTAGTGAAAAACTATTTCGTCAATAATATTATATATAAAATATGCTGGGTAGCTCTAAAAAAGGCATTGACTGATATTAATGATTATGAAAAGGAATATGTTAAAACCGCGTTCAGTTTGTGATACGGAGAGAGATCGCAGGCAAAAAAAAGACCCCTGGACGAAGAAACCCTCAACTAATTTTCCCTAAGTTCTTTCTCGAGGGAAACTTACCAACAAACAATGTTCTGCTAAGAAAACATTCAGCTTTAAATAAAATTTCAATAAATAAAATTGATTAAACTGGGAAAAATGAATTTTATCGACCTTTTCACTTTAGTCGAGATTTCAAACTTACTTCACTAAGTACGTTTTTGTGATTTCTCATTCTATGTTCTTGCAATTCTTTAGGATTATCCAATTCAACTTTGCATATTGGGCATGGAAACGATAAGGGCATCATAATGTTAGCCTCAGTTTTGAGAGCAAAGAGCTGCATTACTAATAAGCATTATAGACATAGGATATATAGTCTGCAATCTTGACTCTAAACTATGAATATAACTCTTATTTGGATGAATTAGCTAACTATAGAAATATGTGTACTTTAACAATGTTTGAAAGCCCATGCAAAAGCTGCGATGGAAGACGCAAAGCCGATTTCTCAAATGCTATTGTAGAAATAGTCACGTGCATAGAAACTCCAGCCAAACGATCAGTCACCTAATCAAAAGATGAACACCATCTTAAGGAACTCATTGCTCAGTTATTTCTGAGGACTCATTTGCGTTTTCTGTTTTAAGAATGTATATGTTATCTTGTTCTTTCTTTGGAGCTTAAATAATCCAGAGCTAGCAATGCAAGAAACAATTTCATTTTCCTTAAGATGATGATCACTAGATGATAAGTAACCGTTCGGCTTTAGCACTCTATGCAATTCAGACACAACTGCATTTTGGTCAGTTAAGTCGTGAAAAACGTCATACAAAAGGACTACATCTAAGCTTTCATCAGAGAGACCGGTGTCGCAATCGGACTCGATTGTTTTCACGTTCGCAAGCTTCTGCTTGTCTACAATTTTCTTTACCATCTCAAGTGCAATTGGCATAGCATCCAATGCATACAGTTTACCTGATGCTCCTATTGCTTCTGAAACAGCTCGAACGTAGCCGCCTGGTCCGCAGCCAAAGTCCAACACTTGAAATCCCTTTTTTAGCTCTATTTCATCTACAACGTTTTGACGAGGTTTAATGAAATCACGAATTTTGAATTCTAAAGCCATCATTTTAAACCATGTGTTTGCCATTTTACATTCACCAATTCCGTGTTGTTACGACTTGTCTTAGGGCGCCCGTGATTTCGTTTTTGAGATTTTCATAGGAAGCACTTAGCAGTTTTGCATCTTGTTTAGTCATGCCTTGTGCGGTGAGTTGTTTTTCAAATGCCACTCTTGTTTTATGCACTCGGTAGCCGAGGGTTAGGTATATCCACAGCAAGTTCATGGATAAACGCGCTATGTAGGGCGTTGACTTTAAAGCTGTGGTGATTAGTTTAGATTCACTCATTGCTTAACACCTTAAGAAGAAAAAAGGAGCTATTCGTCCTCCTTTTCTGAGTGCCAATGACCGAATCTGCCTCCGCCTGCGTTTCTGAAAATTTGGCTTATATTGGTAAAGGTCTGCATATATTCCTGTGTCAGTTTAACCGCAACGTCGTCTGGAAGTCCTCCGTTTTTGAGTTCTTTATAGTATGCGGCAGCTGCTTTGCCCATGTTTTTTCCTGCTTCTTCAGAGAAGACACTGGTCATTATGCTTTTGATCATGGTAGGTATTTCAGTTGAAACGACGCTCATTAGCTCCTTGAAGTTTTCTGGGTCCATTTTTTTGTCTTTTCTTTCTTCGTGTGACATGTTTTTCATCTCTAAAACATTAATAGGGTGGTCACTGAAGTTAGGTGTTCTGTGCAAAAGTGACCACATAGGTGATCAATCCTTTTGCGTTATCTCGTATGTTGGGGGTTTGCCCTCTTTTTTTATAAGAATTCCCTGATCTTGCAGTTTCATGACTCTTTCCCGAACAATACGTCTGCTTGCTTTACCGCGCATAGATGTGATTTGCCGCGTTATGGCTGAGATGTTTAGGGCACCCTTCACGGCTATAGCTTGGATTATGCATCTTGAAATTTCATCTTGCGCAATTAAGTTTTGTTTGAGATAATTCTGAGCATTTTTAAGTCTGAGCGGCAATTTTGAGAGGTTCGCCGTACATACCAATGCCTATACGAGTAAGTCTCAACGCTGCGCTTAAACCTTCAAACTCAGGCTTCTCAAGAATTAGTTCTTCGAGTAAGTCGAGGCGGTGCAGAATCTGGTCTAGTTTTCTACCCAAATCCTCAACATTGCTTTCGGATTCTTTGGTATTACCGCTCAAATACTACCCTGCTGAGTCAAGCGAAAATGCGACTGTTTAGTATTTAAGTCATTAACTATGCCAGTTTAAGGTTAACTGAGATTCGTAAGAAACTAAAGAGAATATAACCAAAAATTGTTGAATCAAAATTTTTCTTACTTGTAATTGGAGTCAGAATCCTCTCGCGTGAATGCGTCAGATGGCTTTATTTCGTTTAGTGCCTTCACAAACTTGCTATTGAAGATCTCAGCGTGTGTATGAGATTTTTTGTTTAATAATATCTTGAATTTTCACGTCTGGATTATGATACCGCGGTTTGTTAACTGTGATTCTACCAGCTTGTATAGCTTCTTTTGGGCACCACTGAAGACAGGCGAAGCAGAATACACAGTTCATTCCCCACAAGGGTTTGCCGACATCGAGCGTAATGTTATTCATTGGGCAAACTTGCGCACAGATGCCACATCCAGTACAATTCAAATCTGAGACAAACGCGAAGGACTTCCATCCGCGGAGAGCAACTTCTTTGGCTAAGCCCAGAAGCTTCGGAGTTGCCCTAATGAACAAACCATTAAAGATTAAATTGGTAAAGATGTTGCTTGTTTCAATTTTGCCCACTTTGCGGGCGTTCACATAGTCATTGATCTTTTCAAGTTTATTGCTCCAAGCTTCCTGAATTTTCTTTTGTCTTTTAGCAGTTATTTGTTCAGTAATTATCCCATTATTTGGCATTGATACAACGAATCCGCCTGAAAGCTTGCCGCCGCATGACTGCGTTGTTTTTTCGAGTTTTTTAAGGGCCTTCATGGGCATGAATCCATAAGTGGCTACGACAAAAAAATATTTTGAGACAAGTTTTGAGAACTTCTTCACAAAATCTTGAATCATCGGCGGTGCTTTGAAGTCATAAATTGGAAAAACAAGCCCAACCACATCAGCGTCTGTGTCAATGGAGTCCTCATGGAGGAAAGGTACTATCGGTATCAGTTTTCCGCCGAGTCTTTCAGATAGGTTTCTTGCAACAAACAAGGAATTTCCTGTTCCAGAGAAATAGTAAATTTCAGTCTTCGCCATTTAATAACAATAGCTCCGGTTTGCGAAATTGGGGTTGGAACATCAAATACTGTTCTTTGACTTGAAAGCTTTATGGTACATATTCTTAATAGCAATATTTTTCTTGGTTTCATGTCCCATCCTCGGTTACCACCAATTATTGCCTTTCTTTGCTTTCCGAAATCGTACATTACATTGCCAGAAAAGTTCAACCTTCGCAATCTCTAGAATAATAGTTCTTCTACTCCGGTAGCTATTCATGATTGATATGTCTCAAGAAAACTCATTTTAGGTTACTCGCCATTATCTACATACAAGTACGTTTCTAGCAGGGTAAAAGATTATAAATTAACTAAGCATTTCAACCAACTATGTCCTACGATACTTTCCAATGTCCAAATTGCGGCGCAATATTCGGAGACCCTAAACAACTCCAAGAACACAGCGTGAAAGTACATAAAGGGAAAAAAAGAACCAAAGCGATTCCTTAACTATCGTTCAAGACTAATTATGCAATGTATAAATCAGGTTTTCTTTCTTCAGGAGCTAATACTAAACTATAGAGATTCTGTCTTAACTATAGTCTATTTGGAAACATTACATAAGTGACTTCTAAGCAATATTTTCTTGGTGATGTCACTGCAAAAAGAGAAAAAACCTAAACACCAAGAAAAAAAACAAGATGAAAAGCCATTCTTTTTTCGGCGAATTTAAATTTTAAGATAAAGAGGGGAGAAGATGAGCGATCAAATAAAGAAAAAGAATAGTAGTTCGGAATTGTTTGACTGGATGTTAGCTATCGATTTTGACCCTGCGGAATGCAAATGTTCAAGAAAGAACTCTGATATGGTTGCCGACATTCTATCTCTGCAAGTCGAAGTTAATTAGCTTCGTTTTCGCAGGATCAAAATCACTTAACACATTCAGGATTTCTTATAAGAGGATAACGCAAATCGAAAAATGTATTTTCACGTCAAAATAGTTAATTTATTAGTCAAACATGAACTAGAACGATTTATCTCGAGTTATATTTAAAAAAATATGTATCTTGCTGGTTCGAGTTCACTCCTCGAGACCCTAATTAAGTTGACTCAACAACTAATGCCGATTCAATTCTTTTAATAGAATTTTGGCTTCAGGTGGCAGATCGGGTTTGTTTCTCCGGCTTATAACCAAAAACAAAGAGCCAATAAAAATTAGTGCTATCCCGAAAAAAGCAACACTTGCCTTTGGCAAAATTTGTAGTTCAAGTCCTATAGTGAAAAATACCATTGCAATTCCCATAACAACCATTATCGTGTTGCTCATGGCTGCCGTTGAATGCAAAGCAAATTCTCTTTTACCTGTATCGGTCACGAGAAAATAACCTTGTTTTTCCTCAATCATACCTGCATTCATTAGGTAATTCCAATCGTAATGAAAATGTCCATCAGACTTGTAGCCCAAGGCTGAACTTATGCTTGATTTTACACCTGGCTCAGCTTTGATTTTACTGCTTGAAGCAGAATAAATAAAGTAAAGCAGCTTAGTTCTGGGCGATTGTATGTCTGCGCTTATTCCTCGTGACTTCGCCATCTAATCAACTCCCTCTTACAATATAGCAAAAGATATGGAATGCTCTGTAGCCTAGGTGTGTTTGCATAATTTCATCTATAATTGTTTTTTGCTTATGAATCTAACTCTTAGAGTTACCATTCTAAATGTTAGAGCGTTATTAGAGGTGCTATTCTAAATGTTAGGGCTATATCCTTCATGCATTCTAGTATGTTTCAAAAAAATGGAGGTAAAAAAATGAATGTGAATTTCGAATATAGCAAAACTTTGGCCGGCGAAGGTTCAATACTGCTTTTGCTCAGCCTTGTTCCTTACGCTGGTTGGATATTAGGCATAATCGGTGTAATTCTGTTTCTCAGGGGTATGAAGGAACTAGTCAAATTACTATCAAGACAAAGAAATCTACCAAAATGCATTGACAGGTGTCAAATATTACATAGTCGCTATAGTAGCAGCAGCTGTAGCCATCGCAGCAATAACAATTGGCGTTGCGTCCGCAACAGGCTTTACATTTAAAGATCTTTGTACTAACAGCAGGCTTTGGAGTTGGCTTAATAGCTTTCATCGTGGGGCTTGTCGTTGCTTTCGTATTCTATATCCTTGCCGCATCCCACCTAAAGAAAACTTTCAATACACTTGCACAGAAATCAGGAGAAGCATCATTTACAACAGCTGGTAATTTGCTTTGGTGGGGAGCCATACTAACAATAATCGTGCGTTGGCTTAATACTGATATTCATTGCTTGGATATTTGCTACAATAGCTTTCTTCTCCATGAAATCTCAACAACAGCAACCATACAATCCACAACAATACACCTACACTCCACCTTCTACACAACCTGATCAAGGAAAGATGATAGAAAGAAGCGAACAAACAGCAATCAAATAGTGCGCAGTTTGAAACACTAGAAAGGAGAGGAATTTAATGACTGAGGAAATTGGAGTTGAAAAAAGTTCCGATTGGAAGAAATTCATGAGAAAACACTGGAAAATAGTTGCTGTATTTGCAGTAGCGGCTATTTTGGCGTTTGCATCGGTGCAGTCTATGTCTTTCTCATGGTTTACTAGGAGATGCTCAAACAACAGGTTTAGTTCCATCAACTCTGGGTCTCTGGACAATGGGAAATGCAGTATCGTTTATTCTGCATCTGATTTTCTGGGAACTCATATTCATCGGAATCCCAGCAATCATAGGTGCAGTAATAGGTTGGCAATGGTGGAAAAGACTACCTGAACAAGAAAAGAATAGAATATCATCTCTCCGGAAAAAGCTCACGCTCTTCAAGAGCAGGAGGAGCAATATCGCCATTGCTCTTCATTGCGTTCGCCATCAAGGTCTACGTTGACGGAAACTGGAATGTTGCAATCTCAACCTACACTCTGAACTACGTAGTGGGTTCAATGATTACAATACTCGTTTGGATAGCTGCCATCGTCGCAATTCCCGCTACAATAGGGATCATCTGGTGGATACGCCACGAGATGAACAAAAACCCCTAACTCTTTTTTTTTATTAAAACAAACATGCAAATGGTTTGCTAGTAGGTTTAGAAATGTCTGTAAAATTTTCCTTTCTTTCAATAACCAAACAACAATCAATAAAGGTCTATAGAGTATACGTTGGTAAGCAATATTAGATTAAATTCTAATCAGATGTTTCTAAGTGTTGATGATGTCTGATTATCAGTTACAAGTCGTCTTTGAACCATTCGAGAGAAATGCTTGGTCGAGAAGATACCGTTTTGCAGTTATCGACCCTAACAACTTCAGAGGCTACCCAGCAAACTTTGTGTGCCTATTACCAAAGAAAATATTTGAAGCGGGAAAACCTGTTAGCGAATTTGGAAAAAAATTTGGCGACAAGAGTTTAGAGTTTGCAGTCGAGTTATTGGAGCAAGCGCTCAAGCAAGAAAAAGATGGAAAAGTCAAAACTGAACTAGAGAAAAGACTCAGACGTCTTGAATCAGAGAGACCCAAATTGATATGCGGTTGCTGCCATGGAGAATTCGAAGAATACGGTAGAACAAAGTACAAGCGCAGACTTTGCAAGAATTGTCTAGAAGCACGATTTCTTCAAAATCAGAACTAATTAGCAAAGCTAAGCCGGTTGGAAAATACTTGAAATGCGAACGATGTGACGCGGTTGGTTGTTCCAAAATTGATTTGTGAAGATACTTCTGTATTTGCTTAGTTTGTGCAGTGTGTTTTTGAAAGTTTGACTAATTAACGCTTTTTCTCAGAAATTGTTTATTGGACAACCCAAACATTTGAACTAGTAAGTTGCCAAGTGATGGTTATTTCAATCTCAGGGTTTGTATAAAATTGAATATTAGTTAATGATTCGAGCATTCCGGTTTGCTTATCAAAATAGACACCTAAATAATCGTCACGCATTGTGTTGCCTGATGGGTCGTTCGTGTCAACGGACTGCTTTTCAGTAGACCAAAAGTTTCTCGTCCTAGTGGATGATGCGAATCTTTGAGTGTCGGTGCTATTAACAATGAGATTATCAGATCCATTAGGATGAAGCAGGTCATTTACGTTAAGGTTGGGAGTATAAACAGCCCAAAAACCGTTTGGGTCGCTTACTATTCCAGTGGATAAATCAATTATTTGCGAACTTGTAACTTGAGTTCCATTTAGAAATTGCCATAACGTATTTAGTGAAACGTGTGTGCCGTTGATTCCGGTTATGGTGACTTTATAGTAGTCTGTTTCATTTTCCTGTGAGAGATATGCTGGAGTTATTACATCAGCACTGCCTACAACTGACGAACCTGTCAGTTTGTAAGTAAATGTGTCACCAACATTGAGGTTGTTTCCAGACCGGCTAAAAGGTGTAGACGTTGGTGTTGTTGGCGTGTTGGGCAAAACATGATTGAAAAGACCGCTGGAGAAACCCGCTACTACAGCGATTAACATTATTAGTATCACCGCTCCGACAATCCAAATATTTCTGCTCAAATCTAATCTTTCCTTAGTGTTATCTTTTTGTTTTGTATTCGGATTTAAGATTTGTGTGTGTGCACTAAATCTTAATTCAAGTCCACCCAAACGGTCTACTCTGACTTTTCATTTCTCAACATTTTGGGCAGAAGTCTGTTGATTGGCAGAAATTTGGTAAAGATTTTGGTATAAATCTGAAAAACCAACAAATAGTCTTATATATCAAAAAAGTGTGAAAACCTGAATTTAAAATTGGAGAAGAGTAGAATGAAACAAACTCACAGAGTAGATTTGACCAAGATAGATGGAAACGGAGATATTTCGTGTCCACAATGTGGCATCGTAATCTCTCCTGAAGACTCCACAGAAGAGAAATACTCAATCTTAGAACCAAAAGTCAACAAGAATGGTTTAGAAGAAGTGGAGATTCTCTGCAACAGTTGCGGAAGTCACATTCAGCTTGACTGGATTTTCTATCCTACAAGAGATAGCTTAAATTGTGGGTCACCATAGACAGTTGGCAATCGCTGCTTCTTTTCATTTAATAACCATTCACACTTGAACAATTCTTTAGATATATTTGCTGAAACGATTCTACTGTGATGCATTTTGCTAAGCAAAAAGTTGTTGGTTGGTCGGACTAAAATTTAAATTAACAACAAATTTGACAAAATACTAAATTATCATTTTATCGAATCAAAGTAATAAACTGAGGTTTCCCCAATCATTTATTTATTGCCTAGAACATTGACAAAAAAACTAAGCAGGGAAATATTTGAAGTGCGAACGATGCTGTAAAGTGTTTGCGGGGATGCCAATTGAAAGGGGAAAGCATTGATGTCGTAGTTGCACAGACTGTTCTATGTGCGGCAACAGCCGCCAATCTGCATAGCTCATTTTTTTCAATTCTTTAAATGAAAAAACATATTAGGCTTTGAAACTCTTTTCCCGTTTCAATTATGATAGAACTAATCTTATTGTTGCTGCTGAGCATTTTAGTCGTTTTCATATCTGCATTGCTCTTCGTTAATGCTATAGAATTTCTCGGCAGCCAATACAAAATAGGCGGTCCTTTTGTTGGTAGTATCTTGTCTCCGCTCTTCACGTCGCTTCCTGAACTAATTGTTTTGATTGTGGCAGTATTTGGTCTTGGAGGAGTAAGCGGGGAAGCAATAGGCGTGGGAACAATATTTGGCGAGCCGCTTATGGCATCAAGCCTATCTTATGGGCTAGTAGGCATATTCGCACTTGTTGGGTTTTTGTTGAAAAGGCGTGAACACAAAACGCTGCATGTAAGTACTACTTTGGCGGTTCCCTTCATTTTTGTTACTATACTATTTCCTTTAACCTTAGTGCCTGCCTTAATCGCCAATAGCAATGTTAGAATAATTTTCGGTATAGGTTTCTTGGCAGCATATTTTGGATATTTAATCTTGATGTATCGAAGAAAGAGCCTTGAACAGATCGAAAATGCAAAAGCGCCATACGTATGTAGAATTATTCCTTCTCAGCCAGTTGGGGCTATTATACAGTTAGTTATTTCTGCCGTAATTCTGTATTTTGCAGCTCGTGAAATGGTTGGTTTAGTGAATCAAATTGCATTGGGACTTGGACTTAGTTTGATGGGGCTCGCCATAATCGTTGTTCCGGCTGCTACCGCAATACCTGAAACTGCCAGCGCTTTAATTTGGGGTTTTAGAGGCAAAGACACCTTAAGTATCGCCTCACTTGTTGGTGAGAAAGTATTGTATACCACATTGTTCCCTGGAATCGGTTTGCTATTAACAACATGGGTATTGGACATTCATGCTTATCTAAGTGTTCTCGGGACGACAGTAATATCTTTAATAATGCTATTCTTCATTTCCAGAAAAAAAATTCCGTGGTGGGGTTTGACCTTTGGATTGTTCTTCTTTGTAGCATACGCCATAATGATATTCTGGCTAAGAATTTAGGCAGCAGCGTTTTCTAAAGCAAAACGCGCTCGGCGTTATCAAATGTCGTCAAAATCTTTAACTAATTCTGGTCTTTACGCTAACACATGAAGAACAAAATTGTAGCAGCTGTCGCAAATAAAAAGTTCATTGTTGATGCAATCGCAATGGCTATTTTCTGGACCATAGCTTATACACCCGTGTACCTTTACACTTCCAAGTCGCTTGATGCTGCCTTAATTGGTCTTGCAGCTTCTGCCATTTTGGAAATCGGGCTAGGCGGAGTCTACGGAAAATTTTCAGATTGGCTGAGACGCAAGTTAAAGGTCGCTTAGTACTTTTAGTTTCTGTACCTTAAAAAGGGATCAAGGACAGGTTTCTAAGCTTGTAGAATTCATTCATTTTCAATTCTTGCTTGCCAAAATAGAGAATATTTAAAATAGACTAAACGCTGAAACTTAAACATCAATAAAGGAAGTTTCGGGATGCTGGAAATGTCAGAGGAAAGAGAGAATTCACCTTTCTTGGAAGCTACCCAACACACTCTCGACATTTCGGATTCGATTTCCCTTAAAGTTTATTCTAATACTAATCCACAAAACATGAAAATAGCCGACTTACAAAAGGGCTTGGTTCTTCTCTTCGATGGAATTGACGTTATCGGGGAAGGAACAGGTTTTGGAGTTCCGATTGCTAAATATTCCGATGAAACAGTCTTTTCAGGCTCGTCCTCCCTTTATGTTCGAAGGCTCGGAAACGGCGTCGAAATCCGAAAAGAGTTTCTTATGGACCTGGTAACCAGAGACAGATTCCGAAATCTTAAACTTAAAATTCCTGGAGTTCGAAAATTATCAGACTTTTTTTGCTTGAAGTACCAGAAGCACAAGCGTTTGGTTCGACCAGTCTTAATTGTGAGAAGCTTGTTTCCAAAGTTTGGCATAAAATCTAGCTTTATTAAAAGACCCCATAAGGGCACAGTAATAGTTACTTATGTTATGAAGAGAAACCGAATTCAAGTGAAATTGAACTTTAGTAAACTTGAACAAACTGATCTTGGAAAAGTCTTTATTCTAAATGAACAGGGAGCACATTTCTTTAGAACATATTCTGATTCAAAGGGCTTGAGGCTTGTTGATGAAGAAATCGGGGCTTGGGACAACGTAACTGCGCAATCAGCAAAAATAGTAAATGAACAAAACCAAATAGGGTTCAGTCTTAAGAGCTTAGAAGGAAGCATGTTGAAACGAGGGAGAGAATTGATGGAAGGATCTTTAAACTGGATTGGTCTAGATTACGAACTTGAACCTGAGAACCGCCATTTTGAATATGAAATTGAACTTTTTGGTTGACGTAAAATTTTTCAAGAAGTTTGGTCTTCAGTTGCCATGCTTATTACTATTGTTGTTCTGCTCTTAGCTTTAGTGCTGTATTCATTTCGTCAAATCCTCTCTGAGTATCCCGTAACAGGCCACGAGTGAAGGGCACTAGGCAGACCACTAAATTTTTCTTGTTGAATGAACAAAACTGAACTTTCATTCGAAGGCGTAATAATAAGGGCGTGTTCGCCATCGAACAATAAAGGGAGATACAATCTGCCCAGCCATCGTAGCTCGCGATTTGAGTCAACCTTTAACACTTTGGGTTTGAAGGTCAAACCTTTGGTTCCAGAAGGCTGAATTAATACTTCTATTTTAGCCCCAGTTTTGATTTCTCCAGTTGCCCGTCTTATAAATGGGTTCCAAAGCGGAAATCTCTTAAAATCTGTGATTATCTCCCATATTCGCTCTGCAGAGGAATTAATCATTATTTCGCTTGAAAGAAACTTTGAAAATGCCAAAAAATCGCCAATTTGTATGAGATTGATTAATTATATAACTGTAGTGTTGACAAGCTGATATCATTTTGTTGGCATTTTTTCCGTGGTGATTAATGACTTGAAAGCTAATTTTGATTTTAGTCGGGTGAATTGATGAAAAACCTTATTAGCTGAACCATACAAACCCAGTTTGGGGAAGGAAGTAGATGGTTTATTGTCCAAAATGCGGTACGTTGAACGATGATTCTGCGGATTTTTGCGTTAAATGCGGCGCTTCCTTGCGAACAGGAACTTATGAATCACGTCGTTACGAACGACGAAGAGCTGAGAACGAATGCTTCGGACTTCCGAATGGCGGCGCAATCGTTGGCCTAGCTATTGGAATTATAGTAATAATGTGGGCTGTTTTGACGCTTGCAGGGATCTCAACAACATCAAACCTTTGGTATGTCGTCTTAATAGTAATAGGAGTTTTGTTAATTGCCGGAGCTATCTACAGGATTAGTCGGCCTAGACAAAGCCCGAGCCCAAGCTAAGATGAACTTATTTTGCAGGATCTTAATGAGCAGTTAGCGCATATCCTGCGATGATCCCACCGCGACAGAGAAGTATCTGTTGCAAGCCATAGCATACTCAACAAAACAAAGAAAAGATCAATGGAAGTATTACGCAAAGCACTGTCCACACTGGCAATTATTAGGAAAGATCCAAAGGCAAAAAATGCGCTTACTATTAGACGGGAAAAACCGACCTTAAAACCGGGTAAAAGCGAATGCAACAAACCCAGGCTAACTCCGATTGCACCGAGAGTAAGAGTTATGAAAGGTGCGGTTCCGAAGCTTAAAGGTCCAAAGAAAAATAAACCAACGCCTACTAAAGAGATGGCTGCACCAACTGTGAACCCAGTGCAAGTTGCACAGAGAATCTTGCCCTTGAATTTTGAGGTATGAGCAGAATAGTTTCCGCAATTAGGATGGTGACCACTTATGGTCGGTCCCAACATAGTTTCATGGCCAGTTTCTTTTTCAAAATCAAAAATTCTTGAACATACATCTGGATAAATCGAGGCGAATGTTCCAAGTACACAGAGGAGACCAAAAATCGAGCCTATGAGAGGTTTTCGAAATTCAAAATTATCAATGGTCTTTCCTGAAATGAAAACGAATACGAAAGAGAGCGCAAGCCCGAAGAATGATAGCACGAGGAGGAACAGCAGATTTGAATCGATAGGCAAGTTTATTTTTTTTGGCATAAAATCAGCTGACTTAGACTATGTTTTCAAGTTGTCTTATAACTCCTTGGCGGGCCATGTAGCGGTAGACTCTTCTTTTAATTTTGTTCTTTGCGAAAGTGCCCTTCAACAGTCTGCTTGGTGAGCCAAAGAACGATTTGTAACACTCCGTAAGTTCATGTTGGACCTGCTCTCTTGTCAAGGTTTCAGTAGGCATAGTGGCGTGGACCATGTCGTAATTAGCCCAGTTATAATCTTCAATCCAGCCTTTGCTTTTCGCTTCCTCGTAAAGGTCTGTTCCTGGAAAAGGAGTCAAGACCATGAATATGGCTATGTCGGGATCAATGTCATGAATGAAAGTTCTCAATCCTTTTATCGATTCAGCTGTATCTTGGCGGTTTCCTACGATGCATGTTGCTTGAGAAAATATTCCATTTTGCTTGAGGTTTTTCACAGCCAAGGACGCGTGTTCCGGTTTAGTTCCTTTATGAAAACTATCAAGAGTTGATTTGCTTTGACTTTCCACACCTAATAAGAAATAGGTGAATCCTGCTTTGCTCAACTTTTCTACAATTCTCGGGTTATTTGCAGCATCGTCGCATCGTACCTGCATAAAGCAGGTTATGTCTTTGGAGAAATCTCGTTTAATAAGCTCGTCGCAGAGGTCTTCAGTTCGTTTGTTCAAACCAAAGTTGTCATCTGTTAACCATTGAAGACGGCTGCCGTAGTTGTTATAGAGATACTCCATTTCGTCAGCTATGCGTTTCACAGATTTATGGCGCCATGCACCTTGCCAATGTTTCCACTGAGAACAAAAGCTGCAGTGATTAGGGCATCCTCTAGAGGCTTCTACAATTCCATATTTGGCCTTGGACCCCGCCATCATTGAAAAGTGGTAGCGATGAGCAAAGTCTTCAACGAATCTATATCCGGGAAAAGGCAACTGATCAAGGTTCTCTATTAGTGGACGTTGAGGGTTGTGGAGGATTTGTTTTCCATGTCTAAAAGAGATGCCTTTGATGGTTGAAAAGTTTGATTTCTCTTTCACCGCTTTGACCAATTCCAGAAGTGTTTCCTCGCCTTCACCACGAACTATGACATCGATTTCAGGGTAGGCTTCTAAGCTCTCCTGTGCCAAAGCAGTAAAGTGCTGCCCACCAGTTACTGTGACAACATTGGGCTTGAGTTTCTTCGCAAGTTCCAGAGTTCGTGCAGTGATGTAAACATTGCAGGTAGCTAAACCGCTTGCAGCAACAATGTCCGGATCAAACATCTTAATGCGCTTTTCCAGTCCAGGCCAATCCAAGGACATAGCTTGGCAATCAAGGACCTCGATCTCAACTTCTTTCATCTTTTCTTCTAAATATGCTGCAAGCTCAAGAATCCCGTAAGGCGGAGGAAGATACTCGCCCATGACGAACCAGTAATCCTTAGGTGGCTCCACAAACTGAACCTTTACCAAATCGGTACCCCAAATGTTCTTTGTTTGATTATTCTGTCTTGATGATATTTGTTTGAAAGTCTAATTATGCTTTTGCCGAAGAGATCGGCTGCGATAACTTAATCGTGTATTGGTATTTTTGATTGGAAGATGGCTAAAACCTTCAACTGCAAAAGGGAGAAATAACGCTGACCAGTATGTGGGTTGATGTGAAAATGCAATAATATCAAACCAGTAATTATGGCTGCTGCAATTACTATGGCAGCAAAGACTGTAATCTGCCAATTGGGTATCGTGGGAATCCAGGATTTTTGTTTAGGTTTGCCATCTTTGTCCAAAGTATTATTGTAGGTGTTAGATTCTATTTCTGGAAAAGCTATCATTTCATCAACAGCGTCATGCCCTTCTTCCGTAAGCATATATTGGTCGCCGAGATGTTTTCAAAACGCCTTCTTTTGGCGGTTGAATAATCCTCATCTTTCACTTTTGTAACTAAATCGCCTAAAATCTGCAATTCGTTCGTAGAGTTCTTCTTGGTCATCAATTTTTAGCTCTTTCACCAATTCATCGAAACTCAGTTTGTCATGCTCACCCAATTTTAGAAGTATTTTTTGTCGGGTAGGGTCTTTTAAGATTTCATGCCATTGAGCAAGTTTATCAGTGTCGCTCATAACCCCAATTAAGGATTGCTGGAGATTTAATTTTTGCCCAAAAACTTAGGATTCGATTCTATCTGCTCAGTTAACTTTTTCTGTAAATTCTGATTTTTTCATTCTGTTCCAATGATCTAAGGAGAAAACAAGAATCAGTCGTTTAAGAAGAACTTCATCCTCTAGAAATTGCCATGGTGAAGGTCGTTTACTCGAAACTTATTTTCTTCTTCCATTTGTGACCGGCAAACCATTTTTAATTGTTTTACGTTACCAGTTTTTTCTCTAAATTGAAAACTGCTCTGAGGTTGCATGGTCCATGGAAGTAACCCAAGTTCAAACCTACACCTCACTAAATGTTAAAATGGTTCACAAACTTTCAAGTACGAAAAACCAAAACAAACCCGCTTTTCCAAAAACAAACCAAAACATCCCCATTTCACTCAAAAAATAGCGAAAAATTGAACCTACAGGTTCAATTAAGTCTAAAACTAAAGAAGAAACTAACATTGAGAACAAAAATGATAAAAAAGAAAAAATAATAAGACCAGGCTTGGAATAATAAGCATTGCGCGAAAGAAATAACCCAAAGCCTTTCATACACCATTTTTTCCAATTAACCAACAATTTGGTCCCTTTCGCGAATAGGTGAGATGACATGAAAATAGCCCGCTACAAATACAAGAACAAGGAATGCTATGGCATAATGCAACCGGAGAAAGTGTTAAATCTTCCTGCACTTGCTAAACGCTTCAAAACAGACTTACCCAGCAAGTTAGAGGCTTTCATCGCAGACCAAACGGCTCAGAAAACAGCAGAAACATTGTTCACGAAAACGAAAAGCAGCGACTTCGATGAAATCGCCACGCCCCTAAAGGAAATAAGACTTCTAGCGCCAGTTGCTTCACCACCCAAAATTCTATGCTTGGGCCTAAACTTTGCCACCCACGTGACTGAAACCAAAGAAAAACGACCAGAAGAACCAGTGATTTTTATGAAGCCACATAACACCATTGCGGGACCAAACGACAAAATCATCAAACGCCCCTTCGTTAAGGAACTTGATTACGAAGGCGAACTAGCCATAGTCATGGGCAAGAAAGCCAAAGATGTTCCCGTCATCAGAGGCACTTAACTACGTTTTCGGCTACACCATACTAAACGATGTCTCGGCTCGGGACTTCCAGTTCAAAGGCAGCCAATGGACTCCAGGCAAAAGCTTTGACACCTTCGCGCCCACAGGACCCTGCATTACCATGGCAAATCAATTGCCTGACCCAGGAAACCTAAGCATCAAAACATGGATAAATGGCGAACTCCGCCAAAACGGCAACACTTGTGACATGATTTTCAGTGTCGCCCAAATAATCTACCATCTCAGTCGAGTTATGACCCTTGAACCTTGTGACATCATTGCTACGGGAACGCCATCAGGTGTGGCAATGGCTATGAAACCGCAAAAATGGCTAAAAGCGGGCGACGTGGTTCGCATAGAAATCCAAGGAATTGGCACATTAGAAAATACTGTTGAAGAAAGATAGCCAAGTTTCGGATTGGACTTGTGTTTTGTTCATTCTGCTAAGGTCGTTTTGAGTAAAAAAATATAATAACACCAAAAATACAAAATCGTAAATCATTCCTACCTTGTTTGCTTCTGGATCAAAAGCTAACAAGCTGAAGAAATTCGGATTGAACTTAACAGTGTTTAGCAGCTATCAAGGTTTACCAAGAGACGCAAAATACTTAATTATCCAATCGATACTGCCGGCTGTCGCATACGGATTGTTTTACACTGACATATCCTATTTTCTTACAACCATCCAAGGCTTGTCATATAGTTTCATGGGTTTAGTAATTACAACCATGGGTGTATCTACTTTCATATCAAGCATACCCTTAGGAATAGCTAGCTGACAAGTACGGACGAAAGAAAACACTCATTTTAGGTAACATGATAGCTGGCATAATAATCGCTGTTTTCGCGTTCACCATAAACCCAGCGGCACTTCTAGTCGCAGCGGTTTTTGAGGGCATTTCTGAAGCAGCATTCTCCGCCTCCAGCGGCGCATTGCTTAGCAGAACACGCAGAACTCAGAAAATAGAAACAGCGTTTTTTCACTTTACGGATTTGCAAATAGCATGGCATTCGGAATTGGAAGTTTAGCAATATCTGCGATAGTGATTTTTCAACTTTTAGGGTTCTCTAACAAAATAAGCCATGGCTTGCTTTACGTAACGTTTCGCTGCTCTTAGTCTGGCTTCAACCGTTATCTTGCTAAAAGTCAAAGAATCTGACAGAAGCAAAAAAACAAAAAAACTAGAAACATCAAGTGAAGCTAAAGCTTCACATAAAAAGTCAAGAAACGTTTTAGCAAAATATGTTCTGACAAGCGCCATAATTGCTTTCGGCGCAGGTATGGTGGTGCCTTTAATGACTGCTTGGCTCAGGCTTCAATATGGCATTCCAGACGTTGTTAGTGGTCCCATACTTGGCATTAGTAAGCATTGTCATTGGAGTTGCAACTCTTGCTGGTCCGCCGATTGCAAAGAAGTTTGGTCTTGTGAAAGCTATTGTTGTTACTCAGGCAGCATCAACTATTTTCATGTTCGCAACGCCTCTATCTGGAAGTTACATAATTGCCAGTTCGGTTTACTGTGTTCGAGCTTTTCTAATGAACATGGCAAGTCCTCTGTCACAGTCATTGATTATGGGGTTGGTTGATGAGGATGAACGTGGAATGGCTTCAGGAGTTAACGCTGCACTTTGGAGGCTTCCTAACGCTTTAAGCACTTTTATCGGCGCTTACCTAATGTCCATCGGATTACTTAGCGCTTCCCTTCTTCTTGGCAAGCATGCTCTTTATTCAGTATCAATAGCGCTTTTCTGGTGGTATTTCAGAAAAACTAAAATGCCTGAAGAAAAAGCAACCTTAATTTCTGTTTAAGATTCTCTCAATTGCGCTTATTGTTGTTTCTATGTGTTCTTTTTCTATTCCTCGATGCGTTACCATTCGAACTCTGTTCTTTGCTTGAGCTAAAGCTAAAATACCGTTTTCCTTAAGATCTCAGAAAGGAACTTGCGCAATCTATTGAAGGATCAAGATCAAACGTGACCATGTTTGTCTGAACATTTTTTAAATCAATGTTGACTCCGCGAATTTTGGCAATTTTTTCAGCCAAGAATCTGGCGTTTTCATGGTCTATTTTCAACCTATCAATCATTTTTTCTAACGCTATTATGCCTGGTGCAGCGATTATGCCTGCTTGGCGCATTCCACCGCCTAATAATTTTCTTGTTTTTCTTGCCTTTTCGATGAAGTCTCGATTGCCAACAATTACGGAGCCGACAGGGCAGCTTAATCCTTTAGATAAACAAAACATCAAGTTATCAACATGCTTGGTGAACTCTTTCACATCAACGTTTAAGGCGACAGCAGCGTTGAATATTCTTGCGCCATCCATGTAGACTTTCAAAGAGTGCTTTTTAGCTACTTCACTGATTGCTTCCAGCTGCTTTGGAGTAACTATTAATCCGCCATAACGATTATGCGTGTTTTCTACACAAACCAAAGAAGGCACTGGATAATGAATGTTTTCTGGGCGCAACGCTGCTTCTATTTGTTGTGGTTCAAAGGCTCCATTGCCTGTTTTTATGGTCCATGGAAGCAAACCGGCAATTGCAGCGACCCCTCCAACTTCATACCAGTAAATATGAGATTCAGCTTCAAGCAGTACAAGTTCTCCTCTATTGCAGTTGCTCATGAGCGATGTCAAGTTGGCTTGAGTGCCGCTTGGAACAAGAAGAGCTGCTTCTTTTCCCATTTTCTCCGCCGCCATCTCTTGCAGCTTGTTGACGGTAGGGTCTTCACCGTAAACGTCGTCGCCAAGCTTAGCTTGCTTAATTGCTTCAAGCATTTCTTCTGTTGGCAACGTAACTGTGTCACTTCTCAAGTCAATAATTTCGTTGATAGGCATCTTGCTTCCCTTAATAGTGCCTTTGTTTAGCGATGCTAATTAATTTTTCACGTAACACTTTTTCTGAAGCCTTTAGAAAGTTTGCATTTGGAAGTTTTTTGGTTATATCAGAAATACTTTAATTTAGTTTAATTCTTATTCAAAAAGATGGAAGGCACAAGAAAGCGCTCTTTAGTCAAATCAATAGTATGGAGAATTATTTGCATAGTTGTTAGTATTTTAACAACTTTCTTACTTACTGCAAGATGGGATCTTGCAGTGGCTCTCGGAACGTTATACAACGCAATAACTATGGTTTTGTATTATTTTCATGAAAGAATTTGGAATAGAATTAAATGGGGTATGAGAAAGTCAGACTAAAGTACTTTTTGGTGTCTTGCCAGAAATAATAAATTATTAATTGGATCGAAAATCAAATAAGCAAAGTGGGTTCAATATAAATAGGAAGCTTGAAGATCGGTCTTGAGTTTCATGGCGAAACGTTTTTCCGGGTGGATGAAGCTTTTGTTTATCGCGGCATGTTTTTGGGTTGTTTTGATACTTCTGGATGTACTTGCCGTCTACTTCTTTGGACCACAGATTTGGTTTTATGCAGGTTATTTCTTCGGGGACAACTTGAAGAATCACTGTTGGTGTAATAATGTTTATTGAAGGCGCAATTTTGCTATCTCTAGGTTCTGTATGGGCTTCTGGAGCGATGGAAACTGTTTTTCAAGGAGGCAACCTTAAAACTAACCCTTATTATCGCAAGGATGACTGGAAACAACGCAAAGAAGAAACTGAGAAGCAAAATGTTGCGGGCAAAATTCTATTGTTAGTTGGTGGTCCCATCCTAATAGCATCTTTTTTTGTAGTTCTGTTATAAAGAGATAAGTCTTGAGGCAAAGTATGCGATAATGATTTCAAGTTTCTAAGCTTTGTTTTTGGTGCATGCATGAAACGAAATGTCCTTTTTTAACTTCAATTAGTTCTGGTTTCTTTTCTCTGCACTCCTTGGTTGCAAGTGGGCATCTGGGGTTGAAGCGGCATCCTGCTGGAGGAGTGATAGGGCTTGGAACTTCACCTCGCAAACGAGCTTTGATATTTTTTGCCTTTGGGTCGGGTATAGGTACAGCTTCAATTAACGCTTGAGTGTAGGGATGAAGAGGATTATCAAACAACTCGTCGGTATCTGCTAACTCAACAATTTCGCCCAAGTACATAACGCCTACACGTTGACTAATTTGCCTAACAGAGCTTAAATCATGAGATATGTACAGGTAATGATAAGCCCATGTTTTTCTGTAGATTACCCATCAAATTGAGAATCTGCGCTCTGAATTGAAACATCCAAAGATGAAACAGGTTCATCAGCAACTATAAATTCTGGTTCAACTGCAAGAGCTCGAGCAATACAGATTCTTTGTCTTTGTCCACCGCTAAACTCATGAGGATACCTCTCAGCATGATATTCTTCTAAACCCACCAAGTTTCAGAAGTTCATAGACTCGTTCGCAACGTTTTTCCTTCTGCAACGTGCCCATGAATAACAAACGGTTCAGAGATTATGTCGCATACTGTCATTCTTGGATCAAGAGAACCATACGGATTTTGGAAAATCATTTGCATTTTTCGTCTAATTTTCAGTTTCTCCGCTTTGTTTGCTGAGCGAAATTTCTCAAAAATATTTTCGCCATCAACTATAACTTCGCCTGATGTGGGCTCTATGAGGTTTAAGATTACTCTAGCAGTTGTTGTCTTTCCACATCCGCTTTCCCCAACTAATGCAAAGGTTTCTTGTCTTTTTAATGTCAAATGAGACATCGTCAACTGCATGTACTTGTCCCACTTGCTTTTTCGTCAATACTCCTGTTGAGTAAACGGGGAAGTACTTGTATAGGTTTTTGACTTGAATGAAGCTTGCATCAGTCATTGTTTAGTGCTCTCTCCTTTGAGACTAATGTTTTTCCATCGATAACAGGCGACAAAATGGTCTGGCTCAACTTCTTCAAGAGTTGGAGGAGCTTCTTCGCATTTGCTTTCTGCATATTTGCATCTTGGATGAAAGCGGCAACCTGAAGGTGGTTCTATCAAGTTTGGAATGTTTCCAGGAATTATGCTTAATGTTTTCTTTCTGTCAAGGCGGGGAACAGCTGCAAGCAGCAGAGCAGTATACGGATGTCTGGGATGCTCGTATAGGTCTTCAGTTTTTGCAATTTCACAAACATTTCCTGCATACATAACAACTACTCGGGTTGTCATCTTTGCGATTATTCCCATGTCATGAGTAATCATAACAAGAGACATACCTAGCTTTTGCTTCAAATCTTCAAGAAGATCTAGAACTTGAGCTTGAATAGTTACGTCAAGTGCTGTTGTTGGCTCGTCTGCAAAAAGAAGAGTTGGTTGAAGTGCTAGAGCTCTTGCAATTGCTACTCGTTGTTTCATGCCTCCACTAAATTGATGTGGGAACTCTCGCATTCTGATTTCTGGATCTGGGATGCCAACTAAGGTCAAGAGTTCAACTATTCTTTTATGGGCTTCTTCTTTGGACATTGATTGGTGAGCCAACAGGACATCTCTAAGTTGAGTTTCTACTTTGTAGAGTGGATTTAAGGAGGAAGATGGATCTTGAAAGATTATGGCTATCTCGCTTCCTCGAATCGGTTGCATTTCTTTTTCGCTTTTTGCCAGGAGGTTTTCGCCTTTGAATTCAATTTTTCCTTCTACAATTCTTCCAGGTTTAGGAACAATCTGAAGCACTGAAAGAGCTGTAACGGTTTTTCCTGATCCTGATTCGCCCACTAGACCCAAAGATTCACCTTTTCTCACTTCAAAGCTGACATCATCGACTGCTTTCACGATTCCAGCTTCGGTGAAAAAGTATGTTTTTAATCCTTCAATCTTCAGTAGTGTTTCAGTCATTTCGTGTTTCTCCATCAGTCTCTTAGCCTTGGGTTCAAAGCGTCTGATAGCCCATCTCCTAGGAGGTTAAAGGCGAAAACCGTTATGAGAATGGCAAGACCTGGGAAAAGTTCAGCCCACCAGACTACTCTCATGTCTGAAAAGTTGTTTTCAAGTATTTGCCCCCACGTCATCGTGTTGACGTCTCCAAAGCCTAAGAAACTTACACCTGCTTCTAGAAGAATTGCATATGCGATTGTGAGGCTTGCAACAACAATAATTGATGACAGAATGTTTGGCAATATATGTCTAAAAATTATTCTTTTGTTGCTTGCGCCAAGCGCTTTTTCTGCTTCGACAAATTCAAGTTCTCGGACTCGCAGGAATTCGCCTCTAATCATTCTGGCGTCTCCCGGCCAGTTAAAAATAGCCAAAACAAGGATCACTATGGTTAAGCCTATCGGAATGCTTATTCCAAGAAAATTGATGGCTGTTCCTACTCCAGCACCTAATGTTAATACTCTTACAAAAATTAAAATAAACAACAGTGATGGAAAAACTAGAAAAACTTCTGTTATTCTCATAAGAACATTGTCAACTCCATCCTCCGAAATATCCTGCAATAGCACCTACGGCTATGGCAATAGCCATTGTTATTAGAGTTACAACTACACCGACATAAAGCGCATATTTTGTTCCGTGAAGAATATCGCTTAAAACATCAGTTCCCAGAACATCTGTTCCTAGAAGATAATGTGAATTTGGAGGTGTTCGAACGTCACCGTTATAGAATGGAGTTAATGCTTGAGGATTAGGAAAAGCTGGATAAGGTGCTAGAAAATCTCCAAAAATTCCGATGAATACTACAGCGAGAACAATAATTAGACCAAATACGCCTGCCTTGTTTCTTCTGAATCTTCGCCATGCAACTGCCCATTGGCTAGCTGATCTTCGCTTGACTACTGAATTTGATTTATTGTTTTCCGGATTCATATGATCTACCTAATCCTGACTCTGGGATCAATGTAAACGTAAAGAATGTCCATTATGAGATTGGCTATTAGCGTCATTACTGTGATTATCATAGTTATTGCCATAATTGTTGGAAAGTCTAATCCAAGGGTCGACGACACATATTGACGTCCAAGTCCTGGCCAACTGAACACGTATTCAGTCATGGGAGCACCTGCCAACATGCTTCCTAATGCTAAAGCAAGAAATGTAACAGCAGGTGTTATTGCGTTTCTAAGCGCATACCTATAGACCACTTTTCTTTCGCTAATGCCACTTGCCCTTGCTGCAAGAATATAGTCAGACCTCAAAACTTCTAGCATGTTTGCTCTAATCAGGCGTATGTTTTGAGCTAGTGAAACATAAACAAGAACTATCACAGGCAAAATGAAATGTGCAATTACATCAAGCGCCGGGTTGCCCCACCATAAAAATCCTGCTGCACCTTTGGCTCCTGCAGAAGGTAGCCAGCCAAGGCTGAATGAAAATACAATGATTAGTATGAGTCCAAACCAGAAGGTTGGCATTGAAACTCCGAATAAGCGAGAATGATGTTACTGTTAGATCTTGTTTTGAGTATGGTTTTCTTGCTGAGTGCACTGCAATTGGTATTGAAATTGCAAATGCGATTAGAAGTGAAATAACTTGGAGTTCTATAGTTGGCCAAATCTCTGGTCCAATTAAGGAATTTACAGGTCCTCCACCGTAAAGTGATTTGCCAAAATTTAGTTGCAGGATGTTTGTTAGCCACTTCAAATATTGAATTGGTATTGGCTTATCTAATCCATAATATGCTTTCAGAGCATTCAAGTGTTGCTGCAGTGATGTTTGGCTTTCCCATTCTAATAAGAGAAATTGGGTCTCCAGCAGCGTACATTGTTATGAAAGCTATTATTGAAATTCCCAGCACAACGGGAATCATGTAAAGAAGTCTTCTGACTATGTATCTAAACATTGAGCTTTGAGCAAGCAGCTCTTAGCCTTCGTAGCATCCGAATCCTCGCTTTACTTACTCTATCGATGTTGTTTGTACTTAAAACTTTTTTCGAATGATGCTTTCTTATAAAAACAATTTATTAATTATCTCAGGTATGAACCATTTTTTAGAGACTATAGCAAATTTAATATACATATTAGTATCAAAAAGAAGAGTACCGACTTAGGGGTAAATAACATATGGGCATAAATAAAAAAATTTTAACGATGATTCTTATTTTCGCTTTGACAGCTTCTATGATGGCACCTCTTGCAGAAGTAAAAGCGCAACACACAAGCTTGTTTAACGTAACAATAATTGCACCTGGCAACGCTAATCTTCTGAGGCGCCAATGGTCTCAAGTCTTCGCAAGCAACCTACAACAATTGGGCATTAACGCTAAAGTTGTTTATCTTGACTGGACAAGCGTATACGACCGCGCATTAACACCAAGTCCTGACATGGTAGGCAAAACCTATGACCAAGGAGGATACGACATCTTGGCACTTGGATGGACACCTGGATTAATTCCTGAACCTCGCCAACTCTACTATGGAGGAGACCCAGCATTCTTTGCTCCGACAGGACAAAACTACTATCTCTGGAACAATGCTCAATCCAACACTCTGCTCGACCAATTTATCACTTCGACAAGCGACAGTGACCGAGCAAGCGCTCTCACCCAATGGCAACAACTCTACTACAATGAAGTGCCTGCATCACAAATAATGTATCAAGCAAGCACCTGTAGTGGTCAATCCGGCAATAGGCAACTTGTACACACCTGCAACTGGAGGAGGAGAAGGATGGCTCTACTTTAACGCGCAACCTTACCCACAATTGCTAACTCGCAGCGATGGCAAGACTCAAATTACCTACTGTTCCACAGGATCAATTGACGCTCTCAACCCACCCGAATCAGACAGCTGGTACGATGTAATCGTGTACTACCCAATCTTTGATGGTTTAGCAGAAGCTTGGCCAACATTAAACGGGCTTAGCGACCTTGAAACTCCAGCTTTGCTGACTTCTTGGAGCCACAGCGCAGACGGCTTCACTTGGACATTCAACTGCAGACAAGGTGTTACATGGCAAGATGGCGCACCTTTCACAGCTGACGACGTTCTGTTTTCATTGTGGGCTTTGATGAATCCAGATACTGGCAGTCAATTTGTAGGCTACTATCAAAGCGTCTATGGAGACAACGTCAAATTCACATACTCCAACGGCACATCTGTTACACTAGGCAGCGGCACCAGAATGGGCACCATAACCGCAACCGACAAAAACACAGTTGTCGCAACTCTTCCAGTCTTGGCTAACGGAAAACCATACGGATACTTTGAACCCTACATACTTACGCTGGCCAACAACATCATACCAATGCACATCTTCGAAAACATTGCTCCAGCAGACTGGTCAACTTCACCATTCAACACAGGCACAGGATCAATGACCATAAACGGCATAACCTATACTGGTCCAGTTGGCACTGGACCATACAAATGGGTAAGCTATGATCCAGTAGCTCAAGTTATCCATCTTCAGAAATATGACAACTACTGGAACGCAACTGGCTTAGAGAACATGGGTCTTTTCCAAATCAAAGACTACTACATTCGCTTCATTGCTGACAAAACATCCGCTTTAGCTGCTCTGAAGAATGGCGAAGTTGATATGCTCGACTACAACTACCAGATGCAGACAGACATTCCTTCAGTACAATCATCTTGGGGCAAAGTCATCAATTTGAATGGTGTAGGCAGACAAGAATTCGGATACAACATGCAGAACCCAATCTTTGGCACAGGCGTTGATACTCCACTAGGCAAATCTGATCCATCACAAGCAGCTGAAGCAGCAAGAGATATTCGCATAGCTTTTGATTATGCAATTCCACGACAATTAATCATTAACAATCTTCTTTCAGGCTACGGAACTGCTGGTGCAACTCCAATGTTGCCAACACAACCTTACTATGACAATTCGATAAAAGCAAGACCATATGATCTCTCACAAGCTAGACATTACTTAGAATTAGCAGGCTATTCTCCACCAACAATCAATGGAGTTGGAGTTGTAAACGTGCAAGGCATCTTTAATGACACAAGTGGAAACCCAGTAGCAAATGCGACTGTCTATTTGATGCAATCAACAACCAAATCTACAAGCTCACTAACTGCAGTATCGCACACAACAACAGATGATCAACGGATTCTTCAGCTTCGCAGTAAATCCAACTTCTGCTGGAACATACTATTATTATCTGATGGATAACTCAACAGGCACACCAGTGTACACCTACCTTCAAAGCGCCAATGTTACAGGATCATCTTCGCTTTCAGCAACCAAACATTACTAATCGTGATCGCAGTCGTTGTCATAATTGTCGTTATAGTCGTTGTAGTTTTAGCTCTTAGAAGACGCAAACCCAAAAAATAAATATTCCCTTTTCTTTTTTTGTTTTTCTGTAATTTGTTCTATTATTTTTGCAGAGTTATTTCAAACCTGAAACGACCTTCGTTTATGCATGAGCTAATTATTTGACGATAAGCACGCTCACGGTTGCATGACGCAAGACATGATCGCTTACGCTTCCAAGAAGGCTACTAAACCTGCCATGTCCACCTCTACTTAATATGATAAGATCAACGTCGGCTTGTTTGGCTGCCTCAATAATTGAAGTAGCTGGATCACCGAACATCAATTTCTGATCAACTTCAATCTCAGGGAGCATACTGGTTGTACGCTTGAGAATCTGAAGACCAAAATCTTTTGATCTTAGGTCCAAATTTTGAGAGAGATTTCTCTTGAACATTTAGAAGAACCACTTTTGATTTAGCTGCTTTAGCTAAAATGTATGTTTGTTCAATCGCTTTTTCGTCCTTTTCAGTGCCATCAACTGCAAGCATAATACTTCTCAAATCAGCTTTCTTTCTCGTTACCAAAATATTTGTTAAATTGCTTGCTGATACTCTTGCTGCGACACTTCCAAGATGCAGATCAGATTCATCTTCTTCGTTGCCACTATTACCTATGATGACGCAGTCATAATTCCCATTTGCTGTCTCCTCAATTATGGCGTCAGCTACATTGTTTTGTTTTTCAAGTTTTTGCTCTATGATTATGCCTTCCTTCGCAAACAAGGAAGCAGTCTCAGAAAGTAGATTTTCGCCGTTTTCTACATAGCTAGCGGTCGCTTCGTTGACTACTTCATCAGGAATCAAATATTCCTAGTCGCAGGAACAATTAACGTTCTTGGAAACTGTCCAGTTGCAGTACTTATCGGTGCATAACTATCTCTTGAAACATAAATTCGGTTGGGAAGAGTAAGCAGCTGCGTTTGAAACTACATGCATCGACCGTTACCTTTGAACTAAAAAGTTTTGATATTAGGAGAGCTGTGTCCACTGCGACTTCAGACTGGAAAGACCGATCTACTGGTAACAAAATTCGACTAAAAGAATGCTGCAATTTCTTACCCTTGATTTCAAGTTTATTTTACTTGCTAATTAACTGTTCGATACTTGATCGTTTAGTATCCCAAAACTGAGATTAATTATAGATTGAATAAAGAGGATTATTGCCAGTAGCAGATACTTGTTAGCTCTCTTTTCGCCAGTCTTTAATGTGTCAATTGACCAGTGCTCTTCTGATTTTGAAATGTATTCCCTAGCTTTGCTTGGCAAAACAGAGCTTGAAAAAGCAATTATGCCACCAACTAAGAAAGTAATGCCAGTTTCGAGAAATGAGACTTTGGAGAAATATGCCGGCAATAGAGCAGCATTATGATCTAGTCAAGGTTAATATAACGAATATCAAGAAGTTAGCTGCCCAGATGATAATGTTTAGTTTTATCTCCCATTTTATGAGAGAATGCCCTGCGAATTTTGTCATGACATTTTTAGTTAGATGTCAAAGTTGGCTTTATGCTTTGTCTCGATTAGCGTCTATTTGTATTTCAAAATGAATAGGGACAGGAAGCAGTATACTCCAAAGAATATGCCTGTTGCCAGAAATATTGGCGTGTAACCGAGATATTGAACAAGAAATCCTGCGGATAGAATTGAGGAAAATTCTGCAATCCTCATGGGTACATGCAGTAGCCCTATGTCAACGGAAAGATTTTTGCTGTCTTTTGCTACTTTGAGGACAGTGTGTTCAAAGAAGCCGATGCCATATCCACGAACAAATGCTAGTGCAAAGAGGCAAACGATGAAAAATGTTGACCAGCCTAAAAAGAAAGAGGCTGCAATGCTGATTACGGTTAAGGCTGTTGCACGTGCGAAATTCAAGGAGTATTTTACAGTAAGATACGTTGCTATTGCCGAAATGGCGTTATACAACATGAAAAGAATGCCTATTGTAATGTAATTGTATGCTAACTGTTGACTCATGAAAGCGGGAAGTAGCAGGGTAGTTAGAGGATAAATTGCTAAGCTGTTAAACATTATTGCAATTGATACTAACCAAAATGTTCTGGTTCTTCCTTTTGGATTAAGAGGAGCTAAAATATGTGTAGTTTTGGGTATGGGAATTGTGGAGCTACTTTTCCACAACATGAAAGCTGGAATGCCAATTGTCGATGAGATAATTGCTAAAACTGCAATCGTGGAATTGAATCCTAAAGATGCGATGCCTATGCCAGCTGCGCCGCCGCCAAAAGCAGTTGCTATCCAAATGGTTGCGTTATTTTTTGTTGCTTCATTTCCCGCTTTTTTTGGCGACAAGTGGTAAATTGCTGTTCGGCTTACTGCCCAGTATGATGATTCTCTTAGGCTTTCAACGAATTTTCCTAAGGCGAATGCAGGTAGTGATGAGGCGAAATAGTATATGCAGCAAGATAGGAATGTTGATGGCCAATTGATTAATAAGAAAACATGGGACCAACCGACATAGTCTGCTATGGCTGCGAAGAAGAGACGGGATATCAGAAAAACCAAAGGCAAAATTGAAAGCACTATACCAATGTCAGCTATGTTGACGTTATGCGCTAATAGCAGCAGAGGAATTATTAGTGTAAGTGATCCTGAGACAAAGTAGTTTAGGAAGGTTATTGCGTTAACTCGCTTCAACTGCTTTGGTCCTCTATTTCAAAGGTAAATTATTCAGCTGAATAGTTTGAGTTTTGAGTCTTACAATAATTTACCTTTTGCTATTGGGAAAACTCTTCCGCCGACATAGACATCAATGTTTTCTCCTTTTTTCTTGCTTTGAGGTACAGTATCGAAGGTCACGCTATAGCGCGTGTTCCTGAGCGAATAGTGAAACAGTTTCAACAAGTAAGCTTTGTTCTTTTGTGTTATATTTGGAATTAGTTTTGATTTCTCAACCTTTTCTAGTAACTATTAAGACGCCAATAAAAATTAGGATTCCACCGGCAACAATTGAAGGGTATAGCACTTCATTGACAAAAGTAATAGCGAAAATCGATGTGACTAGCGGTTCGGCGAATAGAAACGTGCTTGCAGTTGATCCCACTTTTTTTAGAACGTAGAACCAGATGTAGTATCCAAGCACTGAACATGTGAATGATAGATATATTATGCCTAGCCACTGGTTTGTGTTAAGCGTAACTATTTGCAAAAGCGATCTGTCAGCTATCGAGAAAGGAATTAAACACAGTCCGCCCAATAGACTAACGTAAGATACTACAAGAAAGGCATCATATTTCTGCATTATTTTTTGTCCCCCCAGACTGTAAATTGCCCACATTACAGGCGTTGATAACAAAATTAAAGTGCCAACTAAGAACTGCATGTTTCCCTTAAGGTTGAGAATACCAGCTGAAACTACTAGGAGAGTACCAGCTACAGCCACAATTATGCCTATGACTTGCCACTTCTTCAAGCGCTCACCAAATAGTCGAGCAGATAAAACAGTGATGAGAATGGGTGAAAGCAGACACACCAGAATAGCTGCAATCGACGCCCCAGCTAACTGAATTCCTGTGTATTGGACGGTGAAAAAGAAGGTGACGCCAGTTAAGGCCAGTGCAAGCAAAATCAGAAGGTCCTTTCTGCTAACTCCAAGATTGTAGTCGGGAGCCAAGCGCTTCTTAACAAAAAGAGCAATCAAGAAAAGCGCTCCAGCGATTAAGAACCTATAAGTGGCAACTGCAATAGGAGAAAGACCTTCACCTAAAAGTTCCTTAACGACGACAAAAGAGCTACCCCAAAAAACAATCAATGCTACCATTAGAAGAATCTGAAAACGACTGATAGGGTGAGAAGCCATGTCTCAACATATTACGATTTTCCTTTTAAGCATTCAACTGGTTTCTTTTTTTTGTCGATCGAATTTTTCATTATATGCCCAAGAGAGCCAAAATTATTAGAATAACTCCGATAGTGAGGCTGTATGCGGCGAAGTAATGGAACTTTTTGTTTAAAACGAGCTTCTTTACTAGTACGATGGCTAAGTAGCCTGCAATCACCGTAAACACTAAACCTACCAATAAATCCAGAGAACTCACGCCGACGCCGTGTGAAAAAGTGTCTCTCTGTAAGTATGCTTCAACAGCTAAATCACCTATTATGGCTGGAATTGAGAGCAAGAAAGAGAATTTGAACACCATCTCCCGTTTAACGCTTAGCATTAGCCCACTTGATATTGTTGCGCCGCTTCTGGAGAGCCCTGGAAAACTTAGCAGCTCCTTGAGCAGCGCCCATGACGAGTGCTTTGCGGTACGAGATTTGGGTTTGGTTTTCTTTGCCAAATTTTGAGAAAAACAGAAGGGCGGCACCGAATAGAAAAGTGATACCCATAATTAGGAATGTTTGGTAATTGTCGGCTAGGAATTTGTCGTAGAGTAAGCCTATTATTCCTGTGGGTATGGTTGCAACAATGATTAGGGGAATGAATCGGCCATATTCGCTATGGAAATCCCTATGCACCAACGCGGTAAGTATGATTTTGATGTCGTGTCTAAAGTAGAATATTACAACTCCAAGCGTGCCGATGTGGAGGAATACGTTGAAGAGCGGTGTTGCAGAGAATCCCAGAAAATGCTCGGCAATTCGCAGATGGGCGGTGCTGGAGATCGGCAGCCATTCAGCTAAACCCTGAATTAAGCCAAGGATTATTGTTATCAGAAGTTGATTAAGCATGGTTGGGCATCATCCTAACATTAGATTATGGTTTCTAAAGGTTGGAAGATTATTATTAATAGGTTTTGCAAAAAAATATAGCTTGATTTTTGGCAATGAAAGTCGGAGAATTCTATTCTTTGTGAGTGTTTCTTAATTCTAGTTTACGTTGGATTCTTAACCAGGCAGCGTGAAATACCAAACCGGATGCGAGAACTACAAGACCAATCATAATATCTAGCGGTGGGAGAGCAAAAGCTAGTCCAAGACACCCAATAAGTCCAATTATGGCAAGTATGCGAGGAAAACTTCGTTGATGCAAAGGTAATTTCAATGCTGACACGTTTGTAATAGAATAGTAGAGCAACGTTCCAAAACTAGAAATTGCGATTGATGCTTCTAATGGAGCAAAGGCTGCAACCAATAGAGTGATAGCACCCACAAATAGGACACTTCTCCAAGGGTTTTTGTCAGAACCAAGACGAGCTAAACTATGAGGCAAATCTTTTTCCCTGCTCATAGCAAAGGCAACTCTGGACACTCCTAAAAGGTCAGAGAGCCCCTCATTAAAAGTCGTAAGCAATGCACCACCAGCAACTAAAGCGACGCCTAAACCGCTTCCCACAGCGATCATCATAGCTTCCAAGGGCGAGAGAGAATCTGCCATGCCGGTTGCGCCTAACACTAAAATCGCCGTGCCAGCAACAAACAAGTACAAAAAAGAAACCAAACTTAACGCTATTACAGTAGCTTTAGGGATGGTTCGTTTTGGGTTTCGGACTTCCTCGACCAGAGTTGCGATGCGACTATACCCGGTATAAGCAAAAAAAAGTAAGCCAGAAGCACGCAAAACTCCTGCGATTCCCCCGGGTGCAAATGGCGATAGGTTAGCTAAATGAGCTGACGGCAAACCAATTATGGCGACGAGTACCAAAGAAATGATTGACATAATAACAATTACTCCCGTTGCACGCACAGATCTGCGAATCCCAGATGCATCAAGTGCAATCATTACAACAGCAGCGGCAATTGCGGCTAAGCGATCTGGAATTACAGGCAAAACAGCATGAAGATAGCTACCGAACGCTAAAGCACTTACTCATGGCCCTACAGTATTAGCAACCAGAAACATCCAACCAGCAATATAGCCCCACCAACCACCAAGCATTCGACGTCCAAACTCGTAAGTTCCACCTGATCGAGGAAAAACGGCAGCTAACTGAGCGGACGATAGGGCATTACAAAATGCTACAAAGGCGGCTATACCAAAAGAAACTAACAATGCAGGCCCGGCTATGGCTGCGGCTGGCGCTATGACTGTGAATATGCCTGCGCCCAATATCGCAGCTAACCCTGTAGCGACTGCGTCAAAAAGACTAAGTTGGGGTTTAAGAGTTGAATCGTCTTTCTTACCCAAAAATCCTAACCAATAATTATCTAGGAGAACAAATAAATTAACGCTTTGCTGCTTAAGATAAGAAATACAAACTAGGAACTATGACGCAATTTCATAGTAGCGCTTGAAAAATTTATGCGGGAAAAAATTGAATAATTAAAAAAGTAAATAAAAATTGTTGTCGGCTTACCTTCTTACTTACTACTTTCTTTTGGTTCTTGGAAGAGTTTTTTGATTGCGCTGATTCTTGCTTTCTGAGCTAGTACATCGCTTGTAACGACTGTTAGGGCTTCTTCGGGGCACCATTTGACGCATTGTGGTCCATCAGGTTTTTCTTTGCATAGATCGCAGACGTAGACTACTTTTGTTTCTGGATGCAGCATTATGGCTCCGTAGTCGCAGGCTTCGATGCACCAGCCGCAGCCGTTGCATTTGTCTTTATCAAGAACAATGTTTCCGGTGTCTTTTGACTGTGTAAGTGCGTCTCGTGGACAAGCTGCTACACACGCTGGGTCTTCACAGAGTCTACATGTAACTGCCATGTTGGCTAACTGGTTAACTCGAACGACACGGATGCGTGATTTAAGCGGGTTGAAGGCTTTCTCTTTGGTATAGGAGCAAGCATACTCGCAGACTTGGCAACCTACGCATTTTTCCGGGTCAACGGAAACAAATTTTCTTTCGTGTTCTTTAACCATTTTAATCCTCTTTCCCTTCGATAATATTTGATAAATCTTCTAAGCCAAGTTTTTCAAGCAAAGACTTCGTTGGTACTCCATCGACTGTCCAGCCGCGTGCTTGGTAATAATCATCGAGTAACAGATCAAGTTCTTCTTGGGTTACTACAGCACCTTTTGAGGGTCCTTCATCAGGGATTGGTTTGTTCATAACTTTCCATGGCAACGTATCATCTTTGCGGCTGAAGCCTTCTCGAATGTTAATTAGCCGTGCAAGATTGTTTATTCTTTCACCTGCAACACCAAATTCTTCAGGCGTCATCTCGATCCCAGTTACTAATGTGTAGAGTTTTGCCATGTCAGCTAGTTCCTTGTAGAGGGTGCCTTTTGCGTTTTTGCAGATGATTAGCGAATCGATTAATGCGAAAACATCTTCTGAATCTTTAACGAGTTTTCCGCGTCCTTTTTCAGCTTTGAACCGATCAACTTTACCTGAAATGTCTAATGCGTAAGCGCCACTTCGGTTGTGGTCTGCACCTCGAAAAGAAACTGCAAAACTTAAAGCTGCTGTTTTGAGGCAACGTAAATCGTAGCCAGTGACTTCCAAGCCCTTAATATTGAGGGCAAGCTTATCTGAGCCTTTGCCAATTTTTTCTGCGGCAGCTTTTACTCCATCAGCGAGAACATCGCCAATTCCTTCTCGTTTGCCTATCTTTTCTATGAGTTGTATCAGGGCTTCTGAGTTTCCAAAGTGAGCGTCAATTCCACCGAGCTCTTCATGTGAAAGAATGCCGTTTTCGTGGCAATCCATAACGAAGCTTACTGTTACGCCAGTACTGGTTGCGTCTAAACCGTAGTAGTTGCAGAGTTCAGCTGCTTTTACTATGGCATCAAGCTTATCTACGCCACAGTTAGGTCCTAGTGCCCAAATATTATCGTATTCCATCCGCGCCATGGTTCCTTTGTAGGGGCCTTCACGAACTACTGCTTCATGTTCACATCGCATAGCGCATGAGTTGCAAGCAATTATTTTTGCGACGTATCTTTCGTTTAATTCTTCACCGCTTACTTTTTGAGCATTTTCAAAATAGGAGTTATTGTAGTTGCGTGTGGGCATGCAGTATAAGGCATTTTGAATCATGATGTTTTCTGCTGTTCCCAGAGTTCGGTATTTCTGAGCTGCTGGTCCTTTCATTCTCTCATGGAATTCTTTGACCATTTCCATGAACTCATCTGGTTTAGCAACCACAATATCGTTGGTTCCTCGGACAGCGATGGCTTTTAGATTCTTAGAGCCCATTACTGCACCTAAACCTGTTCTTCCAGCAGCACGAGTTTTCTCGTTTATTATGCCGGCGATTTTTGATAGTTTTTCACCGGCTAATCCGATTGATGCTACCCGAACATAGTAGTCGCCAACTTCGTCTTTAATTGCATCTTCTGTTTCAGCAGGTGATTTGCCCCAAATTTTTTCTGCATCAAGCAGTTGCACTGAATCATCGTCAATCCATAAATAAACAGGCTTTTCCGCTTTCCCAGTTAAAATAACAGCATCATATCCAGCTCTTTTCATTTCTGCTCCAAAAGTGCCGTGACTTACAGCTTCACCAACGCCATTGGTTTCTGGTGATTTTGATACGAATGCATGTCCGTTTCCACCTGTAGGAAACATTGTTGCAGAAACTGGCCCGACTGCTAAAACTAGTGGGTTTTCAGGGTTGAATGCTTCAACGCCTGCTTTTGAGTTATCTAGCCAAAGTTTCATGCCTAAGCCTATTCCGCCAACGTATTTTTTGGCGGTTTCCAAATCTAGTTTTTCAACATTAATTTTGCCTGTGGTTAAGTTAATGCGTAGAATTCTTCCTGCGTAACCGAACAAACCTTGTTCCTCCAAGCCTATTTTAGAGTTATTAGGCTGTTAAAAAGTATATTAACTTAATGGGTTTTTATTTTGGAAATCATGGCTTAAATGAAGTTTACCGGTACCTCGTCATGTACCAATAATCACATCGTTTTCTACATTGACAGCAAGGTTGAAATTTATTTTTTCGGCAAAAAAAGATATGAGAAGCTTCACTTAATATCAATCCTGAGAATTCGAGAGTAGGTTTGAAATTGAAAATAAAGGTTCATTACATCAGCTTAGTAAAAACATATACAAAAACAAGCCATGACGAATTCGACATCAAAGATGCTGCCCTGCTATCAGATGTATTGAATAAGATTGCAGAGAAATATGGTAAACCATTTACTCAAGAAGTCTATGACTTAGAACAAAAACAAATGAAAGTCAAACTTTGTGGCAATGGTTAACGGCGTATTAATGGATCAACTAAAAGGTGTTAATACACCGCTGAAAGATGGTGACAGCATAATTCTGATGTCACTTATGACAGGCGGATAGAAAGCTGGCTAAAAACGAAAAGCCCAAAACCGTTTACTGGCTAGAAAACAAGCTTTATCTAAATATAACCAATAAATGCTCAAACGGCTGTTTTTTCTGCCTCAGAAATTTTAAACGGGGCGTCGGAGGCTTCAACCTTAAACTCGTCAGAGGAACCAAGCCTTTCCCAGATTACAGGTGAACTAAGCGAAGTTTTGAACATGCGAAATTGGGTTGAAGTGGTTTTTTGCGGTTTTGGCGAACCAACGGAGAGATTGGATGTTTTGTTGGAGGTTGCAAGGTGGATAAGGCAGCATTATGGCAGGCCACTGACAATTCGTGTGAACACTAATGGACATGGTTACATGCTTAATCGGGGCAGGGATGTGGCGGCTGAATTGAAGGCAGCTGGCGTTGACAAGGTAAGCGTTAGCCTAAATGCTGCAGAAAAAGAAACTTACATAGAGATTTGCAAGCCAACTTTCGACGGTGCCTATGAAGCCGTGATTGATTTCATAAGAAAAGCTAAGCCTGTACTTGAAGTTGAGGCTACTGCGGTTCGGATGCCGGAAGTAGATATAGCAAAGGTGCAGGCTGTTGCTGATGGGTTAGGGGTCAAGTTTAGAGTTAGAGAGTACATTCCTTGCTTTTACTGACCTGAACAACTTAATATTTGCCAATGTTTTTGTTTTATTTAGGTTACAATGACTTCTGACGACGAATAAATTCTGCGTAGAAAAGCCAGAGGAAAAAGAACCAAAAGAAAATGAAAATAAACGTGTAATGATTTCCTTTGCAGTTTTACTAGGCTTAACTGTATTGATAGGCGGGTTACTAGATTACCTCTTCGCAGGAGTCCCTTTGGCTTTAACTTGCCACTTATCAATGTTAAAGCAACGTTAAGCGACATATTGTATTATGTTTCTGTTCTTTTTGCAGCTGGCTACATTGGCATAGTAGGTCTTAAGGAACTGTTTGTTGAAAGAAGATTTTCTGTAGAGTTTTTGATGGCTGTTGCAGCGCTTGGTGCTCTGTATCTTAACGCACGATTTGAAGCGGCAACGGTTCTATTTCTTTATTCGATCGCTGAGTACTTTGAAGGCTACATTGAAGACAGAGCAAGACGAACTGTTGAAAAGCTCTCCAAGTTCATGCCAGACAAAGCAAGAATCACAGCCGATGGAATAGAAAAAATTGTTAATGTTAACGAAGTTGAGCCTAACATGACTTTGCTTGTCCGAGCAGGCGAACGAATACCTTTAGACGGCAACGTTGTCGAAGGTTTCTCACATGTTGACCAAGCCATAGTCACCGGTGAATCCGTGCCAGTCACCAAGAAAGAAAACGATTGCGTTTACGCTGGCACATTAAACATGAGTGGCCCACTAAAGATAACAGTCACAAAAAAAGCAAGCGAAACTCTTGTCTCAAGAATAATGGTGCTTGTAGCACAATCGGGCAAACGAAAAGCCTCAATAGAAAAACTTGTTGATCGATTCGCAAAAATTTATGTTCCAATAGTTATAGCATTAGCAGTTTTAACCGCAGCTGTGCCATCGTTGCTCTTTAGCATGCCTTTCAACACATGGTTCTATCGTTCGCTCATTCTCCTTGTGGTTTCATGCCCAAGCGCCTTCATCATTTCCGTTCCCGCAACAGTCTTTGTCGCCATAACAATCGCTGCCAGAAGAGGCGTGATAATCAAAGGCGGAATTTTCGTTGAAAAATTAGCCAAGGTAAAACGGGTGGTTTTTGATAAAACAGGCACATTAACATTGGGTAGACCAGCAGTGCATGAAGTAAGGCTTGTGAAATAGAACTGAAGAGGAAGCATTGGCTTATGCTGCGGCACTGGATCAGTTTTCAAATCACCCTGTCGCTCAAGCCATTGTTAGACGCGCCACAGAAAGAGGCATTGATTTAAGCAAATTCAAAGTTACCGATGTCGTCGAGGTTTCTGGGAAAGGTATCGTTGGCAATGTTAACGGCGAATTTGTGGCAGTTGGAAACTTGGAGTTAATGAAGGAATTTGACTGCAATTGTACTGAAGCATTTTCCATCGACCAAAACGATACGCACACCTCGATTTGTGTTTCTGTTGCCAAAGAAGGGTTAGCAGCAGTTTGCGTTGTGGATCAAGTTAGACAGGATGCTCTCAAAGCGGTAAGTGACTTAAAGAAAAACGGCATAAAAACCGCCATGTTAACTGGTGACAGAGCATCAATTGCTAAGGAAACTGGGGATATCTTAAAGATTGATGAGGTTTACGCCGAACTGTTTCCAGAGGACAAACTGAAATGCATAGAAGAGATGAAGGGCAAAGATGGGCTTGTAGCAATGGTCGGCGACGGCGTTAATGACGCTCCTGCGCTTGCAGCTTCAGATGTTGGAATTGCCATGGGTGCAGCTGGAGTTGATGTTGCAATGGAGTCTGCAGACATCGTTCTGGTCAAAGATGAGTTGGCACAAATACCCTACCTGATAAAATTAAGCGATAAAACTATGAAAATTGCCAAACAAAATATTGCCGCATCACTTGTCATAAAGCTAATTCTAGGGGCACTAGGAGTAATTGGTGTGACAGGTTTGCTGGCAACTGTCATCGCTGGCGACGATGGAGTTACGATGCTTCTTTTGTTGAATTCCCTGCGGCTTGAAAGAATAAAATAATCTGTTTTGCCGAGCCAAAAGATGATTAGCTCGTTATTTTATGAAAAATTAATAAGGCATAAAGTAGTCACTTGTCATGCCTAAGACTTACCCGAAGACTTATCCTAAAAAAACTAAGCCAAAGAAAATCAAACCAAAGATTCAACCAAAACCAGTGAGCCTATTTAGAAAGCAAATTTTATTGGATAACTTTGACGTTAATTATGATTGTTTTTACAATTGTTTATCGGGTATACAATGCAAATTGCCGTGGAAAAAGAGGCATTGATAATGAGCACTATTCTTGTTGCAATAGGCTTTGCATTCTACATCGGGTTTAAACCATCCATTCAGTTACCCAAAGAGAGCAATGTTCTTTTTTGTTGGAGCATCCGTTATTGGCTTCTAGCATTTGGGCTGCAATCGTACTTTCTTTTGGTGCAACAGGGATTAATGCGCAAATTGCAAGTTCAATAGGCATCGACCTCTTTGCCATAACAAGCCTAATAATCTGCTTAATTGCGGGAGCATTCATCGGCGACTTAATAGGCAAAAACAAAGAAAAGCTAGTCTTCGTTTATTAATAAATTCAGAAGCTAACAACTTCAATTTGGGAATAAAGCATACAGCAAAGCCGTAATTTTTCCACTTTCCCCAGAAACTTTAAGAGCACAATCAATAAGCATCTTCAATACACTTAAGCAAGGACAGATCTGCATTGAAATTTGGAATAATGACGCGTAACATGGAAGCATGGAGCAGCACACAAGTTCGAGAAGCATTAACTAAACGAGGCATCCCATACGAATGCTTCACTTTTCCCAAAATTCGTCGCAAGGCTCGCATACAAACCCTACTTCAAAGTTAACGGCACCAGCATCCTAGACGATTTAGATGCACTTATTATTCGCCCAATTGGACGCGGTTCACTTGAGGAACTGGTTTTCCGAATGGATATGCTCTACAAGCTTGAACGTCAAGGCTTCTACATGGTGAATCCGCCAACAGCCATTGAGCATTGTGTTGACAAATATGATATTTTAGCGCTCCTTGAGGATGTAGGCGTTCCTGTACCACGGACATTAGCCACTGAAAGCGTAAATGAAGCGCTAAAAGCGTTTTCTGAGCTTGGCGGAGATGTGGTTGTTAAACCGATTTTTGGTTCCAGAGGTCAAGGTGCAACACGCGTAGTTGATGCAGACATCGCTGACACAGTGTTTCAAAGCTATAACCTTCCATCATGGCGTAATTTACATGCAAGAATTTGTACCTCATGGGCACTCAGATATACGCGCATTTGTTATTGGCGATCGAGTGGTCGCATCCATGCGTCGCGTCGCAGAAGGCTGGAAAACCAATTACAGCAGAGGAGCCAAACCAGCGCCAACAGAAATCAGCAAAGAATTTGAAGAATTAGCTGTAAAATCTGCTAAGGCTGTAGGCTGCAAAGTTGCAGGAGTAGACATCCTTGAAGGACCAAAGGACCACGCATCGTTGACGTAAATAGTCAGCCAGGATGGAAAGGCTTGCAGGTAGTAGCGAAAGTCAACATAGCCGAAGAAATAGTAAATTTTGTTCTGTCTGAACTCAAAAAATAAAACCGGCTCAAAAAGTCTTCAATTACTTTTTTACGTATCCACTCAATAACTTGTTTGAATGCTCTTGCAGTTTGTTCAGGGTCTTTTGATTTAAGGATGGCAGAGGTTACTGCAACTCCGTCAACTCCTGCTTCAAGAACCAAAAGAATATTTTCAAGGTTTATTCCGCCTGCAGCAAAAACTGAAATGTTTGCGGCTGATGTTACATTTTTTACGGTGTCAAGAGACACTATTGGGCATTGACGTACCTGGGCATTGGTGAAAAATTGAACAAAACGAAACGTAATCTGCACCTGCTTGTTCTGCCCACTTGACTTTTTCCAAGTCAACGTTTACTGTATAACCAACTATAGATTCGCTACCTAGAAGACGCCGTACCTCTGTTGGAGAAACGTCAAAAGTGTCAAAGTGTACGCCATCAGCTTTAACTTCTTTAGCCAATTCCAAACTATTGTTAACAAGAAAAGGGATTCCATGTTTTTTTGCTAAATCTAGCCAGCTTACTTGCCAAAACATGCATATCTTGAATTTCTTTGCTTGCTGAAAGCTGCAGTATGTCAACGCCTCCATCAAGCGCCTTCTCAGTGGCAAAAAGCAATTGCTCAATAGGCAAAATTGGTGAGACAACAAGATACAAACCCTCAAGCTTACGACAATGTTTCATTTCCAACCCTCACTACTTGCTTTCCAATACGCCTCCCAGTAAGGATCAGCTTCAGGTTTTTGTAAAGACTTCCTTTTATCTTCGGTTTTAATCCATTTGCCTTCTTTTGCCTCAATAATTTTTCCGATTACCGCATTTTTTATTCCTTTCAAATCTAGCGCTTGCTGAACAGCTGAAGCTTTTTCAGGTTTTACAGTTAAAATCAGAGTTCCTTCGCTTAAACTCTCGTAAGGAGAAATCTTGAACAATTGACAGATTTCTTTTGCTTCCTCCGTAACAATAACTTTGGAGAGATCAACCTCTAAACCCGTATTGGACGCCTCAGAAAGCTCATACAATGCGCCTAGTAGTCCGCCTTCAGTAACATCATGCATAGCTGTAACTCCTTCATCTCTCAAGCCTACTGAAGCCGCAATTAATGCGTCTTCAACAACGCTGAAGTTGTAGAGGTACTGCTGAGCCTTCTTCAGAAATGCAGATCCAAAAGATTTTTCTACGGTTTGTGGAAAAACCCTTGAAAGTATTCCCGTTGTGGCTATGGCAACGCCTTTGGTCATCATTATCAAGTCACCAGGCTTAGCCATTGTAGCTTGCTATGTACTGATTTTCAGGTGCAATCGCCATCATTACTCCTCCGCCAACAACGGTGTATCCTGATCCAACGTACCTACCTGTATGCCCTCCAACTATAGCTATGTCGAGCTTTCTGCATTCTGCATCTATAGTGCTCCAGTATTCTTCAAACTCTTCATTCTTCATTTGCGGTGGCAGATTAAGATTAACCATAAAAAACTGCGGGGCAAAACCGCAAGTAGCCAAATCTGACGCAAGCAGATGAACGGAAATGTAGGCTGAGTCCTTAAAGCCCAAGGCAGGAATAACTGAAAGTGGATCAGCGGTTGTAACTAGCACTTGACCTCCTTTTAACTGGATAACTGCATTGTCACGACCAGCACCTGGACCAACAAGCACTTCCGCTCTCTCTGCACCCAGTTTGGGATAGACTAATTTTTCAATTAAATCTAATGGAAACTTGCCAATTTCACTCATCATTATCCCTTAACTTTACTGCTATTCCAAGAAAAGCTCCAAACGGGAAACGTGACGATTCTAAGTTGCCAAAAGCTTTTGGAAAAACTGTTGTGCTCGAAAACCGATATCATATTTTTCTTGAAGCACTTTATCAAGTATTTTCTTGATGTCTGAAAATGAATAAAACTTTGCTTTTTTATAAAAAGAGTTTTTTTGTGTTGCCGCTTGAACTCTTTTTCTTAAGGTTGCTGGACTATTTTTATTCATAAGACCAAAGATTATGCCTTTTGTTAGCTACTCTTGCTGCCTCCTTGATAGCTGACTGCAGCATCTGGCATGAATTCTAAGCTAGTCATAAAAACAACAATATCAACTGATTTGTCTTTGAACGGCAATTGGCACCATCACTTTGCAGTAGGGCACCCCCAGGCCACCTTTTTTTTGCTTCTTTTAGCATGGCTTTTGAAGTGTCAATGCCATAGCATTCCAATCCTAAGGTGGATTCCATCCATCTAGTAAAATGACCGGTTCCACACCCTACTTCTAGAACGTTTCTTGCATCAGTAAATTGAGCAAAAAGTTTTGTTAGCAGTTTCTTCTCAAGCAGGTCTGCTCCTTTTGTATTTGGTTTCATAGTATGCTTCGTATTCTTTGGCTGTTTGTTCTTGCTGATAGCGTGAATTGTTACCATTTTTCTCATCTATGATAGGTACTTCGTATCTAAAATTCTTCTGACTGCGATAAGAACTGCAACAGTTACAGGTACAAAGGCTAAGTCAACGAATGTTCCTAAGTCAAAGACTGCGAAACCTATTCCAAACAGGAAGAAGTCAATGCTAAAGAAAATCAACGTTTCAATTACGACACCAAGAACCATGCCTGCGATTTCACTTTTCTTTCTTAAAACGCCAACAGCTAATGCCATTGGACCTCTGGCAGCCACTAAACCAACCAAGTAAATGTACAGGAATCCAGGCGGAACAATTATTGTTCCCAAGGCTTGTTCCAGCCAAGTATCCAATGCCGCATCCAATTACGGTTGAGGTTACGCCTATAATTGGTCCAAGAAGTATGCATACCACAAATATTATTACTGGCGCCAAATTAATGGTTGAAAGTGGAGGCGGCAAAGGTATGGCAATAATGGTTGTAACAGCAATTAATGCCGCCATAACTCCTGTTAATGCTACTCTTTTTGTCTGAGAAATTTGTTTTTTATTTCGGTTATATTTAGTAGATTTAAATTCACTGTTTTTTCCCTCCGCCAGTATTACCTGGTTCAGGTTCATTGGGTCGACAGCACTTAGCTGTCCTCTCAGCCGGGTCATTTCCCAGCTCCCCGAATTACCTTAATAAAATACAACGTGGAAGTTGTTTTATTTTAGGATTGCGAAAAACTTGCATCGAGTCATAGAATCTTAAGCAATTAGGAATATTATGTGATTACAATTGCAGAAAAGTGGCGTTATTATCAAATTAAAGCTGAACGGGCAATATCTTAAGAAATGTTAAGGGTGTTGAGCTAAAGAGTTTATGAATAAGATGAAACGCCGACTTGCTTCTTACTCGAAAGTTAAGTATACCAGAGAATGAAGGTAGGAAGTAAGCAGGAGATTGAGACGCTAATTAAATGAAGAAGCTTACTATGCTAATTATTTGTGCGAAAAATACTTGCGAGGGGAAAAAACGAGTGGACTCCCCGAATCGTTAGCCTCTAATTTGCTTTAGCCCAACTGCTAACTATTGATGCTAATAGGTGTAAGCTTATAGGTGGCGTAAAAATCGGTTTTTTCTAAACTGTCTGATACAACGTAAACACTGTCTCTATGTTCTTGTACAACGAATGTTTGATAGGGTCCTATATCCGGATATATCCATGGATAAAAGGGTGATATATCAGGATTGGAGACGTTAAGGGTCATATTATAGCTTATCGCTTCTGTGCCGTTTGGAAAATATGTTTGTATTCGAAGATAAACAGATTTGGCTGTGGCGTTTCCAACGATTCTCATAGTTGCGTCAACTATGAGTCTGTAGTTTCCAGGCCTTCCTGCTACTGTTACACTAGTACCATAACAAACGAGGTTTGGATGACCATTAATTATTGGAAGGGCAGTAGGTGTTGGAGTAAATGTTGAAAAGGGCGAATAATGTTGATTTTCAGAAATGACAGTTAAAGCGACTGACAAAGATACGACTGAAACTATCAAAGCAATTATCGCTATTAACGCAAAAGCCATTATTTTTTTGTCCATTCTATCTTTTTCAGCCCAATATTAAATATTAGGCAACTGTTTCCGATAAAAGGCTTGCAGTAAAAATATCTTGACTGAAATTAGTCAAAGTTTCTTGACTATTTCTATGCTATTCAGATTTGATTTATCTTTAAAATCCCTTTGCGAGGGGTAAATTTTTCTCTGAATTTTTTACCCCTAATAACCCCGTGGTGGAAGGGGTAAAAAAATAGTAAAAAAGTACCCCTCGTATATATATGAATTATACTACAGTTAGCCCCTCTGAAGGGTCTTATTCAGCATAAAAATACCTCTTGTACCCTTTCTTACTGATATGTAACCTCTGCGTCTATTCTTTAGGGACTGAGCGTATTATTAGACTGCAAAGCGATACCACCGCTAAGTAGACCAAGTAAGAGAGAGGGCACTAAAAATTTAATCCAACCAACTGTTTTCTTCAAAATCTAATTTAGTAAAAACTTCTGAATACAAAAATTAAAGGTCACATCAGACGCATGCAGACAACCAAGCTCCACTTATTTTCCTTGACAACATGCGAGTTTTCTGCATAATCATATATGTTAGAAAAGTAAAAATTTATTTACTTGTAAAATGTTCAGTAATGCATGTCAGAGCAAATCGAAGACATAATAAAGGTTTCATCTAAAGGCCAAATAGTAATTCCCAGAGAGGTTCGCAAAAAACTGGGAGTGAAAGGCGGCGAGAAGCTTTTAGTACTTACCCGCGACGGGGACATACTGCTCAGAAAAACCAAAGAAGTATCCCTTAATGACATAGCCAAGAAAATTGAGAAAGTAACCAGAGAACAACCTATTGACGTTGACAAGCTTGTGGCTGAGGCAGTTGAGTGGGCAAGAAAGTCAAAGTAGTTTTCGACACGAACGTTTGGGTTTCAATCTTTATGAAAAAAAGTGTTAAAGACGACTTTTTTTAAGCGAAACAAGAACTCATCGTTTATGTCAGCGACGATATTGTACTTGAAATATCGAAAGTTTGAACTCTACCGAAGAATCATTGAAATACTAAAACAGATAGGGGTATCTGAAAAGCAATCTTGCGAGTGATAGTATCGAACTGCAGAATTGTTAATCCTAAGATGAGCTTGAAGGTCATAAATGAAGATGCTGGAGATAACAAGATACTAGAATGTGCCTTAGCTGCTGGAGCAGACATTATTCTGTCTGGAGACAAACACCTTCTAAAACTATCCAAATTTAGAAAAACCAAAATAATTACGCCTAGAGAGTTTTTCGATGGTGTCAATAGAAACTAGTTAGTTACATTACTCTTTTCTTTTGGTCTAAATGCATTGGTTTCGATTATGAAGATCGTAGAATGAGTATGCTGATAGGATGCACCCGCAAGCTGAAATCGTTGCACCTATGTCTATATAGATTGTATTTTCCAACTGAGAAATTAAGTACTCAAATGCTATGTTCGATGCGACGATTATTCCGACACCCGTGAAAATCAGCGCTGTTCCAAAAATCAGGCATGCAACACTTTCGTTGTTTGATGCGAAGTGCCCTCGCAGAAGAGTTGCTCCTGCAATCGCTAGCACACCCGCCATTGCAACGAAGACAGCACTGAGAAGGTAGCCTGAGAGTGAAGAAACGACTACAACGAGCACAACCCCAAACAAGAGGCCAATCAACCCAAACGCCTGCATAGCAAAGCCATATCGCGCGGAGCTCTTAATTGGACCGAGACTCCGTCTCAATTGAAGCATTCCCACTGTCGGAAGTAGAAGCCCAATTGCGATAAACCAGCTGTGCCGATTATTGCAGCCGTGGGAATCCCAGATGCACCATTAATCGTGAGAAACAAAACCAACGCTACCGCCGCCGTTGAATAACCCGCGACTACCAGACGCCAAGCCTTTGACGCAGTTGTTATTGTTGCCATTCAACCATCCCCTTGTATTTTCCAAAGAAGCTCACCATATCTTGTGCAATCTGCGCAAGACTTGGATTGATTGGCTCCGAACCCACCTGCACGAACATGTGCCCCATATTCTGGACCAAAATGAGTTGGGTTTGGTCTCCGGCTGCGGTAAGCTTGTTATAGAGCTCAATCGACTGCGACTCGGGCACTGTTGTGTCTTTGACACCTTGAATAATCAGAATGGGAGGGGCGTTCGCAACGACGTAGTTTGTGGGGCTAGCTAGCACCAAGTTGCTCTGGTTGCTGCCGAAGACTTTCTGAGGAGTGGAGTAAGAGGGATAACTAGTCAGGTTAGCTGGACCGAACATGTCAACTGCTGCAGTTACGCTGCTTGATTCGTTTAGGTATGGTCCGACATCAAATTGCGAGTTTGGACCAGTCAAGGCGGCTATTGCAGAAAGTTCCCCTCCAGCACTGGTACCGAATAGGAATATCTCGCTTCCGTTAACGCCATACATTTGCGCGTTGCCACGGAGGTACCTGATTGCACACTTCAAGTCCTCAATTTGCGCCGGGAACTTGTACTGTGGAGCAAGGCGATAATTCACGCTCGCGACTACATATCCTGCTGAAGCAAGAGCGTTGAGAAATGCTGGGTTGATATTTCGCTTGTCACCGGAAGTTAATCCGCCTCCGTGAACAAAGATTGCAAGGGGAAGAGGACGCGTAACCGCTGCACTTGGCATATAGAGATCCAATGTTTGCGAGTTACCATAAGTCACGTCCCGCTCGACTGTGCCAAGAGTGAAAACGACAGTTGGCGGCGCATTCGATACGATGACCGTGTCGATGGTAAATGCAGAATAGCCACTGATCAGGATGATTGCTACAATGCAGATGACCGCGGGAACATGTTGAATTTTCATTCAGTAACAGGAGGCTTCGATTGGATAAAAAGAATTTGCTCTCTATATTTTCCGAATGCGGTGTTTAGAAGACGGGGTAGCATTGTCCATATCCCCAGTTAATGTTGTCAGGAGATTTTCTTGTTTCCCAACGATAATATCGACTGCAAGCTTGTTTTGAAGGTTGCCAAAGCTCCCACTGTTCAAACTATGATATTCGACCGTTTAGCTACATTTTGCTTGATTCCAATAATGCAGGAATAGTTCTTTTGCCCAGTTCATGAAAATTGCATCCTTGCCGAAGAAGCCTGTGTAATCTATTTTCCCATCAGTCAATGGTAGGCAAATAGCCGCTTCTTTGTCAGTATAGACCAAAATGCCTAGGTATTGTTTGAAGTGTTCTTTTCTCTATGCTCTTGGTTTCCTCAGAAAAACTTTTGTAAGTATGTAACAGCGATTCATGGAAAATAAACCGGAATTTTACTCCCTGGTTTATCTGCTGAGCCATTATGCCTCCTACAGATTCAAAAGCACGGTCGCCGATAGCCCAGAAGTATTTTTCAGCTTCCGCAAGCATGTGACCTGCCTTGTTTACGCTTTCGGCAATGTTTGTCTCCAAAGTAGTCTGCGAAAGTTCACCCAACCTATTAATAAATTGTTGAGGCAGACGCTGAACATCATGCGTTAAGAAATATGCTTTATGCTTCGAAACAAACTCTAAGTAACCCACCATTTGGAGTGCTAAGTTGCCGTAGCCGGTGATTGAAAATGTTCCATCAGATCGTTTGACTACTATTGAAGCGTCACTTAATCGTTGCAACTGCCGACAAGCCTCTGTTGAAGTCAAATCCAATTTGCGGGATAGGTCCTGCATTTTGAGCTGTTGCTTCTGTAAAGTGCGCAAGATGCCCAATCGACTTTCGCTTGAGAGGTCAAAGAGAACTTTTGCCACAACGTTTGAGTCTTCCAAGGTTTCACCAGTTTTTACAGGGTTGTTAAAGATTACACACGCCCGCCCAATAAAACCTAACTTCGTGGGTTTATCTTATAATTCGATTGCGCCCAGAAGTTGAGGTAACGCTTGAACGTAAACTTCAGTTAAGGAGTAAGCGACTTTTATTCCATCACTATATTCTTGAATTACTCTCTCTTCTCTAAGCCTATTCATCTGCCACGTTAATCCTTGAGAGGTAATCGAGAGATCAGAAGCCAACTTGCTATGAGAAACCGTTTTCTCAGCCACGATTATCTTAAGAATTTCTCGTAATGTTTCATGCCTTAAGAGGGAAATAAGCTTCATTTCTTTCACCGAGAATTTTTTGGCTGCAAAGAACCGTTTGTATTTACCGTCCCGAACAAAAGAGATTAAACCAGCCTTCTTAAGGACACCTAAGTGAAACTCTGCCGTTCCTACAGCGATACATAATCCGGTACATATTCCTCTGAATTGAATGCCTGGATTAGCCAACGATGAAGTCGTAGACCTCTGTTCGCGTTGAATTGTTAATTAATGACGATTGGGCTGTTTTAACTAAATCTTCAAAAGCTGGTTGATTGGAAAATGCTGGAATGTCCATATACCTGAACCCGCTGTTTGAGGGCAGATTAGAAGCTATGGGTAGCTGGATTGATGCTTAGAAAACTGCTTTTCTCCAGTTGAATCAGCGCTATTAACGAGAAGACGATTACAATCGACAAAACTATTGCTAATAGTGGCTTTCGTAGTTCCAACTTTGAGGTCCCAATATATGTTTAATCGCTTTTGCTTTTAACAGTATTTGTAAGCAAATGTACTAGTAAGGGAACGTACCATAAAGCCTATTTTAAAATCATAACTCATCAAGCATTATGTCAACAGAAATAGTGACCATAAGTCAAGAAAAACAATGCAGTGTTGGAGCAGGATGATTCTTGATTAGAAAGCGATTCTTAGTTCTGATAATTACTTCACTTGTAATTGTTACAGTGGTTTTAGCTTTTTCTTTTTTCCCTTTCCCAACAAGCGTTGAGAACATTGGCGGAAAGTACAACGCGGTCGTCACTCATTGGGCTGACCATAACCAGTTAACATATACTGACGAATCAGGAAACCATATTTCAAACTACTTTGACGATAACATGAAGCCTGGACTAAACTGGATTAATAGCTCAACCCCTGAGAACGCAACCTTTCTCTGCTGGTGGGACTATGGACACATGATTAAGGCTGTTGGAGAAAGAAACGTTGTTGTGCGAAATCCTTCTCATGAAATCCTCAATTCCGTTGCTGACCCCAGTGCAATAAAAGAGTTTGACTCTAACCAAAAGATAGTGGATGTAGCCACAGCTTTTACCACTGACAACCAAACGGAAACAGCACAAATAATGGCAAAGTACAATGCGACCTACATTATGATAGGACAAGACGATTTAGTCAAGTCTATTTGGATGTTCAAGGCAGTAGGATTGAATTACACTGATTATGTAGCCAATCAAGGTTCTAGCTTAAGCTTTACCAATCTTGGAGAGAATACCATGATCGCAAGGCTCTTAGATAACCGCAATACAGGTCCGTTTACTTTACTTTACCAAGACCAACAAATGAAAATCTACAAATAAATGGAGCATAACTTCACGGAGCAAAATGCAGTTAAGCCATCAAAATTCAGTGTTTCGTCGGTTTTAACCCTTATTTTCGCAGCATTAGCTTTTGTCATGATCTTTTTCAGCCCGTTCGGACCTATTAGTAGTAGATTCATTCCGTTTCACCCCATAGGGTGGGCAGGAATATTCGTCTATTTAGCCATGGTTTCATGTTATAGTCAGAAATATGAGAAATCAAAGGATGATGTTTTGGTTTATTTTAGCTTTGATATTCTTTCCTCTAATTATTTCTGATCTATATTTTTTTCCAATACCCGAATTCTTGGGTTTGGCATGTTTGAATGGGGTGTGGTTATGATTCGCTGTTTGCTTCATCTGCTTCGTCATCTTTAGCAAGGTTAAAATTTTAAGATATTCCAATCTTTTGATGTTGATGCTTTTTCCTTTATTTGTGGCGGTGTGCAAGTTTCCTCAATTAGGCAGTACCTTCCGTTTTTCGACTCTTACCTTTATTGTTTATAGTTGTCGTCGCTGTTTCGTTGTCGTATTATTCATTCTTGCGCAAAGAATACCTCTTAATTGCGGGGATTTTTCTAAATTTTATAGTCACAGGCTCAATTGTTACAATCTATTTAACAAATGGAATTCTGCTGTTTGGCTGGAGTCAGCCCTTAATGGGAGTTATAACTGACAGAATAGCCATATTAGGAAGAATTCTGATGGTACTCCACTTACCCACTAAGCGATGAAACTAATCTCTGTTAGAAACGCAGGCTTACTATGTTTCTAAGACGGGGTAATGTTTTTAGGTTATATTTTAGCTTTCTACCTCAACACTAACGATTGGTTTGATTAGAATGCAGCCTATGCCTAAAGAATACAATTTTACAGAGATTGAGCGAAAGTGGCAGCAGAAATGGGAAGAAATGGGCATCTACCATTATGATTGGAATGATAAAAAACGAGTTCCTTTCAGCATAGATACTCCACCGCCTTATCCCTCGGGCGAATTGCACATGGGCAACGTTTTGAACTGGACCTATTTTGACATGGTAGCGCGGTACAAACGCATGCAAGGCTTCAACGTGCTTTTTCCACAAGGGTGGGACTGCCATGGCTTAGGCATAGAAATCCAAGTTGAAAAAACAAGAAACATCCGCAAACGCGATGTCCCTCCAGACCAGTTCCGAGCATGGTGTATTGAAACGGTGGAAAAATACATCGCCATGATGAAAGAAGGCATACTTAAGATGGGCGCAAGCATAGACTGGACCACCGAATACAAAACGATGGATCCAGACTATTGGCGTAGGACCCAACTAAGTTTCGTTTTGCTTCACAAAAAAGGTTACATGTACCAGGGAACTCACCCAGTAAATTGGTGTCCAAGAGACGAAACCGCCATCGCAGATGCTGAAGTTGACCATATCAAAAAGGAAGGCACTCTTCATTACATACGGTTCCAACTGGAAGGAAGCAACGAATACCTGCTTATTGCGACTTCACGTCCCGAATTCATACCCGCGTGCGTTGCTGTGGAAGTTAACCCAAAAGATGAACGCTACAGCAAGTACATTGGCAGAAAAATCGCCGTCCCACTCATGAACCGCGAAGTAACCATCATTAGCGAAGAATCGGTAGACCCCTGCTTTGGCACGGGCGTTGTTCAAATTTGCACTTACGGCGACAAAGAAGACGTAAAAACAGTCATAAAACATAAACTTCCAGTTATCCGCCTATTAACCGAAAGCGGCAAAATCAGCGAAGCAGGCTGCAAATACGCTGGCTTATACGTTAACCAAGCACGTGCAGCCATCGTTGCAGACTTAACTGCGGCAGGCTTGCTGGAGAAGAGTGAGAAGATTCAGCAGGAAGTCGGCGTCTGCGACCGCTGCAAAGCCCAAGTCGAAATCTTAGAGGTTAAACAATGGTTCATGAAAACATTGCCATTATCTGAAGCGATCGAGAAGAACGCCAATGAGATTCCATGGTATCCAGATTACATGAAAAACCGCTTAATCGACTGGACACGAGCCTTGGATTGGGATTGGGTTGTTAGCCGCCAAAGATTGTTTGCTACACCAATTCCAGTTTGGTACTGCAAGAGTTGTGGCGAAGTTATTGTTGCGCAGGAAAACTGGGTGCCAATTGATCCAAGAATGGAAAAACCTAGAATTGACAAATGCCCCAAATGCGGTGGAACCAGAATTCACAGGTGAAACCGATGTTTTGGATACTTGGATGGATTCCTCAATCACTTGTGCTGTTCATGCTGGCTGGCCAGACCGCGCTGACTGGAAACACTTGTTTCCCGCAAGCATGCACCCATCAGGCACAGACATCATCCGAACCTGGGCATACTACCTCATGGTACGCCACTTAGCCTTGTTCGATGAACGCCCATTCAACAGTGTTCTCATTAACGGTATGGTGCTTGGCGCAGACGGTAGAAAAATGAGCAAATCACTCAAAAACTACGCTGCGGCACCCGAAGTCCTAAACAAAAATGGAGCCGACGCTACACGACAATGGGCTGCAGGCGGCGGAGCAACAGGCTCAGACATTCCCTACCGCGCCCAAGACGTTGAATACGGCAGACGCTTCCTGGTTAAACTTTGGAATGCTTCAGGTTTCACAAGCAACCTTCTAGCCGACTACAAACCCGATGAAAAAGCAGATTTGGACCTTCAACCACTCGACAAATGGATTATAAGCAAAGCCGAAAACCTGACAAAGAAAGTTACTGAAGCTTTTGAAAAATGCCAATTCAACATTGCCGTTGAAGATGTACGAAATTTCACATGGCATGTTTTCTGTGACTACTACGTTGAAGCAGTTAAAGATAGACTCTACAATCCGAATCCTGACTTAGAAGGCCATGCAAAAAAGTTGGCAGCTCAATACACACTCTACGAAGTTCTCTACCGTATGCTGCAACTGCTTGCACCCGTTACCCCCCACATAACAGAAGAAATATACCAGCACATGTTTGCTGAAAACAAAGGTTTTGAAAGCTTGCAGGTTTCAAAATGGCCAAAGTTCAACTCGAAACTTGTGAATGAACAAGCAGAGAAGAACGGTGACTTACTTATCGCCATCATCGGAGAAGTTCGTCGTGACAAAGCAGAAAGAAAACTTCCATTAAACGCACCAATCAAAAACTTAATTGTTTATGCAGGCAATGACGAAAACGCTAAAGTCATTACCTCAGCTCAAGGAGACATCTCTGGAACCTTGAAGCTATCAGACATTCAAGTTCTGGCTGAAAAAAGTTCTGAAGGACGTCAAGTTAGCTCCACCGATGTTCATATCAAAGTTGAATATTGAGGTAATTAAGTGATTAGCAAAGTCAAAGTTGGTTTGATAGGCTGCGGTGCAATTGGCACGGTACTAGCTGAAGCCATTGAGCGGAAACTTGTTATCTGCGACGAACTTGTTGTTTATGACTTTGACGCCTCAAAAGCCCAGAAACTCAAAGCCGCAATTAAATTTCCCGTGACAATTGTTGAAAATATTGATGAATTGCTTGCGTTGAAACCAAAGGTCATTGTGGAAGCAGCGTCTCAGCAAGCAGCAAAAGATTATGTTCCAAAAATTGTTTCTGCAGGAATCGAGTTAATCGTGATGAGCACAGGTGCATTGCTCGATTTAGATGTTGATTTAAGCAAGGTTCATGTTCCTTCAGGCGCTATCGGCGGCTTAGATGCCCTTTCCAGTGCAGCTTTAGCGGGGATAGACGAGGTTGTTTTGACTTCACGCAAAAACCCCAAAGCTTTAGGAGCCGAAAATAAGGAGGAAAAAATCGTTTACGAAGGCTACGCCGAAGAAGCAGCCAGACTTTTCCCACGAGAAATGAATGTTGCCGCAACCTTAGCTTTAACTGTTAAACCAGCCAAAGTGAAAGTCCAAGTGGTTTCTGACCCAGCAGTTACTCGCAATACGCATGAAATTCAGGTTAAATGGAAATTTGGCGAAATGTTTCTGCGTTTTGCCAACGACCCACACCCAGACAACCCACATACCAGCGCATTAGCAGCATGGGCAGCCATCAAATTACTTCAGACATTATTGCAGGTCTAAAGATTCCCAAAAGGTCACCTTGGTTGTTAATGACATGTGTCCTAATCACTTTTTTGACTAATTTTAACTTTTTTCGACTTATTTTAACTTTTATTGACTTTTTTTGACTCATCCTGCAAACAAATCAAACCCTAAATCAAGAAAACAACCCAAAACACAAAGGAAAAAATTGCACCTTAAAAACAAAATCAAACTTAAGTTGAGCATAGAAAGTTAATTTAGACAAAACAAAAAAGAAAAAGAGTTTAAGAAATACGATTACTCAGTTTTTTGTTCATTGGAGTCTTCTGTTGCTTCGGCGGTTGCGGTTTCTTCGCTGCTTTGCACTATTTCCGGTTGCGCCACGTGTGGCGCTTCCAAAGGGTGGGCCGGGATAATAGCCTCCTCAACTATGCAGGGATCAACAATCGTTTCTATTGATGGCTCCATTACTTTTTCAAGGGTAGTTTCAATCTGTACTGGTTCTGTGACTTCAAAATCTTGCAGGGGAGCTTCAACTTCTGGCTGCTCTTTTGTTGGTTCAATGGTTACTTCTGCTGGGGTCACAGTTGCTGTTTCGGCTTCAGCTATTGGCTGCTCAATTGCTGGCGTTGGTTCTGTTGGGGCTGCTTCTATGTTTATGATTGGTTCTTGTGGCGCTGGCTCGGTTACTGGTTGCTCTTGAGGAGCAATTTCAGGTGTTACTTCAGTTATTACTTGAACTTCAGGCTCTGGAGCAACAATTGGAACTTCTTCAACTGGAGCGGCTTCAATTGGAGCTGGTTCGATAATTGGAGCGACTTCTGCCTGTGCTGGCTCAATGATTGGAGCGGTTTCCACTGGAGCGACCTCAACTACTGGAGTCTCAACGGGAGTTGCTTCGACTACCGGAATTTCAACTGGCGCTGCTTCAACAATGGGAACTGTCTCGACTGGAGCGACTTCAACTGCTGGAGTCTCGATTGGAGTTGGTTCTGCTACTGGGATTTCAACTGGGGCTGCTTCTAAAACGGGGGCTGTCTCGACTGGAGCATTTTCAATTGGAGTTGCTTCTGCTGGAGCTGGTTCTATAATAGGGGTTTCAGCTGCCGTAACTTCAACTGGAGCGGCTTCTACCGGAGTGACTTCGATGGGAGTTTCAACTGGGGCAACTTCTGCAATGGGGGCTGTTTCGACTGGAGTGAGCTTCTACTGGAGCGACTTCGACGGGGGTTTCAACTGGTGGAGCTTCAACAACCGGGATTGTTTCTGTTGGAGTGACTGGAGTGGCTTCAACTGGAATTGCCTCTACTACACAGGTTTCAATTGGTGTAACTTCAACTGGAGCTGCAATAACTGGAGCGGCTTCTATTGGCGCTGTTTCAACTGGAGCAGTTTCGATTGGAGCTTGAACAGTTTCTACTGGCGCTGGTTCTACGGGCGCTGTCTCTATTGGAGCGCTTTCCGCTGGAGCCGTTTCTGCTTTTACAGTTTCAATTGGAATTTCAGTTGGGGCAGTTTCAATTGGAGCTTCTGGCACTGGTGAAGCTTCGATTACTGTTTCAACTGGAATAGCTTCTGCAGTAGTCTCAATTGGGGTTGTTTCTATTATGGCCGGTTGTGCAATTGCAGCTTCGCAAATTGGGGCAGCTGGTTCTGGAGCTGCGGGCGCTTGAATTGTTGGGGCTGCTGGAGAAAGTTGAGTTGTTACTTGCTTTATCACGTTTAGCTCGTTTTTGGTTGTTTCTAGCCCTGTTGTAAGGAGACTTATCTCTTTTTGATAAATCTCATCGTCAATTTCGCCTACAACATGCTGAATCTCATAGTTAGCAAGAAGGGTTTCTAACATTTTTATCTGGTTTTCCAAGTTCCTGAGTTTTTCCAGCCATGCTATCAATTAGTTCTTTTTGTTGCTTCTCAATTGCGGCTATTGCTGAGCTGATTTCGCCGTCAAAAGAGTCTCGTGTCGACTGAGAAATTTTGCCGGCTAGCAAAAAGGTTGTCTAATGCTTGCTTTTTTCGTTTAGCAATATCGTATTCTTCATTTAACCGTTTAAACGTATATTTCCATGAAATCAATTTAAAGGCACCGTGTGCTCTTTCAGTCAAAAGAAGAGATAACATTTCGTAACATGCACGTATATCGGTAGCTATTAAAAATGCCATGTGGGATCGTCGAAAAGGAATTTTTGCATTAAAATTCTATGAATCCCCTTTGCAAGTATGTATATGAAAAATGAAAAATTTTTAGAGTTTAGTTGAACGCTATAACATTTTTATGTAAAATGCCATCTATCATTTGGTGCATTATGGCACAATATATGAAGAAGAAAAGTTCATTTTATTCAATTGGTTTTCAATGGCCTAAAGTTTTATTTTGTTTATACTTTTTGTTTTTGTTATAATATACTATTCTAAATCTGAATAAGTCTTATATATCTAAACATGAATAAACAACAGTGAGCGTGAAAAGTTATGGTAGCTTTAACAATAACAGTTAACGGTGAAAAATCAGAAGCAAGAATAATAAAGAAAATGCATGAAAGAGTCATAAAAACTTTCATGGACACAATAATAATGAGTGAATTACAAAATGGACCCATAAGCGGATACGACGTAATTTCCTATATCCACAATAAATTCGGTTTCTTAGCCAGTTCAGGAACAGTTTATTCACTTCTCTATTCGCTTGAGCGAAACGGCTTAGTCGAAGGATCATGGATCGAGCGAAAAAGAGTCTACAAACTAACCGAAAAAGGCGGGCAAACCATACAAACTATACTCAACTCACAAGACAAAATCAAAGGCTTCATGTCAACAGTCCTAAAAGCCCAAACACTCCATTAACCTATTTCTTTTTACTGCTCTTTAATAGAAACGCTAAAAAACCCCTTCTTGTTTTCCTATAGCCGCAACAAATCAAAGCGGGTCCGTAGCTCAGTCAGGCTAGAGCACCGGACTTTTAATCCGGGGGTCGCGGGTTCAATTCCCGTCGGACCCGCCTCATGTACAACTACATTTATACTGAATCCTCCAAATTCTCCTCTTTCTTTTTTTGTTAATTCTGTACTTAGCGCATGCTCTAAGATTTGAGTAATTATTCTAGCAAAGTGCCTCAGTGTATGGACTGCATTTTTTGGTGTGGTCGTTGCTCGGAGCCCACCTTGAAGGGTAAGAAATCAATTAATCAGCTAGCTTCAAGCAGCGCTTGCTCTAAGTTTCAGCCCAGAGGAGGCAGCCCAAAATGAGCTCTGTTGCTGATTCGTTTAAGCCTCCATGTCTTCTCGGATACTATCCTTGCATAAGTAATCCATCATCAAAAGACTGCGCAATAATGGATACTTGCTCTAAGGATTTGTTTTTCTGCAAGTTTGCAAAGTTGGCATTGCTGATGGAACCGATATTTCATGCAAGCGTTACAGTTTTAGCTAATCGGCATTGCACGCATGGCGGCGGATCCTGTCCTAGGCGAGCGAGCTCTCGAGCATCGACGTTTTGGGGGACTCTGATTTTGGTTGAAGCATCTGATAACACCGCCAACACTTCTAGCAACACCTGTTTAAACAGTTTAGCGGATAAGTGCCGAGGCATAGAAGCCCGAGCTTATCACATTATTGATGCTTCAGAAGTTGAATTAAAACCCTGTCGAAATCGCCCGAATCATCCATTCCCATAAGAAGCCCAAGGAAATCACACCTGGGCAATACACCACCGTTCGGGTTGTCTGCGCAAAGTTGCTTCAAAAAGGCTTGGTTTTGCAGCCTTATCCTGGAAGCATACTGCAACAAAATCACCTACGGGGTGCGGTTCGTGCCGCTTGTGCGTGCATAACATTAGCTTGCAATCTAATGTCTGTCAAGATGTCAAGCATTGGGAAACGGATGAGTTTGTCGGGGGAGTTAAGATTCATGTTTGTTTTGGTTCTGAGAGGCGAAAGATTAGCGGTTACATTGCTTGTGATGTTGGCGGAATGAGTCATGATGCTTGTCTTTTGGCACTTAACCGTTGGTTTGATATTGGTTGAAGGCTAAGTTGGGCTTTGGGTTATCAGATTTGGTTTTGACTACTTTTGAGATGAACAAGGATTACCATGGTGTCCGCGTTGATGGCGTTCAGTGCATCACGAAGAGGGATTTATTTGGGATGATTGATCGGACGTATCAAAAGGAAGAGTCGCTAATTCGCAGGGAGCGCAAGGTTACCAAGGCGATGAGTATTAACAAGTTTGAGGAGGCAATCGCGAAAGGGCTTTAAAGATATGGAGTCGGCACAGCAAAGTTTTGAGTTGCACAGAGAAGTTAAGGAGAATTCTGAGGCTTTAAAGTTCAATAATAGTCGGTTGCTGCAGGTTGAACGGTTAACAGAAGCGGTTTATCAAACATTAAGCAAGTTCCCAGCACAAAAGCTGGACAATTTTGAGGCAACGGTACAGAAGTTTGAGGCTGCAGCTAAGACATTGGCTGTTAGTGCTGACAGGATTAACGAGGCTTTGAGCAGGCTTGGCGATGTTGACGATCCCAAGAAATTTGATGAGAAACAATGCAAATTGGGGGAATATGTCAGATGAGTTTCAGGGAACGGATGCATCCCAAAGTTAGCGCTGCCGAAATAGAAGTTTTCAAGGCGTTAAGTGCTGAGGGTTTAACTGGCGGGTTGGTTACTCAGGAGCCGAATTATTCTGAAGTCTACGGTTCCTGATTTTTGCTGGCCGCTAAAGCGCAAAGTTGTTTTTTTGGATGGCAGGCAGGTACACTCAACCGATAAGGCTGAAAGGCGAGATGAAGAAATCGATAATTTGTTGGAGCGGCAGGGTTGGGATGTTTTGCGGATTGTTTATGATCCGCCGTTGACTGCAAAGGCTTTGGAAGCTGTGATGGCTCAGATTAAAGATTTTCTTGGGGAGGCTTCTTAGAATGTCTCTTCAAGTTGCGATTGATTGCGGAATACAGTGTACCTAATACTGCTTTAATGGCAGTTAAAACCTGTTCAAAAGCCATTTTAGCACATAGCTTAAGGCATGGGAAAAGTCCATGCTTTTCACAAGTCACTTTTCTGTCACTGGTTGGTCCTGATTACCCACTGCTAATTTTGCCCTGTGTTGATGGAGCAGAAAACATGGAGTGTGCATTCTGATATGGAAGAGACGCGAAAAACCTGTTCAAAACCAGCAAAAAGAAGCGTAGTCAAAGCGATAAGATAGGTCGTTTGAAGTATAATCAGCAGCTCCTCAAACAGACTTTGGCAGAGGTAGAAGAAGTTAAACTGATGCTACGAACAATTTTTGCTGGACTTAAGGGATCTTTCAATTTTGAGCAGTCGATTATCGAACGAATAGTTTGCAAAGATGAGGTTGATCAGGGAGATTTTGAGTTTGCTCTTTGAAGCCGGGTAGCTCATGGCTTGTTTCCTAAAGATTTGCCATCGAAGCTTGAACACTTTAAAGTAACTCGTCATCAGATAAGTCGGAAGAATCCTAAGAATGAACAAACGTCTGAAAAAAGAGTTTGGTGAACAAGTTGCAGAGAAGCGCGGTTGGCACTGGGCTCTAACTAGTTTTGTAATGGAATCTTGGGGACAAACAGAACAGGAAACCCAAAAGAAGCAAACAAACTTATGATTCCTTACTACTATTGAAAATGAATTATGGACAAAGTTTATTGCCCTTGGCTCATTTTTCATTCTTGAAAGGTACATTTAATTGGTTCTCTATTTGGCGCTATAAAATTATGAGGAGTTAGAAGTTATTGATAGCACTAATGGCTCTAGACCCGTTGGCAATTTAAGCTTGTCAATTCAGATTGCAATTTTGTTTCTGTTAGTTTTGGGTCTTCCATTAGCCAGAGGACCAAAGTGGCAAAAAGAATTTTATTCGTCATGGATACTCAACGATAGCCGCGCTGGTGCTACATACAATTCTTATTTTGCTCGTAATGATTCCAGTTTTTGTGCATGGGTTCAGTGAATTCGCCGGTCTCACGTTTTTGGCTTCTTTAACTGTTTGGTCTCATGCGGTTTTGGGAACCACAGCTGAGGTTTTGGGCATTATTATAGTGGTCGCATGGTTGGGGAAAGGTTCTTCGAAAATGACGTGTGTAATGTGGAAGAAGTGGATGATGCCTCTCTTCATAATATGGGTGGTAGCCATAATAAATGGCGCTTTGGTTCACATTTTCGGACTATTGTAGACTTCTCTATATCGCAGTTCTGGGAAAATTTGCTTTTTGTAAACTACAATATGTTGGCCAGAAAAGATAAGACCTAATTGAAAAAATCCTTCCGGATTTACTTTACATATTTTGAAGGATTTTTATCAAAATTTAACTTGCATCCAGCACTACAAAAATAGTATGTCTTGCCATTATAATCGGACTTTAACTTTGCAGTTTTCTCATCAATGTCCATTTTACAAACTGGGTCTTTAACCATAAATCTTCACCTCTTAGATGAATTACTAAACTTGCAGATTACTTTATCTCTCTTAATAATATAAGAGATTATCAACTCATTTAAGCTGTCGTACTTTTTATTAATGCATCTAAACATAATTGAGGCAGTTAGGGGTCGAATTGATTGGCAAAAGATCCGATTTGCGGAATGTATGTGGACGAGAAAACAGCCGAATTTAAGGCAAGTCTCTGAGGGAACGACGTATTACTTCTGCAGTCACAATTGCATGCAAGAGTTTCTAGCACCAGAAGTCGAAATGAGAAAGCTCAAAATCGCAGTGGCCGTCGGGGGCATTCTTACTATCTTCATAATCATTTTGACCTACGCAGCCCTTTTGCCAATGCGAATCAACAACTATATTCTTTTTGTTCTTGATACGCCAATTCAATTCTATTTCGGTTTGCGCTTCTACCATGGTACATACGATGCCATCCGCAATCGAATGGGAAACATGGATTCCCTAATCGCTTTAGGCACGAGCGCCGCCTGGGGATACAGTACGGTTGTTACTTTTTTTCCGTCATTATTGTCTTATACAGCAGTCTTCTTTGACACCGCCGCAGCCATAGTTACTTTGATACTTGCAGGCAGGTATCTCGAGCACTTGAGCAAAGGCAGAGCATCTGAAGCCGTCAGGAAACTTATGGATTTGCAGCCTAAGCTTGCTCATGTGCTGAAAAATGATAAAGAAATTGAAATCCCGGTTGAACAAATTGAGGTTGGCGACATCTTCGTTGTTCGACCTGGAGAAAAAGTGCCAGTAGACGGGATTGTTGCCGATGGACATTCATCAATAGATCAATCCATGATTACAGGCGAGAGCATTCCAGTTGAAAAGAGCATAAATGACGAAGTAATAGGGGCAACAATCAACAAAACTGGTCTTTTAAAAGTAAAGGCAACTAAAGTTGGCCAAGACACAACCCTTGCGCAAATAGTTAAGCTTGTTGAGGAAGCCCAGATCGGCAAAGCGCCCCATTCAGAAACTCGCAGACCAAGTTGCGGCTTACTTCGTACCGTTTGTAACCATCGTTGCGTTTGTAGCAGCCCTATCATGGTACTTCATCGGAAATATAGGACTACAGTTTTCATTATTGGTTTTCGTTTCGGTAACTGTTATAGCTTGTCCATGCGCCCTTGGAGTAGCAACACCTGCAGCTCTTCTCGTGGGTACAAGCAAAGGCGCACAAAATGGCATATTAATCAAAGGTGGAGACTATCTTGAAATCACCCGTAAAGCGACTGCTGTGGTTTTTGACAAAACAGGCACCCTGACGGTTGGAAAGCCTTCTGTCACGGACGTCGTTACAGTAGGAAAAATCGATTCTGACACTGTCGTAAGGCTCGCAGCATCAGTTGAAAGAGGTTCCGAGCATCCTTTGGCAGAAGCGATTGAAAAGGAAGCCTCAGCGCGTTCTTTGGCAGTGGTTGAGCCATCTGAATTTGAAGCCATTCCAGGAAAAGGCGTTAAGGCCAAGGTTCAAGAGAAGACGGTTGTTCTGGGAAATCGAAAGCTTATGGCCGAAATGTCTGTAGATCTTCTTGAAATCGAACAGAAAATTACAAGCCTTGAAGAAGAGGGCAAGACACTGATGTTTTTGGTTCTTGATGGAGCGTTGGCAGGTGTAATAGCAGCCGCAGATACACTCAAAGATCACTCGAAGGAGACCGTAGAAGAGCTGAAGAAAATGGGCATAGCGGTGATTATGCTTACTGGTGATAACGAACGAACTGCTAAATCAATCGCTGGGAAACTTGGCATAGAGAGAGTTTTCGCTGAGGTTTTGCCGCAACAGAAAGAAGCCGTAATCGAAAAGCTTGCAAAATGAAGGAAAGATAGTGGCGATGGTCGGAGACGGCATAAACGACGCTCCCGCTCTAGCTAAGGCAGATGTTGGCATAGCCATAGGCAGCGGAACCGATGTGGCAAAAGAAACTGGCGGAATAGTACTTGTTAAAGAAGATCTGAGAGACGTGGTAATAGCCATAAAACTTAGCAAAAGCTACGGTCAGAAAAATTAAACAAAATTTGTTTTGGGCTTTTATTTATAACGGAGCACTCATTCCAATTGCTGCAGGAGCATTGGTTCCCTTCTTCGGAGCCCAGGTGTACAATGTCTTCCTTTTCTTGCCGCGGCAGCTATGGCGTTTAGCTCTGTGACTGTCATAAGCAATTCACTTTTGCTGGAAAGGTTCAAACCTTAAAATTTGAGGCACTTCTCAAATGAATGAAGACAAAACAAAAGAGAAAATCGATGAGAAAGCTCGCATAGTAGTCTCTGTCAGCGACATAAACTGTGTTGTCTGTGCGAAGGCTATTCAAAAGCAGGTAACGAAAATAAATGGAATAAAAAGTGTTGAACCCGCTATTATGCTTAACAAGGTCTTTATCGATTATAACCCCAAGCTCGTTGACTCATCAACCATCAAGAAAGGCAATAGACAAAACAGGCTTCAAAAGCTATATGACCGTTAAAGAAAAACAGGAGTCGCCTGAAAAATAACAAAATAAGCAATGAACTTAGGGTTTAATCCAAGACCATTATTGAAATTATTTGTCATATTTTGTTGGGGCGGTGACTTTTCTTCTTAGAATAATGAGACTGGTCACCATGACTGTTATCAAGGCAACAGTTACTGCTGTGATTTGAGTGCTAAATTCGGAATAGTGGGTGATGGACTCGTTGAACCAAAGATGTTTGTCTCAATGACGCTGTATGAATAGGTTGATGTGATTGGTTGAGGTGATGCTTGAGTAGTAGTTGTTGAAGTTGATTCCAAAAGCATTCCTGAAAGTTTATCGTAAACATAGCTCAGCGTCGAGTTGTAATCTGGAGTAAAAACTACAACATTAAGAATGTTAACACTTCTAGATGTGCCGAGGTACGTTCGGTCGGCAGTTTGGTTAACTGAGTAAGTGTTGGGTGGCGGAATAGCGTCTCCTTGGTTAAGGTTTGCAGCTATTATTGGACCTTGGGTACTTGGGGTTCCATTATCTGTTCCAGTTTCAACGTTCCAGACATCTTTTGTTCCATTACCTGGCAAGGCAGTTCCGTTTTTAAACTGCCCAGTTGACAGCAAGGTCACAGAGTTACCTGAAACGCTTACTACTTGAAGATTTAGAAAACCATAATCATTGAAGGCTTCATATCCAGGACCGCTTCCAGCAAAATTCCCGTACTTCACATACTGGCCTGATGAAACTCCAGGATTATATTGAATTGCAAAAACAGGAAGAACTAACGCCACCAAAATTATGCCTGCAATTCCGAATGATAAAACGTGCTTTAGACTTGACAAAACTTTATCCTCCTCACAATGTAAACTTTTCTTTTCTTAAATAATCATGCGGTTCTTCTGGCTCCGCAATTTGGACAAAACGTCACCGTTTGCGGGAAAAGGGCCGTACAGTACTTACATGGAACCATAACAACTTGAACTGGTTTCTCAACCGTTTCCTTATCGTCAGAACCCCAACCACATCCACAAGGACACATTTTTGATATCATCTCTCAGTTGTGTAGGTTTTAGCCATTTCTTGTTTTTGATTGAGTTGTTCTAAAAGGACTTCTCGTACCATGTCGCATGCTTGGCTAATTTTGGGGCTTGCAACTCGATAGTAAACTGTGGAGCCTTCTTTTCTGGTCTTTACGATTTGTCTTTGCCTAAGTAACAGCTAGATGCTGGGAAATGTTTGATTGGCTTGCACCTAACGTTTGAGTAAGGTCATTTACTGTTTTCTCTCCGTCTTTCAAATAATGGACTATTGCTACTCTGAGGGGGTGTGCATAGTGTTTTTGAGATTTCTGCTTGCAACTCGTAGAGTGTCATGTCTAAGTTTGCTTTCGTTTTGATTTCTCCTGTTTTATTCGAATATTCTAACATTTTCTCATCCTTTTAGGCTTTCTATTCTAAAATAATTGGGAAAAGAAAAAGAGGGTTTCATGGTATTTCTTTTAGCTTACTTGGAGTTCTTGAATGAAGGTTCCGTGCCAGGTGTGTACCCAGATTTGTCCGGTGTAGCCGTTGACGCTTAGCATGCCAGAGGTTGTTCCACTTGTAGGACTTCTATTGTGTAGTAGCCGTGGAATGTAGTGACATCGCCGGTTGTGCTTCCAGGTAGGTAAGTGTTAAGGTACTGCTGTGCGTTTGTTGTTGCTTGGGATGCAGTTACTGGCATTGTTGTGGTTGGTGCTCCAAAGATTCCGCCAAGGATTCCGCTTCGCATCATGCCGTATTGTGTGTTCCACATCATGTTGGGCCCATTTCTGGGTAGATGCTGCCAGTGTATTTGTTGATTAGTAGTTCGAATGCTCCGTTGCCGGTGCTTTTCTCGTTAACTTGGACGTAGAAGTTTGCAGTGTATTCTTCAACCTGTTTGACGACCAAGTTAGGGTTGCCGATTGAAGCGACATAGTTTTGGGCAATTGTTACTGCGTTGTTAATGGTTAGCTGCGATCCACTGGTTGTGTAAGGTGCTGTGTATCCGTAGTTGCCCATCATTCCTCTAAAGCCGTTGCCATTGCCGAATCCGCCCATCATGCCGCCTCCGAACATCATCGGGTGAACTGGCTGATAGTATTTCGCCCGTTGATGTTGGTATGTTATCGTTGTACCGGTCGTGTATGGTGGATTGCTATATCCGTAGCCGTTCCGTAGCCTCCGCCCATCATACCCATGGCGAATACAGATGTTGTTAGCAATGCAGCAGCCAAAACCGCTACAACGCCAACGATTGTTAATATTTTAAAGTTTTTCATTTTATTTTTACCTCACGTTTTTGTTTTATTACGATATACTAATGTCTCAGAGTGATATGATAGTTGGCTGAAACAGATGTGAAACAGATTTGAAACATTCCTGAATGACCAGTTAAATGGTTCATTCATAAGCAACCAATCACATACATTCTAATATTATAATATTAATATTATCTCGCTTATAGGTTTGTTGCAAAGAACCGAAAATTATCACCAACAACTTTACTCAAAACCAACTATTCAAAAAAAGATAAACATCAAGAAAAGGAAAGGGATGGCGAGTGTGGCTGTTGGAATGTTAGGTTTACTACCAGCGACCGCACATGCCCATGCCCATATCATACCCGTAAGGATATCCGGATCGTCCTGAGCCAGAAGGATAGTTTCCTTGCTGTGGATACGGATAGTAGCTACCACTGGCGCCTTGGGGAATTTGGCTATTGTAGTTGTTTGCTGTCTGTGCACCTGCAAACTGCGCGAAAGCTATTCCTGCAACTACAGCAACCAAGACGGAGGCCACTATCAGGAGCATAACAGCTTTTGTGTTAACCATTCTTTTTCACCTCAACATACTATATGCTCGGAGTGGTAAGATAGTTCGCTGAAACGTGATTAACCTGCACATGAAACAGTATTGAAACGGTTTCCAACAGTTGGTATGGACAAAAAAGGGTAGGAAGCGCGGAAACTTTAATTCACTGCCCTACTTTCTTAAAATATGCAAAGATTGCACATTTTCATCATCATTCTTATCACAACAATCGGCGTTCTGGTATCCTTAGCCATAGTCGCTTGGTATCTATCTGTAACATCTCCATCCTATTATGGGTCAAGCTGGATGAGCCAAATGTGGGGTAACCATCTAGGCGCAAGCGGAAACTATGGCGGAATGGGTGGAATGATGGGAGACGGCTCTGGAACTTACGGCACAAGTACAGCATCGTATCTCTGGATAGTTCCTGTATTGTTGATTGCAGCTTCCGCAATTGCTGTTATCGGAGTTGCCTTTTACTTGGTTTTTCCAGAGCTCAAATATATTAGAAGCAGAGGCGCCTGCAATCCTCAAACTCCAGCGCCTATTCTTAATCAAGCCAAAACAACTGAGGCATCAGCTGCTCCAGCCCCAACGACTGTTCCCAAACTGTTGCTCCTGCCTCAACCGCTCAGAATAATTGCGAGGTATTGTTGAAAACTATGACTCCTGGAAGAGCAAAAAGTCATGAACGTTCTGGTTGCGCATAAAGGAAAATACTTGCAAAAATACGTTGTAAAAGAAGCTGGGCTAAGCAGGCTAAAGACTCATCGGGTCGTCGCTCGTTTTGCTCAACGAGGCATAGTTACTATTAAAGAATTTGGCAACACCAACGAAATTATGCTATCTGATTGGGTGACAAGCCCCAGTTCTGTGAGTCCAATTTAATCGATTCAGTTAACCAACCTTCTGTCATCAATCACCGACCAGTTCTAAAAAACTGAAAGAGCCTTCAAAAAACTGTTTCAAAACTGTTTCAGGCAATCAATATATCATTTTATGCTCATTTATTTGAGTTAGGTGAATCACAATGCAAGGAGACTGTAATTCTCAAAATAGAGGAAGGTTCCCGACAGCAATCATTGCGGTAGCTGTTCGAAGCCATTACAA
>CAVYJU010000026.1:0-100792 GCA_963768895.1 Candidatus Bathyarchaeota archaeon
GCAAGAACCAAGCAAGTATGCGCAGACTTGTGACTACCATGGAAACGGTAATTTCTCCAAAATACAAGCGAACAACCGGAAAGGATGTTTGGCAGAAAACTTGCGCATAGCCATTTTTGCAGCTGACAAAATCAGAAGCACTTTGGGCCCAAAGGGCGCGTACAAATTAGTCAGCTACAGCCGTGGACCCGAACAGGTTGTAAAAATCACAAAGGACGCTATTGCTATTTTGGATGAGCTTGCAATTCAATATCCTCCAGCCGTAATATTGCGGAGTCAGCCAAAATGCAACGTCTAGAAGCAGGCGATGGTGTAGCAACTTTTGTCGTGCTTTTGTCCGCTCTACTAAAGAAAGCAGATGAGCTCTTCTCCATGAAAATTCATGCTAATACAGTTATTCACGGTTATTTTTTAGCGTCAAATAAGGCATTAGAAATAATGGATAAACAAGCAACTAGTCAAAAAGGCATAGACGGAGAGAGTTTTAGGATATGTAGATTGTAGACGAGGCCTATTGACGCCCCAGATACGCTCAATGATAATGGAAGCGTATCCTTTGGCTTCAACCGAAGGCAGATTTGACAAGGATAATATTGGATTTTTGAAGAAGCCAGGCGGCGGTATCCAAGAATCAAACCTCATCAAAGGGGTAGTTATCAAAAAAGAAAAAGCCCATCCGAATATGCCTGACAAAACTGCAAAATCTTCGGATTGCAATTACCAGTGAAAGACCAGGAATAAACCGATTAGATGTTAAAATGAAAAATGAAGGACCACCCCAAATCAAATTGAACATTCAAACCGCAGATCAAATGAGAAAATACAAAGAAACCGAAGATAGGCTAAGATCAGAAGCCTTAGATAAGATGATTAAGCTTAAAGCAAACGTTTTGCTCTGTGAGCAGCCAATCGATGAGAGCTTAAAAGATAAATTGCTTTTCAATGGTATTTTTGCTCTCGAAAGAGTTGACAAGAAAGATACGCAGGCCGTCGCTAAGGCTACTGGCGCCAAAATTGTGGCGAAACTCAAGGATATTACTGAAGAAGATCTTGGGAATTGCAGACGAACTTTATACTGGCAGAATAGAGCTTGAAAAAACAGTGACATTCCAAGGGTGCAAAGGAGCAACTTTTATGCTTAGAGGAAGCACATCGCAAACAATAGATGAACTTGAAACTGCAATCCGCAACAGCCTGACACTTCTAAAAATCTTAGGAGACGACAACCGAGTTTTGCCAGGCGGCGGAGCAGCAGAAACTCACATGGCAGCAAGAGCTCAAACAGTATGCCAAGAGTTTGCAAGCAGGGAACAAATTGCGATTGAATCATTCGGCGATGCATTGATGGATATTCCAACGTGCTTGGCGGAAAACTATGGTTTAAACCCGATTGACGTCATGCCTGAATTAAGAAAGTTATCATGCTGATGGACTTAGCAACTACGGTGTAGCTGAACAAAACTGCAGTGAAACAGTTTGTTTGGAACCAATTAAAGTGAAGCGCTCAGTAATTAGGAGGGCTTATGAGGTTTCCTCTCTTATGCTACGGATAGATGAGCTATTAATTTCTAAAGAGATTCCTAAGTTCCATAAAAAATAGCAAAAACGAAAACTGATGAAGAAAACAATCCAAACCAATTTCATAAACAGCTAATAGCTTTTGTTTAGTTTGGCATGGTAAAGTACACGACTGCGCCTAAGGCAATACTAGTTAACCATAAAATAGCTGTAATAACCATCCATTTCTTAGTGTTTTTCGGCAGATCATTGAATGCAAAAATTAGAGTCAGAGCCATCGCAGGAAATCCGATTACGCTATGAACAATTTGCGTAATTGAGAAGGCTGAAGTTACGTTCATGTTTGGGTTGATGTAGAAGAAAACAAGTGAAGGAAGCATCACCACCAATGTTGCAATCAAGGTTAATCCAACAGCACCAGTCATGATCCAACGGTGAAGTTGAAAAGAATCTTTGTTCTTAATTTTTCCGAAAGCAAATCCGATTATTCCTAATCCAAGAGCAACAAATACTAGACATTAGAGACTTCTTGTTGCAAGAAGCGGAGGAATAACCAGATTAGTGCTCGCACCCATGCTCAAAATTTAGTTCTCCTTAAAAAAAGAATTAGATTCGTCGTAATATACTTCTTTGTGACTGTACTGAAGCAACCACAACAGTTAAAACTCGCTTTTCCCTTAGTTTGAATTTAGTATTTTAGAAGCTTATTTTTTAGGTGAAAATTAAATGATGAATCAAACCCCAAAAAGAAGTAATACCGCTTGGTACATCGCTGCAGTACTCATCATAATAATCATAATTACGTCAAGTGGTCTCACGTATCAATATATTAATCCAAAACAGTCCTTCACCCTCGCCAACCTCATCACCATCCCCTTCAGGATCACCTTCGGCAGGTAGCGTAACTATAACGATTTACGCGGGTGAAGTAAGTTTAAGCTCATCAGTATACGGTTTTGGAAATACACAAAGCAACATAACTTCGCCAGGGCCAACATTCACAGTTAAAGTGGGAACAACAGTCACAGTCGACTTTACCAATGCAGGAACCATGCCGCATAATTGGGCTTTAGTTACTGAAAAAACCTCTGGAAACACCAATTTAGCCTTCAGCAAAGCTCAAGTCGCATCAGCCAGCTACGCCGTTTCTCCAGGAGAAAAAGGGTCAGCAACATTTGTAGCCAATAAAGCAGGAACATACTACTACATCTGCCAAGTAGATGCACATGTAGCGCTAGGAATGTGGGGGTACTTTATAGTGACCCCCTAAACCTCCCAGCATAATTTTCTCTCACGCAATAAAAGTTAGGAAGAATCTGACTTTTCTTCAGAATTTGCTTTTTTATCTGTTGCCTCATTTTTCTTTTTACGCCTCGACAGCTTTTGCAAAGACGGAAAGAGTACAGATGTTCTTGCTCGAATGATCTTTCTTGTTTCGAGACGTAGCATGAGATTTTGTCATCAGTTTTTCTATCTCCATCTTGCTTCTTTCCAATCTTTCAGTGAATTCTTTATCAGAAATTTTCCCTTCTGACCTCAACTTATGAACCTCTTCTATAGACAAAGATATCTTGGCAAATTCCTCATCGAGCGCAGTTTCTTTGAAAGCATCTGAATCAGGCATTTTACGCCTCACGTAACGGAATAGAATAGGCACCTGAATCATGATTGAGATGAAAGCAACTCCAAAAACCATCGTGTTTATTGTGTGCAAATCGGTTTGAGAAATGACTACTGAAGTAGTAATTGTGGCTGCAAGCGCGATCGAAAGGGCACCCCTAACACCACCAAGCATAGCGATATTAGCCCAAATGAGTGACATTTTTCCACCAATCTTCCTAAAAAAGGCGAATATCGGATAAACCGTGGCAGCCCTAGCTGCCGTAACAGCTGCAAAAGCAGCGACTATGATTACAAGTGACTGGGGAAAAGTTGTGATTATGTTCGCTTGAAATCCTATCAGAAGAAAAGCTACAGAGTTACCAAGGAAGGCGGCTAACTCCCAAAAGATTGTCACAGCCTCTCTTGTAGCTGGCTCCATTGCAGTTCGAATTGTATTGTTACCAAAGTATAATCCTGCAACAGCCACAGCGATTAGTCCAGATGCGCCAACACCAGAAGCAAGCGCGTAAGAACCATAAACGACTACGATTGTTAATATGGTTTCGGCGACTCTATCCTCAATTAGACTTGATAGGATTTCTCCTACGAATGCGACACCTAACCCGATTAAGACACCAGCGCCAAGGGTGAACCCAAAATTAAGAAATGAGCCAACTACAGTTATTTGCTGTAGTCCTATCGACGACAGTATTATAGTAAAAATAATGATTGCAGTAGCGTCATTGAACGCGGCTTCAGTGTCTAAGGATTGTTGATAGTTTGGATGGAACTTTGACCCGTCGAAATACTTCTAATACAGTTACCACATCGGTTGGAGCTATTAATGCAGCGAATAGAAAAGAAACATATGGAGAAAGACCAACTACTTTCCACAAAATCAATCCTCCAACTGAAGTCGCTATCAACACGCCGATGGTTGCAAGCGCCAATGAAGGCTTAATTACTGCTTTCAGGTCGCTTCCGCGAATATGAATCATCGCCTCAAAAATCAAGGGAGGAACAATTAAACCAACAAAGAGACCCCCGCCGCCTCCTTGGATTAACTGATTATAAATTGATTGAATTTGCAAAGATATGTTTTGCATGGGAGCTTGAAGCGGACCCCCTTGAACAGACAGCAAAGCTACAATTATGCTGATCAAAACGCCAGTGAAAACTAAAACCAAAGTGTAAGGGACCTTAAACCGTATTGAAATGAGGGCAGCTACAAAAGTCAAAAGCAAGAATGCTGATATGACTAGTTCTATACTTGCCATTAGCTGTTCACCCTCTTGTTATGATCTGCAGTTATGTTTTTCACATCGAGGTGCTTAATCAATCTCTCGATAGCTGAATTAAAGGCAAGCTCTTGCTAAATGGAATCAAACGATGTCCATTCAATCGATATTGGCGTATTGACACACAGTGATGTTATCAACGAAATTTTAAGAACTGATTTTTTGTCGGATACTATTTCAGATAAAATTCAACGATTAATTCCATGCCCGTTATCCATTGCTAACTTGTGACTGTACTAAGCAACCAACACAGCTTTAAAACTAAAAAATTCTGACTATTACTTAACCACTTTTCGAATTTCCATCAGTGAAGTAAAACTATAGAAATCATAGTGGTCTAAACAAAACAGGCTAACATCATGTCACAACCATTGCCTCCTTCAGCGGTAGATTGGAATAATCTCTTCAATTTAGCTGCCTTCATAGCAGTAACAGCAGTTGCCATTGTTATGGGTGCAATGATTTTCTTTGCGATAAAATACCGCGAGAAAAAAGGTCAACCAAAATTCATTCCACAAATTGGCTTATCAAAAAGTCGTGCTAGAGAAGCTGTGATTTTCGCTACAATCTCAATTATAATCCTGACCAGTTTGACAATAGCTTCTTACAGGCTTACGCCTAATGAGCGGTTTCCGCCTCCAGTTTCACAGAGCTTAGTAATAGAAGTCACTGCTCACCAATGGTATTTTAATTTCACTTATCCCAACGGAGTATACTACGTGGGAACATGCTATGTACCCGCCAACAAAAGCATAATTTTTAACGTCACAAGCGACGACGTTATGCATAATTTTGGTCTTATGGACTTCAGGGTTAAAATCGATGCGATACCAGGCAGATACAATGTAATTGGAGTAACTACTCCGCCTTTAGATGGAAACAGTCAATTAAACTACACAATTCGCTGCTATGAACTCTGTGGCGTCGAGCACACATACATGAATGCACCGCTCATAGTTATGGATCCAACCGCTTTTAACCAGTGGCTCACCAACCAGACAGCCACAAACTCAACAGCGACAGGAGGAAGCTAAAAGGATGTACCATGGCTTCTCCCTCAAAGAATGGCTAACTACCACCAACCACAAACGAATAGGCATTCTTTACATCATAACGGCAGTTTTTTTCCTAATCATTGCAGGTTCGCTTGGCATGCTTATGAGAGTTCAACTTGCCGCGCCAAACGAAAATTTCCTTGATCCTTTCCAGTATGATCAAGTTGTCACTTTACATGGACTTTTGATGATTCTGTGGGTTCTGACACCTCTAGGAGCTGGATTAGCAAATTATGTTGTGCCACTCCAGATAGGTGCAAAGGACTTGGCGTTTCCACGTTTAAACGCTACAAGCTACTGGACGTACCTTTTCAGCGGTGTACTCCTTGTCGGCACAGTGTTTCTTCCTAACGGCGGACCAAATACAGGCTGGACTCTCTACGCACCACTAAATACTATCCAGTTTTCCCCTCAACCAGGTGCAACGCTTGCCGTTTTGGCATTGGCATTACTTGCTGTTTCAATAACAATGGCATCAATTAATTTTATCACAACCATTGTAAAAAACAGAGCTAAAGGCGTAACCTGGACACGCCTACCAATCTTCACTTGGTCCATACTAATGACTATGGCGCTGGCACTTTTCGCGTTTCCCCCGCTGGCAGCAGGATTGGCATTGCTAACAAGCGACAGAATTCTTGGCACCGTCTTCTTCAGCTCTACACAAGGAGGAAGCATTTTATGGGACGAACTTTTCTGGTTTTTCGGGCATCCAGAAGTTTACATTGTTGTGTTTCCTGCCTTAGGCATAATTGCCGAAGTTTTCATGACATTTGCTAAGAAGCCTCTGTTCCAAAGAAAAATTTTCATAATAGAGTTTGCAGCGGTGACCTTTCTGAGTTTGGGAGTCTGGATGCACCATATGTTCACGACAGGTGTAAACTATGATGTGCTGCAAGCCTTCTCGGTTACGACATTGGCTATTTCCGTACCCTTCGAGGGGCTAGTTCTTGGCTTGGTTCTGACACTTTATAAAGGTAGGATAAAGTTGACTGCTCCTATGCTTTTCTGCATAGCTGCTATATTTACTGTTACTCTCGGCGGCGTCACAGGTGTCTTGCAAGCTTTTCCAACTTTAGATTACGCTTTCCGAGGCACATACTGGGTAGTAGGGCACTTTCACTACGTCATGGCTGGAACCACACTATTCGGGCTTATTGCAGGGCTCTATTACTGGTGGCCAAAAATAACTAAACGAAAATACAACGAAACCTTCGCCAAAATCACATTTGCAATTTCATTCATCGGATTTAACATCCTTTATTTCCCATACTTCTTCCTTGTTAGACATGCCCAGAAGAATATCGACTTACTCTGTTCTCTCTGGGTGGGCATCTTTGAATTTTGATGCAACCGTCGGCGCTTTCGTTTTCGGACCCGCCGTGATACTGACCATTCTAAATCTTATCATAAGCTACAGAAAAAATGTACCTTGCGAACCGAATCCTTGGGAGGCAAAAGAGATGGAGTGGACAGGCGACTACAGCGGATCAGTATCAACTACTCAAACAGCGACAACTCCCAACAATCCTGAGAACTCAAAGCTACAATGAGGATGATGCAAAATGAAAGATGAAGAATCACAAACTGAAGAAAACAAATCTAGTTTTATGCCGCTGATAATTGCCGGAGGAGTCGCATTGTTTCTGCTGGGACTTGTAATTTACATTCCACTTCTCGTAGCGGGGCTAATCATCGTAGCAGTGGCACTGCTCAAAGTTTACAAAGATGGAGCTGACGAAAAGTTCGCTCAAACTAAAGAAGCTGAGGAAGAAAAATTTCCTCTTGAATCAGTAAGTAAAGAGAAACTTGGATTATGGGTTTTTCTTGCATCAGAAATCTTGATTTTCGGCTCACTAATCATTGCTTACATATACGTCCGAGTAAACAGCATTTCGTGGCCAATAGCAACGCAAACACATGACGTACTGCTCGGAATGACCAACACAATTATTCTTCTTACAAGCAGCTTGACAATGATTCTGGCTCTTTACTCAATAAGGGCAGGCAACGTGAAAGGATTAAAAATCTGTTTAGGCAGCACCGTTGCATTGGGCGTAGCTTTCTTAAGCATTAAACTTGGAGTTGAATGGCCCGCTCTTATCCGTAACGGATTCACTATAAACAGCGGTTTGCCAGCCTCCACCTACTATGTGTTAACAGGTCTTCATGCAATGCATGTTGCTGTGGGCTTAGTGGCAATTGGCTACCTTATGATTCGAACATTTAACGGAGGATTCACCAGCACAAAGCATGTTGCAGTCGAAAACATCGGCTTGTACTGGCACTTTGTCGACATCGTCTGGATGTTCCTCTTTCCGCTCTTCTACTTAATTTAGGTGAAAAAAATGGCTGGAATAAAACTCTACATTGGAATCTGGCTTGGACTTGTAATAGCAACGGTAATGGAAGTTGTTGTCCGGTCTCTGCCAGGAGGAGCTTCGTTAATTGTGCTTGTTATAGGTTTAATTGCCGGAGCAAAAGCCATCGTCATAGCGTTGTATTATCAGCATCTGCGTTATGAAGGAATCAGACTCGCTGCCCTACCTTTAGCTGCGGTTGTAGGCGTCGTTTTTCTGGGAGTTTCTGCTGCATTTACTCTTGCTATGGGGATGTGAAGACACGCATAAATCAGATTTATCGCTTATTGCGATTATAGGATTGGCAGCAATTTTCTACTTCGCAACAATGTCCGTGCTGGTCTTTCATATTCAACTTCCCTTGACGGCAAGTTCAAGCATTTCCGACAAGACGCCAACAGTCAACATTGTACTTTATGAGGGAGAAAACTCTGGCAGCCAATATGGCTTTGGCTACTCACCAAACACTTTAACTTCGCCTGGACCTACTCTTAGATTCACAACCTCCGACGTTGTGAACATAACCGTCATAAACGTTGGAAAGATGCCTCATGCTTTCGCCATAACCAGCGCACCCCGAACAGGAGCAAAGGTGCTCTTCAACGCTGAAATCGGTTCAGAAAACAATCCGCTTCAACCAGGTCAAGAAGGCTCAGTTGTTTTTAAGCCCAACTTAACTGGCTCTGCATTTAGCTATATCTGCCCAATTTCAGGGCATGCTGAAGCTGGAATGTATGGTTCGATTATAATTAGCACGGTTTCAGGAACTGGAATGGGAATGTAAACTTTCGATGGACAGGATAGATAAATGAGTATGAAGCAAAAAATAGGCAAATATCTTGAGCTTACGAAGCCAAAAGTTACCCTCTTAAATCTGCTTGTAGGCGTCACTTGCTTTGTGCTTGCAGCGTTCCCCACGGTTAACTGGTTGAAACTTGGAGTGTTTGCGGTTGTGGGTTATTTGGCGGCAGGAGGCTGCGGCGTCTTAAACAGCGTCTACGACCAAGACATTGATCGCTAATGCCACGGACTTCAAAAAGAGCAATCCCATCCGGATACGTACGCCAAATTAATGGAATCAGTGTTTGGCATAGTAATGATTGCTGGAAGCTTTGCCATTTCCTACTTATTTTTTAACCCGTTGACCGCTTTAATGGTCGGTCTTGGAGCAGCCTTTTACCTAGTCATATATACTGTTTGGCTCAAACGAATCAGCCCTTGGAACGTGGTTATAGGTGGATTTGCTGGTTGTTTTGCTGGACTTTCAGGTTGGACAGCCGCCGTAAACACACTAAGTTTAATGCCTTTGCTGGTTGCAATGCTGGATTTTCTGTGGACACCTGGGCATCTTTGGGGGCTCGCCATCAAAAAAATGAGGGAATACAAAAATGCTGGAATTCCGATGTTGCCTGTTACGGTCGGTATAAGTAAAGCTTCAAAGGTTGTTTTCTTGTTGAATGTTTTCACAGTTGCTTTCTCTCTTCTGTTTCCCCTACTACAGCTTACAGGTACCATTTATTTGGCCATCGCGTTAATTGCCGGAGGCGGGTTTCTTTTTCAAAATCGAGGCTTAATATTTTCTAGCTTCTGAAGCAGCTGGATTCAAAGTATTTGTTGCTTCGATGCCATATTTAACGTGCTTAATGATTGGGCTAATTGTTGACAAACTCATCTTAATCTAGACTGGGCTTAATTTTTGGGACATGGGATTTTTGGGTAACTTCCCTTATTTTTTCTACCCTGTCAGTCCATCCGAGACTGCGGTATAGTTCAGATGCAATTGAAAGAGGTGTTACAGCTATTTTTTTGCCAACAACATAAACATATTCGGGAGTAAAATCGAAAACGTCGCCCCAATCCCACTCTCCAACTTTAAACTGCAGGTCTCCTTCAACCTTAACCTTAACATTGTTAATGTTAAAATCGAAATAGTAACTTCTAATATAAACTGGGTAACTCTTTTCCGTCAACCACTGCATTTCTTGAGAGCTTTTTGGTTTGAAAAGCAATTTGTTCAGTGCTTAAATTCTTGGACTGCTTGAAAAATCTTTTTTGCATCATTTTCGAGATGATACGATTTCGATGCAGTCAGGTTCAACTTTAACTATTCTTAGCAGCTCTGCCAAGTCGCCGCTGACAACCCACTTAATGTTTTTGCCTTCAAGCTTTTCATGCAAAGCAAGTAGTGCATCGACGTATGGTTTTGGAATAGTGCTTACAAACTTGCTAAATTGATCCCAAAAATCTTTGCTTGATATGCTCATGACTTAACACTCAAAATAAGAAAGAAAATAATGAGTGTTTAAACGAGTGGACCTGGGCTTGCCAAATATTTCTTTATTCCGTCGGCTGCTAGGTAAGCCATGGCGCCTGCAACATGAGTTCCTGCGGTTAAGTTATCTCCGAAAGTATCGCAGATTTCGCCTGCTGCAAACAAGTTTTCGCTGGTCCAGCATTGCATCCACTTATTGAATACTGAAGTTGCTTGGTTTGATCCTGTTCTTGCGCCGCCTCTCATGTGGTGTCCCCACCAGTCTACATGTTGCGAAAGTTCTTTAACAGGATTTACTTTTAGCGTTGAAGGATCGCCCATTTTCTTGAGGATATCTGTGATAAGGGTTGTTTTGGTTACCAAGTAGTTTGAGACTCGGTAGGTGTTTGCGTCCCAGTCCAAAGTAATTCTAGCGCCAGGATCACCATAAATATCGGTATAGTGTGGATCTAAATCAACGTAGTTTTCCAGAAGTGGCAGGTTCGGGCCGGTACCTGAAAGGGTTGCTGTTACATTTGAAATTAGTTTTTCGTCTTTGAGGGTTGCTTTCCAAGTGCTTCCAAAGTTTGTTCTGCTTGGCAAGTGATTTGAGAATGTGCCTGGACCGCTTCCCAAATAGGTTCCAAATCCTAAGTTAACTCCGCCCATAAAAGTCAAATCGTCCGCGTGGCTGAACTTGGGATTAACTTCGTTAAGATCCATTATGTTGTAACCTCCGCCAGCTCCGTTTCCACTTACATAAGCGTTTGCTCCCACGCTTAGCTTGACACTTGCGCTAGAAGTGCTAGGAGTATAGCCGTTAGCTAATCCTCTTCCAAGTGAACCAGTGTGTTGCACAGGGTCATAAGGTGTGCCCATTCCTGACAAAAGCATCAGACGTATTATGTTGAATCCCCATAGACCGTTAAACACAACTTTTGCAGGTTGAACATGCACTTGACCTAACGAATCATAATATCTTACGCCAGTAGCTTTTCCTGAGCTATCAGTGTCAATGCGATAAACATATGATTCTAAACGCATATCGAATTTGCCGGAATTGACAGCCGCCGGAATTGTTGTAACATGAGAACTACTTTTGGCGCCTACTTCGCATGGATAGTTGCATTTGGAAGCACACCAACCGCAATAAACGCAGCCGTTTCTTGAAATGCCGTATTGGTTTGTGTATCCACCACTTATTAAGCCACTTACCGTATCAAAAGGAGTATAACCCAAACTTTCTACGGCATTCTTAAAAATGGTTGCATATGGTGTAGTTGGATGAGGTGGCATTGGGAACCTTGCGTTTGGAATAAATGGGTCTTGACCAGTTTGCTGGTTTCCAACAACGCCAATTGCTTTTTCCCACGAGTTATAGTAGGGAACCATGTCATCGTAAGTAACAGGCCAGTCCTCCAAGTCTGGATGTCCGCCTTTCACATTGCTAAGTATGGTGTTATATCCAGCATCGCCATACTTTTCCTTCGTCATCGTTACAGGCTGATAAGACCACGGTGAAAATCTGCCTAAGCCACCTCCATAATGAGTTCCGACACCACCGACAGCATGACCCAAGGCGTGATATTGGACGTTTTTGGTGTATCGTCTTATGGGCAAAGCAAACTGGTTCAAGTTGTTTCGAAGTGTGAAAGTTGAAATGTAAAGTGGATGATCAAATTTTCTTTCCACAGCTATAGCCCATTCGTCGTCTTTGTTGTCTTGTCTCCAATCTGTAGTATAGTCCCAGAATGGTCCTTTCTCTATTCCGACAACTTGGTATCCTGCTGCAGTAAGTTCTGCTGCTATTGGACCGCCCATGTGGCCTAATCCGCATACTACTACATCGGTTTGTGGATGATTAATTATGCTTGACATTTTATAATCCTCCGCCTTCTTTCTGAAGATCGCCTAAACTCTTCGGTGGCAATCTGGTAGGTGTACTTGCAACCATTAACTTCCTTGCACCTAAGCCTATATCGTCTCCCCAGTAATTTGCATTGAAACCTATCAGTTTCCAACCTACCATACCTTGGTTTCCACCGTATATCGGATCTGCCCAGAAGCCTGCAGTGACCAAGTCATGTACTTCGTTGAAGAATTCTGCAGCGTTTGGACCTTGGAAAGCCGTTTGTAATGCAGTATTGCTTGAGCTATTGTCAAATAGTTCTTGAAGCACTGTTGTCTGATCAGAAGCAGAAAGGACTTCAAATGGATTGCCTTTTGCCGCCTTGCAATAGTTTTCAAGGGATACTAGTCCTCGACGCCAGAACTCTCTTGGATTAAAAGCATATTGGTAAGCTGTGCCTGCTTGTAATCCAGGTTTTATAGTGCCGCCCGAGTAAGTTATTGCTGTTTTTGTTGTGCTGGGGTAGACTGCACCCATAACAGTTACAGCCTTAGATTGAGGAATGACAAATGGTCCTTGAAGAAACATGTTACCACCTTTTCCGTAATTTCCCGCAAGCATGTGGTCTATAAAATATACAACTCCTGCCTCTTTTGCGCCTGGACCATTGCTGTCAGTTGGAATTATTGCTTCGGCCAAAGCTTCCACCACTATGCGTTCTGTAGCGTTTAAAGTTAAAAAGACACCTTGACCTTGAGTTATTTGGCTTTGCAGCTGCTTAACCTTGTTGTTATCGTTATTGATAGTATTCTCCAAAATAGGAATTTCAATTGCGCTTGCAACTCCAACACCAATAGCGGCTGCAGCGCCAATTTTAATAAATTCACGTCTATTCATTGGCAAAAAAAGACCTCAAATAAGTTATCTCTCAAGTTGCCTTTTAAGCGTATGTTGTTGCCTAGCGATTGCAACAAGTGCTAACAAGCTAACGCTATACCCAATATGCACTTAAGTCAAAAAGCAAAAGAAAAAATTTGGCTATAGTAGTCTAAGCCAAAGCAAGATGCCCATAATTAAACCGTAAATCGCCAATGCTTCAGCCAACGCCACAATCAAGAAACTTCTAAAGAATGTTTCAGGCTTCTCAGCCAACGCACTGATTGCGGCGCTGCCAGCAGCGGAAATTGCAAATCCAGCACCTAATGCGGATAAACCAATAGCTAGTCCAGCTCCAATTGCTATGCCTATTCTATCGTACGGTCCAGCAGTTGTTGTTGTAGTAGCTTGAACTGTAGAAATTGAGAATGCTGCTGCTACTCCGACCAGTGGCAAAAGCGCCAAGCGGAAGCACAAAAAACAAAATTAATAGTCTATGTTTCAAACCAACCTAGCTCCAATTAAAACAAGGCATGCGCTAGGTATTAACTTTTTTCTTAGTTGCCTTTGGTTCTTTCTCATTAATTGAGCGTTCAACAGCTTCACCGATTTTGCTGGCTTCTTTTTTTAGTGCATCGCTTTCTTCTTGGATTTTCTTTAATTCGTTTTCAGCCTCATGTTCTATGTCGAGGTTAAATTTTTTGTAGTCTTTTTCTAATTTGTCTTTTTTTGACATAGATTTTCGCTCCTGCAGTTTTTATTTAACTAACTAGGACAGGGCAAGGCGAGTATTCAATTACTCGTTCTGCAACGCTACCTATGAGAATTCTGTCTGCACCTCTTAGCCCATATGTGCCCATTACAATCAAATCCATGTTTAATCCCTTTAGCTAATATGCACAATCTGTTCAAACGGTCTTCCTTTCGCAAGTATAGAAGCAGCCTTAACGCCTTCTTTCTCGGCTAAACCCAAAACATAATTGATGTATCGTTGACCATCGTTTTTTAGCTCTCGTTCAACATCTTCACGTTCGGTTACTTTGGAAATTTGGTCAAGAACAACTTCATCCAATCACGTAAACAACCATAATTTGGGCACCAAGCATTTTGGCGATACTTATACCGTATTCTGCAGCACGCAGGCTATAATCTGAGCCGTCGGTAGGAATCAAAATATTTTTGGTATTTTTAAAATTTAAACTCATACTAACTTCATGCTCCTTAATCATATGTTTAATTCGTTTAGTTCGAACAAACTCTTCACGATCTTTTTCTTCCAAAACAAGCTCAATTTTCTTGGTAATGTTTCGGTACATAGGAATAAGAACATGATTTAAAGCGTTTACTCGACGCTGAGTCCTTCGCACATCGTTAGCAATCTGAAACGTTGTACCTTCAGCTCTAGCTAAATCAGCAATTAATCTCCAGCACATTATAGAATTGCTTAAACGCTTTATCTAGTTCCGCACTTGTGTTGGCAAAACCGTAATCTGGCTTCGCATCAGATTCACTTTGAAACTCTAACAGTGGGAACAGTAACGCCCATGATGCTTCGGAAATCCAAGAGAAAATCTGCTTCATAACTCGAACCTAAAGCCACATTGGCAATAGTTTCTGAACCTTTAGCCATATTTGCTTCCTTTAGGCTTTGGTAAGCTTTTGCAAGAGCCTCCGATAAATCTCCCCGGATTCTTTCAGCATCATAAATGGCTGTTTCTTAACTCACGAAGCAAAATGTCACGTTTACGTTCAAGCACTTCGCGCCCAGACTCTGCAAGACTTAGAGTCTTTTTTGTTTGAATTAGATTAATTCTTGTTGGGCTAATGTTTTCAAGAGACATTTCTGCGTCACTTTACCTCTTTAACGATTTTTGGAAAATACTTCTTGATGTATTCAGGATGTATTCTGTGTTAGTTCTTCATCTGGCAAAATTGACAGCGTATCCCAAGCAATCGAAAGCGTCTGCTCAATTGATCTGTTTTCGTTTTTGCCTTGATTAATAAGCTTCTTCTCGAAACGTTCACCAAAACGTAAGTAATCTTTGTCCCTGCTTCCCAACCCTTCCTCGCCAATAATTGTAACCAGAGACTTTACAGAATTATACTGTGCATAAGCTGAATATAGTTGGCTTGCAACATCAGCGTGATCTTCTCTTGTGCGGTCTTTGCCTATGCCATCCTTCATCAGTCTGGATAGACTTGTGGCAATGTTGATTGGAGGATAAATGCTCTGCTTTTCAAGAGAGCGAGACAAAACAATTTGCCCTTCAGTTATGTAGCCTGTAAGGTCAGGAATAGGATGCGTAATGTCATCGTTTGGCATAGTTAAAATGGGCATTTGTGTGATTGAACCTTTCTTACCCGCAATTCTGCCTGCTCGCTCGTACAAACTTGCAAGGTCACTGTACATGTAGCCTGGATAACCCTTTCTGCTGGGCACTTCCTCCATTGAAGCGCTAACCTCACGCAGTGCTTCGCAGTAATTGGTCATATCTGTCAAAAGCACAAGTACATGCGAATCCTGTTCAAACGCCAAATACTCTGCCAAAGTCAAACCAGTTCGAGGAGTGATGATTCGCTCCACAGGCGGATCCTCAGCCAAGTTAAGGAACATTGCCACGTTTTTTATTGCACCTGTTTCCTCAAAGCTTTTTTGGAAGAAAGCAGCATCATCATGTTCAAGCCCCATTGCAATGAAAACAATGTAGAATTCTTCGCCGCCGCCTCGAATCTGCGCTTGCCTTACAATCTGAGCAGCAAGGTCATTGTGGGCTAAGCCTGGACCGCTGAAGATTGGAAGCTTCTGTCCTCTCACAAGACTGGTTAAACCGTCAATTGCAGATATGCCTGTCTGGATAAAGTCTCTTGGATATTCTCTTGCAGTAGGATTCAAGGGTAAACCATTCACGTCACGTCGTTCTTCAGTGAAAAATCTGGGGTGACCATCAATTGGTTCACCGAAACTGTCCATTATACGCCCAAGCATCTCTGTGGACACAGGCACTTCTAAGGGTTTTCCAAGAAATCGCGTGCGTGTTTCCGAAGGCGACAAACCTGTTGTACCTTCGAAGACCTGGACGGTTACGGCTTTCTGAGTTACTTCAATAACTTTGCCGAAACGCGTCTCTCCAGTTTGAGTTTTCACTGACACAAGCTCATCAAAAGCCAACATTTCGAACATTCTCCACGATGATTATTGGACCAGAAATTGAAGCTACACCTTTATACTCTAATCCACTTCCCGCCATACGCTTTACCTCAAACTTGCCTCCAAACCATCAAAATGCTGCTGCATCCGCTTCTCCAAATCATCTAAATGATTGATTTTGTCGTTTGGCACTGAAGTTTTCATGCGCATAATCTCTTCTGTTATAGGTAACTGAGTAATTTTGAAGATTGGTGCACCCTTGTTTACCACTCGCTCAGCCAACTTGTGGAAATCCAAAATTATCTTTAGCATTTTGAACTGTTTTTGAGGAGAGCAGTAAGTATCCACTGGATCTAAAGCGTTCTGCTGCAGGAAAGCTGATACGGATTATTCGTGCTGTCTCCAAAATTAAGCGTTGCCGGTCAGGCAAAGCTTCTGGACCAACCAGTTTAACAATGTTTTTTAGGTCATCTTCAGCCTGCAGTATCCGCATTGCTTCTTCGCGGTAACTGTTCCAGTCCTTATCCACTTGATCATGCCACCAGCCTGCAAGTTCGCTAATGTAGCCGCTGTAACTTTGAATCCAATTAATCGCTGGATAATGCCTTGCATCTGCCAATTCAGAGTCTAAAGCCCAGAAAACCCGTGTGAAACGTTTAGTATGCTGTGTTACAGGCTCAGAAAAATCGCCGCCAGGAGGAGAAACTGCTCCAATTGCACAAATTGAGCCAACTCGTTTTTCTTCGCCTAAAGCTTCAACGACGCCTGTACGTTCATAAAATTCTGCTAGCCGTGACGGCAAATAGCTTGGGAAGCCTTCTTCGGCAGGCATCTCCTCAAGTCTTCCTGAGACTTCTCTCAGCGCTTCTGCCCACCTGCTTGTGGAATCTGCCATCAAAGCCACAGCGTAGCCCATGTCTCGGTAGTATTCAGCGATGGTTATGCCCGTGTAGATGCTGGCTTCCCGTGCGGAGACTGGCATGTTGCTTGTGTTAGCGATAAGTATAGTTCGCTCCATGAGCGGGTGCCCACGTTGTAGGATCAACTAACTTGGGAAAGCTTGTGAGCACATCAACCATTTCGTTGCCACGTTCCCCGCAGCCCACATAAATTATCAAGTTTGCATCTGACCATTTTGCAAGTTGCTGCTGAGTAATGGTTTTGCCTGTGCCAAAGCCGCCTGGGATAGAAGCGCTTCCGCCCTTAGCGATTGGAAAGAACGTGTCAATTACACGTTGCCCAGTGATTAAAGGAGCAGATGCAGGAAGCCTTCGGCTGTGAGGTCTGGGTTTTCTTACAGGCCATTTCTGCAGCATTGATAGTTCGGTTTTTGAGCCGTTTGACTTCTATTGTGGCTATTGTTTCTGTGATGGTGTAGTCGCCTTTCGATGCGATTTGAACTAGTTTGCCTTGCATGGTCGGCGGGACCATTATGCGGTGTTCAACCAAATCAGTTTCTGTTACTGTTCCGATGACGTCACCGCCTGCAAGCTTAGTCTCCAGCCTTTGCCTTAGGTGTGAAAGCCCATTTTTTATCCCTTGAAAGAGGCGAAACTCTGCGGACTTGTTTTATGAATGGGCCTGTAATTGTTCTCAGCACTTCAAGGGGTCTTTGGATTCCATCAAAAACGTTTCCCACCAAACCTGGAGCCAACTCCACTGAAAGCGGGTTTCCAGTTCCTAAGACAGGCTCGTTAAGTTTTAATCCAGAAGTATTTTGGTAAACTTGAATGGTTGCCCGTTCGCCATCTAAACGAATAATTTCTCCAATTAAGCCTTCGTCACCAACTTCAACCAGTTCATGCATTACCGCTTGCTCCATACCTTTGGCTTCGACAACTGGTCCTGCAACTCGAATTACGCTACCTTTAACGGATCAACTTTCTAAGCCTCCTTTTCAAACAGTATTTTCGCTACTTCAACACGTAAGGCAGGTTTTAGTTCCTGCAACCGGTTATCTATGGTGCTATCATAGGTTATTTTGCCGTCTTCGGTTTCGATTTTGCAGCCGCCAATAAATTCTTCCGTTTCGTCTGATAGCGTTAGTTCACAATTCAGCTTCTTACATAAACTGTTTAGAGTGGCTTGCGTTAACCATGTTTTGTCTTTAGCGTTCACTTGCACAACAAGGTTTTTTCGGTCAATTTGCTTAGCCACTTGTTCTATTAGCCTAAGCAAATAATTCATGTATTCTTTTGTTTCTGTGAACTTTTCAAGTTTAGTAAGGGTTTTCTCAAAAGCGGCATCAACAAGGTCTTCTTTTGTTTGAAGCAGACGATTTCTAATTTCCACTTCAGTTATGGATGCGATTTTTCGCCGCTCATCTTCAGACTTTGTTTTCGACTTGGGCTATTATTGTTTGATAGTTTTGGTCAGCTTGTTCTTTTGCTGACTTCAAGATTGTTTTTGCCTTCGTTTTCAGCCACTAAGATTATTGCTTGCGCTTCTTTTTGCACATCCTCTAAAACTTCGTTCGTAATCGCTATCAGACCATCTTTAATGCTCACGTTTAAGCCGCCTTTAAATTCTCACGCCTAAGGTTTTGCTGATTAGGTCAGACATTTTTGTTTCGCTTGGTTTTCCCTTGCTTCCAGGTATTTCCACGATTAGGAGGTTTCTGCGTTCTCGACGCAACTTGGTCGATTATTTCATGAATTTGCTTTTGAGTAGAGAATTCTTCGCTAATTATTACGATTGCCAAGTCGCTACGTCCAACCGCTTTGTTTAGAGATTGCGAAGCCTCCTCGACTGAAGTTACCTCATCACCTTCAACGCCAACAAGCCGAAAGCCAGTAATCATGTCGCCGTCGCCTATAACAAAACCAAGCATTTAGTTCATCTAATGAACTTTAAATTCTGTGCCTAATAAATGGCGATGCTCGCACGCGATTTCTTTTCTCTCACACAATAATATTATAAATTAAAAAAAATAAAGAAAATTATATCTTCCGATCATTCGGAAGAGTATTGGGGTGTTTCTCAAATTTTATTGAAATTCATTACGCTTGCGACGTTGCTGAACTAATCACTTGCGCCGCTCTGTCGAAATCAATCTTTCCTGTGTTCAAAACCAAGTCGTAAAGCTCAGGATCTTCCCAATTGATGTTGTAAAATCTCCGCAGGTATTCAGCCGCGGCTTGATCATTGTCTTTAATTAGCTTTAGAGCAGCCTCTCGATTCAATCCTCTGCTCTTCATTATTCGTTCAACCCTCAAAGTTTCGGGAGCAATTATTCTAACGTGGAGAACACCTACTTTATGCTTCAGTATTGCTTGTCCGCCTCTTCCTACAATAACCGTTTTTCCTCTACTAGCTAAGCTGTTGATAACTGCTTGTATCGCAGAGAGACATTCTTCCTCATCAAGTGTTTTCGTGACTGCTACACTGTCTTTAACATTACGTGGCATCACTACAGGCCTTTTGCGAAGCGAAATCTTATCTACGAAGCTTTTTACCTTGTATTCATCCTCTGAAAAGTCTGCGATGTCTTCCTCTGAAATACCCAAACTTTTGGCTTCACTTAACATCAGACTCTTATCGAAGTAAGAATAGCCAAGAATCTGGCTGACTTTAATTGCAACTTCGTCTCCTCCGCTTCCTTCTTGCTTGGAAATCGTTACCACGTTCGGTGCGATCTTCGCAACTTGTTCCTCTGGCGCTTTTTGTTCCAAAACCTTTCTTATTTCGTCATAATTTGGTTCATCAGATGGATCATTGGGAAACCCATTTCAAACTAACTATTCCGGTTTCGTCAAGGATAAATATGGAGCGTTTAGCAATCGGATAACAGCCGCTTCCCCAACAGCATGCTACAAATTGACCTTGACGTCCAGGGTAATCAGTTACCTCCAACCCGTATGTTTCGAGAACTTCGCGTTTGTAATCGCTCAGTATAGGGAAGGGCAACTTGTTTTTTACAGCAAGAACCTTATTCGAGATAGGGACATTTACGTCTATTCCGACAATTTGCGCCTTCAAATCAATTAGCCGAGCCATCGAATCTCGAAAAACACAAATCTCTTTGGTACATTCTGTTGTGAAGGCTCCAACAAAGAATACAAGTACAACTTTTTGCCCCAGAAACTCCTTTAATTGCCTGGTTCTACTTTCTGCGTCCTTCAAAATGAAGTCAGGTGCCTTATCTCCAACTCTTATTGTATCTACCATAGAACTCAGTCTCTGCTAGAAAATAAAAGAGAACTTGAATAAATAGCTAATGTCTTTTCAAATTGAAGGTGATCGTTATGTCCGGTCACTGAGAACATGTTTTCCGTTTCGGTCCGTTTGCCTCTTTCCTGTTCACCTTAAGAAAATAGAAAAGCGTCTACTCTGTTTCAGCCGTTCCATGCCATCTTCTTTCCAAGTAAAGAATCAGACTGAAAAGACCTCGGCTGAAAATTACCAAAATAAGCAATTCGAACTCTGAAATAGTTCTAGTAGCTACTGTTCGAATGATTTCTGCTCCGATGAAAAAGTTTAGACTTAACGTTAAGTACCCTGACAAATAACGTGTAGAGGATGATGGCTGATAAGGGTCTTTAAGCTTTCATTGAATAAACTGGATAATTACCAATATTGCGCCAAAAGCTATCACTCCACCACCAAAAAGATAGAGAGCATCGGCAGCTATTGTTAGAACAACATAAATTACATCGTAAATAGCGCCGCCCGACGGTGTAGGTGATTTGCCCGGCAAGCAGGCTAAAAAATGCTGGATAAACAAAACTCAAAACAGCGACAAAAAACAGCGAGCAACAATTATTAAGATATTAATATTAGAGCTAAGGAATTGGTTCCTTGCTTTTTTTCTTCTCGGCTTTCAGCCATAAAATCTGAACAACCTGATCTTTATTTGTAACTTAAGGTGTGTTTACTTAATAATTGATTTAACGGTTGCTTATTTAGTCTACGCAAAAACTTACCATCAACAAAGGCTAGTGGAAAAAATTTTGTAAGAAGAAGAACCTTACCGAGTGCCTGATTAGAGAATTTAGCATTTGAGTTGCTTAAATCTTTTGATTGAACATCATAAGGCGAACTCTTAACGACAAGCGTTTATCAAGAAAGAGTTAAAGTTTAGAGGTATGACTAAACCTTTTAATTCTTAGTTTAACCAACATTTGTTAGGAGAATATGTTCCGACCGGAACGAATGACTTTTACTTCGATAATTTGTGTAAGAAAAGATGTTGAATCGCTACTGAAGGCGCTAAGCAACTTTGGAGAATTTCACGTAGAAGAGGCACCTGAAGGACAAATGATCCTCACTGACTATAGCAAAAGCATCCAGAAAGCTGAAGATTCCCTGGTAAGCGTCAATGAACTAATAAAGCAACTCTGCAAAGAAAAAACTAGCCTCATAGATATCTTCAGAATTCAACAAATAACCAAAACACAAGTAACAGCAGATACCTGGCAAGCCCTCTTAGAATCCACCAGTGAACAAATCTCAACCTTAAAAAAAGACGTTGACGAACTCAATGCTTCATTGTCTATTCTGCAAGAAAAAACTGCACAACTCAATCGCCTCCAATACATGCTGTCAATGCTTGAGAAAATGGGAGCAGACCTAGCAGTTATGGAAGAGCTGAAGCTAATACACATTACCGTTGCAAGTGTTCTACATAAAAACTTCGAAGAATTCAAAAAGGCGTTTGGTGGATTTCCAATAATTCTTAACCGCTGTTACTTAGAAAAAAACGTTGACTTCGTATGTTTAGCCATGCCAAGCAAACACCGTGATGCAATCGAAACAATCTTAAAAAGACAACACGCTGGCATCTTCGAGATTCCCCAGGACTTACCCCACGATACAGCTGAAGCGCTTAAAGAAGTGAACAATCAATTAGCAGAAAACATGAAAAAAGAAAATGGGGTTATAAGCACATTAAATAAGTTAAGTCAAAAAAACAAACACAAAATTTCTTCATGGCTTGAAATCACCAAAAATATTCTGACCGTATTGCAAACGAAAACCAAAATTCTTGAATCTGATCGACTCGCAACTCTCAAAGGATTTGTGCCCAAAAAGAAATTCCATGCTCTCACCAAAAGCGTCTATGGAATTCTGGGAGAAAAAGCATTAGTTTTGGAAAACGACCTAGCCATCGATGAAGACCCGCCTACAAAGATTAACCACAATAAGTTTATCTCGCCTTTTGAGGAAATCACAAGACTTTACGGTTTACCCCACTACGAAGAGTTTGACCCGACACCTGTTATGGCCATAACTTTTCCACTTATTTTCGGCTTAATGTTTGGAGACGTTGGACATGGCTTAGTTCTATTAGTCGGTGGTTTAACAGTTGGAAAACTGGTTAGGAAAAATAAAGGTATAAAAAATATGTGTTATATTCTAGCCGCTTGCGGCATCGGCGCAATTATTGCAGGCGCATTGTACGGTGAATTCTTCGGGACACAACTGTTTCATCCTTTATGGTTTAGCCCGTTTAGCCCTATTACCAATGTGTTCATGTTTCTTCTTTTCAGCTTATTTATCGGAATAATTCAAATCATGAGCGGTCTAGCGTTGGAAATGGTTAATTTTCTTTTTAGACGAAACTATGCTGACGCCATTTTAACTTCGTTGCCTAAAATGTTTTTTTATGCTGGTTCAGTTATCTTAATTGCGGTTTACCAGTTGAATTTTGCTGCATGGCTTAGCGGTCCAATTTTGCTGGTGATCATTCCGTTTTTAGTTCTTGTTTTTGCGAAACCTTCTTTTTCAGCTCTGCAAGATTTTTCTATGCGTGCAGTTGAAACTACAAATGAAAAGACTTCCTTGGGTCAGAGACTTTTCGAAAGCGGAGACTTAGTTACACGTTTATTAAGCAACACGATGTCTTACACAAGAATTCTTGCTTTGCTTATGGCGCATTGGGCGTTAATTCTTGTAACCTACACTGTGGCTGGCTTGATAGGTACGGCTTCGCTTTTGGGTTTGGTTTTAAGTGGCATAATAATTGTTGGTGGAAACCTGTTTGTGCTTGCTCTTGAAGGATTAATTGTTTTCATCCACACTTTGAGATTACATTTCTACGAGTGGTTTAGCAAGTTCTACCTGGGAAACGGATCAGAATTCAAAGCGTATGAACAGAATTTCATCTTTACCGAAGTAGTTCTTGGAGAAAAGCAGGTTTAAAGAAATAGTTGACACTCTATTTCTTCAGGTTTAATTTCGGCTTCCACACCTGAACTAATCGCGCAAAGGTTATGGACTTCTGCTTCTTTCTGCGTTAAGAAAGCAAGTGCAGCACCAACAGAGAAATTATCAGAAATTGCGCTTGTCTTAGCATGATGAAGCAATTCAACTTTAATGACCCTCTCAACGTCCGCAAGCAATGTTTCAGGGTTTTTTGCTCTAATAAAGAATCCAGAGTAGTAACTTTCAAGAACAATTTTGAGGGCTGAATCAAAATCCACCGCTGTAACTATTTCTTCAACGGTTTCACCGTAAATCTTGAAATTGTGAGCAGGCACAGCTAATCTAAGCCAATTAGCATCGTAGTTTAGGTTTTTTCCCCTTAGAAGCGTCATTAACGTGAAACCATCATTTTCTATGCTTGCGTAAAAAAATGCCCTTGGCTTCTCTTTCTTAGGGAGGTTTTCATAAGTTTTGCAGACTTCTTCATGAAAAACTTTGTCAAGAAGCACATCCAAGCATACAGTTGTGCCATCTTCCTCATAACTTTGAAGCCCCATGCTTAGAGCTACAGCATACTCTGTAACACGCTTTAGTACATTAACTAGTTGCTTTATGGTTTGAGCTTTGGCTGCTTCCTCAATAACCGCTCGGTTTTTAAGGTAATCTTCTGCGGAAAGGTAAAGAATTGCTAGTTTTTGCTCAACACTCTGATTAGCGTTAGTTGCTTTTATGAGAGCCTTTACATTTTCAATTTCAAACCTGTAAATGTACGTGAGTAGATATTTCTGGGCACGCTTAGGTGAGTTCTGGATTATTTTTGCAATAACAGCTATAAGATTTTCATTAAAGGCTCTTTCAAGTTTGCGACTGGTAAGCATCGACAACTTGGCTATTTGTTCTTGGTAACTAGTTTCTCGGAGTTGTGCAGCGAACTCTTGGAGATTTTTGCATTCGGTTAGCGCTTTGAGTTTTTCTTCGCTGAGCAGTTTGCCTCTTTCTGCCCCGATTCTCGCTAAAACTGATGCATAAAGTGTTGTCTGGGTCAAAGTTTGGTTTCCCCAAGCACTGAATTCACAATTGCTGACGAGGCTTGTTCTATGTGTTTTTCCGCTTGTACCTTTAGTTTTTCCATGTCCTGTCGGTTAGCTTCTAGCTGTTTGTCGCGTCTTCGGTTGGCTTCATCCATAATGCTGACGTAGTATTGCTGAGCTTCTTCTTGAGCATAAGTTTTGCCGTTTTCAATCAACTTTTCAGCTTCTTGTTGTGCCAAGCTAGTCAAGGTTTCAGCTTTGTTTTGGGCTTCGCTTTTGATTCTTTCTGCTTGGGTTTCGATTTTCTTAAGTTCGTCCCAGACTTTCTCCATTATTTCACATACATGCTAGGGTTTGTGTGGTTTCTAAACTTTTGCGTTGTTTACAAACTTGAAAAGCTATCTGGTTAACTATTATGGGCTTAGGCAAAATATTTTGACAAATCAAAACCATGCTTTTCATTTTTTGTGGGGTAAATTGGGAAAAGGCATTTAAAAAGGAACAAGAAACTAATTGAAAGCAAACAGGACGGCAAAAAATGGTTAAGAGAAAAGAAGAGAACCCAACGCTCAAAATCGAAAAACTAAAAATTGATTTGAGCTTTGACTATCACTCTTCACGGTTCTTCTCCCTTCTTTTCTCAGCAGTTTACGTGATTGCTATCACTATTTTCTGCATAGAATACAAAATTATTCCGGGACCTGAATTTCTTGTTTTGGGAGTCTTATTTTATGCCGCATATAACCAACGTACATGGCGTGCCCTAAAAGATTGGCTCCCATTCGTTACAGTATTTCTCTCTTACGAAATAATGTATAGCTTTGTAGGAACTGTCTCCCTGTATAATCTTCATTCTGGACCACACAACTTGGATCTTCAAATCTTCGGTCAGCTTCCAACTTTGATTCTGCAGCAAAATTTTAGATTACCCGTTTTAGATTATATGGGAGCCGTCTTCTATGCAATATATTTCTTTGTTCCAACTGTCTTCGCATTTGTCATTTGGAGAAAAAGTCCCAGTAATTACTGGAAATACACTGTAGCCTTCGGAGTGCTAACATACAGCGCTTTGATAACTTTCCTCTTTTACCCTGTCGCGCCCCCATGGATTGCAGTTCCAAACGTTACAAGAATATTGACTGGATCAGTTGATGTTCATCTAGGTCTTCCAGTTTACAAGACCTTGTTCGATTTTCTAGGCGGAAATCTTTACGCAGCCTTTCCAAGTATGCATTCAGCCATGCCTTGGCTGGTTTTCCTTTTTGCCTTCAAGATTTGGAAATGGAAAAGCCTTCCTGTGGCTATTATACCTGTTGGAACATGGTTTAGTGCCGTTTACCTTGGTGAGCATTATTTTGTAGATGTTTTAGGTGGAATCGCTTACGCCACAATCGCGTTTATCGCAGTAGAGAAACTTTTACCGTCACTATCCGCAAGAAGCGGCTTTTTAAGAAAACATATCCCAACCGAAAAGCCAACAATCGCTTAAGCAAGTGACTGAAATTGTTTCTTTATCTTATTTGAGTACGTTTAGGTTTTGACAGGCTATTCTTTTGAAACAAAGGGGTTTGCTTTCAAGTAAAATCGCCAACGTTTGTTTTTCCATTCTCCGGCATAGTCTACGCCAATCCGTGTTGTTTCTGCAATATACTCTTTGGGGGCAGGCGCATCATCTATGTAAAGGGGTGGAGCAGTTATATCGGCTTTATTTTGAATCTTTGAGATAGCCATTGCCATGCATAGCTTGCTTGGACCATTAGTTAAGTCAGGTTTTTTTCCTCTTGTTAATTGTCTACGTTTTATCATAATATCTTCTCCTAACACAGGTTCAATTGCTCTAAGAAGGACCGCCTCAGGTTTTCCAGGAACAATACCTGCCGTGACGTTGAGGCAATAATAGAGACCGTAAATAAAGTAGACATAAGCACGACCTTTTGATCCATACATAACCTCATTTCTAGCTGTTCGTCGACCTCCCGAACTGTGGGCAGCTTCATCTTCTGGTCCCATGTAAGCTTCTGTTTCAACTATTCGACCTGCTGTAGTGCCATCAGCGGTTTCATGAACCAGAATTTTTCCAAGAAGCTTGGTTGCTACAGTTATTACTTCTTGTTCATAGAACGACCTTTCCAAAATCATACGTTTGAATAAATGTCTCTCAACCAAATAAGCCTGCCTACTTTTTTGACTGCGCTAGCTTAACTAAATAAGAAATAGGCAAAAACTGATCTTAGAAAATTATTAGTTGGAAACGCAAGGCACAAAAGGAGCTTTATTGTTGACCTAACGATTTCCATACTTCTTTTTCATGCAAGCTTGGCAAAAGTTTTTCCTATAACGCCTTATCCTTTGAGGGCGAAAAAGAGTTCCGCATGAACTGCATTTAATTTGGGCTGGCTGCGCAGGATCAAGCAGTTTTAGCCTTCGTTCAATTTCAGCTTTAATTACAGAGTCATTTTCAACTTTTAAAGCTGCAGTTAACAATACTCTTGCTTGCTCAACGCTTTTTGTTCCAAAAAGCTTCAGGAAAACACTATCCGTTTTTCCTGCTCCCAGTTTTAATGGCAACATGCATACGAAGTTCGAAGGGTAACTCTCAGATTTACTGAAGTCAACAACAGCGAAACGGAAGTTTCTTTGAAAAGGGTTATCTTCCTTGCTGTTTAGCTCGAAAACCTGAAGCCCCATATTCATTGTAATCAGACTTGAATAATATGAAATCAGCCTTAATATCTATACCTGAAAAGTTTTCTTTTTTCTCTTTAGACCACTTGATTTTTCTGCAAGATTTGTTCATAGAAAGTAATCTCCTAAATAATACTCCGAACATATTTTGTCAACGTTAATGAAAAAAATCTTGTTATCTTTTGACACATTTTCCGGTGATTGGGTCATAATGGTTACTTTTGGAATAATCGCATCTTTTGCAATCATCTTTTATGTCTTGACCAAAGGGACAGTCTTTCAAGTCTGCCATTCGTTACACCCTATTTTTTTTCATAATTGGCTTATTTAAAATTTGTCCTATAAAAGTCAAATCCTTAAAGACAGATATTTTTCAGCTTAAGTTCTAGATAGTCAACGCTTCCGCTAAAGCATTGACATCATTTATCCAGGTTGTAACAGTTTCTATGTTCTTTGTTTGCTTTTGTGACAATTTTGGCATCCCGTTTAGTTCGTCAAGTTGGTGTTGATAGTATCCAGCCAATAGGTTCAGGCTTTTCTTAAATTGAATTGTTGGCTGGTGCTGCGCCAATTTGTCGCCTAAATGATTAAGGTTACTGAGCATCTCCTCTACAGTCATGCCAGTATTTTTCTTAAATTCTTGGAGCACCCATTGCTTGATCAACATATTCCGGTTCATCCAACCAGTGGATTGTTCAGTGAAAGTTTTGAGAACGACTTGAAAAAATTGAGTGACATTTTTTGTTTCAATTGTTTGAGGCGCTAAATTGACATTGATTCCGTGCCCCATAGAGTCATACAATGGCTCAAAAGTGGAAATAGTTAAGCTCAAGGAAAGTCTAAGCGGAACACCCAACGCGATCCACAGTTTAGTCAGCTCATCCAAAGAAAGCGAATCTATTTTCACTCTGAACTCAAGATTGCTCACCTTATCTGCAGAATCAATTCGAGGCGTGGCTAAAACCGAACAGATAATTTTCTCAATTAGTGAATGATCATCTTTGTCATTTCCCGTAAATGGAGTAACTAGATAACTCAGGACAAAAGAAGGTTGATTTGTACTTTTTTCTGGGCCACTTACTGAAGGAGAAATGTTTCTTACCGCTGTTTCTTCTGCTATTTTATATAGAAAAATTGATACTTTTCTGGTTTCTTGATTGTCTTTTGGAGAAGAAAAAGAAATCTGGTCTTGGCTTAAGATTATGTTTTTTGTAGTTGATTCAGTTTTTATTTTGTTCCAGATAAGATTTGCCAGCGCCCTATCGGCAACAGTAATAAAGTCTTTTTGAACCATGATCATCTCTTAATTATCTTGCCAAGTTACTAAATAGTTTTTACTCAAAATTCTTTTCAATTCTTGATCAGTGAAAGCCTGCTCAAATTGTGTGTTTTCGCTTTCTTTTTGAATACTACTAATGCTCAGAAACGACAATTAATTCTTCATTTGAGCTAACAAAGTCACTTACTTCCAATTTACGAGCATGAGCAGTGTTTAGTGACAGCATTGTTCGCATTGCGAGTATGGCTTCTGCATAATTAATTTCCTGATATGTCTTTTTTTTCATTAACTCACCTAATGTGTGCTAATAACAGTTCTACGCTACCATTTTCTATTATGTTTTATGAATTACTATTCCACAATTTGACTTTCTGCAGGATTGAATAACGTCTTATCTAATTACTTAAAATACTTAAATAATAATGGCTACAAACATAAGCATGTAGTTAAGGTGATTTTTAAGATGACTGAAAAAAAGAGTCCTATGATTACTTCAGGCGCGCGGGGTACGTTGAACCAAGATTGGTGGCCGAACCAGTTGAACCTGAAAATTCTGCACCAGCATTCTACATTGTCTAATCCAATGGGCAGAGAGTTCAACTACGCTTTGGAATTCAAGAAACTCGACTTTGAAGCTCTGAAGAAGGACCTCTATGCGCTGATGACCGACTCGAAGGATTGGTGGCCGGCCGATTTCGGTCATTACGGGGGGCTCTTCATCCGGATGGCTTGGCATAGCGCAGGCACCTACCGCAAGGGCGACGGTCGTGGAGGCGTATCCGGGGGCGCACAGCGTTTTCCGCCTCTAAACAGTTGGCCGGACAACGTTAGCCTCGACAAGGCGCGTCGTTTGCTTTGGCCTATTAAGCAGAAATATGGCAGGAAAATTTCCTGGGCCGACCTGATGATCCTCGCCGGCAACTGCGCTCTGGAGTCGATGGGATTTAAGACCTTCGGTTTTGGCGGTGGACGCGAGGACATCTGGGAACCGCCAAGAGGATGTCTACTGGGGTTCCGAAACCACTTGGCTAGGTGACAAACGTTATTCAGGAGAGAGGGACCTTGAAAATCCGCTTGCTGCCGTGCAGATGGGGCTAATCTATGTCAATCCGGAAGGTCCTAATGGCAACCCGGATCCGCTTGCTGCTGCCAAGGATATCCGCGAGGTTTTCGCTCGAATGTCGATGAACGACGAGGAGACGGTGGCCCTTATCGTGGGCGGCCACACCTTCGGCAAAACCCACGGCGCTGAGCGCTGCGTCAATGGTGGGTCCCGAGCCTGAGACCGCGCCCATCGAGGAACAGGGCCTAGGCTGGAAGAGCAAATTTGGCACGGGCAAAGGCGATGACACTATTACTAGCGGCCTGGAAGTCATCTGGACCAAGACACCAACTAAGTGGAGCAACAACTTCTTAACGTAACCTGTTTGGCTACGAATGGGAATTGACCAAGAGTCCGGCCGGTGCGTACCAGTGGAAACCAAAGGATGGCGCAGGCGCCGGTACCGTGCCAGATGCGCACGACCCCTCAAAACGTCATGCGCCATCTATGCTGACCACTGACCTTGCCCTGCGGTTCGACCCGGTTTACGAGAAGATTGCAAGGCGCTTCTATCGAGAATCCGGATCAGCTAGCAGATGCCTTCGCCCGAGCGTGGTTCAAACTTACCCACCGCGATATGGGTCCCCGCTCTCGCTATCTCGGTCCGGAAGTTCCAGCGGAGGAACTGATCTGGCAAGACCCAGTCCCGACAGTCGATTATGAGCTAATTGATGAGCAGGATATCGCAGACCTCAAGGGTAAGATCCTTGCCGCTGGTCTGTCGATCTCGGAACTGGTCTCGACCGCCTGGGCGTCGGCGTCCACGTTTCGCGGCTCCGACAAGCGCGGAGGAGCGAACGGGGCTCGTATCCGTCTTGTGCCGCAAAAGGAGTGGGAAGTCAACCAGCCGGCTCAACTGAAGAAGGTGCTGGATACCTTTGAGGGTATACAAAAAGAGTTCAATAGTGCGCAGTCAGGCGGGAAGATGGTTTCGCTCGCTGACTTGATTGTCTTGGGCGGATGCACAGGTGTCGAGCAGGCGGCGAGAAATGCTGGTCATGATATAACTGTTCCTTTCAATCCTGGACGCACAGATGCATCGCAGGAACAAACCGATGTGGAGTCATTTGCCGTTCTTGAACCGGTTGCAGACGGGTTCCGTAACTACCTCAAAACCAAATACGCCGTATCATCAGAGGAACTGCTTATTGATCGAGCGCAACTGCTGACGCTGACGGCTCCCGAGATGACGGTTCTCGTTGGCGGTATGCGCGTCTTGAATGCAAACTTTGAACAGTCTCAGAACGGCGTCTTCACCAAGCGGCCAGGGGCGCTCACCAATGATTTCTTTGTGAATCTACTCGACATGAGCACTATGTGGAAGGCAACCTCAGAAGATGAAGACATGTTCGAGGGTCGGGATCGCGAAACCGGCAAACTTAATTGGACAGGGACACGTATCGATCTCATCTTCGGTTCGAACTCTCAACTTCGGGCTTTGGCAGAATTCTATGGAAGTGAGGACTGCGAGGAGAAGTTCATACACGACTTCGTAGCGGCTTGGAACAAGGTAATGAACCTTGACCGCTTCGACCTTGCCTGGTCGTAGCAAGAGTTAGCGATAATAATAAAAGCAAAAGTCTCTCACTCGGAACAAGAAGCTTGTCAACTATTCGAAACAGGATAGGCGCGATAAACATCCTAGCATAAGAGCTCTGCCAAGCGTAGCGCGCATTGGCTTTGTTTCCAACTATTTGCTGTCCCTTAACTCTAACAGTGACTCATAGCTTTTAACCGAAACTGAATCTTCAATAACCATTTTTCTTAGAAAAAAGACAGATATAGCAACAGGGAAATAAAGATGCTTTAGGCCGGTACGGGCAGTACCTCACGAACCTCTACTGAACCGCCGTTCTCCAAAATCAGACATGCTTTAAGCTTTGAAACAGCACTGTCGTAGTTGTCAGCTTCTATCACGATATATCCTCCGACTAACAAGCCACTAAACTCAACATTCGAGACATTTTCGCCGTTCTTGCCGGAGATTTTCTTGCCTTCTGGCCTAAGCCTGTTTCCAAGCCGCAAGTCTTTTGAAACATACTTGGCCCAAATGGTAAAGCGACTTAGATAATCATCAGTTAATTTCTCCTTAGGCAATCCACCACGGAACAAAACGACAAAAGTGTTCATCTGAAAACCAGCACCCAAAGCTTATTTATCAATGTGCAGATAAATGAATATTGGTGAAAAGATGCCACAAAATAAAGCAGTTGATGATGCATCTCGGCTGATAGAAGCGAGAATCAAGGAGCTAGGCGACTGGCGCGGAAAAACGTTAGCCGAAGTGCGACGGCTCATCAAGGAGGCAGACCCTGATATTGTTGAAGAGTGGAAGTGGGTAAAGCCAACCAATCCTGGGACTCCAGTATGGTCCCACAACGGCGGCATTTGCACAGGCGAGACATACAAGGATCACGTAAAGCTCACTTTCTTCAAGGGCGCTTCGCTGGAAGACCCATCTCACTTGTTCAACCAGCCTGGAACCGTCAGGCGCGCCATCGACATCCATGAAGGCAAGATGATTGACGAGGGCGCCTTCAAGACCCTTATTCGCGCCGCTGTGAAACTGAACACTTCCAAGTCCCGCTAGCGCGGTAATTTCTAAGATGATTGGGCGAAAATTCCCAGGGAGAACTGATCTAGAACATTCTACCTGCAAAGAAAACCGGGTAGACATGCTCATCACCGAACCCAAACGGCGCATCTCGCAAACAGGTTCAAAACTTCTTTAAACTCTGATCCCAATGGACCAAAAGATCAACAATCTTTTACTAAACGACTTGATAGCGAATTGTGGAGTTTTTCAGACGTAATGCTCGGTTGATTCGATAGCGTTTTGAGGTTAAAATAGCCCGGGAGAGATTCGAACTCTCGTCAAGGGCTCCAGAGGCCCCTATGCTTGACCACTACACCACCGGGCTTTAGGTTTCAATAAAACATCGTTCCAATTATTAACTTTAACTTTGCGCCGATTTAGCGCCATTTTTCTTTTTTAAAGCTTCCCGGACGCAGTAACATTCTTGGCTTACCCTATTATAGTCGCTGCAACGCCAAAGCGTATCAACAATAGGATTGAGGTTTTGCCAATGACGAGTGGAACAAAAAACTCTAGTTGGGTAATCGTATGAGTTGTGGCTGTCACAGTTGCCGCAGTACTGCTCTGAATCGTTGCTATCTGTCATGTTTTAGCTTCCTTTGCTTGCTTTTTCAAATTGGAAACGAGGAATCCGTCCAAAGTCGCTACCTAAACGTTCAATGACGGAAGCAACAATAAATGGGAAAACCATAAGCGCTTCTCCTATAACCATTACATGATCGGCTTGTCCTTTCATTTTTCCCCAACTAACGGTTTCCTCCAATGTTGAGCCTGATAAGCCTCCTGTCTCGGGCCTATCTAGAGTGATTACTACAGCGTAGTCTAATCCTTTCTTAGATGCTATAGCTGATGATTGGATCGTATTGCGTGGAACTCCGCCGCCGATCACTATCATGCCGTTTTTAGGTGATTTAGCGCAGATATTGCAGATCGTTGGTACATCTTTGAAGGCATCCAGTAGAAGCACTGGTTTCGGGCTTTGTTGGGATGAGTGTAGCCAATGAATGAAACCGAATTCTGAGTCGCGTACCGAGGGGAGAAAAATTGGAACGTTCTCTTCATAGGCTGCTCGCAGGATAGAGTTTTTGTCAGTGAGGCGTTTGCCTATTTCCCAGGTAAAATCGTTTGAAGCTAAGCTTTCGCCTTTACGTTCAGCAGCAATATTGTCGTACATTTCTGATAATTTGAAATCTAGTTTAACGTAGTCTTCTTCTGGAACAAAAATGTCATAAATCCTGAATAAATGATATTTGTATAGTTCATTATCATTTACCGCCCATCCGCCTTGGTAATGATGCCCTCCGATTGCTTCTATGGCGTCATGAACCATGCATGCACCGGTGCTGACTATCACGTCTACAAGTTTCTTTCTAATCAAATCAGTAATTATTGTCCTCATACCTGCTGGCACAACTGCGCCTGAAAGCGCTAAGAAGATGGTGCAGTCTTTGTCTTTGAGCATTTTCTCGTAGATGCCGCAAGCAGTAGCTAGGCGTCCTGCTCCAAGAGCGCCTGAATTATTAAATTGTTGCATCAACTTGTCAACTGTCAGCGGACCATCTATTTTTATGTGTTTAACCGGTGTTCGGAGGTAATCTTTTCTTTCCATCCAAGTTGCGCCTGAATTGTTAGTTATTGCTGGATTATGGAAATACTTTTCTATATTTAAAGCCTGACAGGCAAAGCAGAAAATTTAACAGTCAAAATCTCATGAAATGAATTCTTTCACTAACCTCGTGAATTGTTTGCGGATTTCTAAATGCATAATCACTCAATGTCTCCATTGTTGTTATTTTTTAAAGAAAGCAAGGACAGCTCCTATCAAGCCCAATATCAAGCCAATTAGCCAGCCACTACCCACAAAAATGCTTAACACCGAAAAGATAATGACGATAACGCCTCCAGCAGTCTCCATTCTATTGTAAATTAGGTAAGCTCCAATAATAATTAGGATTCCAAACACGACGGCGATTCCACCGATTATGTTAAGTGCTAGCCCAGCTAGAAATCTGTGTCTGACTTCATCGGATCCAACAAAAGTAATAAGATCACCAACTGTAATTCTGACAACGCCTCGCAACAAAATCAGCATCCCTCCGATTAACGAGAGGATGAATCCTAAAGTGGCTCTCTTAGGTAAGGAAGCAGGTTGCTTATTTGATTGCTGCAAAAACATTTCTCCTTAATTTTTTAATGAGGCAAGCGTTAATTTAAAGTTTGTCAACTGCCTTAAGTTGATAAGAATCTTGGTAAGAAAAATAACGCAGCTGAGAGGTTTGGGTTACCATTAAATTGGAGATAACTCAAAACTGGATATTGGCTATTGGACATTCAATTTTGCCGGTGAAAAGTGTTTGATGAGTAAAAATTGAGAACATTATCCAAGTTACTGCGAACGGCGGCAAAAGTTTAACCAATGTTTCAACTTTAAAAAAATGTAGAAAAGTTACTTCTTTTTTTCTATGCAATCCACCAATCAATGTTATGATTGCAGGTACACCACAAATTTTCAGCTGCGTCACGCTATGGGAAGATATAATAAAACCAACAAGAAAAGGTGATTGAGGTAAAATGTATGCCTATAGTTCAGGTTTCTGTTTGGGAAGGAATGAGTGTTGAGAACAAGAAGAAAACAGTTGAGGGAATAACAAAAGTCTTTGAGGACATGGGCATCCCTAAGGATGCAGTAACAATCGTAATTTATGAAGAGCCGAAGGGCAATTGGGCAACAGGCGGACAATTACATTCGGAAAGACATGCAAACCGCTAAAACGCAAGAACCCTTGGGTTGAAACTTCGTGCCTGAGAAAAAATTCAAGTTATCTGCAAAGATAAGCAGCGCTGACCCGTTTGCAATAAAACCAGTCTTGGAACAAACAATTAAAGACGGCTCCATAAAGCCAGCCGACGAAGGATTTGAAGTTAATGCCGAATTGAAAGGAGAAAGTGCCAGAGACCTAAATCGACTTCTGCTTTCAGAATTGCGCAGGATTGAAAAGAAAACAAGAATGCGATCTGAATGGACTTGTGAGGGAACGACTGAAAAATTCTTTGATTACGCATTTAAGGGCGTTAAAAAATAAAGGAAAACGCAAAACAGAAAGTAAAAGAAATAACAGATAGCCTCCAATCCCTAATTAATAATTTTGATTACGACCTTAGTAGGCATATGGGAAATCACAAACCTAACTAATACCATTATTTTTGGCTCATTATTTTGTCTAGTCCAAGCATTTGGTTCAGAAAAGTTATTACGACCAGCCATCACATAATTGCAATTAGGAAACATAATGGCACCCACTGAAGCCAGAGAAAAAAACAAAAATCGTTACGATTGGCCTTATACAAACGTCTGTTTCAGAAAATATAGCAGCTAATATGGAGAAGACCATAAAAAAAATTAGAGAAGTTGCCGCAAAGGGAGCTCAAATTGTTTGCCTTCAGGAATTATATAGAACGCGTTATTTTCCACAAGAAGAAAAACAGGAAGTTAGCCAATTAGCTGAAACTATTCCAGGAGATTCCACAAAAGCTTTCTCAGAGTTAGCGAAAGAGAAGAAAATAGTTATAATTGCACCGTTGTTTGAAAAGGCTACAAACGGAAAATACTACAATTCCGCAGTCATAATTGATGCAGATGGAAAAATCTCAGGATGCTACCGCAAAATGCACATCCCCCAAGACCCGTTGTTTTATGAAAAGAACTATTTTGAAGCAGGTGACCAAGGTTACTATGTTCACAAAACAAATTATGCCAATATTGGCGTGCTCATCTGCTATGACCAATGGTTCCCTGAAGCCGCCAGAATCAATGCGCTTAAAGGTGCAGAAATAATTTTTTACCCCACTGCAATCGGCTACATTGAAGGTTATGATTCATCTGACGGCGACTGGCGTGATGCTTGGAAAACAGTGCAGCGTGCACACGCCATAGCTAATGGAGTTCATGTTGCCGCAGTTAATCGGGTAGGCAAAGAAGGTCAACTGAATTTTTGGGGAGGCTCGTTTGTGTGTGACTCATTTGGAAAAGTACTGGGAGAAGCAAGCATCACTAAAGAGGAGACATTGGTTGTCAAAGTTGACCTCAGCAAAAACAAAAAAATTCAAGAAGGATGGGGTTTTCTGAAAAATCGACGACCAGACACCTACAAGTCGCTTCTTGAAAATTGTCTCTGAGGCAACACAATGACGAATGCAAATTGTTTACCAAACAAAACACCTCGCGAACTAGGATACAGCATGCCTCCTGAATGGTGTAAGCATGAAGCTATTTGGTTAGCTTGGCCACACGATCCCACAACTTTCACATCTGGCGTTGAAAAAGTCGAGGAAACTTTCCTTAAAATTATCAAATTAATCCACAAAGACGAGTACGTCAACCTTTTTATCAAAGACACTAGACATGAAGAAAAAAATAACGAGTTTGTTTGAAAAAAGAAAAATCGATTTGAAGAAAATACGTTTTTACGAATTTGACTATGCTGATGTTTGGTTTCGAGATTATGGCCCAATATTTGTGATGAACCAGAGAACAAAAATTAGCCATGGTTCGCTGGATTTTCAATTCGTGGGGAGAAAAATACGAAGAACTTCTTAAAGATGCCCAGATTCCCAGAATAATAAACAATGCAATGCGCTTGAATTGTTTTGAACCGGGAATCGTTTTGGAAGGCGGCTCTATTGATGTTAATGGAAAAGGAACTCTGCTAACTACTGAGCAGTGTCTTCTTAACAAGAACAGAAATGCTCAACTTGACAAAGAAGAAATCGAAAAGTACCTCAAAGATTACTTGGGCGTAACTAACATTATCTGGTTAAGATGCGGCATTATAGGAGATGACACAGACGGCCACGTTGATGACCTTGCACGGTTCGTTAACCCAACGACAGTGGTCTGCGCTTTTGAAGAAGGCAATGACGAAAACGCAGAAGCCCTCAGAAAAAATTACGAAATACTTTGTCAATCCGCGGATCAAGACGGTAAAAAACTAAACATCATAAAGCTGCCCATGCCAGGAAAAATAGAATGCAACCAAAAAAGACTCCCTGCAAGCTACACAAACTTCTACATAGGTAACAAAACGGTTTTAGTTCCAACGTTTGAATCCGACAAAGACGAACTAGCTTTATCTATCCTTCAGAAACTTTTTCCAAAAAGAAAAGTGGTTGGGATAGATTGCGTGGACCTGATATGCGGGTTTGGAGCAATTCACTGCATCTCCCAACAGCAGCCTATCTCTAGAGAAGTTGCACATTAGGGGTAAAATTTTTCAGTCAAAATAATTCTCAGTGCCCCAATGTCTGAGAAACTGTGATTAACCGAGTTTGAAGGGGGATTGGCTTTTTCAAAAGAGTCAAACCACTTCAAATTATCATTAACAACCTTTTCTATTTGATTATAGTTTTTAATGCCTGCGTAATTAAGATCACTTAAGAGCAGGGATACCCATTTTTTATTTTCGTTATGTTCTCTGTCTGGAAATTTCCAGTGCAAATAAGTTATTATTGTTTTATTATTGATTTCTGCGTTAAGATTAATTGTGTCTTCAGTTGCAGGTTCATTTGATATGTTAGAGTCAATTATAATTGTTGTTTGTTCTTTGAATGTTTTGTATTCAGGTAAATCCATTGTTTTTAACATTCAATATTACCCCTCATTTAGTAATCGAGCTATATTGAGTAGCAATATATAAGATTATTGATTCGTTTCACTGCTTTCCTTCAAGCTCGCTTCATTTTAGCACTTTGCAGGTTTAATAAATAATTAACACGCAAATTTTATCAAAAATCAAGATTAACCATAATTAGAGGACTTATTTTTCATGTTTTCTTTTACCCTAAACTTAACAATTTCCTTTACCAAGTTAAGAGGAATTGGCTCATCGATTGAAAACTGGATTGTTCCCTTGCTTGTTTGATAAGGAGACAATTGCTCCTTAAAAGCTTCAATACCTGAAATTTTAGGAAAAAAGCTAATATGCTTTGTGAATGCGGCAAACCAAACCAAAACTCCATTTTGTTTGAAGGCGGGCATTTGATAGCTAATTGCTTCTGTAGCTTCAGGTGCAGCTTCTTTTATAGCTTGTCTTAGCTTGTTCTAAAACAACTTGTACATTCTTAGGAAAAGAAGCTATGTATTCATCTGTTGAATTGAATTTCTTATTGGGCGGCATAATACCCCTCTGAAAAGATTATCTATTCTATTTTATTGCTTACTTATATTGTTGATTAAACTTTGCAAATTCGTAAAGTTCGTTTTTTTGGTTGATAAATTGGTTAAAATAAAGGGACAGCAAACAAAAAAAGATTAGGCCGATTTATAAGCCTGGTATGTTTGTGTCTACCAAGTTAATGTCCATGCTGTAGGATTGCCCATCAACTGATGTTGGAGAGGTCATGATCATTTTAATAGGCCATTGAATGCTGTTATCGACATAGTAAGCTGCGCTTATACCCTGACTATTGTATTCGTAGACAGTGCAACTTCTTGTTCCAAGGTTTGGCAAAGTTACTTGTGTGTTATAAGTGTTATTCAGGGTTAATCCATCCGGTTGGAAAGTCATATTTTCTCTGCTTAACCAAGTTGTCGTTGTGTTCTCCGTTGCGCCGAAAGGTGTTGACATGTTAAAGTCAGTTGAGACTTGGATGTGGGTAGCGTTAAGATCTACGATTTCCATTTTTGCCGTGAAGGTAACTGTCATTGATAGGACAGTAGCTTGACCTTCGTAAGTTGCATAAGCACCTTTTGTCATCCAGGATTGCGAGGATTTTTGATTACCAGATGGGTTTTGATCAGTCATCAATAGTCCACTAGTTAAGGCAGCCGCCGCAATGATCGCCACAACGACTGCTGCTATTACTATTTTCTTCGTGTTATGTGTAGTGATTTTTGGATCTTGCTGGTTGGTTTCCATTATTCTTACACCTTCATGTAGTAAGTATTACGAAACAATATATATCTTTTGGAAGAACAGTTCCAACTCAGCAAAGCAAACAACGTTATTACAAGGTTTACCCGAATTTCTCATGTTTTTTTGTCAACATCCAGAAGAGCACCACCGAATGAGCTTAATGTTTGGAAAGAATAACATTTCTGCTTAACGGAGCCTTTTCAGCATTTGTCTGTATTTGAACTGGCTTTATCAAGGAGCCGCTTAATCAGGTCTAGGTCTTCCTGAACAGTTTTCATGTGCCGGCACCTGGTTAAAAGCGTTCTGTACCCTTCCAGCTTTTCGCCTTTTTTGATATACCGTTTGGCTATGTGTCTTTCACTGTCAGTTAAGATATACTCTCTCATCTCTTTCTCTCCGAATTAGTGTATGAGAAAATAGGATATGAATGTTACTAAAGGTGTGATGCTGCTGTAGTAGCGCTATTTGTGTGAAAACTTCGAATGGAAACATAGGGGTGTATTTCGCACTTAGTCACCAGTAGTTACTGCTACAGTAACAGCTTATTTTTTAATTCAGATAAATTTTGGATTTCGTTGGTTACAAACATCAAAAAAATTAGTGTGAAGGGACTTGTCCACAGTTGTCTGTCAAAAATGCTTTCGCACTTAACTATTTTATATAATTATTTTATGTGCGTCTGAAAATATCATCTAGCTTGACATAAAACAAAAAAAGAAAAAGAAATTTATTTTGTGTGTTTAAGTTTATGGCCGTTTTTTGAGCGTTAAGATGGTCGCTACGAAGCCTATTGCTATTGCAATGATTATTGCGACTACTGCTAAGGTGATGTACATTCCGACTGGTGCTTGTGTTGCTGCTGGTTGTGGAGTTGCTGCTGGTGTTGGAGCGGGCGATGCATAGAATGATGTTTCTGCGCTTGATGGATAGTATGACTGTGTGCCTGCGAAGTTGGCTATGACTGTGTAATTGCCTGCTATGTCTGGTGTCCATGTTAAGGTGTACATGCCACTTGTGTCGCTTGTGGCTGTGCCGATTTGTCTTTGGTTGCCGTTGGAGTCAATTACCTAAAGCTGAACTGGAACTCCGGTTGCGTTGGTTGGGAATGGCTTTTGCATGTATACGTATTCCATCCATTGACTTTGGCTTGCATCCGAAACTACTGGTACACCGCTTGGGAAGTCGGCTGCTTGCTGGTTTTGTTTTGTGCCTGCGGAGATGTCCGTTACTGTTCCTCTGATTACGATTGGGGTGCCTACAGCTGTTACTGGGTTAGGTGCGTTAACTGTTGTTTGGCTTGGTCCTTGACCGACTGCGTATATTTGGTTGTCATACATGTTTTGGTATACCATCTCGCCGTCTGCAATGATGTTTTCTGGGTATCCTGGGCCTCCATTGTTTGGACTTTGGCCTAGCATTGCCCATATTTGTTCGACCTGTTGTAGCATTAAGGCAGTATTCCATTTCGTTTACGTAGTATGGTGATTGTGCGCCGTTTCCGTGTTGTGTGGTGTATGCGTAGACTTTTCCGTCTGCGACTGCAGTTACCATTGTGGGTAGTAGACCCCATGGTGAATTGATTCCGTCGTTTGTGCTGTTGCCTGATCCGCCGTTGCCGAATTGCCAAAGTAGGTTTCCATTTGATGTGTCATAGCACCAGATTTCTCCGCCGTAGCCTTGAACGTAGATTTTGCCGTAAGCATCAATTGCATTTTGTCCGGCACCTAAGCCGCTGCCGAAGTATTGGTAGCCGTCTGGAAACGGCGTTGTTGTTGGACCCCATAGTTGCTTTCCTGTGTCTACACTATAACCTATCCACTGCATTGTTTCGCATATCATCATTGTAACTACTCGGGTCTGTGGGTCAAGTGCTACGACTCTTTGTGCATAGCTACCTAGGTTCGTATTACCGTTCATAATGTTTGGTGCTGTGTAGTTGTTTACCCATATAGCTTGGCCAACAACGCCTTTGCTTGAGTTGAGGTTGATTGCCCACATCGTGAATGGGTTTGGTGTATATTGCGGACCGACGGATTCAGTTAATCCACTGCTTGTTCCATACAGGATGTCGCCGTTGATTACTGCGTTAATTGAAGGCCCTGTTATGGTTACTCCTGTGCTTGAATTTGGATTAGTAATGATTGCTATGTTGGGCTGCAAAGCTGCCAAAAGTCCATCTAGATCGGCAGTTATCGAGACATTCCATGTGTAGGCAGTGATTAAGGGCAGTTGTGTTGAAGATGGTAGGCTTCCGTCATTTACTGTAGCCTCAGGTCTCCATGGGTGTCCGACACCGAGAGGATTGTACAACAATTGAGTAGAGTTCCATAGGCCTAACCACCCGGTTTGACTGGTCGTGTTGTAGTCAAGGACGTAGATTAGCAGGCTACCGCTTAAGTCATAAGCCATTTTGGTTGTTTGTTCCATTAGTAGATTGCCGTTTGAATCGTATTGGTTCCAGTTTTGAGGGACGTTGGTTATGTTGAAGACCCAACTTCCTGTCCAGCCATCGTAAGCTATCCAAGTCACGTTGGCAGGTACAAGAGTGCTAGCGTTCACTGGGCTTGTAACTGCTGGAGCTACAGTGAAGCTTTGCCATAAGAAGCCGCTTGGGATGATTCCTGATTGGTTAGGATCTACTTCATTATATAATTGTCCCCATGTTGGATTGTACCACGAGTTGGAATTCGTCCATATTGTCTGCCCAGTACGGAGGTCTAAGCACACGTAAGCTCCACCTTGAATAATTTGGCCAGCTGCGTTTGTTATGGGCGCGCCGTTGCCACTGAGTGGCATTTTGAAGTAGAGGTATCCGTTCATGATTATTGCGTTGTAGAATCTTGGCTGATATGAACTTCCTGAGTAGAATGTAGCTCCTGGAACAACGGTGTTGCTTCCGCCAACTACTCCTCCGAATTCAATGGGTTTTGTCCATAGTATGTGGCCGCTGTTGGGTGCTGTTCCATCTGGCTGGAAACAGTTGTAACCGGGTTCGTTGAACGACCCGAGTTGTGCGGAGCCTGGACCAAGCCAGTTAGAAGCAATCGTGTACCAGTAGATGTTCTCGCCTTCAATTGGTCGTGTCCAGTAGCTTGTTGGCAGTGGATAGACAGTTTGGGGTAATGATTGCTGCTGTACAGTGAATGTCGTTTTCGCAGTTTCAGGAGTATACACGTCTCCAGCATAAGAATTAATCGAAGCTTTTTGAGCTGCAGTAAGTGGTACAGACGAAGTTACCTGTGCCAAGGTTGGATACGTCATTCCTCCGAAAATGAAAGTTGCCGTGTAACTACCTACCTGTGATGGCACAAAAGTAGCGGTTTGTTCTCCACCAGTGTTTTGTACGACTGCCCAGCTTTGGGTTGTGTTTGTTCCGTCAGGAGCAGTTATGATTAACTGATAGTTTTCTTTTCGAATGTTATTTACTATCTGCGAGTTTGGAAGCGGTTGTGCTGTCCATATTGTAATTATCAATGTTTGGCCTACGCCTATCGGGCTGGGTGCAGCTGCAATGTAAGCGCCGTCTGTAATCGTCCATGTTGGGTTATGTGCACTAGTTGTGGGTATCATTAGGATCGAAGTTCCTGTCGAAATGGTCAGAATCAATGCAATCAGAATTGCTAAACTTTTATTTTTTGGTTTTTGCATTTTCTTTCTTCTCCATTCTTAAAACTTTGAATGCAAAATGTAAACGTCAATCCTTTAATTAAAACTATCTAAAAATAATTTGGAACCTATCGCGATTTTTTCATCAAACAAATGCGACATTATCTTCGCCAAAGCTGAACTAGCGATAATGCTATTAGAAAAAGTGTCAAAAAAAAAATTTAGCAAACAAGTATTCTCAAAACAAAACAGACGAATTCTTAAGCCAAAACGAATCGCCAAACATTAGGGAAGATCATCTAACTTAGATTAAGGAAATAAGGGTTTACTGAGGCTCTGGCACAGATAACGCTTTAGGAGAAAAGAAAAACGCAAATCTAACAAGAAACTATGCTTTTTTCATGAATTCTAACAAGAGCCTACTCAGCCCAATCTATTCTTCATTGATTATTTAAAACTAAAAAAAGGGAAATATGTTTTTTTTGTTTGGCATTATTTATGGGTGCTTTCTAAGCATTGACAGTGCTACTAGAACAAGGACTATTATAATTAAGACAAATAGTCCGGCGATTGCGGGAACAAAGTATGCGTCAGCGACAGATGTTGGTGTGGATGTAGGTGCTGTAGTTGCTGTAGCGGCTGGATCAACGACAAAGCTTGTTTCAGCGGATGATGGCCAGTAACCTGCCGTGCCTGCAAAGGTTGCCGTAACTGTAAAGTTGCCAGAAATAGTAGGTTTCCATGCTAAGCTGTACATACCGCTTGCGTCAGTTGTTGCAGTGCCAATATTGTAGCAGTTGCCATTGGAATCGGTTACAGCTACTGTGACCGGAACGCCTGTGAAGTTGGTTGGCTGTGGCTGTTGCTGATAAGCATAGCCCATCCATTGTGCCATGCTTGCATCGGACGAAACTGGAATTCCATTGGGGAAGTCTGCTTTCTGTTGAGTCTGCTGGGTACCAGCGGAAATATCCGTGACCGTACCGCGTATTACCACATTTTGTCCGAAAGCTAACCCTGCTTCAGGCGCTGTAACGGTTGTTGCGCTTGGTCCTCTGCCTACAACGTAGATTTGACCGTCATAACCGTTGAAGAAAGTTGAGTATCCGTCTGCGATCGCATAGCTCATAGTGGTGAATTCGCTGGTGTAAGATGAAATTGTCCAGATTTCTGCACCTGTTGTGGCATTGATGGCTCGTGCTAATGCGCCTTTGTAGATCGGGTCGATTACAGTGTGCTCAGTTGTAATTAAGTAAATCACGCCGTTGCTGCCAACTGCTTGAATGAATGTCGGATAGTCACCGTAGGGAGTATTAAATCCTGCAAGAGTGCTGTTGCCAGATCCACCGTTACCATAAGTCCATTCCAGCTGTCCAGTTAAATCATTGTAACAATATACGGTTCCGCCGAATGCGCTGGTGTATAGGTTGCCGAAGGCGAGTTGACCGCAAAACTCGTTTGGTGCTGTTTGGCCATAGTAGTCAAGCGACTGCATTGCTGGAGTTGGACCCCAGATCTTTTGCCCTGTTGTCAGACTGTATCCAACCCAATTCAAGGTTTCATAATTTTCTTCTATGAAGACGTTAGTTGTCGGATCGACGCCTGCATAGTAAACGGTGACGTTGTTTGCGGGTGGTTGCAGTGTATTTATCCATTTGAATGAACCGATTTGGCCTGCGGATGAGTTGAGGTTGAATGCCATGTACGTGTAAGGCTGTGTAGTTGCCTGCTCCAGTAAAGCTTCCTGGTGAAGCGGGTAGAGATCCGTTCAGGGTAAGTAGCACATTGTTGTACATTCCTGCAATTACTGAGGGTGATAATCCGCCGAGGTTGTTCAGTTGAGGCATTGAAACGTTCCAGTCATAAGTGCATTCTGATGGGTACAGATTAGAGTTCAAAAGTGTACCTGCTACAGTGGTGTTAAATCCTACGTTTGCTTGGACAGTGAGCGTATTTTGAACGGCTGCTTGGTTGGAAGCTGGGAATATTGTACTAATGCATGTTGCGGTGCTTGCATTGATGATTGCTGGTGAAACACTTCCTGCGCCTGTGAATGGGTTAATGTCGTATTGCCAAATTCGTGATGAATTCCATTCTGCCAAGTACCAGTTTGGATTTGCGGTTGTTCCTTTGTTTTGCAAGACATATCGTAGTTGTTCGCCTGATGGACCTGCTGCGACATAGCCTGATGGAACACCAGTCACGTTAAACAGTACGGTTCCAGTGAATCCATCGACCATTTCCCATGTTGCTCCGTTCGGGCAGATAAGTATTGGTGGGAAAGTTCCGTGTTCGTCAGGGTCCCAGAGGTTGTATATGTAGCCGAATGATGGTGCTGGTAATGTATTGCTAGTCCAAACAACTTGTCCACTTTGCAGATTAAGGGCGACTAGTGGTCCATAGCTTGGAGCATCGAATCCTAATGGTGCCATGTAGTAGAGTATGCCGTCCATTATTATCGGGTTTACGTATCGTTGCTCGTATGCTGTACCTTCGTAGTAGCCGACACCTTGACCTGTTCCTGGATATCCGCCGCCGTTATAGTACTCGTTGCCTCCAACGACTCCACCGCTTTGAATAGGCTTAGTCCACATTACGTGGCTAGTCAAGGATCCTATGGCGTCACCTGGATTTCGACTCATGATTGCGCCCCATGAGTTCAGTGGGGGACCTGTAGAGAAAGCAGAGACCGGACCTGAACCTACTGCGGGGTTAACCGCTGAGCCTGCGCCCAGCCAGTTTGAGGATATAGTCCACCAGTCACTGTTTTCACCGTAGATTGGACGTGTCCAGTAAGCAGTTGGTAGTGGTGAGCTGCCTATAGCAGCTGGAATTGGTTCTGATTGAACAGTAAGTGTTGTTGTTGCGCTGCTTGGTATATATGTGTCATTGACCAATATGCTGTTTGGATTACCGTTGCTTACTGTGTATGTTTGTCCTGGGAAATTGAACATTAACGTGTATGTACCAGTTTGGTCGGGAGTGAAACTTGTTATCTGGTTTGATGTGGTGTCTTGTACAGTATCGAAAATTTTCGTTGTAACGGTGCCGTCTGGAGCAACTATAGTGAAATTGTAGTTGTGGAATCTGTAGTTGTTGGATAGTAGTGCATAGCTGCTTGCGTCACCCAAGCCTACTCCGAAGATTTGGTTGAGCCACATGAAAACGTTGACTGATTGACCGACGCCGATTGGGTCAGGATGAGCGGAAATGTAAGCATATGTTGGAATTTGGTATCCAGGATAGTGTGCGCTAACTTTTGGCATAAGACCTGTAGAAGCTGCCATTGAAATAGTCAAAAGAATAGTAATCGCAATAGTTATAATTTTATTTCGAATGTTTTTCAATTTTTTGTTTTCTCCTTTCTGTTTTTTCTTGTTTCAGTACGAAGAGTACTGCAATGGAAGGATTTAAACGCTATTGAAAAATCAGAAATAATGCGGTGGCTGAAGCAAAAAGAATGAGAAAAAAGCAACAATATCAGAAAAAGGAGATGATTTTTCAAACCGTGAAGGTTGCGACTTTTATTTTTCATAATGGCGAATCAAAGCATAGAAAGAATGATTAAAAAACCGTAAAGTATTCATCAGAAAAACGCAGTGCAAACTCGCTATCACAACTTTAGGAATAAGAAATATTAATTTAAGATCTAAGCGACCCTACTTTTCTTTCGGCCAAGTTTCATGAACTAAAAAAAGAAAGAGAGATTGTGGGTACTTATTGTTTTAGTCTATGGCTTTTTTCTAAGTAAGAGCAAACCAACTATTGCTATTGCTATGATTATAGCGATTACTCCAGCTGCCATGTACGTCAGTAGGTCTGTTGTAGTGGCTAGGTTTGATGCAGGTGCAGCGGTTGGTGCTGTTGTTGCTGGTAACGCGCTTGCATGGAAGTGTGTTTGGGCAGTAGATCCGTAGTATGATGATGAACCTGTAAATGTTGCGATGACCGTGTAGTCACCTGGTATGTCGGGAGTCCATGTGAAGCCATAAGCACCTGTGCCGTCACTTGTAGTGGTTCCAAGGCCGATTTGAGATTTGAACCCGTACCTCTCGAGTGCAAATCAAGCGTACTAGAATAGTGTTAAATGAGTTTACTCGATTACTCGCTTGATATCGGCGAAAACGTCAAGGTCTTTGTCAAAAGAGTAGATTGTCTGTATGGATTGTTCATTCATAAGTACATAAGCCAATGCATCGTTAATGCCCACCTTCCAGTCTTCTGCAACAGAGACCGCTTTAATGTAATCCTCTTGAGTTACTTCACAGATTGAAATGTTTTCTCGGTATAGTAACCCTTTTTCTAACAAAATCGCTTCTTCAGACGGAAGATGGTCTTCCAAAACGTTGCAGACTTCGCTGAAGTGAACCACAGACGTGACCACTTTTTCTCCTTTGCTGATTCTATCAACAATATTTTTGGCTGCTTGCTTTATTTCTAACTCGTTCTGTTGCAATTGCCTTTTAGTTTTAAGAAAGGCATAAACAAACACGTTAGCGTCAACATAGGCTTGGGACACTTCATTTGCCTCTTAGTTCTTTGCGTACTTTGTGCCAGTCAGAGAGGTCTGCTTTAATGTCTACGTCCATTTTGTCGAAGTATTCGGCAAGGTCTACTGCTGAGTAAGGTTTGATTTCGATGGTGTCTCCTTTGGCTGAAACGATGGCTTTCTTGTTTTTAAGGTATTTTTCACGCCAAGCTTTGGGCAATATAATTCGTCCCTGCTCGTCCACACCCTTAACCTCCAGTTCCATATACAACACCAGAAAGTAAATAGTTTTGGGAGGATAAAGATTTTTTGGTGGACTGGCGGGCCCGATGGGATTTGAACCCATGACTTTCAGCTTAGAAGGCTGACGCGCTATCCGTACTGCGCCACGGGCCCACAACGGGCACTTTAATGAAACACTAACAAATATAATTTTACCTATCGCTTCACAAAAAAGAGAGTTCTTGAGTACATTGTCAAGCCGAGCTAGAGTTTTTGTCCGCATCGAGCGCAATATGCTGCATCCAGTTGGTTTGGTGCTCCACAGTTGCTGCAATATTTTACTTGTCCCGGAGCAGGCGTAATACTTTGAGGTATAACTGTCGGCACTGGAACTGTTGGTGCTTGTATTCTAAAATACGCCATGGCCAAAAGTAACCAAGCAACATCTTGGACAAATCCTCCGATGAGCAGGAATGATAATAGTGCGTTGAATGATATTGCTACGTAAAATCCAACTAGTGCAGAGATTATTGCAATCACAATATTGACTATTGCGCCGGCCAACAATATTTTCGCGCCAGTTCTAAATAGGAGCACTTTGGATTTGTCGGCTAGTAAGTTAAGCGATAGCACATTAAATGCGATCCAAATTATTCCTATGAGGCTGAAGATCGGTAGTGCTTCATTCAAGATCTTGGACATTGTGGAAGATATTTGGGGTGATGAGGGAACGGCGGAGCTTAGGTTAGGGAATATGTTGGTAAGATTAAGCAGTATAACTACAACAAGAATAGCTACGGCCACAATGGCTGCGACGATGGTTATTATTATTCCGTATATTAGATTGTTGAATATTTTGGGTTCTTTGTAGTCTTTTGAGAAGCCGTACATTGCTACTAGGAACAGGATTAAACCAACGAAAGATACAAATCCGAAGACACTGCCTATGCCTGATAATATTGCGATTCCTATTGAATTTGGAAATGTATATTGGAATAGAGAAGTAATTTGGCTGACAGCGCCTATTAAGAACAGTAAGGCGCTGATTCCTCCTAATGTCCTGTTGGATTCAATTGTCAAGTCTTATCCCTCTGCCAACTGTTATTAGGTGTTTAAGGGATAAGTTTTTTGCTTGTAGCAAGTTTGTGCTGTTGCTTGGATTGTTGGCTTTTTCTGGGAGCAAATCTGGAATTACTAGTGCAATAGTTGCGATGTTTTGCGATGAAACACGATTAAAAAGGCTTAAACTAGATTAAATGATTAAAAAAGCTTAAAATACACTCAACCTGCAAACAAAGCAAACCCCAAAACAAAAAGCAACCCAAAACACAAACAAAAAATTTTGGGGCAAAAATGCTTCAATATTTATTTCTCTACTTTGCCAACTCTAAGATTATCCACATAAACCTGTTCTGGAACCGCAATAATAATGGATTCGTTAAAGGGGTCCCTGCCGAAATTAACCTTAACTCTATCAGCTTTAGCATCCGAGTAAAACGCAGTCAACTTTGCCGCTGTTTCAATAGCAACTTTTGTTTTGGGACCTTGCAAAATCGTTGTCGGACCAACAATGTCTGGCAACTCAAAAGAGTAATCGCCCCGCATTTTTCCAGATGACAAAAGTTTGTTCTCTGGTTCGTTTCTGCCAACAATGATTTTGTTTTTGCCCAATCTGAAATGGCGACCAATCCTTAGCAAAGCGATCTCACCCATTGAAATGCTTTTTTTGTTGACAAATAAGTCTCTGAGTTTCTTTGAATACTCTTCGCATGTTAAGAGACATCCACCTGCTGGAGCGGGATAATTTTTAATTCCGAATTCGCGTGCAAGTTCGAACTGAGGTTTCCTTGACCTACCCTTGATATTGTAAAGTTTGGTTCTATCCACTAAACCTTTTTTTTCTGCAGCAGTTTCAGGCAGTAGCTTAGCAGATAAGGGTCTTAGAAGTTTGCCTTTCAAACCTGACTCTTCTTCTATAATGCATAGCGCGGGATAATGTTGTGACTTGGGTCTTTCGCCTAAAACTTCACCTGTAAAAAGGAAGTCAGCGCCGATTTCTCTAGCGTACTTTTTAGCTTTTTTTATCATGAAGATTTTGCAGTCGATGCAGGGGTTCATGTTTTTTCCGTAACCAAACTTTGGGTTCCGCAGCATTTGCACATAGTCTTTTTCAACGCTGACAACTTTCAGTGGCACTTTTAACTGCTTTGCCGCTTCAGATGCTTCACTGGTTCCGTCTTTTTTGGGGATACAAAAAGGAGTCTTAACATTAAACGCTACAACATCGATGCCTTGCCTAGAAATAATTTCTGTAGCAAGGATACTGTCTAACCCACCAGAAAGCAAACTAATAGCTTTAACACGCGACATAGCGCCACTAGGATACTTTCACACAAATAATAATTTACCTATAACCTAAACAACAAAAAATCCGACAAAACAAACAAAGAATTAAATTTTAACCATACATAAGCAAGCTTACTCCCCTTTTTGTAGAATGATTTAAAAAGTCATATGAAAATTAAACATTTGGAGAAGGCTAATTAATTGGAGAACGCGGCGACGATAGATGTTAGCATCTTTATCCCAGTTTACAAAGAATCAAATCAAGTTGCTAGCATGCTAAAGGAGCTAAATTCTCAAAACGTTTCCAAAGAAATCTTTGTAACAGTTGACGCTCCAACAGACAACTTTTTGCAAGAAATTAAAAGCCTTGAGAACAAAAACGTAAAGTTCATAGTTAACAAAGAACGAATGGGCAAAGCAAACGCCGTAAATAGCACAGTAAAATTGTCCTCAGGCAAAATACTACTTTTCTTAGATTCGGATGTTCAAATAAGCAGTGACACAGATTTTCTAAGAAAAATAATCATGGAAACCCAAACCGCAGACATCGTTGACATAAAAAAGAGAGTCATAAAAGGAAAATCACTTCTCTCCAAAATGGCTTATTACGAATACTTCACCTACAACGTCAGTGCATGGTTATCGTCAAAATACCTCCATAAATGCCCCGCCGTTAACGGAGCAGCATTTGCTATCAAACGCGAAACCTTTGAAAAAGTCGGCGGATTCCACAAAGTAATAGCAGAAGACATAGACCTTGCAACAAGAGCATTTTTGCAAGATAGCAGTTTCGCATACTCAACCGATGTTGAAGTAAAAAACGTTGTTTACTCAGACTGGCAAAAATGGTTAACTCAACGAAGAAGATGGGCTATAGGTCAAGCATCATGGCTGGTGTTTTGGTACCGCGATTTGGCAAGAAAATTCGTAAAAAAACCACAGGTTTTCCTGCCAGGACTGTTCTTTCTTTACCCATCCGTCGCCATGTTCCTCGTGAGCGCCGTTGTGCCCGGTCTGTGGATGTACAATTCCCTACTAGTTTTCTCATTATTTCTTTCAGTAAAATTCAACATTATGTTACCGGTTTTTCTTGTTTCACTTGGAACTGCAAACCTTCTAAAGATTTTGGCAATTTCACTATTTGGTTTTGGCTTAACTGCAGGCGTGTTCTACGGATTCTCAAGAAAGCTGGGATTTCGAGAGATGAAACTTCATGAATTTTTCGTTTACTATTTTGTCTACTCTTCGATTTGGATGGCTATAATAATTATTGGTCATATCCAAGTGATTGTTTTCCGCAAAAAGGTTGCTCCAGGCTGGACAACAGAACCGGTAAAAGCAATTTAGAATAGGCTAATCTTTTTTCATTGCCTTTACCTTGAGTTCTTTAGGCATTAACTCGATTGCATATCGTAGTGCGGTTCTGGGCATAACCTTGTTTTTTTGTAAAACGTAGTTGTAGACTTCTTTTTGATGATGTCTACTTTCCTCTTTTAGAAGCCACCCATAACCCTTTTGCACTATATCGTCGTCTTCCTCTAGCAGCGCATCACATATTTCGAACGCGTCTTTTAAGAAACAGCCTTTTTTCGCTGGAACAATAAGCGAAACAGCCGCACCCCGTTTAAGCCAACGGTTCCCAGATTTAGCCCAGCTTTTTACCTCATTTACCGTCTGTGGGTATTTCTGAATTAGGTCTCCGATGGTGTGGTTGCATAAGGCGTCGCATTTGGCCCAATTATTAATGTATTTTTCAATCCATGACTTGAAAGTTGACCAAATCGCTGGGCTCAAGGTCGTCAATATAGTTTGGCAGCCAAAAAGCAACAACAAAAGCCTCCTCTGTATAGTCTGAACTGTAAAGTTCTTCGCAAAGTGCAAAAATCGTTTTCTTATCTAAACTTTGGACTTGTTTCCAATATTTCTTTGCGATTTTGCGAACAATTTCTGTTTTAACCCCATAATATTTTACTTGTTCTTTGAAAAAGCGCTGAAAACTTTCATGCGTTTTGAAATCGAAATTAGCCCTTAATTCCTCTCTGATCTGAGCAAGAATATTGTTCATGAGGATAACAAGGTCTTTTTGAGATAATAGTTTTACTTAAAAATTTAATGGAAGATTCATATTTTCGAAGGCACAGCTAGTTTCTTTTTTTGTATATAGGTAGGTTTTCTCTTTCTGTCAAACCTCACATTTGCCGGTGGTCCTTCGATGTCTAATTATTAGAGCAACGGAGAAAATCATTGCAAAAAGTGACAGAATTGTCAAAATCCAAGGATATTCTGGAATTGATGTTAACGGTTGAGAAGGAGATGTGATAGGTTGATTTGTCGGGCTGTTTTGGGTAATGTTTGGATTTTGTGTTGATGTTGGTATTGGTGTTGGATTAGATAGGCTGTCTGCCGTCGAGGTTGGTGCTGGGGTTGAGCTTGGGGAAGGACTTGCAGAAGGGCTTGTTGTTGGCGATGGAGAAGGTGTTGGCGGTATAGATATGTTTGGAATTGATGGGGCTTGGGGGTCTGGTGCAGTCAGGAAGGGAACGAAGTTGGCTGAACTGGGAAGTGTCTGGGCGATTGTTTGTTGGTTAGTTGTTCCCCACCAGTTAAATGTTAAATTTCCGCTTAATGTGTATTTGAAGTTGCTGACGAGATTATTATAAGCAACCGAACCTGCATTTCCAGAACCACCAACGCCAACAGTGTTATTGCAGATGGTATTGTGCAGAATCGTCGTAAACTTCCCTCCGCCTAAATAAATTCCATTCGTGTTGTTAAGGATCAAATTTCCAACGATTGTAGCTATGCCATCAGTAATATCTATTCCAGTTGCACAACCAAAAATAGTGTTGTTGGCTACGTAGTAGTTACTTCCGTCATCATAAATTCCTGAGCCTGGCACCATCTGGCCTGTTCCTCCTTCAATGATGTTGTTAATAATCACGGGTGCAGATAGATCAAAGCCTGCACCATTTATTCCTCCATGAATAAAGTTGTTGGTTATGGTAGGAGATGCATCATCTAAACACTGAATGTCTCCATTGATATTGTTGTCTGAAATTATAGGGGCGCCGCTTTCCATGTAAACAGCTCCGTTTTCACTGTCTATATTATTGATTGTGTTGTTGTCTATTTTTGGAGCTGCGTTACTGACTGATACAGAGGCATTGTTGAACACTGAATTTTCGATTATGCATCCTGTTTTTGTCTGTTCATTCCAGCTTGAGCTACTTGCTGTCAATGCAACATTTCCTCCAGAAGAGTCAAAAATTATGTTGCTATCGTTGCTGCCTATTGATTGTAGAATCCCGTTTACTTGCAGGTTGTAGCCGTTGAGGTTCACAGTTACACCAGATTGCACCGTCAAAGTTGCCCCATAATTAACAATCACGGGTGAAGTGAGAGTGTATGGGCTGTTTGTCCTTGTCCAAATAGTATCTGAGATAATTATACCATTTACATTTGTGCCGATTTGAGCTAATCCGACTGGAATAATAACAGCCACTAAGAAACCTAAGATAGCTAAGGCAAGGATAAGAAGTATTGAGAGACTTTTGGCACTATTCATACCTGCATCTTAAGATGATTTTTAATAAAAGGTTTCTCGTAAAAGTTCCTTGACTGAATTTAGTCAAAGTTTCTTGACTTGAAAGGAAACTCAGTTGCATTTGTTTGGCAGAGTTTTCAAATCGTTATAAATGACAAAAAAGAAATACTCAACAAAACTAACAAAGAATAAATATAAATTTCAAAATTTGTTATTACGGAAATGCTAAAATAAAGCATTGAAAAAACTAGGCAAACACAACTATAACACTATATTATCTGAAAGCTAATGCAACAAATTATGGCCTATCAAAGTAATTCTTTCATGCGCTACCGTTCATTGCTAATGTAAAAGCGTTAAAAAGGTCGTTTGTAAATGCTTCTATCTGAGTAGCGTTAAGCTGTTCATAACTAAATAGGCTAAAATCATTCATTCCACTAACTATAGGTTCATCAATCCACAGTGCAGAAGTCATTGTTCCATTCCCATTGACGATCCCATTAGCATAATTCTGCGTCACCAAATCATACTTATCAATCAAAGAAAGCAAGGCAAGATTTAGCTCCGTATGCGTCGCATTGACTCCGAAAGGGAAATTCATGCTAGTGGGAACAGAAACAGTTACGTTAAAATCATATTCTATCGAATCATTACCAGTTAAGAAGGAAGATTTCTGGGTTGATGTAGGTTCTGATGTAAGAAACGACACGCTTAGCAGAGGCGTAGAATTGGGATTTACCGTAACCGTCTGATTTTGTGTATTTATTACTATGTCGCCACTGTGAGAACTGATTGTTACATTCTGTCCATTCACGTCTAATGTTAACGTTGAATTAGCTAAAGTGATGTTTTCCCAGGCCTGGCTGTTGGTAAAATTTGTTTGTGCCTGTATGGTGCTGTTTAAGACGTTAACGCCTACCTTGCTGTTGGAGCTATTAAAGATATTAATCGAGATTATGCCGGTTTCATCAGCAGCTACGAACCCCATACACGCTAGCACTGCTATTAATGCAATTATAATGAATCGTTTTTTCATTCACGTCACCAAAGTGTTCCCATAATTGGCTTAGAAGTGTTTTCTGATAAAAAGCTATTCGTAAAAGTTTCTTGACTGGGTTTAGTCAAAGTTTCTTGACTTGACTGTCTCTCGGCTAAGGCAAAAGTAATTTACTTATTTGGTTTAATCAGTTTGGAATGGTTTATCGATAGTTTTGTAATGCGATGCTGTATCTTCTGCGCAGAAATTTAGGTGAACAATCGCTCAAGTTTCTTCATTTGTTCGCCTTCTTTATCCTGAAGTTTGAGTGGAGAGGTTGGTACTGTGAGCTAACAAGCTTCACCACAGAAGTTGGGGGCAACCGAAAAAAAATGATAACTAATCTAGTCTACTTTTATTGTTAAAATCCCCAAGTAGGAAGGTTAAACTTTTTTAAATTATACCAAACAACCGCTATTTCAATTGCAAGCATAGAAAATAATACAACAAATAACAGCCAAAATATTGGAGAATCCGCTAAATTATTTATTGCTATATATGTTGATAAAACCACTAAAATAGGGGCGGAGATCAAAGACAATATAATAGTAGCTTTTTTTGTTGCCTTCAAATAATTTAATCGTCGTTGTTCTTCAGATATCATGAAACAACATCTATTCTCTTTATTTATAAAAACTTGTTACCTTTTCAACTTGGAAAAAGTTTCTTCTATTTTTATTCTATGAAAAGTTCTGTTTTGTTTCTTTCCTTCCATGGAGTTTAAAAATGAAGTACATATTCACAGAAATTGCAAGCAGGAATAGCATGAGAGCAAAATTAGAGTCGTTAAATACTTGAATAGCATTCCCTGCTCCCACATATTGAATGTATAGTGGATAATAGGTTTTCGCATAAACTGGACTGCCAAGCGCGTTTATCACCGAATATTCAGCCCAATTCCAAAGCAAATACAGAGCGACAAAAAGGGCATTAACCAGAACCATGAGTTTGTACTGTTCAGGCATTGACACTCACTTTCAATTTGTTTTGACCTTGCTTAAAAGATTTTATTATAAAGTTAAATAGGGATTATACACCAAACCGTGGGAAAAGGTCTATCAAATTTGATTAACAGTTTTTCGTTTTTTCATAGAGCAGAACTACAAATGCAACTAACAAAATTGCAACAACAACAAGAACAATTATGATTATTGGGGAAAGCAACCTATCTAATGAAGTCAATGGCAGGCGAAGAATTGGAGTTGTTAATCACAATTATTGATTGTGTGTTGCTCCAACCGCTAAATTCGCCTGTATATGTTGGGGGAATGTATTCTCCTTGAGGTACGCTTCCTTGAATGTAGGTTATGTACCCTATCACTGCTTCAACTTGAAAGTCTACCTGACCGCTTGGTGGTGGTGCCCCAGAACGAATCAATGCAAGTGGCAAAACGGTATAGTTAGAATTTGACTCCGTCAATGGTAGTTCATCTTGTTGCCAAGAATTAGAGGAATTTTCTTTCCATTGAATAATGTAATACAAATTGATTTTGTTGACATGTTGGTCAGTATAAGGGGTAAAGGGTTGGTTTTTTATTGTGATGTTTGCCGAAGGTAAAGAGTAGCCTGTCAGAGGGATTGAAAATGTCCCCGCAAATTTAACGGTAAATTCTGGAACAGATGGTTTAGGTATTGACTGAGCAAAAGCTGGATTAACAACTATTAGATTTAGACTTAGGGTAGCCATAATCAAAATCAGAAAACAAACGAAAATTTTGCTGTTCTTACCCATACTTACAAATAGGCAACCAAAGGCGATAAAAGGCTATTCGTAAAAGTTCCTTGGCTGAACTAGTCAAATTGCCCCAGTACACGCATTATTACCAAGGAAATCTCTACCTATGGAAGTTAAGGCAGGGCTGCAATTTTCGGTATGGGCCTCGCCCACGGCTAAAAATCGACCGCTAAATCCTAAACATATCTTTTCTCTTTATCACAGTACCAGCGCCGATACTGCGGGATATAGCGGGTTTGGCTTCGACAATATGGGCATATCTGGTGTTTTGTTGGCTCTAAAGATGTTGGTAACGTTTCTATCGTAAGAGGTTCACCACAGAAGTCGCAAACTGTAGCGGTCTCGCTCGTTATACCGCAGTTTCGACAAACCCACTGTGCCTTAGTGGTTTCTAGCTGTGAATCAAAAGGATGCTCCTTCAAAGTTTTCGCTTGGTTAATCATTCCAACCCATTCTTCTTTGTCTGCTCCACCATTAACCACAAATGAATAAATCGGCTTTGGGGTGCAAACACAGTAAACGCAGATAAATGGTACTCCCAATCGTGTATCCGCTTCAACACGCGTGAGGTTCTCAAGCGGAATAGAAATGCTGCCATCATGGCTTGAGAACTCATCAAGGTCTGCTTTAGAGACTCGATCCTCAATTGCAGTAGATACTAAACCTCCGAAACCTCCTGGGGCGACTATAAAAGCGGCCAATTTTGCTGTTCGACCCTTTTTTATGTAGACAAGCCGTTCATTGGTCAATATGAGGGTACCTAGGTCAGCCAATACACCTGCTTTAAGTCCTACTATAGAAGGTGATTCAGATTCATGGACTTTTACGCCTGCTTCCTGTCTTAAAATGCATTCTGACACCGGTTGCTCACAAGTTATTGTTGGCGCTGAACGCTTTTAATATTATCGACAAGGTCGCTAAGAGAAATGATAAAAGACTATTTGTCAACATTCCTTGACTAAGCTATTGGTTTATCGGTTCAACTTGCTTGGGAAAAGGTCTTATGTATTATTCTGAGAAAGGTTTTGTTTTGTTTCATGTTTTCAATCTAATTTTCAAATTGTGATTTTTCAATACTTACATTTTTTGTACGCCATTATTTATACTAAAAAATTATATGTTTTATCCGAAGAAATTTCAATCTGGCGACAAGTATGAGCAGAACAACAAGAGATATCATAGTTGCAGGTCGTGGAATTGAGGAAGTAAAAACTGCCGTATTGAAATGGTTTTGTGAAAACAAAGTTAAAGTTATGGTCAACACGCCTGATTTTGTATTTGGTCGCTGGGGTACTGGTCTTCTTAACGCTCCAAAATTCTTTGAAGTAACGTTAGTCCCTACAGAAGACGGTGTTATTGCGAAAACAGAAGGTTGGATAACAGGCGTAACAGCTTTGCCAGCCGCTACCATATATTTACCAGAACAGAATTTCAATGCATCTTCATTTTTTTATGGTGGGATTCCGAGAAGAGAAGGCATGAAAGCCATTGAACGTTTATGGAACACTCTTGAATGTCTATCACAAAAAACTCAAAAACAGCTTTGATCTTGCTTAAAAGATTTTATTTCATTGAAGATAGATCGTCTAACGTTGTAAAAAGGCGAACAGAATTAGCTGACTATTGATTACACAAAAAGAAAAAGGATGGTTTTTATTTGGTTGTGAGAAATCGCTACTTAATAGTCTTCCATTTGATAGAGGCCGAAATCGATGTTTAATGGTTTTTCAGGTTCACACGAGTCTTCAAGGTCGTAGAGATGCCCTGTGGCTTTGTCCAATCGGCTTGCTTTCTTAACAGTCATTTTAGTTTTAGCCATCCTAACTTTCATTTTTCCTTTAGGTTTACGGACAATATCTGAGCCGCCAATTACCATCGAATGGTCAATGGTTTTTGGAACAACTTCAATCTTTACATCGTCAATACCTAACGGCTTTAGTGAGTCTTCATGTAGATGCTTAGTCAACGCCTTTGCGCCTCCAAACTTCTGCACTGATTAAGTCTCTTACTGCTACTCGGATAGCTTCGGCACGATTCGGATAGAACCTTTCGCCAACAAGCTGATCCAAAGCTTTTATATATGTTTCAGGTAAATACAGAGTAATCATCTTCAACTGTTATTTCTCCCATTAGCGATTGAATAACCAAACAAGGGGCTTATTACATATACATCATATATAATATGCTACAAATATGCTTATAACATGTTCATGCCACTGCATATAAGCGTTTAATGTGCAATAGTCGCAGGTTTCTGTCAATTTGCGCTAAACAACCTTTAAGTTTTTATCTCTTGTTGAAGCTTCTTACGAGCTGAAGGTCATGGTCTTTGCAAGTTTTCGTTAGAAGCTTTGGCTGCTCAGCAAACACAGCCGATAGCGAGGTCTTAGCAGGCTGCCTAGCACAAGCTGGTTATCAAATTGCAACTTCAGAAGCTGCCGCTGACGTACTAATTTACAACACCTGCGCCGTTAAGGGACCGACGGAAAATCGCATCATCAACGCCCTAAAACATGTGCCAAAAGATAAGAAGCTGATTGTCGCAGGCTGTTTGCCCATGATTAGTTTTGAGCGTGTCCAACGCGAAGTTCATTTTAACGCAGCAATTGGACCTTCAGCAGGCAAACAAATAGTTGACATAGTTTCCCGCGTTCTATCAGGCGAAAGAGTCACAGACCTATCAAACATAAACTACAAACCCAAACTTGACCTTCCAAGAGTAAAAAATAACCCATTCATCAGCGTCATCCCCATCAATTTTGGGTGTCTCGGCTCCTGCGCATACTGCTGCGTCATCAATGCCCGCGGACATCTGAGAAGCTACAGCATTAAAGAAATCACAGAGCGCATTCAAACCGATTATGCGGCAGGCGCCAAAGAATTTTGGCTAACTTCACAGGACACCGCCGCTTATGGAAGAGATTTAAGAACTGACCTTGCGGAGCTACTTGAAGCAATTAGGGGTTTGTCAGGTGATTTTCGAGTAAGGGTTGGGATGATGACGCCGAATTTAGTCACTGAAATGCAAAGTCGCCTCATTACGGCTTTTGACAGCCCTAAAATCTTCAAGTTTCTTCATTTGCCAGTTCAAAGTGGCGACGACATAGTACTCCAACATATGCGAAGATTGTATACTTCAATGGAGTTCAAGTGCACAGTGGACACGTTTAGGACTGAATTTCCCAATTTAACTTTGGCTACAGATGTTATTGTTGGTTTTCCAGGTGAAACTGAAGAAGCTTTTGAGAATACGCTCAAACTTTTGAAAGAAGTGAAACCGGACGTTACGAATGTGTCCAAGTTTTTTGCTAGACCCAAAACAGTAGCTGCCAGGATAATTGATGGCCTAGTTGATCGGGAAGAAATTAAGCGTAGAAGCACGGTTGCAGCTGAATTGGCGAGAAATCTTTCCTTGGAGAGGAATCAGCGTTGGGTTGGCTGGGTTGGTGAAGTGCTTAGTCGATGAGAAAGGCAAGGTGGAAGGTTCTTGGGTGGGACGCAACTTTGCTTACAAACCAGTTGCCTTAAAAACCGCGGAGAACTTGTTGGGCAAGACTGAGATGGTCGAGGTTATGGAAGCTTCTACAACTTATCTAAAAGGGAAATTGCAGTTAAAATAGTTGTGATTTTTCTTTTTAGATCTATGTTTATTCTTTAGACAAAATATATACGGCCAATAGGAAAGAAACTTCTAGGGATTAATTGATGGTTGAGCTAAAAAAGAAAAGTTTTAGCAAATGGGCGAAGATTGCTATAGTGCTGATTTTGACCATCACTATTATTAGCGCTTACTTTTGGGTTATGCCGAGAACAAGCAACTCCGGAAATTATGACGAAAGATACAAAGATAGCCCAGAGGCTGCAGTTAATATCCTACCTAATGGCGATGTTGTTGGTCCGTCAAGTTATTCAATAGTTCCTATTGAGCGAAACGGGAACGTTTACATTTTAACTGGAGATGTGAATCGGGAACTTGTCATACAGAGAAGCAATATACTGATAAACGGTAAAGGTTTCACGATCGGTATGGAAGATATGGCTAGCAACCACCAAACAATCACGTTATCAAGCGTCAAAAATGTAACCATAAAAGATGTAAACATTATTGGACCTTACTTTGCAATTTCCTTTGAGCATGCCCAAAACAATACATTACAAAACGTCACTGGAGGCACGATTAGCCTTTGGGATTCAACAAACAACATTATTACTCAAAGTACAGCTAGTTTTACATTCCTAGAATCTAACTATAATTCAATAATAAACTGCACCACCGGTGGTTTCCAGTTTTCTTCATCCAACAATAACTTAATTCTCAAAAACAGCTGCTCCGGTTCTGGGCGAGCTCTTTATTTAGCTGACTCATCAAACAATCTGGTATTAGGCAATAGATTTGCCGAGTTTTGGTGGTGGATAAACATGTACGGCGATTCTTCTAATAATACAATTGTTGGAAACGATATTCGAACTCGTCAATTGTACCTTGCCGACAGCTTGGTGGGAACCAACTACTTTTATCACAACAACTTTTATGATTTCAAATGGAACAAAACTGCCGCTACAAACTCAGCGAACATATGGAGCAATAATGGACAAGGAAACTACTGGAGCGACTACAATGGTACAGATTCAAACCATGACGGTATTGGCGATACACCATATATTATTGATGCCACAAATAGTGACAAATTTCCTCTGTTGAATCCAGTGGACATTGCCAGTGAACCGCTCCCAACATTAAACAAATAGCCAAAGCAAAATTAAAGCACATTCAATATTACCATGCATTTTTAGGAACTGACAAACTTGTAGATCAAAATCGGAAAAGTGAAACCTACTATAATAATTAAGAACTACAAAAATTATTGCACTTTATTTTTCTGCTCGGATGGTTGAGGTTTTATGACTAATGAGGATTTATTAGTTGTAGCTAGTTCAAAAACGGGCGAGGTCTTTATGGCTTTTTTGGGGCAACCGTCGGCACAGAGGTAACAGAAAATACATTTGTCAAGGCTTAGTTGAGGATACTTTTTTCCATCAACAACAACCATTTCTATAGCTTTTGCTGGGCAATTTAGGCTACATAAACCACATCCGATACAAAGTTCAATATCGAATATTGGTTGACCTCGAAAGTCATCGGGCAGTTTAGTCTCCATTAAGATGCACTCTCTCGTTGCTAGCGTGATAAAGATATATTATATCACCTTCTTAAATTTGAGACGTACGACTTTTCTTTATCGCTTCTTAAGCAGCCGGACTCTTGGATCATAAAAAAGAACAGAGCCATCTCTAATTAGTTGATTACAATTGCAGGTTGGCCATTTCAATTCTTCTGCGAAGCAACCTTGACCGCGTTTCAGAATAAACCTCCTTGTCATTTAAAGAAAGACCAAGGTCGTTAGCGGTTATCGCTAAAAGTTTTTGTACAAGAATTTGAGCGGCCCTGCCCAATTTCTTCCACAGGCACAACTGTTTCTTCACTTGTTCCAATGCAACAACATGCAAATGGAAAGTTCAAATCAACCTCAATTTTGTTATTCTGATAATCATAGTCCATTATTGTAAATGGTTCCATTCGGCAAACTTGCGGTCTCACATGGTAAATTTCACATTTATTATCTTTTGTCAGAAAATGGCAGCTGTCGTCCTTTTTTCGGAGGATCCAGCGAACTCCGTTCTTGTCTGGGCTACTTAAAAAATTAGTGAACCCTTTTGCTTCTATTCGTTTCTGTTCCGTTTTGCTCACGTCTGGTGGCTGCATGCGGCAGCAAGCACCGCAGTTTTTGCATCGAAAACCCACTGAATCGGGGAAGATTACGTTGTTAAAGTTCAAGGTGAAGATGGATTGGAAAAAATGCTTTATTTAGTTTGTGTGGTGAAACTCAAGTTACGTTTGGTGAGTTATGTGAATGCTTAAATAATTTCGGCTCTTGTATTTTCTTCGGGCTAAATAATGATCACTACGGAATCAAAGATTTGCTTTTTTAATACGCTAACGCGTAAAAAAGAGGCTTTTAGGCCGCTGGAAACAGGTAAAGTGAAAATGTATACGTGTGGACCAACGGTTTATGATTACGCTCATATTGGTAATTTTCGTGCGTTTTTGTTTGAGGATTTGTTGAAGCGTTGGCTTAAGCGACGAGGCTTCAAGGTCACACATGTCATGAATCTAACAGATATTGATGACAAAACAATCAAAGGCAGCCAGAAACAGCAGATACCTCTAAGGCAATTCACTGATTTCTACGTTAAAGCGTTCTTTGAAGATATCAAAGCCCTCAACATTCAACCTGCCGACGTATATCCTCGAGCCACCGATTTTGTTTCAGAGATGGTTGTTTTAATCAAGACTTTGATGATAAAAGGCATCGCATACAAGGGTGAGGATGGCTCAATCTACTACGCGGTAAATAAGTTTCCAAACTATGGCGGACTATCAAAAATCAAAATAAACGAGCTTAAGGCAGGAGCAAGGGTAAGTCAAGATGAATATGACAAGGAGGAGGCACAGGACTTCGCGTTGTGGAAAGCGTGGACACCAGAGGACGGCGACGTATTTTGGGATACCGAACTTGGCAAAGGAAGACCAGGTTGGCACATCGAATGTTCTGCAATGTCGATGAAGTATCTTGGCGAAACTTTCGACATTCACTGCGGCGGAGTTGACAATATGTTTCCTCATCATGAAAACGAAATTGCACAAAGTGAGGCGGCAACGGGCAAAAAATTTGTCAACTATTGGCTGCACAATGAGCATTTACTTGTTGAAGGCAAAAAAATGGCTAAGCGTCTTGGAAACTTTTACACTCTTCGAGACTTGCTGGCGAAGGGCTATGATCCGATTGCAATCAGATACCTGCTAATGTCTACTCATTATCGGCAGCAGTTTAACTTTACTTTTGAAGGGTTAGACTCTGCGAAGGGCGCTGTAGATAGGCTAAGAAACTTTGTACGGCGTTTGCACGATGTTGATGGAGGCAAGGATAGCCAAGGGAAAAGTCACCACCTTAACTGAAAAGCTTGAGACTTGCTTTGGCGGCTCAATGGACGAAGACTTAGACATTGGCACAGCATTGGCATCATTGTTTGATTTTGTCCGAGAAATAAACAACCTGCTTGATGCAAACATGATAAGCAAATCTGAGGCATCAGAAGTTGGAGGATTGATGATGCTCCTTGATGAGGTTTTGGGAGTTATAGGCAAAGTAGAGGTTGAGGAAGCCCTAACGGCAGACATTGATGCAATGGTTCAGAAACGTGAGGCAGCGCGTAAAGCCAAGAACTGGAAAGAAGCTGACGAGATAAGATCACAGCTTAAGGTAATGGGTATTGTCCTTGAGGATACAGCACAGGGTGTTCGGTGGCATAAAGAAAAATCTTAAAATGAATTTAGTTCAATTCATCTTAATTCTTTTCGACAACTTTCAAATAGACTTATCAGAAATTTTCATTTGTTTTTTATTAAGTTGACCGTAAATACAAATTAGTAGAAAAAGATTTTTAATTAACAAGTTCCATTTTGCAAAAGAGAATTTACTTGAAAACGCAATTTGTTCCGTGGCAAAATATAGCTGATTGGAATTGCAAAGCATGCGGTTACTGCTGCAAACTCTACAGTGTAGTCTTAAGCTTCCCAGAATGGCTAAACATCACTAAAACCTTTGGCATGGAAACAACAGTAGCAGGCTTAGAATCGCTTCTATATTAAACGCGCCAGCGATGGCTCTTGCGCATTTCTCTGCAATGACGCAAACAATTATCACTGTGGACTACAAAATTCTAAGCCTGAAGCATGCAAGATTTGGCCTTTCAAAGTGCTCTCGGAACCAAAATACGGTGATGAAAACCAAGCAGCATATGACTTTGGAGGCGTTCGATTGTACGTTTATGGAGACAACATGTGTTGTGGTCTACGGTTTGGAACGCCAACTTGGGATTTTCGGTATAAAACCATAAAAGAGTTTATTGAGCTGTCACTTGGGTTAAGGCATGTACAGTATAAAACGACTAGACCTGTAGTGTTTCAAACACAAGAACATTGGGGCAGACAACTTTTTCCATAATATTATTTTGAGAAATCTTAGGCTGCTTTTATACTCGCATTTCAAGATTTTTTCAATTAGGTTATTAAGAGAGTTTTAGACAACTAACATTTAACTCTGTTAACAAAGGAGGAAACTGTAATATGTCTAAAGCTAAAGTCGGCATTTCAACGCTCTACTGCCTCGGTGAACCATTCAGCCGAATGGTTAAACGCTTAGGCACAATGAATGCGCAAACCATTGAAGTTTTGGATGATGGTATCCATGAACTTAACAAAAACAGAATCAGCATTCTCAAAGAAATTGCTAAATCCTTTGGTATAGAATACACGTTGCATGCTCCTTTCGCAGACATTAACATCGCTTCGCCATCTAAAACCATGTTAAGTGCCTCTATGAAACGTCTTAAGCAATCAATGATTTATGCGAGCCAATTAGATGCTAAGGTTTGGGTTTTTCATCCTGGAGCAAAAACCGGCATCGGCCAATTTTACCCAGGTGCTGACTGGAAGCAAAATGTCGAGAGCATTAAAGAATCTCTACAAAACTGGTGAAGAATACGGCGTAAACATTGCTTTGGAGAATTTGCCTGCAAAATACTATTTTTTTATGAGTAAACCTGAAGAGTTTACTCGTTTTTACCGCGAAACAAACTTGCCACTTGGAATTGTCTTGGATCTTGGTCATGCTAATTTGGAAGGTCAAATTGAACCTTTCTTCAATTTGCTGACAGACAAAATCGTTCACATCCACGCCAGCGACAACGACGGCTCAGATGATCAGCATCTAGGCATAGGGCAAGGCAAAATCGACTATGACTCGTTTGCGCAAACAGTGAAGAAAATTGGTTACGATAAGTCGGTGATCATCGAATCTATAACTAATGTGCCGGAAAGCATTCAGAAACTAAAAAAACTCCTAGCTTAGTTCGATTTGAGCGGGAGTTCAAGTTCCATAAAATCCTCAGCTATAACTGTGTTGTCAAATACTTTTTTTGCTTGGTCCAAAAGTAAAGTGGCATCAGGGTACCTTGCGCTGATATGAATTAAAACCAGTTGTTTTGCCCCTGCTGCTTTCGCTTCTTCTGCTGCCTGACTGGGCGTTGAATGCCCATCCAACTTAGCCTTCTCTACCAGTGAATCGTCAAAAGTGCTCTCATGTATTACCAAGTCAGCGTTTTCAGCAAACTTTGCAAACCTATCGAATGGTCGAGTATCTCCTGAGTAAACAATTTTTCTTCCAGCCCTAAGTGGCCCCATTACATCGCTTGGCCTAACCACTTTACCATCTGGCAATATTATTTCATCTCCTGCTCTGCAGCTTTGACCATAATTCGCCTTTGGGAACTCCTAGCATTTGAGCTTTTTTTGGATAGAATTTTCCTGCTCGAGGCTTTTCCGTAAATGCGTAAGAGTAACTATCCACGGCATGGTTTGACTTAACCGCCGTTACAATATAATCATTTTCATTTAGTATTGGCCCTTCGCTTAAAATCTCATTAATTTCTACTGGGAACGTTAAGCCAAAATTGAGGGTTTCTTTTGTGCAAACCAGAAAATCCTTGATCCCAGGTGGTCCGAAAATCGAGACTGGTTCTTTGCGATCCATTAGCGCCATAGTTTGCAAAACCCCTGGCAGACCCAGCACATGGTCTCCATGCAAGTGAGTGAGAAAGACTCTTAGTTTTTTGTGAAAACTCACTTTGCCCTGCATCATCTGCCGCTGTGTATTTTCGCCGCAGTCAAACATCCAAAGTTCTTTGGCACATTGAACGACAACAGAGGGCAAGCTACGCTTCAGGGTTGGTACGCTGCCGCTTGTTCCCAGAAACACCACACGAATACTCATTGTTTTTGCACCTTTTCAAACACGGCTATTTCCCTCGTTAGACTCCTATGAATGAAGGCAAAATGAGACTCCACATGCTTATAGCCTATAGCCTCGCCTAACGCTTTAATCTGTAATGTTTTAGGAGAAGCAATACAAATCCGTTGCCCCACCCCCAACAAACCATAAGTTGAAGCCAAAACATCCTGCACTAACTGCTTAGTCGTTGACTTCAATGTGCTGGAGGATCGTCCATAGGGCGGGTCAGTAACTACACAATCAACCTTGTAGAATGGCAACTGTCGAGCGTCAGCCAAAACCAGCCCTTCAGCAGCTATGTTAAAGAAACGCAGATTTTTTCTGGTGCCCATTATCATTCTTCTCTGAGCGTCTACACCCACAGCTCTACAGCCTATGTAGGTGGCTTCAATAAGTGAAGTGCCAGTGCCACAAAAGGGATCAAGAACCAACGATTCTTCTTTGCCATGAGCCAGGTTTACCATGCAACGCGCCATCTTAGACGGCATAGCAGATGGATGGAAAAAGGGTTTCTTACGTGGTCTACGCTCCGAAAAGGTTTTAGAGGTAATGTCGGTAAGTTTTAAACCTAAAATAAGTTTTTCATCTGTAATTATGCCAAGGAAGGTCTTGTCTGGGTTCTTTAGGCTTACTTTTGTGCCTTCAGTACCGTTTAGGATTTGCTTGCCCAGTTTGCCTTCAAGTACCATCGTGTTTAATGCTTCGTCAGCGTAGTTTTTTATTCGGTTAATTCTCACAGCAAAGCTTTCACCTGCTTTAAGAACGGTTTTGAAGTCTGTTTCGGAAACTGCCTCAGCAATGTCCGCTAAGTTTGCGTTTGAGACAAAAAGTTCCAAGGCACAAACCCTCGTATATGCCGAGCGAACCTGAACTGATTGCACACTACCTATTTCTGCTTCCAACCGCAGAACTTGATCAAGCTCTTCAGCGTTCGCGTATTGATAGCCCTCAGCTTCCAAGATCGCTTTAACTTCTGCCGCTGGTAATGAAGCGTTTTCGCCTGAAAGCAAAAAAAAGAGTTTTGGCACTATTTTTGCGCCTTAAGTTCTTCGCTTAAAAGCGGTGCTAACGAAACCTTGCTTACACTACCAGGGACGCTGTCGGTGCCCACGATCTCTTCAACACCAGCGTCTAAAATGCGCTTCTCGGCGTCGCCAATTAGTAAACCATGTACACAAGCGCAGAAAACGTGTTTGGCGCCTTGTTCTCGGAGAATTTTTGCGGCTCCCACAATGGTGCCTCCTGTGCTGATTATATCGTCAAGGATTATGACAGTTTGGTCTTTCACGTTTAACCCTTCAGCCGTCTGGACGGTTTGTCCAGTGTAACGATCGCGAGATTTATTTAGGTGCCCGCAGTCGCCTCCAAGAACTGCTTGTGCCTCCTGCGCAATGTACATTGCTCCCTTATCAGGCGACAAAGCAAATGCGCCTTTGAAGCCCTTATCGACAAAATACTGTGCCAAAAGAGGTATGGCGCTTAATGTTTTGGTTGGAAACGGAAACTGTTTGAGCGCAGATTCTGAGTGAATGTTAACTGTTACTAATTCGTCGATTCCAGCTGCTTTCAGCATTCTCGCAACAGTTTCAACACTGATTCCTTCGCCTGCAAGAAACATTTTGTCTTGACGTGCATACGCTAGATACGGAACAAAAGCTGTAACTTTACTTGCTCTTCCGCGCTTTGCTGCGTCTGCCATGAACGCTAGCTGGAATAGCTTGCCATCCTGATCGGGAGGACAAGTCGTTTGCACAATAACTACTTCTTCGCCCTGAACACTACCTTCCAAACGTACATACGATTCTCCGTCAGGAAAAACTTTGGAAGCAACAAGGATGTTTTGGCAACCTGATAAGCCTGAAACTTTTTCAGCGAGATCTTTGGATGCTGGACCAGAGATAATTTTCATTCCTTTTTCCTCTTCCCTTTAGAAATGCAAGTTTAGGTTTTAAGGTTTTATCCTTTTTTCTAATCCATCGGCGAATTTTGCATAATAGTTTTAAGCTTAACTCAATTTTTAATTGGCAAAGGATTGAACTATTATGGATAATTGGCGTTTACTGCCGCTCGAAACCAACAATGCCTTCATGAATATGGCAATTGACGAGGCAATCTTAACAGCTCGAATCGCCGGGCAAGTTCCAAACACGCTGAGGTTTTATCGTTGGCAACCATCCGCTGTCAGCATTGGCAAAAATCAGAATCCCGAAGCTGAGGTTTACCTTGACACTTGCAAAAAGCTAGGGTGTTGATGTGGTTCGTCGTATTAGTGGGGGCGGGACTGTTTATCATGATTTTGAAGGTGAAGTTACTTACAGCGTAAACGCCAAAGTTGCTGACTTGGGCACGGCTGACGTAACTACTGTTTACATGAAAGTTTACGAGGCGATAAAAGATGCTCTTAGGCTTCTGGGGATAACCGCCGACTTCAGCACTGGTGATGCCAAAAACTGCCCAAACATGACCGTTGCTGGCAAAAAAATCTCAGGCAGCAGCCAAACCATATCCCGAGGCGTTGTTCTTCAGCATGGCACACTTTTGCGGAGTGTAGATTTGCAGAAAATGTTTCAGCTCCTAAAATTTAAAGATGCAAGTTGCACCCAGGCTGCAGATATAGCTAAACGCAAGATAACCAGCATCCAAAACGAACTAGGCCACTCCGTTATGCCTGAAACAATAGCAAACGCACTTGCGCAGGGGTTTAAGGCCACGTTAAAGATTCACCTTGAGCCCAGCGAATTAACATCTGCCGAGTCGGAAATGGCAAATAAGCTCTGCAGCACAAAGTACTCTTCAAAAGAATGGAATTTTACAGGCAACCCCTAAATGATAGCAAACGCCAGCCTGTTAGGTATTCCCCATAGCGCCTGGTTTTTGCCAACATGACAAGCTTACTAACCAAATTCAGGAAAACCTAACCAAATTGGACAGCGAAATGGATTATAGAAGACTAGAAGAAATCGCAAAATTTGTTTTAACTAAAGCTCCCAATAAAGAAGAACTATTAGATTTTATGAATAAGCGAAAAATCAATCAGGTTTACGTAAAGTAGTGTTAATTTCAAATATTGATTCGATGTTCATAGTTCTTAAGTTGCTAACTAGCACATACAAACATTGTAGGTGAATAGAAGTGGGATTAGAAATGGTGTCATTTAAAGTCGTTATCGCTGGAAACACCGTTGAAGTTGTTACATTAGGGGACGCTAAAGAAGCCCTACGAAGAAAAGAATTTGAGTTAAAAAGACAAGAGAGAAAATTACGATAATGCAAACTATCTAAGTCTCTCTGTCTAAATATTTTGTATGCGTTCCATGAATGTATTAGTTAAAGTTTTCAGGTTAACAGAACCCGCGAAAGTTTACTTGGAGTTACAGAACCCTTTTCTTATGCGAGTTGAGAAATCTCTTAAAACTCAAAGCATTTTTGCATGCGTTCATTTATTCTTATGTCACTTATGAATCAGACTAAGAAAACAAGCGTTTCAAACAATTTCCTCGAAACAATCTGTATTCTCTTAGTAAATAGCTCTGAATTCAAAGGTCACTTAAACTAAAAGAGCCTATTTCATGCCTATTTTTTGGGTGAATTGAAAAGTTAGAAGTGACTTAGATTGACAGTTTTTCTGGAGTCAATTCTTAAAACTCCTAATAATTGATGTAGTTCTTGTGTGGACTCACTATGGAAGACGAAGTAGTAATTATCGAAATCAAACCAAAAATGGATGATTTCAATACAATTAATTGTGAACCGGGCACTTATGCTGTTAGATGCAACTACGAAAAAGAATTGTATGAAGTTAATCAACCCATAACGCGTAGACCACAACATGCCGCTATTAGAATCCTGACACATTCTTTGTCGAGTTAATTTTTGAGATTGACCTATTCAAGTCCATATTTGAAAAAGGGCAAATTGTTCCCAAAGGAAAACCGATAAAAGTTAGCCTTCCTCTTCGAGTTAAATACAAAGCCTTAGCAAAGAATGTTATTTGGTACACTTCTTTCAAAACAATGCTGACTCATAATTCAACCGATGAGTTCACTGAAGAGAAATCCCAAATTATTATTCGCTTAATACCGGAGGATGAACGGATTCTATGCAACGGGTATTTTTGCATCCATTTAAGTTACTGCAAATTCTTTAATCATTCCCAAAGCCCTTTCATAAAAAGTTCAGTAACTAAAACTTAAATGTCGCTAACTTGCAGGGCTAACATTTCTTTCCGCAATGAGGACAAACCCATTTACAGCCATAAAGATTTTTTCCGCAGTACTGACAAAACTCTATAATTTCAACCTGTTTTTCCACTTTCATTCAGCCAAATAAGATGCATTTTACACAATATTATACCTTTGCAAATGATTATATGAATAACTTGACCTTATCCCAATACTTGCACATGAGTTTCTCCCAGCCTTTCTCTAGAGCAAAATTCTTTTTGATGAAATCAATCGCTGCTTCTCTGTTGACGTTTTGAGGTTTTTGAGAATTGATAAACTCCAGAATGTCATAAACTGTTGGCGCGTGCCAGCAGTTAATTGCTACGCAATCTGAAAATCTTGAAGTCCATAAACTTAAAAATTCTTCCGCCGTGAAGCAAATCTCATTTTGTTTGCACAATTTTGCAACGGATTCCATAGTTTTTCTTCGATAGGAAAGCTCTGGAAGGCTGTAGCCAGACAAATCTTTGTTTCCATGTTTGAAGTATAAGTCATTGTATTTTGCAACTAAGCTTGGGCTGTTGTTTTGAAGGAATTGGTTGACTCCAGCCCAGATTACTGGTCGAATTTTTAAAAAAATTGCGGAACAGCAATTTGCTCCGCTTTCAGATGCTTTCTTTATGTAATAGTTGAGAAGTTTATCTGATAAAATTGGAAATATAGTACTTGAACGTCTTTTTGTACTAAATCTGACTTTGTTACCACGAAAACCGGATAGCTGAGTTCATCGCAAACTTCCAGCATTTTTCGAGTTATTTGATATTTATTTTCTATTGCTTGATATGGGTCTGAGATGCTTCCAAAACAAACTGGTTCTCTAGGTTTACCCTTCTTTATTCTGTTTTGAAGTTCTTTCTTCAGTATTTCTGCTGCGTTGATTTTTACTCTAACTTCATCTCGTTTGCAGTACCATTTGGCATAGCAATAAGCACAATCATGGAGGCAGCCAATGTAAGCATTAGCTGTGAGCCGATGGGGGAAAATTAGAAAGTTTAAAGGATATTGGGAGACGTCAACTAGAAGAGATTTGCAGTTCAATTCTACTATTCTTTTTGACATAAAAATTTCATTATGTTGCCAGTAATAAATCTATTGAGAAAGAAGCTCTATTTGGGCAGATTTTGACGATTTAGCTATGAAACTGGTATTAAAAAATATCAAGTTTTTTGGTAATAGATCACAGTCATATGAATAGAAGGTTTCCTCTCACTTTCTTCCTTCTATTCTATGACAAGGTAGGTAGATATAGTTACTAAACGAAGGAAAACAGAACATGATTCACCCATTCGAGCAGAAAGCTATTTTGCTATTGTATGATGAGAAGGCTTATTAACTGACCCAATTGAAGTGGAGGCAGGGAACAAATAAATGAGTGGCAACGACAAAGCAAAAAAACCTGAACATTATACCGTTGTTCTTGAGGATAAAATTGGTTTTGCGGAAAACGCCAAAACCATTTCCACTGCGATGTCAACCATTTCTACTGTTACTGGTTCTCTTGTAGAGGGATATAAAGACCTTAGCTCAAGTTTTACTGTAAAGCAAAAAGAAATAGCACAAACTTACAAATTTGACCAGCAGATTCCTTATCTAAAGCAAATAGCTGATAATACACAAAAAACTGTCGAATTGATAGAAGAGCAAGTTAAGGATGGAAAGACAGCTTCAATTTTACAAACCAGACAATTTCGCATTGGTCTTGGGGTAGGTATTGTGATTGCAATAGTCTCTACTATTACCGCAGTACTGCTTGCTCTTTACGCCTAAGTTGCCAACAAGGGCTAAGATGGATATCAACTATGGGTTTGATTGTTGCTTTTGGTTGAGCAGTTCTTTGCACTACTTTTGAACTTTTCATACTCTTCCCAAGTCATCTCAATAACCTCATTTGCAGTGCTTTTGGAAATTATGATTACTCCAGTCTCACCCAACCAGTCCTTAAACTTTTCATCATAGTCGCCCACAACTGTTAAAGACTCGTAGCTTCCAAAGAGGTTTAACAAACCAACGAACTTTGTTCCCAAGTTTGCTTATGAGAACTGAGTGATGTGGTTGGTTATTCAGAGCGTCTTCTTCTGGCATATCTGGTAATGTTAGGTGTTTTTCGTTACTATTCATTTCGATTACTTTATCAATCGACACTTTTTCCAATCCATTTCTTAAAAAGGTTGCTTGTTTTGACTTCAAGAATCTGTCTCCCCATAGCCAAGCGCAAGTGCCCAAGATTATTTTATTGGTCAAGCATAATAATGAATTCACGTCTTCTGGACTCTCATCATTTTCTGGTAGAGGAGTGATAAACGTATGTGATTGTCCATCTAAAGGGTCCACCTTGGGAGGCAATAGAAAGACAAGCCGTCTTTCGTGATTTTTGGTATTGTAGTACATTTTTGCTGGTGAACCGCATGATAGACCAACTGATTTTTGAAGTGGTATAACTTCCTTTTTTCGTCTTGATTTTATATTGAACCCAGACTCGCTCATATCCATGAGCAGATAGCTAATCTCCACTGTCTGAATCGCTCTTTGCTCAATCTTGCTCAAGTTTGAATTGCAACTTTTGCAGCTAAAAATGCTGAATTTATCACAACCGCCTATCTGCTTGGGTATAATGTGGTCTATTGAAATCGCTGTCTTAGCAAAAGATTCTCCACAGTAGGGGCATAAGGTTAGTTTTCTGTTTGTCAACTAAGAAATTCGTTGTCTGTACTAATATATGATTATATCTACTTTCAAGAGTTTTAAACTAATGACTTATTTGATTCTTTCAGCCACAAACAAAATATTCTCTGAAGTCACAGTTGATTTTAGATTGCCTTGAAATCTCTATCTGTTATGCACCGTTTAGTTGAATGACAACATTGTTTGAGCTTGTTTCATTGGATAAAAGATTCCAATGATTAGCCACTTGTTCCATTTACTTTCTGTTCCTAATACAAAGTAGAGGTCACGCTTTGTCAAGAAGTCTTCTTTGTATCTTTTCGATACTTGGTCAAGCGCATATTGCTCGTTTTTCGATTGCTGTTTCATCTTTCTATACAATTCGCATATTTCCCAGTCCTCAATCATCATGTCATGTTGTATTTTACATTCAGAGTCGTCACAATTGAACACATAAGAGAACTTGTAGGGTATCTTTTCCAGTGGTGAATGGTAGTCTAAGCCATCGAGTGTTCGCTGTTTACCCATGATTAAGTCTCTTTCCCATTTTCTGCATGAGTCTATTGGTGTAACTTTGAATTCTATGCCTTTGGGTTTGATTATCCCTAATGAAGTGTTATCTATGCCATATTGCGCTTGGAGATAGCTAACGCTTTTTTGCACCATTGGTAACAGGAATTTCTTTCTTTCAACCCAATTGTGGTCTGGTTCGACATGCTTTATTACCTTGATAGTTTTGTCGTGAGCCTTGTGGCTTTCTTTCCTAGCGAATTTGTCTTTTTTATATTCTGCTTCAATCTCGATTACGTCATACTTCTTGAATCTCTGTGTTTGTGGTAAGTCGAAATACATGATGGGGAATATTCGAATCCATGACTTAGTTTCAAGGTCAATCCCAGCTGTGCAGACAGTTCTATCGTACTTTTGGCTAAGGTTAGGGTAGGTCTTAGCTATTACTAACACCTGTTTCTTAGTATAGGTCATAGGTCAACGACTCCGAAGCCATCAGCAATTAATCGCTCTTTCAGGATACGCCTATGGCACTTTTCCACTGAGTATTCAAAACACATAATAACTGTTTTTCGCATATGCGCGAGTTCTGATAGGATATTCAATGCTTTTTTCGGTTCTTCCGTTTCTATGTATGCTGTATATTCCTTGAAGAACAGGTTATAGTCCCAGTTTTCATGTAGTTTATGTCTTATTTCACTGGGAGAGCCAAGCTCTGGGAAATGTTTGTAAACTATAGCATTATCATCGAGTGCTTTCCTTAAAGAAGTTTTAGCGAACCCGTTTTTTCTGCTTAAAGCGATTTCACGAACGTCTACCAGTTGTTTAATTTCGAATTTTTTGAGTCTCTCAATAAATTGAGAAATTGACTTTCCTTCATACCCGATGGTGTAGGTTGTGCCTTTGTTTGGCATGTACCAGAAGGTTTCTGAGCAATCTTTGCGTCTTGCCATTCCACATTCGTTTTCAAGCTTCATTACCCACTGGTTATTTGGGACCGCTTGAGGAAGTTGAAGTTTTTCTTTGATTAATGTCCATGTTAACCCTGTTTGATTGTTAGTTAATAGGTTGATTACTTTGGTTTTGAATTCGTCATAGGTCATTTTGTCTGGTGCTGAGATGAGTACTCCTCACTTGCTTCTTAGAATAGACGTTTGTTACCTTTTTTAGCTTTGTTTTCCACAACTCATTCACCGAATTTTTCCCCACACATTAGACACTCCAACGTAGCTTCTTTTGCAGATAGATTTGTTCACCCATGCGTAAGCAAAAGAAGTCAATCGTGGTGCTCGTTATAATATCTTAATTTTTTGCATATTAGTGTACTCGAAATCTGCTTTAAATCGCGCTGAAAGGTAAGTATATAGGGGAAAGGAGACGGCTAGTAATACTATCGAAATTAACGAAGAATCAATTGCTCTCCATAAAGTTTTGTTATACCATGCACAGGCACAAACAAAAGAAAGCACTCCGAGATAAGTTAGATTTTTTGAAAACTTTAGAGATAGAATTTATTCCAGTTTTCCACCGCACATAGGGGGCATTCTAAGGGGTAATTTTTTTGGCTTTGCAAATTAGTTTATAATCCTACATCCAATGACGTTATCTCAACTTGTCACCGCTAAAGAAGTTATAAAGTATGGCAACGTCGGGAAACATCCTATAAACGCTCAAGTAGTTTTCGCCTCTCTTGGTTAAGAAATACCTTTTATCATCTTTCTTGTTCTCTGAGATTATGATTTCTTCCCGGATGAGTCCATACGCTATCAGTTTAGTTATCATTGTGTCAGTGTAACCTCCTGCTAGAGCTTTTTTGTAGAAATCGAACCACTTGGCAAAACCCTGCTTCTTCTGCGCAGCATCAGCTATTTCAAGGTACTCCATTATCCTTCTTGCTGAAGCTGACAGTTGAGCAGGAATCTTATCCATCAGTCTTGCTCCAATTCTTTTCCATTTCAAATATTTTCTTGTATCTCGCTTTGAGTCTCGCGTATAATCTTAGAAGTAACAACCCAAATCCGAGTATCATTGATGTAACAATAACTTCGATAATCACCACTACCCAAGTTAAAGTGCTTGCTATGCCTAACCGTACTAACTCTAAGTAAGGAGCTAATCCAATTACACTCAAACCCGCAAATATTAAAGTCAATAATGCTGAGGTCAAGTACAAGTCAACGCTTTTCCTCATGTCTTTTACCAGTCGCTTTCCATTGTGTAACAATTCATCATACAACGTCTTCAGATCATCTATTTCTTTGTCATTTTCCAATGTTTTTACCTCGCATAAACGATAGACTGTCTTACTTGATATATTTAGTTCTGGAATCAAGTATGGAGCTAAGTTCTGTAATTTTCAATCATTATATCTTCCAGAAATCAGCTCTTATGACTCCAAATACCAACTATTTGGGCAAAAGGAAGAGAGACAAAATATGTCATCAAACGTATTCGTTGAGATATTCGCGGAAAGCCCCCCTGCTATTCTCATAGCGTTGCCGTTTATCCTACTTATTCTTCGGTTATACTACTAACTTTGTCAGTGTCGTAAATGCAGGTTGGATATTCCTCGCATTAGGCGTAATCCTTCAAGCTTTATGGCTAATTTTAATGTCAAAAAGATAGCCCAACTAATTTAGCCTCAATCCCTTTTTTTCTCATTCTGTACCTATTACTTATCTAAACGCAAAAACTAAAAGCAAATAGCTATAGAATAAACGCTATTCGGTTGAGTGCCAAAAGATGGCTGATTCAGAAGACAAACAAAATAAGACTATATTTCTTTTAGGAGCAGGTGCGTCAGTTGATACAGGCATTCCAGACACATACTCTTTTGTTGACCAATTTTATGATTATTTTACAAAAACACATCCAGAATTAAAGATGCTTTTGCGTCTTATCATCGACATTCGTGAAAAATATAATACCGATAGGCAGACGAAAAAAGAAGTGGATGTTGAGCAACTTTTAGACACACTTCGCAGATTAATTGATAGAGAAAAAGACCCTGCTCCATTATTACACACTGAATGGATTTACGTTTCAAGGAAGAGATGAGCACTTCAGTGTTCTAGAAAAGAGCCTCCAGAACTATATTCGGAAAAGAGTTATTGTTGAAGATGAGGGCAGGCTTGAATATTTGAAGGAGTTATTCAAATTTGACAAACCATTAGAAGTTTATTCAACAAATTATGATACTTGTATAGAACAACTTTGTTATGTCAATCATCGTCTCTATACTGATGGCTTTGATATTAACTGGAATGAGCACAATTTCAGCGTTTTTCATGATATCAAGCATTTTAAGCTTCATGGTTCAGTAATTTGGTATCAAAACTTAATCACTAAGGAATGCATAAAAATTCCAGTAAACGCTTTCAGAGAAGATGAGCCGTTGGATTTAAGACTCATATACGGAGAGAGCGTAAAACCTCTTTTAATTTATCCAGCCCAAAAAGCAGAATATGTCGAACCGCTAACCGATTTGCAACTTATGTTTAAGCATAGACTATTTGCAGGAACAAAATTTGTAATTGTAGTTGGATATTCTTTTAGAGACGATTATATCGTCCACATGCTATGGGATGCTTCAAGGGCAAATGACGAGCTTACTCTTATTCTTATCAATCCTAACGCGCAAGATCTTTTTGAAAGCAAGATAAGGTATACTGATTCAACTAAGAAGTCTGAGTCAAGAATATCCGAAAGAACGATTTGCCTTCCCTATCCGTTTGCGCCGCTCTTAAATCAACTAAAAAATAATTATCTGCGAAGCATTGAATACATTTCTACGCTTGAAAAACAATATTTAGAGTCTGAAAGTAAGGGTGATGTGAATATTCCATGGGGATATCTCCTGACAAATTGTATCGATGGAGAGTTTATTGGCAAAGCAGAATGGGTTCTCGAAGAAAAAATTAGAAGAAACTGGAATTCAATAGAGTTTAGCCCACCACAAAATCGTCTCATTTACAGCTTCAAAGCTCTACTTCATTCTTCAATCTGTGGAGACGAATACGAGAGTAGATGGCTATCCAGACTAAACGAAACATTTGAAATGTTTAGCGCGCAAAATCTGCGTGTCGAACAATCCACTCTTCCAATGCAACTAGGGTTTGGTGATGGTACATTCGGGTATGGAATAAGAAAAGTGTTGGACGAATGGATAAAACCGTTGATAAATGAAAGAAGAAGGATTCTACAATTACTTACTACAAAATTTGAGGATAGACTTGGGAGACTGAGCAACAGCTTAAGCAAACTTGATAGCTTCTCCAATTATTTGGAATTAACAAGTAAGGGTATAAATTGGCAAAACTATAAGGACCATGAAAACGACTCGGAAGAGATTAGAGCTGCCAAAAATCGATTAAAACCATCTTTTTACGACCATTATATCCATTTCGAGTCTGGAGAACCAGACAGTATAATATTGAAAATTGAGAGAGAAAACTTACGAAAACTTTTTGATGGAGACACCTTGCAATTCAGTTTACATTAGAATTCAACAGCACTTGTTAAAAAAAAGGAGGAATGCGGGTGAAGTCTCCACTGGATGGAGGGTTCAATCCGTTTACCTGCTGGATTTGCAGGAGGGTTTGATCTTAATCGCATGGACTTTAGTTAAGCTGTTCTTAAAGAATCAATATAGCTTTTTAGATCTGAATTCTCAGCTTCTAATTCTTTGATTTTTTTTCTAAGCTTTTCATTTTCTTGATTTAGGTCTTTATTCTCGGATGTTTGTTTGTTTTGTACTGTTCTCGGATTGTTGTTTTTGTCAAAGAATTTTAGTTTTGATTTCAGCATTTCAATTGTCGGTAACAAAACAGTCAATTGCTCAAATTGCTCTTCAGTTGTTAGGAACTTGGATTCACATTCTTTGCTTAGAATCCAAAACTTTGATTTTTCACCTGAGATTAGTCTGACTTGTTCTATCTCTTCATAGGTATAGTAACAACTCTTCTTGCGAAGTTTCAACAATTCGTCGAGGGTTAACCCTTCTACTTCCTTTTCTTCAATGGGCTTATTTGTTCTTACCTCGTCTGCATACATGAATATGGCTGGTGCAACTCCCACCGCTGCCGAGATTAAAGCACGGCGACCTAACTTCCCGTAATCTATACGGTCTGTGCTTCCCATACTAATTATCGCAACTCGTTTGTCAGTAAAATATAGGTCATATCGTGTGTGAACATCAATAGGCAGAACAATGTCCGTAACAAGCCCGAGAAGGATTTCTAAGGTCGACATGCAGCTTGTTCTATAATATTAACAATTTAAGATTTTCCGGCATGGTACTTCTTGGGTTTTGGTTTATTCACTTTTACTCAAGTCTCCTCTTTCTTAAACAGTCGTTTTAGAAACTTCTTTTTATCTTTTGAGAATCAACGTAATCTTCATGTGTAATGAATGTGTTTTTCAGAGAAAACAGTGTAGTTCATGTGGTAGAAATAATGCTAATTTTTGTTGTAAGAACTGTGGTATACAGTTATGTTACAGCTGTGTTATTGGTAAGATTTTAGCTACTGGACAAAGAGGCTGTCCAATGTGCGGTAATGACCTAAAATGAGTTATGAAGTGCTATTTTTCATAAAAGATAAGCCTTAAATCTGCATAGCGTAGAAAATGATTGAGCTTAATGTTTTCAATCACTTTTTATGGTAATTATTCTATTTGTAATCCTTGCTTCTAATTATGGACTGTATGTTGCAGTAGCTGAAATCTGTGTATTCATTGCACTTACGAGCTTAATGGAATAAGATGAACCTGTACTTAAGATCGTGTTAGTGGGTAAACTCAAAGATATTGTCATAGATGTCGCAGTAACGATTGAAGGTGAATTTGGACTCATAGTTACAACAGCTCCATTGACAAACGCCTGAGAAATGTTTACGGTAGAACTGCCACTATTCTGAACTAATACATTAATTGTAGAAGAGCCAGAAAATTGAATATTTGTGATTGAGACTTGTTCTGAAGTTCCCAATAATCCTATGGGTGAAGGAGTGGGAGCAGCAGGGTTTGATTTTATGCCATAAACGTTATCTATCGTGATTTCAGGTGTATTTCCACCATATTCACTTATTCCTTCATGTGGCACTAAATTTGGACCTTGAATAGTAACTGCTTTTCCACTGGTAGAATTAGTATAAACAATGAAGACGGTTACAGCAAAAGGTTGATTATTTATCACTTCAATATACTGACCGTTTAAAGTGTATTCCAAATTATAGTGATCATTTTGTTGCATTGTACCTAAGGGACCAACTGTAAATACCAAAACCAATACAGAGAGGATAATAACTGCGATTATTGCTATTAGCAATTTCTTGTTCATTTTTACAAGCCTTTTAAATGATAGTTACATTTAACAAGGATTTCAAATTTAGGATTTATGAATTTCAGCTAAGTTTTCATAAAAGATAAGTCTTAAATCTGAAAAGCGTAAAATGAAACTAAGGTTATGATGTAGTTGGGTACTTGTGCAAGGTGTGGAAAAGAGTTTGGTTTCTTTTCAACACAGTTTAATTCTGAAACGGTTTACGATACGGAGTTTCATTGTAACTTAACACTCAATGCCAAGTATCCTTCAAATCCGTACAGAAAAAAGAAACTCTGTGGTGAATGTTACAAAGCAGTCTATGAAAATTCAGACCTACCTGAAGCGGAGAATCTTGTAAGGGCGGGAAGGTATGAGGATGCTGCTAAGAAATATGAATTGCTTGGAATGTGGGACAAGGCTGGAGATTGTAGAAGAATGGCAAATCCCAGTCACGATGAAAAAATAGTGACAAAGGAAATAATAAAAGAAAAACAAGTTATCGTGAAAATCCGATGCCCATATTGCAAAAACCTCTATGAAGAGACTCTTGACAAATGTCCCCATTGTGGAGCAAGACAAAACTAATTCCAAATTTTCATTAGATGATAAGTCTTAAATCCACATAGCGTAGAAAAGAGCTATTCAAAGTTTTAGACTTGACTAGATCGATAAATTGAATGGAATCGAAAGGAGAATGAGGTGGTTCAAAGTGGATGAGAATAATGTAATCTTTTTTATTGAGAAGTATTTCGCTAATAACGACTACAAAATCAAAAAAGAGGTAAATATACATGGTTTTAGGGTAGATATACTTGCACAAAAAAGCAATGTGAAATATTTTGTAGAGTGCAAGGGTGATAGTTATTTGAGATCTCATGAAATACACGTTATGATAGGGCAGACCGTCTCCAAAATGCATGAAACTGGTCTTAACATTCATTATTGTCTTGCTATGCCCGATTCGCTTGCAACTTACTTAAGGGAATTCAGTGTTGAAGGAATTCAAGCTCTCAAACTTCACCTGCTTGTAGTCAGCACGAGCGAATGGTTAAACGGAGAAGTTTTTCACCTTGACACAGAGGGGATAGTCAGTTTTATTAACGAACTTAAAAGAGCTCCCAAATCTACCCCGTTATCTCTTTTCAAACTGTATAAGAGACAAATTTAGAAGTGCAGAGATGCACAAAGAGCCGTCATTGAAGCACAAAATGTTTCAACAATGGTATTTTGTAAATTCTGTGGAGGAAGAAACAAAGCAGATAGTGCTCATTGTGCTAATTGCGGGGCAGTACTAACTTAGTACTAAAGTCTAATTTAAACCAAAAATTAAACGAAAACCTTGTCAAACCCTAAACCAAAAAACCAGACTTATACCAAGTTGAAAAGAATCGCCAAAATGTTACTTTGTATTTATCCTTCTGAAGCATTCTTCTAAATGTTACGTCGAGTTAGCCTCTTATTGCCAGCCTAATTGTAATATTTTGTAATATTTTGTCAAATATTGTCATATTTTGTCAAAATTTGTCAAAAAATGTATCAACCTGCAGCTGATTCAAGCTCTGCTTCAAAAAAGCAATCCAAACTAACTGCTAAAAAAATGGCAACAAAAGTGTTGTTCTTTCTGAAGTAAGAAGTTTAGGGTTTTCTGTATAGGTAGATTGTGTGTGAGGGGTAGCCTAATTGGGGGTTTTCGCAGAAATTCTCAACTTTTTCGGCGTGCCAACCGATAATTTCGTAGTCATGTGAGACGACTCGAGCGCCTTTTTTTAGGTCGCTGTCAAGTTTGGGCCTGATCTTCTCATTTGCGCTGGTAGTTAAGTACAAGTAGACTACGTCTGCCGAAGTCAAGTTAACATTAAACATGTCGCTGTTCACAATGGTGACTCTGTCTTCCAAACCATTCTCATGAATGTTACTCATTGCTTTTTTCGCTAAATCTTCACGCAGTTCAATGCCGACTCCTCTTGCACCGAAAGTTTTAGCTGCCATAATGACTGTTCTGCCATCTCCAGAACCCATATCAAACAATACTTCTCCAGCTTTCAAACCGGATAACTTCAGCATGTATTCTATAACGGTGTTTGGACTTGGAACAAACGGAGCAATAAACATTTAATCCTTCACCTTTCCAAAATTCGCAATCATGCTTAAGCCACATACGCGTCTTTTTTCGGAACCGGCCTTCGAGCTTCGCCACATTTTACGCAGCTTTGAGCGCACAATTCAAGATATTTGTCTTCACTCGCCGAACCCAATGCTTTAGAAGCTTTAGTACAGAGTTCGCTAGGTTCAGAGCAACCTTCCTCTTTGCATAGATTAGATATGTACTGGCAAATTTCCTGAACATCTTTGGGTTCTAATACGGCTCTGTTTGTGCGTACAAGCAGACAAAGTTCCCGTGCCATAACACATGTTTTGACGTATTTGACGCGTTCAAGAACTTCGTCACGTAGATTCTTTCGGCTTATTTCCACTCTTCTTTTATCTCCTATGATGTTATAAGCAGATAACCAGAGTATGCTGATCTATGTTTAAAAAGCTGTTGTTATTTTCCTACGACACACAGTTCTATAAAGAGACAGATGTATTTCAGAATCGTTTGCTCAGAGATTTCCGTTCAGCCTCCATAACCAACTCGTAAAAACGATCTGAAGGCTTAGGCTCTTTCTCCAGAACAACAGCAATATCAGCAGTTAAGACTCGCCTAGCGCTCAATGCTATGGCAGCTGCTTTTCCATATTTCTCAATCAACTCAGCGGTACGTTTTGCTTGCAACTGCATTTTTTCTTCATCCTTAGCCAAATGCACCTTCTTCTCAATTAAAGGCAAAGCTTTCTCCTCATCGACCTTGAGCAATCCAAGCGCAAAAGAGCCGCATCTGGGGCACTTTGGTTTATCAGGCAAATCTTTTATCCGAATGGTCTCCATGTAATCCCAACAGTTAGTGCAGACAAAATTTCCTGATTCATTTAGCAATCTTGCTTTAGCGGCTGCAACTAGAACTGCACGCATTTTCTCAGGAGGAATCAAATCGGTTTTCATGCTTACCCGTTCAATTCCTACACGAGCAACAGGCGTCGCGTCTCCACCTGTCGCAACCACTTGAAAGGCAACATCACCGTCATGAAAGCGCTTAAGAACCATAATAAGCCCGTCTACATCAAGATCTTTAGAGAAAACCTCCTTTAATCCCTCCTCGTAAATTGGAGTTCCCTCAAAACTTGTAATCAACTTCTGAATGCTGACGTTGCTAAAATCTGCCCACTTCTTTAATGCGCCAAAACGCCTTGCAACCTGTATAACTCGTCGCTTGAATAATCCAGTCTTAACAGTTGACCTAGTCAGCGTGTCTTTAGCCAACTGCGGACTCATATTTTTCAATTCATTAAAAACCTCGACCAACCGTTCAGCACTCATGCTACCCATAGTCTGTACAAAAATGCGGTAAGGATCATGCTGAACCACGATGCCACGCCCAAGCTTATCAGACAACACCTCGCCAAGCAACTGAGCTAAGGCACGATTAATTAATGAACCAAAATTAGAATGAATAATAACAAATTCACCCCAATCCTCAAGCACAATCCGTTTTGGGGTTGGAACTGGTAAGCCAGCATTCACTTGCTCCAGCGTTTCTGCCAACGCATGCAAAATTGTCTCTGAATCACCTGGATAACGCTCAGAAAGCAAAACACTAACCTGCTCAGGCGAAGAACCACTGTGAATTTTTTCCTCAGCAAAACCACGTATTTCCGCCAGTTCCTGCGCTATCTCATAGGGAACTGGAATTTCTTCCCCTATCCAGCTGGGAATGGAACCTGTGGGATCGTCAACTGGACGCACATACACTTTGTCTTCAGTAGCATGGATTATTTGCCATGGGCTTCCACGTATAATGAATTTTGTTCCAGGTTTGCCATATTCCGCCATAAATGCTTCATCCAAGACTCCAATAGATGTGTCTGTTGACTCATCAATTACTAGGAACTGTTTCTCAACAGGAATCATGGATAAATTATCGAAATAATATTCAAAAAGAGCCTTAGAGCGTTGAGGCTTCAAAGCTACCTGATCTTCAAACGACACCCACGCTAAACGTGGAAAACGCTCGTGCATGTACTTGAAAGCTTTTCCAATGTCTTCTATAGTCAAATTCTTATAAGGAGAAGCATTTCTGGCTAACTCTAAAACACCACTAAATTCTAAACGCCTGTTTTTAAGCATCAAGCCAGCAATTTGATGAACTAAAACATCGTAGGGTTTGTCTGGAATTTGAAGAGGCTCTAGTTCCTCATTGAGCGCTCTTCGGGCAATGACTAGTGCTTCAAGCGTATCATCAGAATCCATGCCAATTATGACACCTTCAGCAACATCACCATAAGTATGACCGGCTCTTCCAACCCTTTGAATAAGCCTAGTAACCTGCCGGGGACTCATATATTGAATAACGAAGTCGATTCGTCCAACATCTATGCCTAATTCAAGGCTGCTGGTAGCGATTAAACCTTTAAGTTCACCACGTTTTAACCCGTTTTCCGCGGCTATCCTTGAGACCTTAGCTAGCGAGCCATGGTGAATAGATATGGGAAAATCAATATCCCACACCTTAAATCTGGAAGCTAAGACTTCTGAAATCGAACGGGTGTTTGTAAAGAGTAAAACAGATTTTCTCTTATTCATGTAATCGCGAATAATACGCAGTCTAGCTGCTACCTCAGGATGCGTGTAAATTTTCGATGCAAACCTAACATCGTCTTCTGTGGGTCTAGGGTAGATTACTTGCAGCTTCACCATTTTTGCAACAGGAACCCGAATAATCTCTACTGGGCGCTTGGTGCCAACTAGGAACTGGGCGACTTTCTCTGGGCTGCCAATGGTGGCTGATAAACCGATCATCTGGAAGTCTTTTCCAGTCAGGCTTCTGACGCGTTCCAGCGCTAATGATAGTTGGCTTCCTCTTTTGCTGTCCGCTAATTCGTGGACTTCATCAATTACGATCCACTTTAAAGCTTGCAGGTGCTGTCGCAGAACCCACCCAGAGAGTATAGCTTGCAAGGTTTCAGGAGTAGTTATCAGAATATCTGGTGGACTGCGCGATTGTCGAGTTCTTTCTTTGGTCTCGGTGTCACCATGCCTAACTGCAAGTTTTATATCTAGGCTGTTGCACCACCATTGAAGTCGATCAAGCATATCTCTGTTCAAAGCCCTCAAAGGAGTAATGTAGAGAACTTTGATGCCAGGAGTTTTAGCTTCCTGAAGAAGCATACTTAACACGGGCAAGAAGGCGGCTTCCGTTTTGCCCGTAGCTGTAGGAGAAATTAACAGAACGTTTTTGCCATCGAGGATTTTTGGGATTGTTTTTTCTTGAGGCTCGGTTGGTTTAGAGAATCCCTTCTGTTCAACGAGCCTTCGAACCGGCTTCACTAACATATCAAAAGCGTTTTCAGAAGTTTCCTGCACTATAAACCTCGAATACTAGTTTAAGCGGGTACTCTGCTATAAAAAATGTTAGGGGCGATTTACTGCAATTGCAGGTTTTTTGCCATATTTCACTATTTCAAGCAGCGACTTGATCAAATATTGTTGTTTTGGCTAATATTCAAGCATTCATTAGAATGCTTTCAACTACTTTCTTTAAATGGTCTCAAAGGGGTTGACAAAAATTTGTATAAAAATGATGTTGAAATAGAAAATATCGATTTGAAAGCAATGGAAAGTTTTTTATCTATCAGCATAAACGATGGAAGTAGATATGGAGGATATTAAAATGGCGAAATGTCCAAAATGCGGAACTGAAGTTGCAAAAGCAAAGAAAACATGGAAAATGGCCGGTCGTCCAGATAAAGCTGGAAAACGCATGCAACTAGAAATCGGACTCTATGAATGCCCAACAAAATGTGGCCATGTATTCCGCGAAGTACTAAGTAAAAAGAAAATCTAAAAAGTGCAACCAGAAATCTGTTGATTGCATCATTGTTGTCCTCTTTTATTTTTTCTATTATTCTTACGGCAAGTTTTAAAACATAGGAAGTTCTTATGAACAGGAATACTTTATGATTGTAGAGGCCAAAGTCTTGATTGCACTAAAGAAAATGTGGAAAAACGATTATTTCAAGACAGTAGTCGCAATCGCTTTGATTATTGCAATTGTTCTTGGCTTCTTCTTTGGCTTGCAACTAGGGCTTAAAACATCTTATCCCATGTTGACTGTGGAAAGCGGCAGCATGAGCATTCCCTACGATGGCAGTGATAATTTCTGGTTAAGCATAACTCATCCGTTTGACAGAACGCTTAGCATCGGAGACATCATAATAGTACAAGGAGTCAACCCTAAAGATCTAAACACCAACTATCCAAACAGCGACATAATCATATTCCACAGCCCAATCGACGGAACCTTAATCGTTCATCGCATAATTGCCACAGAAACCATCAATGGAGTCACATATTACCAAACCAAAGGTGATGGAAACGGAAACCCATGGCCACAAACCCCACAGACATGGCTTAGACCCATGGGACAGCAATAACCCACCAGGAGTTCCCCAAAACCTAGTTGTTGGCAAAGTGATTATGCGTATTCCATGGTTCGGGTGGATAACACTTTTCATGAGAAATAATTCACTGGGTTTGCCAGTAATAATTGGCTTGATACTCTTGCTTGTAATTATCGAATTTGTGATTCCTGTCAATAAGAGGCAAAAAGAAGCCTGAACAACAAAACGAAACGCAACCGCAGCCACAGATGTCTTTATAAAGAAAGCTTCTGATTTATGAATATTTAAGGGCGGTTAAAGCAAGAGGGATATGGATTGCCAAAAGTTAAAGCTGTAATAAGCGTCGAGAACGTGGTCGCTTCTGCAACTCTTAACCAAAAAGTTGACTTGAACGCCGTAGTTAAGGGCTATCCCGGCGTTGAATATCGCCCAGAACAATTTCCCGGGCTAGTTTTTAGGTTAAAACGTCCCAAGACAGCAACTTTAATTTTTAATTCTGGAAAAATGGTTTGCACTGGAGCTAAATCAGAGAAGGAAGCTCGTCGAGCCGTCATGAAAGTTGTCAAGGAACTAAAAAAAGGCGGCATAATAATTATTAGCAAACCAGAGCTTAAAATCCAAAATATCGTTGCCTCAGGCGGTTTAGGAGGTATGATTGACCTGGAAAAAGCTGCTTACACGCTTGGTCACGCTATGTACGAACCTGAACAGTTTCCAGGTTTAATCTATAGAATGGCAGAGCCGAAAGTAGTGATTCTGCTTTTTGCAAGTGGCAAACTTGTTTGTACTGGAGCCAAACAGGAACAAGACGTTTACGACGCTGTAGAAAAATTGCATACGCTATTAGAAGAGACCAACTTAATATTTTACGAATAATATTTTGTTTTATTGTCTTTTTTACTTGTTTTAGGATTGTTTTTAGGCTCTCGTGATCTATGGCGCCTATCTCGTAGAGAGTATTAGCTATTTCACTTATCTTTAGCAATGAATGAAGTTTTATTCCGCTTTTTTCTAATTGCTGTTTTCCTTCTTCTCTGTCTAGGAAAACGACGGCATCTGTTACGACGCCACCTTCGGCTCTGACGGCATCACTAGTTTTTTTGAGCGTTAATCCAGTGGTGACTAAATCATCAATTAATAAGAACTCTGTCGCCTGATGCTAAAACACCTTCGACTCTTCGTTCTCTTCCATGCGTTCGAACACCTTTGCGCACATAAAGGAAGGGTTTTTTGAGATTATAAGCGACTTGGGACGCAAAGATAATTCCCGCAACTGGAACTCCCGCTATTCTATCGAAGTTTTTTAGTCCAATTTGGTTGGTTATATATTCAGCGTAGAAGTCGCAGATTTCTCTAAAAGCATCTGGAAAGCTTGGTATTACTCTTAAGTCAATATAATAAGGACTTGCTTTTCCGCTTGATAGTTTGAATACGCCAAATTTTACAACATCAAGTTTGAGAAGTATGTTTGCCATTTGGTCTTTCTTTTCTTGACCTGCTTTTTCCGTTTTCAAATTCATCACTTCCTCTTTGATACCTGATAAATTTTGTTTTGTTGTGGAATCAAGCACGCAGTTCTTGGCATTTCCTTTTTTAATCATTTCAGCAAACTCTGCTTGGCTTGCGGGTGTTGCTGTATGATATGGAACAGCGACTTGAGGTTTAGTTAATCGTGCTATCTCAAACCCCGTTGTAGGTGTTGCGCCAGGGGCTATGCCAACGGTACAGAAAACCACGTCGAATTTTTCTTTTTGTCCCATGACTGCGAGTTCGGGAAATGGCAGACTGTCTGCAGTGTGGTAGACTTTGACTTCATCTTCGCTGGTTACAATGTAAGACACTGGAGCTTGGGCTGGATGGTTGCATTTTTCTGCTTTTACCGAAACTTCACCGATTTTTAGTTCAACTCCAGGCTTGACTTCATGAAGTTTTTCAGCGGGAATTGCATGTTGAAGTTTTTTGGTGGAAGCAGCATCAGCTATTATAATGCAGTTTGTTGCTTTCTGTACTTCAATAATGAGCTGTGGATCCAAATGGTCATAGTGTTCATGAGTTATTAAGATTGCATCTACGCCTTGCAAGCTTTTGGACTTGACGTCAACTGGATCAATGACAAGGGTTTTACTTGGGGTTTTAAGCAATACTCCGGCATAAGAGTTTAACCAGACAAATAGGACAGCGTTTTTTTCTGGTATTTTCTGTATCGACATAACTTGATTCCTCAAAACTAATTATGTATTATGCGTTTTAAAGAAGTTGCGTTATTTAGTTTTCTATCAGAACACAATATAAATTAATCTCTATTCCCGATTGCATCTTTTATTGGATTTTTCTATTTTGTTTTCTGTTCAACAGAAGTCTTGCAGTTACTTTTGGGAATAAGGGTTATGTAGGCAAATAATGTGATAGGGCATAATTGAGGAGAAGAACAACAATGGGATCACTGAAAAGTTTAGGTCAAGGCTTTCTAGTAGCAACGGCGCTAATCTGGATATTCAATATAGCGTCACTTTTCATAAACGGTGACGCTTGGCTAGCATTACTTTACCTACTAATACTACTTATTCCATTAACAAGTTTAACTTATTTAAAACTCAAAAACACAAAAACTCAGACATCGAATGAGGACCCATCCCTCCGTCTCTGTCTCTCTGTCTATCCTTCCAAATGGCGGAAACTACTTTTTTCTTTCCAAGGTGTAGCATTGGCATTCTGGATGTTTGATTTAGCTACAACTTTCTACGCGATTAACGTTACAGGCTTAGCTGTGGAATTGAATCCTTTGGGTTGGCCGCTTGGAATTTTAGGGGCGCTATCATATTACGCTCCAACATTGGTCTTTTCGTATATTTTGCTCTTTAAAATTAAAGACAAAATTTCGCTGTATGCAGCCATACCATTAACGCTAATGACGCTTGCCATGAGTGCAATGAATTTGATGGCAGGGGCGCAAAATTTCCAAGTGTTTGTTGACACTGCAGCATTGGCAACAGGGATACGATTTGGACTTTTGGCCGTGATTGGTACGGTAAGCTTGACAATTCCGTTTGCGTTAAAAAGAACGGTAAATCAGCCTAAAGCCGTTTTGCCATAACGTATGCGTCTTCGCCGTCTGAGTAGTACCCACTCAGAGTTCTTGTTACGTCAAAACCAAGCTTCTTGTAAAGCGAAATTGCAATGTCATTTGTGACTCTGACTTCTAGGAAGCATTGTTTGGCTTTGTAATACTGCATGCCCTCCAATGCTCGATTGATTACTGCCTGGGCAATTCCCTTGCGCCTGTGCTGCGGCAAAACCGCTATAGATACAACATGTCCTTTTTTTACTAAGCCGCCAAAACCATAATTTGATAAACCGACTTCTATGCGGCACATTATGTAACCTGCGATTACCCCATTTTCTTCTGCCACAATAAAAGTTTCGGGAAAACGCTGATGTAAGTCCATAAAGAAAAAGTCGGTATAATTTTCGGGTAAACAAACGCGGTTGATTTGCATCACGCTTTGTAAGTCATCAGGTAAGAATTTGCGTAGCTTGAAGGTTTGTTGCATTCTTTCGCCTTCTTAAACCACATTTCACTGTTGTAACTTAAAGTTTACGCTTTAAGCGTCAATTATTTGCTTTTGTAATTTTGTAGGGAGACTGTTTAAGTCTTTATTTCTTCAGGCGCCTTAAACACCGGTAACGTATAGCTGCCCTGAGGAATCGCCCAAACCCTTGAGGCAGATCCAGCGATCTTTAACGCTTCAGTTAAAGCATCGTTTACTGCTCGTGCAGTTTTCAGTTTAAAGATACTTGTTGCATAATAGTCTGGCAAAGAAGACACCAAAATTATTTGGTGATTTTGCAGCGCTTTCAAAAGATAATACGCCTTATGACCACCCATGACAAAGTTACGTCTGATCTCGCGTTCAACATTTTTCAAATCGCCTAAACGTGCCATCCAATCGTAAAATACTTGGTTCCCATGGCCTTCAGGACATTCAGCTACGAGAATTATTACGCCTCCGCGCTTAACTGCGTCCAAAGCGTTGTCCAAGGCTTTGTAGGCTTGGTAAAGATTAATGTCTGCTGGATATCCGCTTGCGCTTACAACCAGAATGTCTGCTCGACGTTCAATTGTGATCTGGTACATTTCGTTAACAAGTTTCACGGCCTCAAGGAACGCTTCTTCTAAATCGCCTGCGAAGGCTTTTACGATTTCGCCCTTTTTGTTTTGCACAATGTTTAAGATGAAATCTACTTTGGCTAATCTCGCTGCTTCAGTCATGTCTTGATGGACTGGGTTGTCCTCTAAATTACCTGTTCGCGCGTTGGCATGCAGTAGCATTGCGTGATTGTGTTTTATGGTTTCTTCACCGCAGATTGCTGGCAAAACACTTTTTCTGCCGCCCCCGTATCCTGCATAATAGTGAAAACCAACATCTCCCAAAAGGACCCTTACATCGGCTTCAGCAAAAACGCGGTTAACGAAAACTTTGTTGCCATGAGTTTTAGTTGTGCCCAAGTGAACTAAATTTGTAGCTCTGCAGTCGTGGCTGACGGTTTTTACCCGTTTAAGCACCTCTTCACCAAGCATTGCGATGGCTTCTTCAGGCCTAACCGACCGATGTGTTCCACAGCCAAAAATAATTGTTATGTTATCATCTTTTACCCCAGCCAGATTTAGTTCAGCAAGTACTGGCAAAAGCATCAGTTCGCTGGGCGTTTTGCGGGTGGCATCGTCAACAACTATTGCGACTTTGCTTTCTGGCTTAGCTATTTCACTTAAGTGTTTTGAGCCGATTGGAATTGGGTCTTTTAGAGCTCGTTCAACCTCAGCTTTACCGTCGGGTGCGCCTTGGCGCTGAATGGGTTCGATTGTCCCAAGGAGATTTCGGGCTGGAACTCTTACGCATACATCTATTTTTCCGTAGGGAAGCCAAACATCAACCATGAATGGTCACATGCTATTTTACATGTACTCGACGTAAGAAACTATTAAGCCTTGTCAAAACAAAGATAAAAAGTTCCACAATCTCAATGCCATTAAATTCTGAAGGTCAAGGGGCATTTTAAAACGATAAATAAATCGATACAAAAAAGGTTGGGTTTAAGCAGCTTTTGGCTTAACTTTCTCAACTGCACCGCTTAAACTTGACATTTCAGCATTTGCTTTTCTTATCAAGTCACCGATTGTTTCTTTAGTTGGAATTGCTGCGCTTACAGCTAATGCAACAGCTTTTTGATGAGCATTCTGTAGAAGTGGCTTGATTGTGTCTTTGGTCGGGTAAGAGATGCCCATGGCTAAAGCGAAGGCTTCTTGGTTGCTTTGCTCAACGCTTCTTCTTGTTGCGTCAACGTCAATTTTTAGCTGGTCACCAGTAATCATTAAGCCATCATCGAAAACCGCCCGCATAGAAATGCCCAACTCAACTGCTTTAATTCCAAGTTTTGAAAGGACACCTGCGAGTTGCTCGTTGATTTCTTCACCTCTACGAACTACAAGTGTATCTTTGCTGACCCAGACACTCCCAGACTCAATCCTAGTAGGTAAACCAACACCGTTTAGCTGGCTTATTATTGGACCAGGAGCTTGACCAGTGTTACCAGCAGGAACAATCACATCCATAGCGGCTTTATCTCCAGACTTAGCGGTTGTTTTCACTTTACCCCGTTCTAGCAACAAGGCAAGTTTGAAGGGGTTGAGGTCTGTAAACAAGTAAACATTTGACCCATCCAAGTATACCTCAAGCTTCTTCAGGTCTGCCTGATTCATCTCTTCAATAGCTAACCGCATCAAAGTATTCTTAAGAACACGCAGGTAAACTTTACCAGCCATACTTTTCTTTAATTCTTGAAGCTGAGAAGCCCGAACCTTTTTCAGGCTAGCGATTCCAATAGATTTGTGTTCTTTCAGTATGCCCTTTATCGCTTCTACTTCGATAGACTTTTCATCTAATACTTGTTGGGACGGCATATTTCTCTTCTCTTTGTTAAGGTTTAATTTTTATTGGCTCACCCATAGATGTCTTGAGAAAAGCGAACTTTACGTTTTTCAAGCCACGCTTCAGCTTTCCATCTAAAACACGAAGAACAGCCATTGTGTTATCAACAAGTTCTTCATCTTTCATCTGTTGCGTACCAACTGAAACTTGAATAATCGGTTGATTACGCATTCTAACAACCACGGTTTTACGATGCTTCTTCACCAATGCTGCAATATCTGCGTTAGGAGGAACAGGAATAGGCATTTTTCCTCTTGGACCAAGCACTGGACCAAGAATTCTACCTACGAGCGGCATTAACGGAGCTTCAGAGACGAAAACATCATATTCACTAGCAAGCTTGCGCAGTTCTTTCTTTTTGCCATTTAAGGAATCCAAATCTGCTCGTTCAATAACATGGTCAGCTTGGGCATTTTTTGCTTTTAACGCAAATTCTCCGGAAGCAATAACACAAACTTTGTTTGGTTTACCAGTGTCATGAGGAAGTTCTACAACCTCTTGGATTTTACCTTCTGGCGCCTTCATATCGATTTCCATAATGTCTAAGATCAAATCTACTGTCTGGTTGAACTTTTTCTCGCCAGACTTCATTTTTGCCTGTTTAATTGCTTCTGATATCGTCTTGTTGTCTAGGGGCATTTTTAAGCCTCGTGCCAATGAGGGATTGGAAATCGATTATAAAAGTATTCGCTTATCATTATTCAGTACCAAATAGCTGTTCGTAGGTGCCAGCGTCAACTTCTTTTTGAACTTCACGGGGATCTTTTCCCTCAACTGTGACGCCTAAGCTAACGCAAGTTCCGAGCATCTCTTTTGTTGCTTTCTTGAGGGTTGGCGACAGAAGTTGAGGTTGCTTAATTTTCGCTATTCTCACCATCTGCTCCATAGATAGGTTGCCTACTTTAACAGTGTTAGGTGTTCCTGAGCCCTTCTCAATTTTCAATTCAGCAACAATTAATGCTGAAGCGGTTGGCGTGCCAACGGAAACTTCGAAGCTTTTATCCTCTGAATCAGCGGTGATTTTTACTGGAACTTTCATTCCAGCATAGTCTTTGGTAAGCTCGTTAATTTTTGTGACAACAGCCATAACGTTTAGACCTAAAGGACCTAAAGCGGGACCTAATGGTGGACCTGCATTGGCTTGTCCTCCGTTCACGAGCAATTCTACTACTTTTTTCTCTCCCATATTGTTTCACCAGTTTATTATTTTGCTTTCTCTACTAGTTTTACATAGTCTGAATGTACCGTAATTGGCAAAGTGAATGTTGCCTCAAGCAGTTCGAGGGTAACTTCACCTTTTGCTTTGTCAAGTCTCGTTATTTTAGCGCGCATACCTTTGAACGGTCCACCAGTAATTTCAACAACGTCATCTTCGTTAAGGTCTTCCATAACTGGTTTTCTAACAATGTACCGCTCAATTTCTGCGAAGCTTACGAGCCCAGGAATTCTGGAGCGCACATGCCTTAAACCTGTGATGGCTTCTTCTACTAGGTGTGGTCCGTCAGCTTCAACAAACACATACCCTTTTAGCGTATCTGGTACAAGAAGAGCTTTTATTGGTATCTTGTTCATGTCAACTTTTGACGCAATCAACCTTGCAACATTGCGTTCTTGACCTGTCGTTGTTTTGACAACGAAAATTTTTACTTGCCTTTGCTCTTCTTTCTTGTCCATAAAATCAAGATTCCGTCTATGTTGGAGTTGGGCTGGAAGCTGCTGCTGATGGTCCGCCTATTGCATAGGATAAGAGCTTAATTACGAAGCCTATTAATCCAACTGCGCCTATGCCTAGGAGGCTGATTTTTATGGATAGCCAGAGTTCTTCTCTTCCCGGCTTTACAGCTAGTTTCAAGGTTCTTGCTGCTTGTTGTAGCCAAGATTTTATTCCCATATTCATCGCACACCAAGATTTCATTTATGAATAATAAATGTTGCTGTAACTCGGAGTTTAAAAACTACGATTATTAGGCTTTTAAATCTTCTTGCTTAAGGTTAAACTTTCTTGAAAGGCAACCCTACGTCCCGCAGAGCAGACAACAAATTTGGCTTGTCTTCGCTTTTGATTCCTTTCCAATCGAGAATTGCTAACGAAACTTTCTCAAAAGTCTTCACCATACATTGAGATAGCATTTCAGAGTCAATCAGATTGATAGCATACTTGGGTATCATGTGACCGAAGGCAGCTTCACCAACCAAACCCATAAGGGTAAACTTGTGATTATAATGCGTTCCACCAATACCTAAAACCGCAGAACTAGGTAATGAGGAAAAGTTGACGATTGCTGACAGTGTCGCATGACCGACGGCTTCTGCTGCCAATAAATCGCCCCATTGGGTGGGAGAACTTCCTAACTCAACAAACATGGCTGGCACGTTTAAGGATGGACCGTGATGAGTGCATTCATATGATACCTCATAATGGAGATTTAATTGTTCTCTGTAATGCAAGAGCGCTTTCAAGGCATTTCGCATTGCGTTTGCTGGAGAAACTGAAAGTAACCTTGGCAATCCACCTAGTCCTGCTTCGGCAAAGTTTCCGGGTGTATGTACTGACAAGTGTTGGTTTGCCGCTTGCACTGCTATGTCTTGAAATGAAAACAATCATTTCTGCTTCGGGAAAACTTTGTGGCAGATTTTGTGCATTTACAGATTCTTGGTTTAAAGTCACAAGAGTTACGTTTTTGCCGTTTAAGTTACCTGACGTATATTGGGTTTTGCTGAAAGGTTTCTGTGGTGTCTATGAAGGGATAATTGTTAAGGATTTGCTGCTTGATGTTTAAGCTTGCAGGATCTTTGGTGGAAGCTACAATTAGAATCATGTCGATTCCTCATTATAGTGGTATTGTTTTGGGTGAAAAGGGTTTCCATAAAGCTTATAATTGCTGGTTCGTCAGCGTATCTGGAAGGCAAGAAAAATGCATCTGATTAATTTCAAAGAATTGTCCAGCCAAGAGCTTAATTCATTGGTTGACTTAGGCATTGAAGTTAAACATAACCCCAAAAAATACAGCAAAGCTTTTGAAGAAAAATCATTTGCCTTGGTTTTTCAGAAAACTTCCACTCGAACTAGAGTTTCTTTTGAAGTTGCAGCCACGCAACTTGGCGGTCACGGCTTATTTATTGATTGGCGAACAACCAACTTTACGATGGCAGACATAACCGATGAGGTACAGTATTTATCACGTAATGTTGACTGCATCATGGCTAGATTACTATACGACACGGATTTGTTAAAGATGTCAAAAGCGTCGCTTGTCCCTGTTATAAATGGGTGCGACGAAAAATATCATCCAAGCCAAGCCTTAGCCGACTTAATTACCATAAAAGAGAAAAAGGGCACCCTTAAAGGCGCTAAACTAGTTTACATCGGAGTACACAACAATGTCTGCAACTCTCTAATTGAAGGTTGCACAAAAACGGGAGTCAAAATCACAACTGTAACCCCGATTTTTAATGAAGCAGCACGGGATGAAGAGGTTCTTACTGAAGCTAACAAAACTGGACTTTGGAAATCAACTTTAGATGCAAAAACAGCCGTTAAAGACGCAGATTTCGTTTACACCGACACTTGGATTGACATGGAGTTTTTCACTGATCCAAAGTTTGCACACGAAAAAGAAAAACGTATTAGACTTATGATGCCCTACCAAATAAACGCTGAACTGCTCAAAAACAGCAATGCCTACATTATGCATGATATGCCTATTCATCGGGGATATGAAATAAGTGCGGAAGCAATTGAGAGCACAAAATCTGTGATTTATGAACAGGCAGAAAATAGACTGTACTCAGCTAAGGCGATAATGCTAAAATTGCTGAAATAGAGGCGAGGCATTCATGATTCGTTTTGCAGCTTTCCTGAGGGGAATTAATGTTGGGGGCCATATCGTTAAAAAAGAGAATCTGCAAGAAGCCTTCATTTCTTTAGGATTTCAAAATGTCGTTACGTATAAGCAAAGTGGCAACGTAATCTTCGAAACTTCGACAAATATTGAAGAAATCAAAAGCAAAGCAGAATCTAAACTTCAAAGCATGCTCGGTTATAACATTGCAGTCTTTGTACAAACTATCCCCGAGCTAAAGAGTATAATCAAGCAAGAACCATTCAAAGGTCAAGAAAGCAAAGGCTCAAGCTTCTTAGTAACCTTTCTTCCAACTGCACAAGTTTTTTTTCCTTTGCAATTACCTTTAACCATTCCTAAGTCAACTGCACAGATTATTTCAGCCAAAGACTCGGAAGTATTTAGCGTTACCCACGGAGGCGGAGAAGGAGCACTACCCAACCCGTTTATTGAGTCAAAACTGAAAGTAAAAGCAACTACTCGAAATCTGAACATCATTAGAGAAATTGTTGAAAAGTTTGGCACCTAAATCTTTCGTTTATAGCCGCAGTTGTAGCATTTACCATCATGCACACATCACTACATCGCCACAGGTTGGACAGCTATACTTTTCAGCTTGGCTTTTCAGGAACTCGTCCATTCCTTTCTCTTTTAGCTCTTTGAGGTTTTCAACCATGCTCATGCTGTAGCGTTCGCGATAGCGTTTGTCTAGGTGGGCAAGATTCTTGCAAGGTACCTGCTTCACACTGTTGGCATGATTGGATTTGATGCTTGGAAAGCTTTTTGCAGCCTCTTATTACGTAGCAGTTTTTGGCTCTGGGAAGGCATCCAGCACAATAGGTTACTTTACCTCTAACCCGTGGAACTTCATGCGTGCAAGCAAGGTAGGCTTTGCAGATGGCGCAGTTCATTCCGCAGGGCGCAACAAGCTCCGGGGTAAATTTGTTACTTTTCATTATTTGATAGTTGTGGGAACAGCTTAATTATTTTGCGCCTTTTAAAGAAAATACTTAGCAGAGTTTCAATAATTAGCAATTTTACAAAAGTTAGTCCTGATGCTCCAAATTGGGGTTGTGCTCAAAATGTTCGCAAAGTCTTTTTCTAAACTCATTTGGACGCACGTCGATGTTTTATGATTAGTTATGAACAAATCACAACTGTATTTATATTTATCTGGGCAATTAACTAAGTATAAATTAAAATGGTGAAAATATGTTTGGAATAATTGATTTAGTCTCAATAGCCGCAATAGTTGGTTCATTCGCATTTGTCATATTCAGTATCAGATCAGAACTCAAAATCAAGGCGTAATACGAGAAACTAGGGCACCTCACTTAAACTAGCAAAGATGAGACAGAATGGAATTCAAAAACATAAACGAAGCATTAAGATACATAACTCGACAAGCAAAAGCCTATCCAAGCGATATAGCGTTTTATTCATCCCAAGAATACAAAAAAATCTATCCTGAGCTTTGCCGTTTAAACCGCTCGCTCCAGGCTGCCTATACTGTCCATCATGACGGCGGAATCATCCCTTAAACAAAAGAACTCCTTTAGTTTTATGAAACAGTTAGAGTAACAACGAAGATTCCAACATTGAATGCAACAAACGGATTCCAAGTATGTTACCCTTCACCGAAACTATTTGAATTGAACTTTATTTTTGAATAATTCTATTTCAACTTAAGAATATCCTGCATCGTTAATCGAACATGTGTTTCAATCAGGAAAAGTCTTTTTGAGGCGTTTTATAGCTCGGGTTTTTAAGGAAGACCATATTAGATGATTCAAAGGTGTTGCTAGCTTGGAGCCAAGCGAAGAACTTAACGCATCAACTTTCCAAACTTATATGTATCTTGTAAAGGTTGGCAGGCCTGTTGGTCCCAGAGACGTCATGCGTGGAGCTAACCTTAGCAGCCCAAGCGTCGCTTATAGAAATCTTCAGAAGCTTATTGATTTAGGCGTCGTAGTTAAAGACGAATACAACAATTACGTGGTCAAGGAAAAAGTAAGCAAGAAAGGTTACATTTGGGTTGGAAAAACGCTAATGCCGAGCTTTGTTATAATCGGTTTCATTTTCGTCGGCATTCTAATCGCTGAGATTGCTGTCTTGGTTCCTCATTTGCTTGTAGGAGCGCCAATTCAAGAGTCATTTTGGTTTTGGATATTGACTACCATTGTTGCTGCCTCGGTTTTCCTATTTGAAGCAATCCGGTTTAGGATGAAATCTAAAACTAACCTCTAAAGCGACGCTTTCCAGCTCTCGAACTTTCTGCTTACTTAAGATGCAAAATGTTAAAAGCAAATTTTCAATATATTTTGTTAAAGATCAAGTTGTAAAGGGAAAGAAACTTTGAAGGGCTCATTAACGCTTACGTTTGTTGCAATTTTGTTTTTGTTTGTTTTTTCAGGGTTTGCTCCATTAATAACGGCTGAACAGGCTTCAGGAGATTGGACCATGTTCCGTGCTGATCAATCTCACAGTGGCGTAGGAATGGGCAATCCAGTGTTAACTTCTACCTTGCTCTGGAATTACTCCACTGGTGGTCAAATTTATTCGTCTCCAGCGGTGGTTGGCGGTGTGGTTTATGTGGGCTCCTTAAATGGCAACATCTATGCTTTGAAGGCTAATACTGGAGCTAAGCTGTGGACTTACGCTACTAGTGGTCCAGTTTATTCGTGTCCGGCTGTTGCTCTCGGCGTTGTTTATTTGGGGTCAGCTGACGGCAAAGTTTACGCTTTAAACGCTTCCAGTGGCGAAAAAATTTGGAGTTTCACAACTGGCAGCGAGGTTGATTCTTCTCCAGCTCTAGTAAACGGCATTGTCTATGTAGGTTCATATGACAATAACGTCTATGCATTAAACGCTACTAACGGGGCAAAACTCTGGGTTTTCAGCACTTCCGCCCCGATTTGGTCCTCTCCCGCTATTGTTGCAGGTGTTGTTTACATAGGCTCTACTGATGGCAACACTTACGCATTAAATGCCTCTAGTGGCAACAGACTTTGGAATTTTACTAATGGCTACGCAACTGAATCATCACCTACTGTAATAGGAGGATTCGTTTACACAGGCTACGAGAACGGTAGCGTTTATGCTTTAGATGCATCTGACGGAGCACAAGTCTGGAGCTTCGCCACAGGCAACATTGTTAAATCCTCTCCTGCCGTTGCCGACGGAATGGTTTACATCGGCTCTTTAGATCATAATATTTATGCCTTGAACGCTACTAAAGGAGCAAAAATTTGGAATTATACCACTGGTGGCACCGTTTATTCGGCTCCTGCATTAATTGATGACACATTATACGTGGGTTCTCAAGATGGAAACATCTATTCGCTAAATGCCAAAAACGGCGACAGACTTTGGAGCTACAAAACTGACGGTTTCATTGAATCTTCCCCTGCGGTCGTCGGCGGCGTGGTTTATGTAGGCTCCCTTGATGGTAACATTTATGCGTTGACTAACCAACTTAACACGCCTAACGAATCAATAGTAATTATTTTTGCCATTGTCTTAGTTGTTATCGTCGCGTCTATAGTAGCTTTTTTAGTTATTAGAAAAAGACATCGCACTGTCTGAAAAATGCCGTTTTGATTTATACAATCGATTGTTCCAGTTCTGGAACGTTTTGTTCCATGTGTAGAACTAAAAGTTGCGCCTCGCCTAAGAGGTTCAAGAGACTGTCCGGGAATCGGGCGACGCCTTCATGGTTCACAATCCCCGGCTGGCCCTCAGGAAGGCACTGGGCAGGCGGCGATCGAGCTTAACCAACTGATCGAAGAACTGAACGACCTAAAAGCCAACACGCCTCCTGAGGTGTGGGCGGCGATGGAATAGGAGGCAAGACCATGGCAGACCAGATCACGAATTGCTTGGCTGATAGCTGTGTGGGGTGCGTTCACCTTCACCTTTCCATCGGACAATATCGGTGCTTCAAAGCCAGCCATGCGGCTGAGGGAGAGTTTATCTGCTGGCCTAAAATCGGAACCCAATATCCCCGGCCGATTCGCAACCGGGACCGCTGCTATAAGCCGGCATAGGAGGACAAAGCGATGATGTTCGACTGGCTGAATTTCGGCGGCAAGTGGGTGGCGGTGCTTTACGGCATCGACGACGACTTCTTTCTTGACGGCAACCCCGAGTGGGACTGGGGGTTGTAGGAGGTAATCATGGCATACGACGAAAGCAAGGACAAAGAGGTCAAGACCTGGAAACATGAGAAGGGGCTGTATGTGTCCCTCTACCAGTACAACGGCGGCGCCCCCAAGGTCCAGATTGGCCCCCGGGGTTACACGAAAGCCGACGGCTCCGAAGGTTTCGGCAAAGTGGGCCGGTTGAGCCTGGAGGAAATGGGCTGGCTCTTCGGTCTCAAAGACGAGATCAGGGCGGCGGCGAAGGAAGTCCAAGTTAAGTCATAGAATAGTGCTTTTTCCTTCCTCTACTTCCCACCACCTGGGGACCTGGGAGACCGGGTCCCCGCCTTTTTTATGCCGAGCGCCAATCTCCCTTTAAGTAAAAACTACTTTTTGGGAGGCAAGGCGATGAAAGCGAAAGAGTCCACCTGGCATGGCGAGAAAGACCGGTTGCTGCAGGTGTGCCGTCCCTGCCCTTGCGGCTGTGATGACCGGGGCGGTCGGCCTGGAGTCGGCTATCTTACCGGGTCCGATGCAGCAGGCAACGGCTTCACCATCTGGATTGAATCTGAGGAAGTGTTCCTGCGGTTAGAGAAGCTGCTGGCCCTGGAATAGAGGAGGCAAGACGATGATCACCGATTATGTGAAGGCCGGCTACCCGGCACTTTTGGTTCGGACCCATGAGCAGGAACGGTTTATCAGTTCCACGATTCCCCGACTCAACGGGCGCACCACCTATACCTGGGACTTGGTGCGGGGTTACCGGGAGATAGGCAACGGGGCCGAATGGCAGGAAGCTGACCCCTTTGATCTTCCGGTCCTCGCGGCCCGGGGGAAAGAGAAGGCGGTTTGGTTTCTGCGCAACTATCACTTCCACCTAAAGGACCCGGTAGTTATCCAGGCCCTGCAAAACAATTTCCCGGCTTATAAGACCAAAGGAATAAGCCTGGTTATCCTGGCCCCGGACGTTGACCTTCCCATGGAACTGGAGCGGGAGGTGGTGGTCCTGGACTTCCCCT
>CAVYJU010000027.1:0-106786 GCA_963768895.1 Candidatus Bathyarchaeota archaeon
ACTGGGTGCAAATGTCCCATAACCAACGTTTTGCATTTCAACAAAGCGGGAGAAGGCCATTTATGCCCATGAAAAACGCCAACACCCCCAAATACTGCTCCCGTAGCAGGTAAAAGCTGAACGTTTTCTGGAAGAAGCGGTTCAATGTTAGCATCATGGTTTCCACGAATAATAGCTATGTTACCAACATTTTCTTTCAATTTGGCAAAAAAATCGGGGATATCATGCCACTCTCCTAGTTCACTGGAGATTACGGTGTATTTTACATCGCCAAGGATAACAAGTTGATTTGGCTTGTATTTGGTGATTATAGCGTTTAATTTGGTGAGAATTTTTGGTGTTTGGCTTGGAACATGGATGCCTTTTTCTTGAAGCGATGTTTCCCAACCTAGGTGGGGGTCTGCGATAAGAAGGGTTTTGAGTTTTTTCCGATTTTATGAGTGCTGCAGGATGTGGCCAGAGCAGATTCAGCATGTGGGTTTAACCAAGTTCAATATTTTTTTGTGAATTTCTATATTGCCTGAAGCTATGAAGCTCAAAGTTTTCGTAGGATCCAATTCAACATTTAAATTCTCATTTTCTGGGGTCGTTACGATTCCACCTGCTTCCTTAAGGATTAAAAAGCCTGCCGCTACATCCGTTGTACGAATTTTCCCACGAATGTCTACAAAAGCATCTGTTAAGCCATTAGCAACATAGCATAGCTCAAGCGCGTTGGCACCAAAATGTCGGATGTGTTTTGTCTTGGCAATCAAAGGAGTTAATTTGGGTATCAGTTCATTCACTTTGTAAGTGTTCAGGTCTAAACCTACCACTGCATTTTCCAGAGAGGAGGTTTTTGAGGTTTCTATTTTTTTGCCGTTTACGTAAGCTCCTTTTCCCTTAAAGGCAGTGTAAGTGGCACCGTGTACCAAATCAGCAACCATCCCAGCGTAAACATCTGTTAAGGTTAGCTAACCCGGAAATTGCTATAGAGCAACATAGAAGGGCAAACCATGCATCAGATTTGTGGTTCCATCTATCGGGTCAATCGTTACAAAACACGTCTCGGGATTGGCGCCGAATTTTTTGATCCCCGACTCCTCACTAATCAGTGTAAACGAAACGTCATGTTGCTTTAGCGTTTCAACGATTGCTGTTTCAGCTGCCAAATCAACTGGCTTCATAGCGTCACCGCCAGCGCCTATACCCAAATTAGGTTGAGGGTCCCTAATGGTTTTGATGCATGGTTGATGATGGTTTCTACGTTTGATTTGCATTGGCTGAGGATCTCTTGCCAATCATTTTGGGTTTTCATCGGAATTTTCCTACGCTTCTTAAGGACGGTCGAATTGATAAAGACTATACCTCAAACAATAAATTAGTTATCAGATAATTGTGGTAAATTTCTAAAACGCCGAAACGCTTATATTTTCTGGATAACGTCTCAATGAGCAAGGGTTCGAAGCTTCAATGTCCAATTGCAAAAGCAACCAAGAAAACAGCAAATCACAATTCCTTAGCTTCGACTACTACTTTTATAGTTATTTTCCTTAAGCCCAGAACTAAGAGATTTTTTGGGAAAAGTTCTGGGCACGGCACGGGTGTATCAAGATGGAAAAAGTTGACTCTCACAAAACAATTGTCGTTAAATTCGGTGGCTCTAGCCTAGCGGATCACGAAAGGCTCTTAAAAGCAGTGGTTGCCGTAATGAATGAAGCTAAAAAAGGCACACGGGTCGCTGTTGTAGTTTCCGCTATGGGCAAAACAACTGACGTACTTATGACAACTGCTAAAAATGCTTCTCAGGGGAAATTGGAGAAAAAAGATTTAGATGACATTCTTTCGATGGGCGAGAGAACTAGCATAAGGATATTCTCTGCAGCATTAAAAACAAATGGTGCGGAATCCTGCTACTTTGACCCAATTGACAGCAATTGGCCGATAATTACTGACTCAGCATTTCAAAATGCTAACCCGATCCTAAAAGATTGTGAAAAGAACATTCGTGAATGCGTACTGCCTCTTATGGAAAAGGGGATAATTCCGGTAGTTGCAGGCTTTCTTGGTAAAACCAAAGACGGCAAAATTACGACTCTTGGAAGAGGTGGAAGCGATACGACTGCGTTTGTTTTAGCAGAAGCTTTGGGCGCTGATGAAATCGTTTTAGTAACTGATGCGGATGGAATAATGTCAGGTGACCCCAAAATCGTCTCCAATCCAGAACGCCTTGGCGAAATTGATGTTAACACTTTAGTTGGCCTTGCTGATTCAGGGGCTAAATTTATTCACAGTAAGGCTTTGAAGTATAAACCAAAAAACATCAATGTTAGAGTAATCAACAATGCACATGGTAACCTATCCCAAGAAGGCACGATAATTACAGGCGCTTTAGCGTCTGAATTAGACGCAGAAATAGCGCATCCTTTTCCAGTTGCTGAAATAACGGTAATCGGAAACGGTATCTCTTCAAACCCTCAAATTGTTCAGGAAATGGTGGAGAAAACTAAGGAGCAGTCTCTGTTACTTGGCATGTCAATGAGTGCAAATTCAATTATCCTGTATGTTTCTCAAGAGAATAATCTAGATATTCTTTTTTCCAATATTCACGACATCACAAAGAACAACAAAGAAACCATTGCGATGGCAGTCAAGAAGGACTTGGTGTTCATTAAAACAAGCGGTGTCGGCTTAGAAGCAACTCATGGCATAATTGGAAAAATTAGTGAAGATCTTAGACTCAACGGAATGAACATTTCAGGCATATTAACCATAACATCAAGTATTCTGTTGTTTGTAGATTGGACTGAACGTGAAAAGGCTTTGAAGTTAATTAAAAACTCATTAAGGACGGCTAAATAAGCAAAGGTGACTAAAAGATGAATCAAGGAAAAACTCGACGATTAAGAAGAATCATGCAGTCAGATAACCGCACAGTAATTGTTCCCATGGATCATGGCGTGACAATCGGTCCAATCCAGGGACTAGCTAACATGCAAGAAATAATAAATCAACTCCTCAAAGGCAAAACTGATGCAATACTTATTCACAAAGGTATAGCAAAACACGTTGATGTTGGAAACGCGGGTCTCATAGTAATGTTGTCTGGCATGTCAAATCTCAGTCCGAGAATAGACAGCAAAGTTCAAGTGTGCTCTGTTCAAGAAGCCATTCGCCTGGGTGCAGATGCAGTTTCAGTACATGTTAATATTGGAGCACAAGACGAGGATAAAATGCTAAGCAACTTGGGCAAAGTGGCTGAGGAATGCGACTTGTTCGGCATGCCCCTTCTAGCAATGATGTATCCACGAGGACCAAAAATACAAAATGAACATGCCCATGATGTTGTAGCTCATGCTGCAAGAATTGGCGCTGAACTAGGGGCAGACATTATCAAAGCAAACTTCACAGGTAACATAGAAACGTTCAAAACTGTTGTCGAAAGCTGTCCAGTCCCTGTTGTAATAGCAGGAGGACCCAAATGCAAAACATCTCAGGAAATCCTTCAAACCACACATGATGCCTTAAAAGCGGGAGCTTCAGGGCTCTCAATTGGACGTAATGTGTTTCAACATGAAAACCCAACCTTGATCGTCAAAGCACTTTCAGCAATCGTTCATGATGGCGTCAGCATCGAGCAGGCGCTTAAAATTCTCGGTGAGCATAGTTGAAGGAACTCTGGGTAGAAATAGAGCAAACTGCCTCTCAACAAGAGAAAGAGAATTTACTCAGTCTCGCCCATGAAAATGCCGATGTAGTTCTCAGTGGCGAACAAGCAAATACTTCATCTGGCAAATTGAACATAACCTTTTTAAAAGAACTAAATGAGAAAAAAATTGTCCAATTGAAAAATGAAGGCACAGGCACTGCAATCAAAATTAGCATAAAGGGAAAAGAAGACGAAAACAAAGCTGCCAAAGCGGCAGAACTGGGAATAAACTACATAATAATTAATTGCCTAGATTGGCGAGTGATTCCTCTTGAAAACCTGATCGCCAAAGCACATGGTGGCAAAAGCAAACTAATCGCCGAAGTAACAACCGCAGAAGATGCCAAAGTGGTTCTTGAAGCCTTGGAACTAGGAACAGACGGCGTCTTATTGAAAACATCCAACTCTAACGAGCTTACGAAAACCATTAAAATAGTTAAGGCTCAGGTGCCAAAAGTAGCACTTACTTCAGCTAAAATTCTGTCTATTAAACCAATCGGAACAGGAGCCAGAGTCTGCGTTGATACTGTTGATTTGATGGTTCCCGGTGAAGGGATGCTGGTCGGATGCCAATCTGCAGGATTCTTTCTTGTTGAAGCAGAAGTAAACGAAAATCCCTATGTTCAATCCAGACCTTTCCGAGTTAACGCTGGACCTGCATCGCATTACACATTAACTTCACTTCAAAACACTCGGTACCTCTCAGAGTTGAAGGCTGGAGACGAAGTCTTAATCATAAACAGGGAAGGAAAAGTAAGAATAACAAATGTGGGCAGATCAAAGATTGAGTTCCGCCCTCTAATGCTCATCGAGGCCGAGGCAGAGGGTACAAAAATAAAAACTATTCTTCAAAACGCTGAGACCATACGAGTGGTCACGCCGAAAACCTCAAAGCCGGTAACAGAACTAAAACCCAACGATGAAGTCCTAGTGCATTTATCTGCTAAAGGAGGCCGACACTTCGGCGTATCCGTGCCTGAAGAAACGGTGATCGAAAAGTGACAGCGAGAATCTGTGTTTCGATTCTCCCAAAAAACAATCTTGAAGCATTAACTTTAATTGCGCAGGCAGAAAAAGCCAAAGCGGACTTTATCGAAGTGCGGTTAGATTGTCTTGAAACCTCACGAAACCTGTCGGAACTTGTAAAAAAAACCAGAATTCCTCTGATTGCATCAAACAAACTGCGGAGCGAAAAGGGAAATTTCTCAGGGACAGAAACTGAGCGTCAACAAACATTACTCAACGCTGCCAAAAACGGTTTTGAATATGTTGATGTCGACCTATCAAGCCCAAAACATAAAGAAACAATCAGCCAACTCAAGCATTTGGGAGCAAAACCAATCGTTTCATACCACAAATTCGACGGTGCACTAAGCATTTCTGAAATGGAAAAAATTCTAGAACAAGAAATCTCTAGCGGAGCAGTTGTCTGCAAAATAGTAACAACCGCAAAGAAAATCGAAGACAACCTTACTACGCTAAATTTCGTTTCCTCTAAACCACGCAGCCTAAAACTTGTCTGTTTCTGCATGGGTGAAAACGGCAAAATCTCTAGGCTCCTCTCACCATTGTTTGGTGCTTTTTTCACTTTTGCCTCACTTGAGCAGGGAAGCGAAACAGCAGCTGGACAAATGAGCAATCAAGAAATGAGATATGCTTACGATCTTCTAGGGGTAAAATAAAAATGGTTGTTTCAGGAACGACGAGGATTTGCGGAGTAATTGGTAATCCTATAGAGCATACTCTTAGCCCAGTAATGCAGAATGCTGCGTTTGAAGCATTGGAACTTGATTATGTTTTTTTGGCGTTTAAGGTGCAAACGGCTGATGTTGAAAAGGCAATAAATGGTATGCGCGCTTTGAATATTCATGGGTTAAACGTTACCATGCCTCATAAAAAAGCAGTCATCAAATATTTGGATGAGATTGATCCTACCGCTAAAACTATAGATTCAGTCAATACTATATTGAATAAGGATGGAAAACTTTTTGGTTTTAACACTGACGGTGTAGGTGCACTTAATGCACTTGAACAGAATGGTGTTAAGCCGAGAGGCAAAAAAGTACTGTTGCTTGGCGCAGGTGGCGCAGCAAAAGCAATAGCATACACACTCTCGCAGGAAGCCGATAACACTGACAATTTTGAATCGTACACCTGAACAAGCAGAGAGTTTAGCTAATCTCTTAGACCAAAAGTTTAACAAAAAAATCAAAAGCGGCAGCCTTTCGCAAACCGCACTTAAAGACAATCTTGTTGACACTGACGTGCTCATTAACGCTACTTCAGCTGGTATGAAACCAAACGAAGACCAAACTCTTGTCGAGCTTGAATGGTTGAAACCTGACCTAGCGGTAATGGACATAGTATACAACCCAATTGAAACCAAATTAGCTAAGGATGCCAAAACGGTTGGCGCCAAAGTTGTAAGCGGGGTTGAAATGTTAATTTATCAAGGAGCTGCATCGTTTGAAATCTGGACCGCGTGCAATGCACCAATTGAAGTTATGAGGAAGGCAGCGCTTAATCACTTGCTAAAGGTGTAAAAGTTGACGGGCAAAGCTTCTGCAATAACTCACGGTGCGGCAACAATTATCAACGCGATTGCACTCGGAAAAGGCGCAGCTTTTGGCGTTGATTTATGGACTAAGGCTGAAGTCAAGTTAACAGATGAACCTCATGTTTTCGAAACAGAAATAATCTCAGACCCCAAAGAAAGCACAGTTCTAATGGAGAAAACAGTATCTAGAGTCCTGCAAAAGTTTTGTTTGGACGAAAGTTTTGGCGCAAAAATAAAAACTTGGTCTAACATTCCCATTGCCAAGGGGCTCAAGAGTAGCAGTGCAGCGGCAAATGCGGTAGCACTTGCATCAATAGCAGCGTTAGGTGAAACGCTTGATGACTTAGAAGTTGTAAATCTGGGTGTTGAAGCGGCTTTTGATGCCAAAGTCACAATAACTGGGGCTCTTGATGATGCTTGCGCCTCGTATTTCGGCGGTATAGTGATTACTGATAATTTGAAACGTAAAATAGTAAAACAATTGCCGTTGGAGGAAGATTTAGTGGTGCTTTTTCATTTGCCACCTGAAAAAGTCTATACGATTGACTCTGATGTTGTCAGGCTGCAGACGATAAAACCTCTTATTGAAATTGCTTACAAAGAAGCGTTGGAGGGGAAAATATGGGAGGCACTGACGCTTAATGGCTTAATTTACTCATCAGCCTCAGGATACAACCCTGCTATAGCGTTGGATGCTTTAACTGCTGGAGCAGTAGCGGCTGGATTGTGCGGCAAAGGACCAGCGACGACGGCTGTTACATTCAAGGATAAGCTTGATTCAGTGAAAGCTTCGTTACAAAACTACGAAGGAGAAATTTTGGAAACGCGTTTAAACAGTGAAAAGGCTAAGGTGATTGGTAAATGACAGATGTAACAATCCGAAAAACTGAGAGTTTAAAGGGCGAGGTATGTGCTTCCCCTTCAAAATCTTACACCCAAAGAATGTTTTTAGCAGCTGCACTAGCAAATGGCATTTCTAAAGTGTCCAACCCTCTAATCTCTGATGACACAAAAGCGACACTGCGAGCAATCAACAGCTTTAGGCGCACAAGTAACAAATGCTGAAGAATGCTGGACTGTTACTGGCGCATATCCGCTTACAAACGCCAAAGAGCCTATTGAATGCGGCGAATCAGGTGCTACATTGCGTTTTATGATACCTGTAGCCGCCCTTGCGCCTGATCCATCAATCCTAGTTTTTAATGGTTCTTTTGCAAACAGGCCAATCGAGCCTCTGCTTCAAAGCCTTGAAAATCTAGGAGCAAAAGCTCAGATACGAAAGGTAGGAGGCAAAGACGCCGTTTTCGTAGGAGGCGGCGGAATTCTTGGAGGCGACACATCGATTGCCGGCGATATCAGTTCGCAATTTATTTCTGGTTTAATGTTTGCTTGCCCACTTGCGAAGGTTGAAACGGAAATCACTTTGACAACTCCGCTTCAATCCTCGGATTACGTTAAAATGACGTTAGATGTTCTCTCCAAACATGAAATCCGGGTTGAAATCCATGATAATTTTAATCGAATAAAAATTCCGGCAAATCAATCTTACAAACCATGTGATTTGAGAGTCCCAGGCGATTTCTCTTCAGCTTCATTTCTGCTCGCAGCCGCAGCCATAACCAACTCCAAAGTACAATTAAACAATCTTGAATACAAAAGCGTGCAAGGCGACAAAGCAATTCTTGGAATCCTTAAACAAATGGGACTTGATGGAAAAGTTTGCAATAACAGCGTCGAAATCAGTGGAACAGGCGGACCACTTAAACCTATAGATGTTGACGCGAAAAATATTCCTGATCTGGTTCCAGTTTGTGCAGCCCTTGCATGTTTCGCCGAAGGCACTTCAAAAATTACCGGGGCACAAAGGCTCAAACTTAAAGAATCAGATAGGTTGAAGTCGCTTCATCTTGAATTAGGAAAAATGGGTGCAAAAATAAGGGTGAATGAAAGCAGTTTAGTCATAGAAGGTCCTTGCAATCTGCATGGCGCAGTGATTGACCCACATAATGATCATCGTATAGCAATGGCTTGCTCAGTTGCAGCCATAGGGGCAGAAGGAAAAACCACTATCCGAAATGCTGAATGCGTTAGAAAGTCTTATCCACAGTTCTTCACTCATTTAAAACAAATAGGAGTTGAAATTGTTGGCGGGCAATTCGATAGGTAAAGAATTTGTTATCACCACTTTTGGCGAAAGTCATGGTAAATTTGTCGGAGTAATCGTTGACGGTTGCCCCGCTGGCTTGCCTCTTTCAGAAGACGATATTCAAATGGAACTAGATAGGCGAATTCCAACTCTGACAAAAATTGTTTCAGCAAGAATCGAGAAAGACATCGCTAAAATTATGTCAGGAGTTTTTAACGGTTATACCACTGGTGCCCCAATCGCTTTGACTGTCGAGAACAAAGAGATTGACTCCAGCGATTACGAAGCAATAAAGGATCTGCCAAGACCGGGCCATGCCGACTATCCAGCCCATGTAAAGTATGGTGATTTTCAGGATTATCGTGGAGGAGGACGCTTTAGTGGCAGAGTTACAGTTGCACTCATCATGGCTGGAGCAATAGCAAAAAAACTACTAAGCCAATTCAATGTTGACGTATTAGCTTATACCCGTTCAATTGGAAAGATTTCAAGTGACAAAAAATTTAGCGCTGAAGAAATTCGACAAAATAGATATGCGGCGGCTACGCGATGTCCAGACTTGGCCTGTGGCGAACGCATGGAACAAGCCATCGTAAATGCCCGTAAAGAAAATGAAAGCATTGGCGGAGTCGTTGAATGCATCGCCCTAAACGTTCCTGTAGGTGTCGGAGAACCTTTGTTCGATTCGCTTGATGCTGATTTAGCGAAGGCACTATTTGATGTTCCTGCAGTAAAAGGAGTTGAGTTCGGCATAGGTTCGGCGATTACAGAGATGAAAGGTTCAGAAAGCAACGATGAATACATGATGCAGAATGGAAAAGTTGTGACAATGTCGGATAATATGGGTGGAATATTAGGTGGATTATCAAATGGCATGCCGATTATTATACACATAGCAATTAAACCGACACCTTCTGTCGGCAAAGAACAGAAAACTGTTGATCTGTCAACAATGAAAGATTCCAGGCTCAGCATTAAAGGCAGACATGATCCCTGCGTAGTTCCAAAAGCCGTGCCTGCTGTTGAATCTGCGGTTGCAGTAACCTTAGTTGACCACATGATTCGTGCTGGTTTTATTCCAAAAGTTTTGGAGAGATCTGAGTAATGGATGAAATCGAAAAGCTTCGAAAAAAGGTTGATGAAATTGACGAACAAATTATTGCTGGCCTTTGCGAAAGAGCGAAGGCATGCGAGGCTATTGGTTTAGTTAAGAAAAAAAGGGGTATGCCGGTAAAAGATATTGGCCGAGAAGACGAGGTTTACAAAAAGGTTAAACAGAGAGCTATTGAATTTCATCTTGATCCCGTGCAAGTCGAAGCGGTTTACCGCGAAATAGTTAATATGTGCAGTGCTGTTCAGGAGTAAAAAAGAAATCAATGAGAGGCTCGACACAGTGCTTTATGAAATAAATGAAAAGGCTTTAAAACTCGAAAGTGAAGGAAAAAAAATAATTCGCTTAAACCTAGGCGATCCAGACTTAGCTACGCCAGATGAGATAATTGAAGCTGCATACAACGCAATGAAGGCTGGCAAAACAAAATATTCATCCTCTTATGGCGAGCTAAAATTACGAGAAAAGCTCGCAGAGCTTAATGGAGTTGAAGTTGAAAACGTAGTTATAACTCCCGGTTCTAAATGGGGCATTTTCGCTACAATGTACCTTATGATGAGGGGTGGAGGAAACGTTATCATTCCCACGCCTTACTGGACCGCTTACGACTTAACCGCAAAAAGTCTTGGTGCTCAAACCAAACTGCTAAGAACTGAAATGGAAAACGACTGGAAAGTTGACCTTGAAAAGCTTGAGGCTATAATTGACAATAACACACGTTTGATAATACTCAACAACCCAAACAACCCCACGAGCAAAGTAATCGACGCTGAAACCCTAGACGGCATAGTTGAAATAGCCAACAGGAAAGGAGTAACAATTCTCTCAGATGAAGTCTACAGCACAATTGCATTTACCAAAGCAAAAAGCATCTTAGAATATAATGGAGGACACAAACATATTCTGTCCAATGGCTTCTCCAAAACGTTCACCATGACGGGCTGGCGAATAGGCTATATCATTGCCAATAAGCAACTTGTCGACAACATAACTAAGCTTAACCAAATCACAATTAACAACGTTCCAGTATTCATTCAAGAAGCTGCTTTAAAAGGGCTGGAAATGGAAAAACAACTTGCTACAACAATAAAAGATGAATATCAAGAACGGGCAAAGATGGCAACCAAAACTTTAGCAAAAGCAGGACTCTCATTCACGAAACCAGAAGCGCCATTCTACGTTTTCCCTAAGCGTAAGGGTTTAGACTCGGAAAAATTCACTTTAGAATTGCTCGATAAAGGGGTAGCAGTCGCTCCAGGCACGTCCTTTGGCGACTACAGAGAGCATTTCCGTATCTCATTAACTGCGCCCAGAGAAGAAATAAAGACTGCTCTGGATATAATCAGTGAGGCCCTGGGATGAAAGTTGCCGTAATTGGCGCAGGAAAAATGGGCGTATGGTTCGCAAAATTTCTTAATTCAAAAAATTACGAAGTCATATTGGCGGATAGGAAAAAAGAGAAACTTAAGAAACTCATAGATTTAACTGTTGATTTAACCACTAATTTCGAAGAGGCTGTAAGAGACGCTGATCAAATCTTCCTTTGTGTATCCATAAGCGCAATCGAAGAAGTTGTTAAAGCAATCAGTCCTGTCCTTCATAAAGGCCAAGTCGTAATGGATATTTGCTCAATCAAAGAAGCTCCAGTTAAAACCATGCACCAATACATTAAAACTGCTACAGTCTTGGGTACTCACCCAGTTTTTGGTCCAGGAAGCAACGGGCTTAAACACAAAGCATATGTTCTCACCCCAACCAACCCAGCGGAAGAAAAGTTCGCTGATGAATTCAAGAAGTGGCTGGAAACTGAGGAAGCACACGTCTTTATTATGTCACCAAAAAAACACGATGAATTAATGTCAGTTGTTTTGGGTTTGCCGCATTTTCTAGGTTTAGTTACATGCGAAACGCTTCTGGAGCAAAAGAACTTCCCTGAAAGCAAAAAAGTTGCTGGCACAACTTATCGAATGTTGTTTACTCTGGCGGAAGCAACTGCGCTGGAAACGCCCGACCTTTACGCTAGCCTTCAAACAAATTTGCCTCAACTTGGAAAAATTGAAGACCAATTCATGGCTAAAGCACAAGAATGGCTAGAGCTTATCAAAACCAAAGATGTTGATGCTATCGTTAAGAGAATGGAGCGCCTAAAGTCAAAACTGGTAGCGACTGATAGTGACTACGCGAAGTCTTATGAAATAATGTACAAAATGCTTGAATCAACTGAGGAATAATTTCTTTCCTTTAGTTTTGGGACATTGATATTTCTTTATGTGTTCATTCTTGTATCAAAAAGAGTTTTAATAGTTGGAAATGCCAAATGATTTTATGGAATGGAAAAAAGCACCCGTAGAACTAGTTGAATTCATAACTGACAAAATGAAGAATAGTAATTGCGATTACAAGAAGATGTTTGGGTATCCTGCTTATTTTATTAATGGTAACATGTTTGTGGGAGTTCACGGTGACAAACTATTTCTTAGGTTACCGGACGATGATATCGCTAACTTGACAAAAAATTGTAAAGATGTAGCTTTTTTTGAACCTATGCCTGGACGACCGATGAAAGGGTATGTTGTTCTTCCAAAATCAATGTATTCTGATGATAGACTTTTTGGTGAATTGCTAGAGAAATCGAAACGATACGTTTCGTCCTTACCTGCTAAGAAATCCAAAAAACCTAAAGAATGATGAATTATCTAGCTTTGGGATAAGAACCTAAAACTTTAACGAATATAGCAAATTTGTCCAATGCACTTAATGTTTCAGCACATTGGGGTTGGGTTCTATGTCCTTCAAAGTCAAGGTAAAAGTTGTATTCCCAAGGTGTTTGCCTTGTGGGTCTTGACTCGATCTTTGTTAGGTTGATATTGCGTTTAGCGAATTCACCTAGTGCGTGGTAGAGAGAGCCTGGCTCGTGTTTAGCCGCGAATATTATGCTAGTTTTATCTTTACCTGTTGGCGCCGCATCTTCTGTTGATAGAACAAAGAAACGCGTGTAATTTTCAGGGTTATCAGAAATATCTTTCGCGAGGATATGCATTCCATATAGATTGGCTGCTCTTTCACTTGCAATTGCCGCCGCGTTCTTCAAACCTTTTTCTTTAATCATTTTAACGCTACCGGCCGTGTCATAAGTGGATATTAATTCACGTCCGAACTCTTCAAGAAAGGTTCGACATTGTCCCAGTGCCTGCGGATGCGAATAAACCACTTTAATATCTTCCAAAGCGGTTCCTGGGTTAGCAATTAGACAATGCTCAAGCTTAACAATGATTTCGGCGCAAACTTTCAAATCGTACCTAAGAAATAGATCATAATTCTGTGTGACGCTGCCCTCAATACTATTCTCTATTGGAACAACGCCGAACTCGGCTTCATCAGCGCAAACGCTGTCAAAAACAGCCTTGAAATCCTTACATGGTTTAACTTTGGTACCGTTTCCGAAGAACTGATAAACTGCGCTCTCACTGTAAGCGCCTGGTTCGCCTTGGAAGGCTACAGTCTTCACTTTTTGTTTCCCTGCTTACGATTCTTTATCAAGAGCTTGTTAATACCGTTTATCATTGCTTCAACGCTTGCCATCACAATATCTTCTCTTGCAGCTCGCGCAGAAACAATGTTGCCTTTTTCATCCGCTACTTTTATAACAACTTCCGCAACGGCATTTGAACCGCCAGTGATTGCTTCAAGACGATATTCGCTAAGCCTTATACTTTCCAAATTGTTAGTTAGTTTTTGGATAGCTTTTAAGACAGCGTCAACTGGACCTACGCCGGTTTCTGCCGCAATGTATTCTTTTCCATCCAAAGTAAGCCTAACTGAAGCAGTGGGAATTACTTTTATGCCTGTTACAACAGCTAAATCGCATAAGTCAACGATTTTTTCTTCTCCAATGACTTCGCCCATGACTGCAGAAGTTAACGCCAGCAAATCTGCATCCGTCACCATTTTACCTTTGTCACCTAGTTCTTTTACACGTTGGACAATTTCTTTGAGCTGCTCTCCAGTTGGGTGAATGCCTACTTCTTCCAGTTCAGCTTTTATGCCGCTTGTTCCAGCTAGTTTTCCAGCCACTAGTTTTCTTGTTCGTCCGACTAATTCGGGATCTATGGGTTCAAAGGTTAATGGTTTCTCTGTCACGCCACGGGTGTGGATGCCTGATTCATGAGCAAAAGCGTTTTCGCCAACAATTGCCTTGTTCGCTTGCACCGCTATGCCACTTAAGGAAGAAACCAATCGGGAAGTGCTGTATAATAATCGGGTGTTCACGCCAGTCTTATATTCTGTAAATTGAATGAAGCGCCATTACAACTTCTTCTAAAGAAGCGTTTCCAGCTCGCTCACCTAATCCGTTAACGGCAACGTGCACTTGAGCCGCACCAGCTTCAACAGCGGCTAAAGAGTTTGCAACTGCTAAGCCAAAGTCATCGTGACAATGGGTACTTATTGGAACTTTGACTACAGTTTTTAGTTCTTCAATTAGTTTGATGGTTGTTTTAGGAATCATTATGCCGACTGTGTCGGGAATGTTTAGACTGTCCATTCCAGCTTTCTCTGCTACTTGGCATACTTGTTTTAGGAAGGGTATTTCTGAGCGTGTGGCATCCATGGGCGAAAACTCGCATTTTACCCCGTGCTTTTTTACATGCTCTATCGACTCTGCAGTTGCAGATAGTACTTGTTCAGGTGTTAGGTTTACTGCATACTTCATCTGGACAGGAGACGTTGGAATAAAGACGTGAATCAAATCAACGTTGCAATCAATTGCAGCGTCAATATCACTTTTTGTTGCCCTGGATAAAGCACAGATTTCAGACGTTAAACCCATTTTGACAATATCTTTAACGACTTTTTTTTCGCCGTCAGAAGAACTTGGAAAACCAGCTTCAATAGTATCGACACCTAACTTGCTTAGTTGGCGTGCAATCTCTATCTTATCATCTGCAGTTAAAGATACACCTGGAGTTTGTTCTCCGTCTCTTAGAGTTGTGTCAAAAATTCGGATGGTTTTTTGGGTTTCATTTGTCATACTTTCAACCAGTTTTCACTGTTAAGGCTGCTGCGATGGCTTCTGCCATTCCCAATGTTGTGGTTGTGCCGCCGCAGTCTGGAACAGATTGACGGTTACGTAAAGCATATACTACTCCATTTTCAATTGCAGTTCCTGCTTCTATACATTTTTTGTCGCTGTATTTTTCGCCTAGCCATTCCAGCATCATTTTTGCTGACAGTATCATAGAGATTGGATTTGCAGTTTGTTTTCCTGCTCTGTTTGGTGCTGAACCGTGGATTGGCTCAAAGAGCGCAAAATTGTCACCTATATTTGCCCCGGGCGCCATACCTAAGCCGCCGATTTGTTGGGCTGCCTCATCGGATAGAATATCGCCGAACATGTTGCAGGTGCAGAAGACGTCAAATACTTCTGGTTCTTTTATCAGTCGCATTGATGCTGCATCAACATATAACTCGTTAAACGCGATGTCTGGATATTGTTTCGCTGTTTCACGGCATACGCTGGCGAATAAGCCGTCAGTTACTCGCATAACATTGGCTTTGTGGATTGCGGTTACTTTCTTTTTGCCATTGCGTAAACGTGCAATCTCAAACGCTTTTTTAGCTATGCGTTCACAATTTTTACGTGTGATAACTCTCATGCATATTGTTGTGTCGTTACCTATTGCGAATTCTAAGCCTTTGTAAACGTCCTCAGTGTTCTCTCTAACAAATATCATATTAATGTCAGGGTGAGCAACAGGAACGTTGGGATAAGCTTTCAGTGGACGCAAATTAGCGTACAAATCAAACATTACTCGTAGTTTGACTATCACGTCGGCTGCGCTTTCGCCTACAGGCCCTTTTAAGCAAGCGTGGGACGCCTTGATTTTTTCTATGCTTTCTTGAGGCAAGGCTGCGCCTGTTTTTGCTAAAGTTCCGTCGCCAGCTTCTGCCTCAACAATCTTGAGCTCTACACCAAATTTTTTCTGTACTGCGTCTAATACTTTTAGAGTTGCTTCAGTTAATTCTGGACCTATTCCGTCCCCAGGAATTAAGGAAATTATATATTGTGTCATTTTTTGTTCATCCTTTTACGTAAGTTTTCGATTAATCCGCCATCAACTAATATTTCTATTATGAATTGAGGCAGCTTTTCTAATTGAAACTTCTGGCCGTTAGTTACGTTTTCTATCTTACTATCTTCAAAGTCTATGACTAATTGATCGCCTGTTTCAACAGCGTTTGAGATGCCCTTGCACTCGATTACTGGCAATCCGATGTTTATGGCGTTTCGGAAGAAAATCCGAGCGAAGGATTCGGCTAACACGCATTTTACTCCAGCGTATTTCAGAGCTAAGGGGGCTTGTTCTCGGCTTGAGCCGCAACCAAAGTTTTTGCCTCCTACTAGGATAACTCCTTTTTTTGCTTTTTCTGGGAAGGTTGGGTCTAAGCTTTCCAGAGCGTGTTTTGCTAACTCATTAGGGTCAATTAAGATCAGATATTTTCCTGGCAGAATCACATCTGTATCAACATTGTTTCCGAATTTTATTGCTGGTCCTTTGATCTTCATGTTCATGCTTTTGCCTCCAGTTTTCTTGGGTCAGTGATTTTTCCTTTAAGGGCTGAAGCTGCAACCGTTGCTGGAGATGCTAAGAACACACTTGCTTCTGTGCTACCCATTCTTCCAACAAAGTTCCTGTTAGATGTGCTAACGCAAGCTTCACCTGCTGCCAATAGTCCGATGTGGCCTCCTAAGCATGGACCGCACGCTGAACCGCAGACTATTGCTCCTGCATCACTGAAGATTTCGATTAAACCTTCGTTTAACGCTTGTTTGTAAACTTCTTGGGAAGCTGGAATCACCAATGCTCTGACCCCGTCTTTTACGTGTTTGTCCTTCATCACTTGCGCAGCTAAACGTAAGTCTTCGATTCTGCCGTTGGTGCATGAACCGATAAACGCTTGATCAATTGGCATGTCGCTGACTTTTGAAACAGGTTTAACGTTGTCAACTGATGATGGGCAAGCAACTTGCGGCTCCATCTTTGAAACGTCAAATTCGACCGTACGTTCGTAAACCGCGTTCTTGTCACTTTTCAGCGATGCAAAGTCTGGCATTGTTTTTACCCTGCCTTCTAGGAATTTGCGCGTTGTTTCATCTGGTTCGATGATGCCATTTTTTGCGCCCATTTCTACGGCCATGTTGCAAATTGTCATTCGTCCAGACATGCTCATATTTCTGATTGTTGGACCTGTAAACTCTGCGCTTTTGTAGGTGGCGCCGTCAACGGTCATTTTGCCAATTATTGATAAGATTAGGTCTTTTGGTGTTACGAATTTTTGAAATTCTCCGTTCACGTTTACTTTGACTGCTTCTGGAACTTTTAGCCAAATTTTTCCTGTCGCCATTACTGCTGCGGCTTCAGTTGAGCCTATTCCTGTGGCGAAAGCTCCGAAAGCTCCGTATGTGCAAGTGTGTGAATCAGCGCCAACAATTACTGTTCCTGGAACTACATGTCCTTTTTCAGGCATAACTTGGTGACATATTCCACCTCTACCTATGTCATATATTCGTATTTTTTGATCTTTTGCGAATTGACGCATGGTCTTGTGTAGTTCCGCGGCTTTTACTGATTCTGCCGGCACCTGATGATCCAGTATTATCACTGCTTTTTGATTATTCCAAACTTTTTGTATGCCTATTTTGTTGAAGGCTTCAACAGCTAAAGGCCCAGTTAAATCGTGCACCATAATCATGTCTACGTTTGCATCGATGATTTCGCCAGGGTGCACAACATCTTTTCCTGAAGCTTTAGCCAAGATTTTTTCTGTAATGTTCATTGTTGCTCTCTCTTTTTTACAATAATTAATTATATTTGTGCAATCTATTTGTCAGCGTTTCTCATTTTTGAGAAACCAAGAGTTAAGCGTTTCCGTTCAAAGAAACGATTTATTCGTCTACTCTTACTGTTTTTGCTCCTCTTGCCAATGCGGTAATGCCGGTTCTTGCCAGTTCAATGACACCAGTGGTTTGCATTAAGTTTAGAAAGGCATCTAGTTTGTCTGGTGTTCCGGTGATTTCAACCGTTAAACTGTCGATTGCTACGTCTATTATTCGTCCCCTGAAGACATCTACACAATTAATAATGTCTGAGCGATCTTTTGGAGTTGGCACTTTAACTTTTATTAAAGCGAGTTCCCGCATCACAAAATGTCCTTCTTCTAACTCCTCCACTTTGAGGACATCAATGAGTTTCGCTAGTTGCTTGACCACTTGTTCGAGTGTTTTTTCGTCGCCATTAACCGTGATTGTCATGCGTGATATGTCGGCATGAACGCTTGGACCAACTGTTATGCTTTCAATGTTAAAGTTTCTTCGTCTAAATAGATTTGAGACTCCGTGAAGTACTCCTGGCTTGTTTTCGACGAGAACGGAGATTATTTTTGTTTTTCCAGTTTCCATTAGTAGTCACCTCTCTGTTGTGGCAAACCACAGCCTGGAGGAACAAATGGGACGACATCATGTTCTGAGCCGATAGGCACATCAATTACTGTTGTGACTTCGCTTTTTAATGCTGTTTTAACTGCCTTTTGCAATTCTTCGATTGATGTTGCTCGTAGACCCTGCGCGCCATATGCCTCTGCCAGCTTTACGAAGTCTGGTGTTTTTCCTAAGTTAACAGCCATGTAACGGCGGTTGTAGAGCGTTCTTTGCCATTGCGCAACCATACCTAACACTGAATTATTAAGTACTATGACCGTGACAGGAATCTTCTCATTCACTGAGCATGCGAGTTCTTGCTCGGTCATTATAAAACTGCCGTCGCCAGCTATGTCCACGACTGGATTGTCTGGGCATGCAACTTTTGCCCCAATTGCCGCTGGGAAACCGAAGCCCATGGTTCCAAGTCCGCCTGAACTGATGAAAGTTCTCGGTTTCAAAGCTTGGAAGTATAGAGCTGACCACATCTGGTTTTGACCAACTTCTGTTGTGACTATGGTGTTTTCGGGTAGTAGTCTTCTTAGTTCTATCAGTAGGGCTTTAGGAACCAAGTCTTTAGGTCTCTCCGTTAGCAATGGGCTTAGCAGTTCTTTGGCTTCTTTAACACGTTTCGACCAAGCACTAACTTTCATTTTCGGAAGCTTCTTTGATACGGCAGCATGCAATAGCTTTAATGATATTTTTGCGTCTCCAACAATGGGAACATCGACTTCAATATTTTTGCCGATTTCTGCAGCGTCAATGTCTATGTGAATCTTTTTGGCGTTAGGCGCGAAGGTATCCAAGTTTGCTGTTGCACGGTCAGAGAATCTTGTTCCAACCGCTAATAGTACATCTGCTTCACCAATCAGCCTGTTTGCAGCTGGGTTTCCATGCATTCCTATGCATCCAACTGATAAGGGATGGCATTCAGGAAAAGCTCCTTTGCCCATGAATGTTGTTGCAACAGGCGCCATTAGCAAATCGGACATTTGCATTAGTTCGTCTGATGCATTAGAAGAAATGATTCCGCCACCAGCTAATATCAGTGGTTCAACAGCTTCTGCAAGTAAATTAGCTGCTTCGCTAATTTTAGCTAAGTCTGGCTCCAAAGCAGGTCTGTACCCTCGTGCTTCAATTTTGTCTGAAATTCCTAATTCTACTTCGGCGATGTCGGACTGCACGTTTTTCGGCATGTCTATGAGGACTGGTCCTGGTCTGCCTGTGGATGCTATGTAGAATGCTGCGTTCACCATTGGTTGTATTTCTGCAATTGTTCTTGGCTGATAATTGTGCTTGGTGATTGGGGTTGTAATGCCTATTATGTCTGCTTCTTGGAAGGCGTCTCTTCCAATCATGTAGGAAGAGTTAACGCCTGTTGATGGAACCTGCCCTGTTATAGCTACCATTGGGGAAGAATCCATGTACGCGTTTGCAATTCCCGTGACTAAGTTTGTAGCTCCTGGTCCTGATGTTGCCAGGCAGACTCCTACTCGTCCACTAGCTCTTGCATAGCCTTCGGCTGCATGTGCCGCACCTTGTTCATGTCTTGCGAGTATGTGTCTAATTTTCTCGTTGCCGCATAATGCATCGTAGACTGGCAGTATAGCTCCACCTAAGATGCCGAATATCACTTCGACGTTTTGTTGTTCAAGGGATTCTATTAGTGCTTTTGCACCAGACATTTTGGTCATTTCATTGGTCTCCTTTTATGAAATTATTTATGCTGTCGTCTTGAAAAGAATGGATTGAGAATTTTGTAGGTAATTTTTCAGAGGGGTTCCTGGGCGAATCAAAGAATAAGTACCCGACGATCCCAGCTATTGAGGTGACGATCCCTCATCTTTATTCCTCTTAAATACCAGTCTCTAAAAGAACATAACTGTACGAATAAAAGGTTTACGGTGTAATTCTTAATTGTTTAGACTTCTTGCGGGAATACTTTAACTTAGTTGAGGTAATTCTCCACATCTTTTTCTAAAGTTTCATGTATATACTTGGGTTAATCCGTTAAAAGCCTTATAAAAGAGAATTTTCTTTTTTTATTTTGATACGTTATGTGTGAATTTAATGTTATCCTCAATGGAGAAATACAGTTCAAGGATGTAATTTACGCTAAGTCTGAAGGAGAAAACGTAGTAACCAAAAATGTTCTGGGCGAAGCTAAAGAATTCAAAAATTGCAAGATAGTTGAAGTTGACGTTAACTTTGCAAGGCTTGTTCTATCAACCACGAAAACTTAGAATCAACATTTTCAAGAAAATGACTTCTTTTTGACTTTTCCTTGTTTGCGAATTAAAAATTAGCTTTCAAAGGTCGGTTGCTTACTCTTTTAACGCATGACTAACTAACTAAACCTTGAAGAATGCCACAGTTAAATTAGAATCATCCAAAAAGGTGAATCTATACGGTAGGCGATAATTATTGGGAAACGGCTTATGAGACAGGAGAATACAAACACTGGGAGTTTAGTTATCCTTCTCCCGAGCTTATTGCACTTGTAGTCGCCAATGTTCTTCCAAGAAATGCTATGGTTCTTGATGTCGGTTGTGGAGGCGGAGGAGATGCGATCTTCATGGCTCGATGTGGGTTCAAGGTAATAGGTGTCGATATCAGTGCTGCCGCTCTCAGAATCGCAGAAAAAAGAGCGGGAAAAGCCCATGTTGAAGTCCACTGGTGCCAAGGAAACGTTATTCAATTGCCCATAACAGATGGGTCCGTCGATTTTGTAACCGACCGTGGGTTATTCCATCTAATCGAGGATAATATTCGATCCAAATATGCGTTAGAGATTTTTCGTGTTTTGAAAAACAGGGGCCGAGCTCTCATAAGAGGATCCAGTGGAGAGTCGCCTCATGATCAATTCAATCCAGTGACTGAAAAAGCTATTGATAAACACTTTCTATCTTACAAATTCAAGAGGGGATTAGTTTTACCGATTCCTCTCTTTTCAGTAGAGGGCTCAATGGATGGACGAATTGTAATGCTCAGGAAAACGGTGCGAAAACGCTTTGAAGTTAAAAATGTGTTCAACTGAGTGTTGTTATTTGCAGTAATCAGGATAAAATTTTTCTGGCTTTATATATTGTTAAATCATTAGTTTAATAGTTGCCAACCAATCGGAAAGAAGCAATATTGAGTAACAGGCAAAAGTTTGAGCAAGATTTAACAGTTCTACTCTCTAGGCTAACAAAGGATAGTGAAAAAGAAGTTGCAGATAGCCTAAAAATTTTAAAAGACTGGTTGGTGAAGCTGCAAAAAGAAAATGTTGTAAAAATTAACCATTCTGTCATGGAGCTTGTATGCGCCAAATATTTTATTCAAAAAGGCTACGGCGTTCAAATTGAATACCAGTTAAATGAACTGTTGACTTGCGATTTATATGCAATAAAGGGTTTAGGAAACGCTATTGTTGAAATTGAAACTGGTTTTATTCCTCCAGAAAACGCTTTGGCGCCATTAACTTACACTTCTGCACGGCTAGCAAGCAAAATAATTAGGTACAGTAGTTTTGCTGGAAAATTTGCGTTAGGTGTGCCTCCTCATTATATTTTGCCTTTTCCCCGTGCTTTGGCTAAGCCGCCAAGGAATAGAGCTGATTGGGAAATACTGCAGATAAAAAATCTCGTAGATGCATATTACCAGAAACCGCCGGTGACTCTTGAAGAAATACGAAATGCACGCATACATGAAATTTACATTATTGATGTTGACCGAGCAAAAGTTCAGGAAATTGATCCTGAAGCTTATCTAAAAAGAGCAATGCAGAAAGGAATTGTATACGATTATCTGCCACGCGAAATCAAGGAGACTTAACGCTAAGTGTCATTTTACGTTTACATTTTGCTTTGCTGTGACGGGAGCTTTTACACTGGCTACACCAAGGATTTAGAATGCAAGAACAAAACAACATGAAAACGGAAAAGGCGCAAAATACACAAAATCACATAGACCGCAAAAAATAGCGTACGTTGAAATATTGGATTCAAGAAGCAAAGCGATGAAGCGTGAAAGAGAAATTAAAAAAGCTAAATCATCAACAGAAACTTGATCTCGCTAATTCGCAAAATAAGAAATAACCTTTCAGAAAGTTTCATTAAAATCCTCGGCAATACATTTTTTGGTTACTTTATGCCATCAAAGAAACCTACTTGGCAGGAAAAACTAAACAATAGTAAAGGCTACCCTAAAGTTGAAGAAATAAGCGGACGAATGAGCAAAAAATGGGGTGCTGGCACATTAGTAATCCCTGCTCCCATCGAAGTAGACCAGTTAATGAAAAAAGTTCCCAAAGGAAAACTAATAACCATTAACGAAATCCGCTCAGCCCTTGCAACCAAACATCATGCTACAATTGGTTGTCCATTAACTACTGGAATTTTTGCTTGGATATCCGCCCATGCTGCTGAAGAGCAACAGAACAAGGAGCGACCGAAATTACTCCTTATTGGCGAACTCTAAAGACGGGCGGATTACTGAATGAAAAATACCCGGTGGTTTTGAATCGCAAAAGAGACTTTTGGAGCAGGAAGGGCATGTCGTAATTCAAAAAGGCAAAAAATTCTTCGTAAAGGATTATCTTAAAGCAGTAATTTCGTTAGAGCCTTCAGTGGATAAGTAATGTTAATGCCGCACCAGTAATTACCGGCACTAGAACATTATCATTTATTGGCAATGGAAGAACTTCAATTGTCATAGCAATCGCTGCACCAGCTAAAGCGAATAATGGGGAAACAAAAAAGGTCCCTGCTAAAAACGCGAAAAAGAAGCCCGCTAAAGAACCTTCCCAAGTTTTGCCTTTATTGAACGGCAATGAGGTGGAGATTAGTCCTCCAAAAAGCGAAGCAGCGCTGTCACCTAAACAAAACATGGCAATAGCAGCGTAACTTGCTGGATGAGGGAAGAAGACTAGAGTAAAGAGAATACCAAATGCAAAATACAAGGGTGCCGCAGCGAAACCTCGCAGTTCTGATTGATTGGCGGCATGACGCGTAATTGCTGAAATTATCGATAATTCTTTTCCTTCCAGACGCCAGAGTTCTGATATTGTGTAGATGAGTGCTATGCCGAAAATTAATGAACCGACTAAAGGAACACCAATTAGGCTAGCGACAACCGGCATAAAAAAACCTGATGCATGAATATCTTCTCTTACAAAATCATTGACAGACGGAAAAGAATGTTTGTGCTGTTTCCCATCTATAATGGGTAAGATTCCAGAAAGTGAACCATTTACTACCCTATCAGCTTTAACCCTAATAATGAAATCAGGGTTAAAACCAATTTTTAAAGCTTCTGTGAGAAAAATGCAGCGATTGTTTCTATCATCAGCAACGACTACGCAGTCATTTATACTCAATTTTTCATTTTCCAGTATTTGACAAAGAATCTTCAGTTTGCCGCTGGGTTCAATAGCGTCCCCTGTGATTTTACCGGTCAACTTGCCATCTTTGGTTTCAACTTCTATGCCGTAGGCATATTCTGCACCTACAGCGGTAGCTAACTTTTTTACTATGATGGTTGGCAGGCCTGAACTGATCAAAGCTATTTTACAATTTCTTTCTTTAATTTGGGAAAAAATATTTTGAAGGTATGGTGTAGACGGAATTGTCGCAAAAATAAGCATTAAAGTGTCAAGTTCAACTCCTTTCAGTTCTCTAAAGATTTTTCTTAAGGCTGAATCGAGCTTAACTATGCCTGATTCATAGAGAAAACCGAAGAACAGTAGCTTTATTAGTTTACTAAAACCCAGGCTTCTTCCTATCGCGAAAATGAAGCGGTTTTTCGGAATCAGCACTCCTTCAACATCAAAAACTACCATTCTACGTTTCTCTGCAGTGACCATTTCTTTTCTAAACTCACAAATACGCTATCTAGTAAAGAGGAAATGGTAGCTTGCTAAAGATAAATTATGCTGTTTCACTACATTGATGCTCTCGGTTTTGGAGTTCCAAAGGGCATCCGCCACCACAAACTTCCAATTGAGAGCAATCTTTGCATTTTTGTTCAACATAGTCTCTGCTTCGCAGTTTCACAGCTAAAGGATTACTCCAAATCTTTTCCCATGAATCTGTAAGAATATTCCCCAAACTTTCAAAATAACTTTGGCATGGAAAAACGTCGCCATTTGGTCCAACGCAAGCGTTTATCATAGCTGCTGTGCAAGCTTTGATACCTAAACCTAATTGTATAGGATCAAAATTGCAGTATTGTGTTGGTGTGTACCACAGAAACTTTAGACCAAGTAGGTGGGCTTTGTCTCTGATTTTAGGTAGCAAGATCTTTAACTCATCAGTTGTTAATGCAAACTCTTGGCTTGCTTCAGGAGCCTTCCCAGAATATATTAGACTGTTGCAGCCAAACGCGTTTACATCAAGACCTTTAATAAAGTCAATAGTTGTCAAAAAATCTGCTTCATTTTGCTTGTTCAGGGTTGTGTTGGTTGAAACATACATTTTCGATGCTGCAGCATTTTTTATTCCCGCAACTGTTTCTTTCCAACTGCCCTTTTCTCCAGTTATTTTGTCGTGGATTTGAGGTTTGTGAGATTCAAGAGTTATCTGAATAAAATCTAATCCAGACTTCTCAAGTGTTTTAACGTATTCTTCATCTTTGAGTTTTCGTCCATTACTAATTAACCCAGTAACTATACCCTTGTTTTGACTATACTGTATCAAAGTTGGTAAGTCATCGCGTAATGTAGGTTCGCCGCCAGTGAAGGTTAGGATGAAAACACCAATTTCGCTAAGTTTATCGATTACTTTTTGCCATTGAGCCGTTGTTAACTCAGGAGTCTTGTGTGGCCCTCCAGCATAGCAGTGTACGCAGTCATTTTGACATCTAAACGTCAACGCCATATCCATGCGCAGAGGTGCTGAATATTGGTGGCTAAAGGGTTCCTCTTTTTCTATTTCAAGAAAAGAAACGGGATCAACTTTATGAGTTTGCGCCAAGGTGCTAATTGAATAAATGAGTTTTTCATAATCGGTTTTTGCCGTTTCAGTATTCACGCGGTACATGCGCTGAATTTTCTTCAAAATCTCTTCTCTAGAGAGTCCTTGCATGAAAAAGTATGCAAATGCAGTTGCAGTGTGGTTTAAGTGAAGCACGGAATTAGCATTAATCACCATTACGCCTTGTCCATCTTGCTCTACTCTAAGCTGAAGGGACATGCCTGCAAACTTGTTTTCCCCACGGTAGGTATAGCGTCCTGGGGCAATCTTTGCTTTGCCAACAATTCTTTTGAGAAAACTCATCTTAATGGGCACCTCCACCCGCACAGGCACAAGCACATGAAACGCAAGCGCAAGCACAGGCGCATGCTGCACAAGCACAGACACAGTCAGCTTTGGGATGTGCTGGATCATGAGATGCTTTTGGCGGTGGTGGAACAATGGAGTTGGCGAACTTTTCTACATTCACTACTATGTTGTTTGAAGTTTTTTCTACTGAGGTCGCTATGTTGTTTGCAAAGTCAGCTCCAGGAATAGCTGGAGGCTTAGCTGATTGTGCAGGAGCACTAATATTTGGTTGGATAACTGGATTAGGGTGATATGTTGTGTAGCCGTACCACCACCAGAACCAAAGCGGGTTTGGCTGGAATGGTCTGTTCTGGAAGATAGTTTCGGTTTGTGACCGCTGGTTGGGATCAAGCATAAGCCATAGCAGTTGCTCATCATAAGCGTTTGATGCTAATTCAGCCGTTCCAGCTTGCTGCACCTGGGTCCACGCTTGAGCAACGATTTTTCTGTAATAGTCAACTGTGTCTTTTCGGCTGTAACCCTGCATTTTTTGCTCAGTTGTGTCTCGCAAAGACATGATTGTGTGAGCTAGTTTCACTTCATCCAAGGTTCCGTCGGGTTTGAGTGCGTTGAGGAAGTCAATCTCGTAATACCTCAATGGGTTGTCCTTGCTTCCGATTTTATTTTCAGTAAGGTGGAAGCACACGAATTTTTATTGCAGGATTAGCTTGTTCTACCCAAACAGCTCTCTTCTGCAAAAGACTATAGAGAATTTCAGTGACAATCTGCGGTGGCTTAATATCTAGAAGATATGAGGCTTCAACCGCTGTTAAACCTCGTTTTACTCCCAATGTTTCCATGCTAGCTTTTGGCGAAGCATACGAGCTTTTCCTAGCGACCTGTACAACTAATGCTATAACAATTATTGCAATTAATGGCAAAGCAATCAAAAGAAGAATGTTTGCTAAATTCCCAAGGCTGCCAAAGCCGCCTCCTGAGGAAGAGGTTGGTGTATAGTTGGGTAAATATTTGGCTGGAAAAGAAACCCCGACGATGTGTTGTTCGTTTGCCTGTAGAACGGGGATTTGCCAATATACAGCAAGTCTTCCATCCACTATTGAGGTACCGTTGTAGAAGTTCTGCGTAGTTTTTACGTCGCTCGTGGTGGCACCTGTCGGAAGAACGATTTGCACACGCACATCATTAATTGGTATATCTGTCCATTCTGGTGCAAACTGCATCCCGTAGTTTCCCGGGTTTTGTGTGTCATTGCTTATCAAGCCTGCAACATTAGTCGTTACAGTAAACCATACAGAGTTTCCAGCCGTTAAGGGCTGATTAAGGGTCACATCGACTTTGTAGTCACTGCCGCTGCTTGCATCAGAAACGCGCCAGTTGGTTTCCGTTTTGGTCAACAGCTTGACCTATTGTGAAGTCACTTTTTGGTTGACCAACATAGAATCCGTGAATAATTCCTGAGGTAACAGTTAATGTTATGTTATAAGTTAGGTCAATGGTGCCGTCTTGGTTAATTAACACCTGTGCCCACTGATGATCAATACTGTAAACTATGTTCTGAGCATTAACCAGGCTTGATGCTGCTAAAGTTACAGTTAAAATTAAAATAACTGCAAAAAAATAGACATGTTTTACCATTTGGGTTCCTCTGTTACCTCAAAAGTTGTGCCACAATAAGGACATTTAACATAAGGCACACCTGACACAATTTTTATCTCTTTAGCATCAATTGAAGCCGAACAATTTGGGCATTTAATTGCTGCTGCTTGCATTTGCCCTGAAACTTCAAGGCGCTGGATTACTGTTTTGGGTTTGCGAGTAACGAAGTATATTCCAAGCGACAACTGCTAAGGCCAATAATGAAAAGTAATCCGCTTGTAACCAGTCTCGTTGATGTTGCTTGAACTGAAGCGGCAAGAGCGAAAACTATTGCAAAGAAGAATAATATTGCTGCCGCAATGGCGCCAAGTATTGCAATGGCTTTCATAGATAGGTTTGGTGTATATCTTTAAGATTTAAGTTTAGCTGTTTGTTAACTATATGCTGGCATGCGTTAACTTGATGGGTATGATAAGACTTTTATTATTAGGTGTTACCAAACTTTCTAGAAGTGTTACTGGTCTCGGTTGAACCACGCGCCAATAAAAAAACGTTTTAGCGTGAATATCGCATTAATCAGCATTTTCAGCGCATTGTGGGTAGTTCTAAACTACTGTGGCTCCGATTAGTTTTAGGCTCACTGGATTGCCTGTAATTCATAGCGTAGTAATTTTCTTTATTCTTTTTCTTGTTATATGGGCAACAAATCAATATGGTGCCGTATCATTAGTTGGTATTATCGGCTCTGTCATTGTTTTGCTAAGCGGTGGTCCGCTTCCCGTAAAGGCTTCAACTTGCAGCCATACTCTTTGATTTAGTTTTCTTGGTTAATCATCATAGATTTAACTTTAAACCTGCAAATGTAGGAGTTGCTGTTTTTGCGACTATTGTCGCAGCATTTTTGCTGAGTATTTTGAATTTTGTTCTTGTTTCTCCCGCGTTTGCTTTAACTGTTTGGGCAGGTTTGGTAATCATAGGTGGAATAATTGGTATGTTAATTTCTTTGCCGATTATCGGCATTTTAGAAAAAGCACAGGTCAAGCGGGTTAAAACAGATTAGCTTGAACATTATTTATGATCAAAAATTAGGAAACGTTAGAAGGAATTTGTATAATTTATATATTAATGGTACATAATCAAGATACCGAGGACATGGCATGGCTTGGTACGACGATCCTATAACTGTGATTACAGTTGCAGTAGTGATAATTGCCGCTGCTGGAATAGTCATTTACGCCATGAGAAGACTGGGCAAAAAGCCTCAGCCAAAGAAGCCTCAAAAAGCAATTAATGATCCAAGCCTTGATTATTCTTCTTCACCGTTCAGAATTTCAAAAAGCGTTCAAACATCAACAGCATCTAATGCAAAAGATGAATTGCGAATGCTTGATTTGGAGCGAGAAATTTTAAGTGATGCAATCCGGCGTTTGTATGAAGCTCAAGCGGAAGGAAAAATTACTGAGCAAGAAAGAGAAAAACTTGCAGCAAGTTACAAAGCAAGAATGATGTCCATTAAAGAATCTATTTCAAAAGATGAAACTATTGTAGCCTTGCATGATCTTGAAGGTATGCAAGAAGATTTAATGAAGCTCTTCAGCGAACGTTTCGGAGAATTAACTTCTAAAGTCGATGAACTTAGAACCAAAATTGATGTTAAACCAATAAAAGAAATACCTGTAAGATTACCCAATCAAATGCCGCCTTCGCGAATGGAAAAAAATGAAGATGCTGAAGAAGATGAAGAGGCTGAAGGGGCAGAAGTCAGCGAAGAAAAACCGAAAAAGAAACGCAAGCCGCCCGAGGAAAGACCCGATGCTAAAACTGAAGCTGAAAAACGAATAGATTCCATTAGAAGCGAAGTTGAAAAGGTTTTAGATAAACTGGGGCAGATGGAAATTGAAAGTTAACACAGATGGGGTTCAAGAGTCAAAACGCAATGCAGCTTTAGAAGCAGTCAAGCATGTTAAGGAAGGCTTTATTCTTGGTTTAGGTAGCGGAAGCACAGCTGCTTTTGCCATAGAAGCTTTAGGTGAACGAATTAAAACCGAAAAACTAAGTATTTTGGGAATTCCTACTTCTTATCAAGCTTTCTTGTTAGCAGTTGATTGTGGAATCCCAATTACAACTCTGGATGAGCATCCAATAATAGATATAACAATTGACGGGGCAGACCAAATAACCCCCGAACTTAATTTGATCAAGGGTATGGGTGCAGCGTTGGCAAGAGAAAAAATTGTTGCCTCAGCCTCAAAACTTAACATCATTATTGCTGACGAAAAGAAAAAAGTGAATCGACTGGGTGAAAATAACCAGTCTGTGCCGATTGAAGTTTTGCCTTTTGCTATCTCACTTGCAAAACGAAAAATTATTGAAGCTGGCGGGAAACCTATTGTTCGCGAAAGTAAAGGCAAGCTTGGTCCAGTCATAACAGATAATGGGAACGTCATTTTGGACTCGTATTTCGGTGAAATCAGTAGGCCTGACGAATTAGAAGTCAAGGTGAAAATGATTCCTGGCGTTATAGAAACTGGTTTTTTTGTTGGCTTAACAGATATTGCCTATATTGGAACTGGTAACGCAGTTGGAAAAATTGAGAAAATAAAATTAAACCGACTTTAATTTTAGTTCCAACTATTTTTCCAGTAACCAGAAATACCTTGTAACTATTGACTCAAGGTTTTTTGGTCTATGCAGCCTTGTTTTTTCATTGAAATTTGTGGCTAAAGGTTTTTTTTAATAACAAAGCGTGAGTTTTTTCTACGCACAAATTGTTAATACCCAATTTCGTTTACCTGTAAGATGGGTTAACACCAAATGGGCTCCAAATTAGAAATGTACGTTGATATTCTGAAGGTCTTAGCAGAAAGCGGACCACTAAAGGCATCACACATTGCAGTTGAAGCAAATGTCACAACAAACACGCTAAAAGGATACTTAGAATTCTTGATTAAGCAAGGATTAATTGAAGAGCACATGGTTGGAAAAAGCAATGCAGCATATATCGCTACTTCTCGTGGAACATCAGTAATTAAATTCTTTAAAGAACTAGATAAGACCCTCACTATCATTGAAGAAGACAAAACTTTGCCCCTGCAATACGAAGAGCAAGAATTGGGCAAATAGGTTTTCAGCAATTTACTTACTTTTCTGATTTGCAAAAATTCCAAAGTAGATTTTGATCAATTGCTCAATGAGAGCTGATAAATTAATATTAATCAATTCGATTTATGTTAGTTCCGCCAAATATTGAATCGTCATCCTTGGAATTGAAATACTCATACAACTTTTGTCCTTTGTCTGTAATCGAATACACTTTTCTATTCCCAAGGCTTTTTTCGATTATTAGTTCTAACTGGACCAGGAACTGTAGTATTTCTTTTGGAGAAGACAACTTAATGTCAGCCTTTTGTATGATTTGTTTTTGCGTTATTGAATCCTCGTAGTTTAAGACTCTGATGACGGCTAGATACTTCTCCATTCTTGAAAGTGCCAAAGCACACGCCTATGTGGGAAAAATTTTATCCTCAGAACTATTAAGCCTTTCCTCTTAAGACAGCTTTCATGTGAAACGTTTTTATTGAGTCATTTTGTTTTTTTGATGTGGAAATGTTCTGATGAAGCATCATATTGAAAGTTGGTACTGAAAAAATCACGATGTAGTTTTCAATTAGTCAATAATTTAGTAGGAAAAATGCTTTCTTCACAATATCATAGACTAAATAGTTTGCTTATCTCGCAGTTTTAGATGGTTTTTTAATGTGAGTTATATGCGAATAAACGTAATCTTGTTCCGATAGAGTTTTTCTGATTAGGTCTTGAATGGCATTGTTAAAGTTTCCATTATAGTAGAGTTTCACGATTTTTTGTGCAAACTCGGTAATAAGAGAGGCGGGAACATCGTGCAAAGTTAAGTCAAGCGAAAGTTCTTCTTCAGTCGCTAAGAGCATCGTTTTCTTTTTCATACACATTCACTTTGTCGAGCTTACCGTTCCAACAATTTAAAAGGTAAGCTAAGAAACTACAGTGCCGAATAGCGGAGACTGTTGTGAAAGTGAAATCAGCTTAAGGTTATCTGTTACAATCTACGATTGTCGCTTTCGCCATTAGGGAAATTAGAGAGGAAATTGAACTTAGAATTCGAAAGCTAATTTAGTTTTAAGAATAATTTGTAAAAAGAAAAAAAACTAACGTTTTTGAGCCCCAACTGATTTGTTTAATCGGTTTTAATTTCCGATTTGCAGCTTAGTGGGGTGGCTTGTCTTATTGACTGTTTTCTTTCATTGGTGCAGTCGAAAAAGCATGAAGTGTTGATTCGTGATTCCATGCGCTGGGGTTTTGATATTTAACTGTTGGAGTTATTTGCCTATGTATTTCTGTTTCTTTGGCTTCAAGGCAATATATGATTTCAATGAGCGTTTCTCTGTGTTTTCCTTTTTCTTCCACAAAGTTTTCAAAAACTTTCTTGAAATTACCAAAGTTTACAGTGACTGCTTTTGACAATTCATCCACTAAAACTTTTGTACCACTTGACTGCAAGTAATTTGCGTAAATTTCGCTCAGTAGGTCTTCGAGGTTAATGAATTCTTTTAGAAACTCATAGGATATCACGTAATTCATATTGTTGATTTTAGAGATTTTCTTTGTTAGGTTCTTGATCTCCGCGGTTAATTCCAATAGATTCTTCTTGTCGTTTTTATTTTCCATTTCTATTTGGTCAAGTGAATCTAGCATCGCCTGGATAATTTTTGAGTTTTTTAAGCTGTCGTAAGCGAGTCCTAGGATGAAGTTGTTTTCGGGCTGATTGATTTTTTTGGAGAAGGCTTCGTAGAGCTTAAAAGTTTCATTTTCGATAATGCTGCAGTACTTTAGGTATTGGGCACTTTCCTGTAATTTTTCATTCATTTTTTTTCTCTCCGCCTCTGTGAATCTATGGATTATCGATATATATTAAACCTTACGATTCATTAGATCTTTAGTATTCCTGTTGAGCACCTGAACAGAAAACGCTAAAGTAAGCAACAACATAATCACTAGCAAAGAAATAATTAGTTGTTAGGGCGATGACCGTTGGTTTTAGATAATTTTGTCTCGTGCATGAAAGAAAGTGAGTTAAAAGAAGGCCATATGATATCTGTCCGGGTTAAGGGCAGATCTATTTTGTTTGTAAGAAAAGAGGGAAAAATCTTTGGGGTTTCAAATGATTGTCCTCATGAAGGCTGTTCTCTCAGCAAAGGCATCCTTAATGAATACTTGATTATGTGTCCATGTCACGGATGGAAGTTTGATATAAGAAATGGGCAGTTTTCGGAAAATAAAGCGATAACTTTGGTAAGTTACCCTTGTAAAGTGGAAAATGGAAAAATATACGTTGAAATCGTTGACAAAAAATCCATGTTTTTTTGAGTTTCTCCGAAAGTCTTTACTTGAAAATTGCCTTTCTGATAGGAACTTAGTCGGACTTTAGAAAGAAGAAGAAATTGCTAATTGTTATTAAAAAAAGTTCAGTGTAAGAAAACAAGCTACCGTAATAATATTTTTTTTACGAGAGTTATCATGGATTCAATGAAATGCTACACTAAAACTTCAACTAGATCCAAAAAAGGAACGAGTTCAAGAACTGCGTAATACGATCATTGTGTTGGTTTTTACGATGCCACCGACCATGCGAATTTTCTCTATGCATTCATTTACTTCGGTCATGTTCATTCCGCTGATTACTGCAACGATGTCATATTCGCCGCTAACCTCATAGGTTGTTTCAACATTGGGTATCGATTGGATTTTCTTTGAAACTTCCTGGGTTGGGTTAGAAGGATTAGTTGCTAGCAGTGTTATTGCTTGAGCGCCTTCTGCAACGCCGATTTTAATTGTGAATTTACGTATGATTTCTTCATCTGCTAGTGTTTTGATTCTTTTCCGCACGGCGCCTTCAGATAAGCCGACTTTACCACCTATCTCACCGTAGCCCGCTCTTGCATCTTCTTTTAGGAGTTTGATTATTTGCCTATCTGTATCGTCCATTTTTTTCGCCGAGTTATTTGTCAGTCATTAAATCTAGTAGTTTTCCTTATAAAGATTATAGCTATTTTGCGTTTTTCGTTGTACTAACTTGCTTTTTTTACGTTTTCAACTCTTTGCAAGTGCTAAATGCCTGCACCAAATGGAACATTAGCAGTTCAAGTTGTAACAAATAAGTCACAATGTTTAAATTAAACTGGGAATTAATCAAAAAGACATTTCCAAAAAAACAAAAGTGACGAATAAAAAATGATTAAACCCGTAATTTCGAATCCACAAAAAGTGAAGGCAAAATGCCCAGATTGTGACGCAGACCTTGACGTTCCATCAGATACAGAAAAAGGAGAAATCCTAAGCTGCCCCGGATGCGGACTAGAACTTGAAGTTAAACAGGTAAAAGGCGGCTGCGTAGACCTTCAAGAATTAACCATTGAAGGCGAAGACTGGGGCGAATAAGCAGTATCCCCAACTTGTCTTCATTATTTGAACCAGTTTTTTGAATTAGTATTTTTGGTGGAGCAGAAAAGCGATGAGCGTAGCACTTTTATATGAGCGGTCAGAAAACGATGAAAACGGCATAAAATTAACCGCTCAACAATTAGGCATTGACTTGACTTTTCTGCCCTTCAGAAAAATTGCTTTTTCTATTTCTAAGGCTGGCTTTAACGCTAAAACTAAAGGCAAAGACTACACAGGCATAATCAATGAGACCGCTGTTGTGCTTAATCGCGCTCAAAGTAAAAACCGTCGGCTACAAGCCTCGTACATCATGGAGCAACTTGGCAAAAAAACCATTAACAATTCACAAATCGAGTTTGTATGCTACAGCAAACTGCGTACATTGCTTAATTTTTGGAAAGATGGCTTGCCGATTCCCAAAACGGTTTTTGTCCCTTGTGACTCAACTGATACTTTGAAGAATAGCCAAGTTATTCACAATGAAAAAGACATAGCGGAACTGTTCCAGCAAGAAATTCCTATTTCAGAAGGTATTGTAATTAAGGCTGATGCTGGAACTCATGGCAAAATGATCATGTTAGCAAATAATGATGAAGAACTCATTGCGAATATTCAGGAAACAAAGCCTTCAATAATTAACCCCGTTGGTGTTGTAGCGCAGGAAGTGATTCAGAAATGGTTTTACGATTTAAGAATAATTGTTCACAAGGAAAAAGCCAAACAGCCTTTTTGCTATCCTATTGCGATGGCAAGAGCTGGGTTTAGGGATTTTAGGACCAACACTTTTTTGGGAAATTTGGTTTTTGGTGTCAAACTGCCCAAAAGTATTCAGGATTTAGCGGTGAAATGTGGTAGAAGCTTAAGCAAAGGTAGTGAAGCATGGATTTTTGCTCTAGATGCAATGGTGAATGTTAAAGAAAATAAGCAGGTTGACGAAGATTGTCTTAAGGCTGAACTTGATAAGGCAGCTAAGGCATTTGTGCCTTTTCAAAGGGTTAAGCAAGATGAAACTCGCCGAACCGATTTTCAAGGTTGGAATAGTAAATTGGAACGAGCGTTTCAAGGCTATGCTAATACCGTAAACTACGAAAATATTAAAAAGATAATTGAAGAAAGCGTAGAAAAAAATAAGAGTGCATTGGTGTTTCATGAGTCGAATTCTTGTCCAGAGTTCTGGGAGAACACTCGGCTTGCGACAGGGTATAACGTGGCTGTTCCCCTGTTGAAGAGTGCGCTGAGCTTAATTGATCATTAATTAAAGAAAGAGGTAAAATAAAATGTTGAGAATTGGAATAATTGGTGGTTCAGGATATGTTGGCAGTGAACTTTTGCGTTTGCTGTTATTGCATCCTCAAGTAGATGTAACTATGATTACTTCTCGACAAAGCGTGGGAGAATACTTGTTCAATATGCATCCGAACTTGCGAAGCATGACACAACTAAAATTTGTACCTCAAGATATGGATGAGTTGCAGAAGAACTGTGACTTAATCTTCACTGCGACTCCTCACGGGGGCTCCGTTAATCTGGTTCCTAAGCTCTTAGAGGCTGGGTTAAAAGTAATTGACATGAGTGCTGATTATCGACTGAAAAACCCGGCAGATTATGAAACTTATTATGGTTGGAAACATGCACATCCAGATTTGCTTAAGGATGCAGTATACGGTTTACCTGAGATTCATCGAGAAGAAATTAAAACGGCTAAGATAATTGCTTGTCCAGGCTGCATGGCCACGTCTGCTATCCTCGGTTTAGCGCCAATAGTTAAAGCTGGACTGGTTGACAAAGATAAAATCGTAGTCGATTTAAAAGTAGGTTCATCAGGCGGCGGCAGCAAACCATCGCTTTCATCCCACCATCCTGAACGATTCAGCGGAGTTCGTCCCTACCAAGTTGTTGGCCACCGACACACCGCCGAAGTTGAACAAGAACTTAACGGATTAACTAGTGAACAAGTGAAAATCTCGTTCACACCCCACGCGGTAAACATGGTCCGCGGAATTCTGGCAACAATTCACACTTTTCCCAAACAAAAGATCGAGAACAAGGATATCTGGCGAGCACTTCGCGCAATGTACAGCAATGAGCCCTTTGTACGCTTAGTGAAATATCAAAAAGGACCTTACCAGTTGCCTGATCCTAAAGTAACTCAGGGCACAAATTTCTGCGATGTTGGTTTTGAGATAGATGAGCATGCAAATCGGCTTTTGCTTTTCTCAGCTCTTGACAACATGACCAAAGGTGCAGCAGGCCAGGCAGTGCAATGCATGAACATCCAACTAGGCATTGACGAAACAACTGGTCTAAAAAGCACTGGGTTTCACCCGATGTGACTATTATGTTGCTTGTAATAAAAATGGGCGGCAGCATACTCAAAGATGGTGCATCTAAAGAACTAGTTGCTGACTTAAAAGAAGTATCCAAAAATAACAAAGTCATTCTGGTTCATGGCGGCGGTTTTGAAGTTACTGAAATCGCATCTAAGTTGGGTAAGGAACAAAAATTCATTATTTCTCCTGAGGGTTTTAGAAGCCGCTATACTGACAAAGAAACCATAGAAATTTACACAATGGTTATGGCGGGAAAAATAAACAAGCAAATCGTTTTAGCATTACAACGCGAAGGCATTTCTGCTGTTGGAATAACTGGCTTGGATGGTGCAACTTTGAGGGGTGACCGAAAAGCAAAGCTTATTCATGTAGACGAGCGGGGCAGAAAAAAAGTTATCGACGGCGGTTATACTGGAAAAATAAACCAAGTTAACTCTGGATTGATTAATCTTTTGCTTGAGAAAGGCTATGTTCCAATTGTTACACCTATTGCGCTTAGCCAAGATTTTGAGCCGCTTAACGTGGATGGCGACCGAACAGCTGCTAACATCGCAGGCGCCCTTAAAGCAGATCGCTTAATCTTACTCACAGATGTGCAAGGCTTAATGTTCAAAGGCGAGTGTGTCCCAAAAATTAGTGCAACAGAAGTTAAAGAGGTCATGTCAAGCATTGGTTCTGGAATGAGCACTAAAGTCCATGCAGCTGTAGAAGCATTAGATCAAGGTGTCAAAGAAGTCATAGTTACAGCAGGCGCGGGCAATCAGCCTATTAGCTTAGCATTAGAACATAAGGTAGGTACAGTGATAACCGGTGAATGACATAGAAATAATAGACATTGAAACTCGGTTAATGGCAAATGTTTTCAGCAAAAAACCAGTTGTACTCACAAGAGGTAAGGGAGCCATTGTATGGGACATAAATGGCAAAGAATACCTAGATTGCTCCACCAGCTATGGTGTCGCTTTGCTAGGACACTGTCACCCCAAAGTTGTGGCGGCGGTTCAAACTCAAGCTGAACAACTTATCACGTGTCATGGCAGCTATTATAATGATAAACGAGCAGAATTTGTTGATAAGCTTGTTAAGATGATGCCTAAAGGCTTGGATAAATTGTTTCTTTCGAACAGCGGCGCGGAATCTGTCGAGTGCGCCATAAAACTTGCGCGTAAATTCACGGGTAAAACAGAGATTATCGCTTTGATGGGGGGTTTTCACGGTAAAACTATGGGTGCACTGTCAGCTACGTGGGACAAGAAGTATCGTGAACCCTTTATGCCCCTTGTTCCTGAGTTCAAACACGTTGCCCCTGATGACGCCTATAAAGTTCGTGAAGCAATAACTGAGAAAACAGCCGCGGTCTTAATGGAGCCTATCCGAGGAGAAGGCGGTGTACGGGTTCCACAGGACGGTTATTTACAGTTGGTGCGGAAAATCTGTGATGAAAAAAATGTTTTGTTAATCTTTGATGAGGTACAAACAAGTTTTGGCAGAACTGGTAAACTGTTTGGGTGCCAGAACTGGGATGTTACACCAGACATCATGTGTCTGGCAAAGCCTTTTGCAGGTGGCCTACCGATCGGAATAACAGTAGCTAAAGAAAACATTATGTCAGCGTTTAAAATCGGTGAGCACTCAACTACATTTAGTGGAAGCCCTTTGGTGTGTGCCGCTGGATGTGCAGCCATTGATGCGCTTGTCGAAGAAAAACTCGTCGATCACGCTGCGGAAATGGGTGAGTACTTTAAGTCTCGACTGGAAGGTTTAATGGATAAGCATAGAATCATCAAGGAAGTTCGAGGGTTAGGCTTAATGCTTGGCATTGAACTTCGTTTTGATGTTCGTAACATAATTCTTAAAGCTGCGGAAAAAGGGGTTTTGGTGTTGGATGCTGGAAGAACCGTTGTTCGATTGTTGCCGCCCTTAGTGATTAACAAGAAGCAAATTGATCGAGCAATCACTGTTCTAGATGAGGTCTTAGGAGAAGAAGAAAATGAGCGAGCAAGCAATACGGTTCCTAACTAACCTTCTGGGCATTTACAGTCCTTCAGGAAAAGAAATTGATGCAGCCAATTTCTTAGAGTATGAAATGAGAAAAATGGGTTTTGAAGTTGGAAAAGATGCCATCGGCAACGTAATTGGCGTTGTCGGTGAAGGCCAACCAGTTATCCTTCTTTGCGGGCACATGGATACGGTGGCTGGGCATTTGCCGCTTCGCATTGAAGAAGGAAAAATCTTCGCAAGGGGCGCCGTAGATGCCAAAGGTCCGCTCGCAGCAATGATTATGGCTGCGGTTGAAGCTGCTAAGGAGCCTGGGTTTAAGGGTGAAATTTTGGTTGCCAGTGTTGTGGAAGAAGAAGCTACCAGCCGAGGCGTCAAGTATCTCATAACTCAGGGGATCAAAGCGGATTACGCAATTTTCGGTGAGCCTAGTGGTGTTGAGAACGTAACCGTCGGTTATAAAGGTCAAATCCAACTAAAAATCGTTTGCAAAACCGAGACAGGACATTCTTCTACGCCGTGGATGTTTGATAATGCCTTAGAGAAAGCATATGCGCTTTGGGATCAAATTAAAAATGCGTCTTCATATCCTTCGTTAGATCCTTCGGCAAGCCCATATAATGCTGTCACAGCCTGTTTAGTTAAAGTTGTAGGTGGAAGAGCAACTTCCGTTGTTCCTTTTGAAGTTGAGATGTTTCTTGACGTTCGAGTGCCAATACAATTTAGCACCTCACAGGTTTTTGAGCAAATAGAGAAAATAATTACAAAGTATCATGTTGCTAATCCTAAGGTTTCTGTGAAAGCAACTGTATTGGATACTGTTGAGCCTTTTGAAGTTAACAAAGCTTCACCCCTTGTGCATGTGTTATCTTCGTCTGTTAGAAAGGTGCTAAACAAACCGGCCATGCTTCTGCACAAAACTGGAACTGGTGACATGAATATTTTGGGTAAAGCTATGAACCTGCCGATAGTTACCTATGGACCAGGTGATTCTCACTTAGATCATACTTTAGATGAGCATATTGAAATAAGTGAATACCTTAGTTCGATACAGGTTTACAAAGAAACTCTTGTCAAATTATCAGAGCTTTATAACATTAAGAATGGGAAAACGGAAAATTCTTTTTAATATGTCACGTAATTGACTTCAAATGCTGAAGAATTAGAGGTTAGCGGTTGTCAGGTGAACTTTAGAGACGAACTAGACTTTTAGGTCTTGATGAGCTCTCTGAAGGGAAAGTTATTGCTTAATTGAAGGTTGCGGGCTAGCAGTTTCTTTGTATAAAGTGTTCTTCGAAGGATGAATGTGAGAGTTTTAAGTGGTATCTGAAATGGTTTAGCTAATAAAGCCTATTCCAATTGTGTTATGTGCGATTGTAAAACTTAATTTATAGCGATTGAGCTTGTATTGAGGGCTGAGTTTATGGATAAGGATGATTTGGTTGAAATTAAGGTAAAACGGGTTCAACGGAGAAATCGAGTATAAAGTTGATTGTTGCAAGGGCGTTACAAGTGAAGAGTTGGCTCACTATCTTGATGAGATAATTGAAGGCATTTGCAATTGGAAACCCGAAGTCTGCGAAGAAACTGTTGAAACAATTGTGGGAAAAATTAAGGTTGCAATAGTAAAAAAGTAATTCAACAATTTTAGATTTACCAAAACTAATCTAAAACAAAACTGTTTCAGGTTCTTGGGAATTTTGTATCTATAGCAGTGCATATTATCTTGTTAGAAAGCTTCAATTATGCTTGGATTTTTTCAGATGTAACTCCATCAAACTCCATTATTTTTTCTTGAGCATTCTTAGTATTTATGTATGTTAACTTGTATCTGGGTGCGTAAATTATGGAGCGTTCTGTTACTTCAAAATTCTCGCTAACAATTCTGCTCACGTCGCTTGGTCGTTTATTATTCTTTGCTTAAGGAAGTCTACATCGGTGTTTTCGTCGAATTGTTTTAAGCCGTTTTGTTCAATTATTTCTTGGGGATTTTTTTCTGAAGGAGCAGATGGCAAACTTTTTGGCGGGGTGTCTTGGCCTTGACTGTTTAGGACTAGAAAAGCTTTTGCCTCGTTAAATATGCGTTCTTCTCCTTCAAGTTTGATCTGATTATTAGTACCATGTGAGCCTCCTGCGCCGTGTTGAGGCAAGATTTTGTTATTTAGTAGAACGACTTCTTTGACCGTATCGTCAACCTTCACCACGTAGGTGCATCTGCGGAAGTAATCTATCGAGTATTTTCCATTAATCACGATGAAAGGTTGATAATATTTTTCTAGAGAAACAAATTCGATTTCTTCGAGCTTGGGTTTCAATAAGCCAAATTTGGTAAATGGTTGTTGTTTGACTTTCTCAGCGGCTAACCTTATTACGGTTGGATCTACTCGAGTCTCGTAAACAATGATTTTTCTTGGAACTATGATTTCTTTTCCAAGTTTGTATTCGGTTGGCGTTGCTTCAGGTTTAGAGGTGTCTTTTTTGTTTTCAATAGATGGTGAAGGTGTCTCAGGTGAGGGGTTTGGTTCTTTTGGGGTTTCTGCTTGAATAATTGATCCTGAATTTTTTTCACTCAAAAATGTTCCTCGGTCTTCAATCTATTATGTTATCAATAAATTTGAATGTTTGTGGTGTGTTTAGTAAGGCGCTAAGTTCTTTTGTTCCAAAAAATTCTTTTCCATAAAGAATCGCGGTTTGAAGAGAAACTTAACAGTTGAAATAAGTTAATTCATTTGTAGATTGAGCATAATCTGCATTAATTTTATGTTCCAAAGAATTGTTCTTGCAAAAGAAAAAAAGTGTTTATGGGAAACCAGTCATCAGATCATACAAATAGGCGTCCCACTCTTTTGATTCTTTCTTCAAAATTTTCATCAACTCATTCAGTACTCTATGATGTTTTTGTTCATCTTCCAGTATACTGAGAAGAATTTGTTTAATCCTCTTATCCTTCACTACTTTGCTGATTTGTTCCGTCTGCGCCAGCATCTTAGCTTCTTCAACAATGTGGCTCTTTAATTCTTGCTCTCCGAGTTTCGCACTTTCTTCACCTATTTGTGCTCGCTCGTTCAAATCCATAAGCATTTGATAGGTGTCCGAATGCCTCATCGTATCCAAAATTATGCTATGTATATAGAGTTTTATTATTGGATTTTTAGCAGATTCGTACAAAGGCATCAGTTTCTTTGATGTTTCATCTTCAAAAAATTTCTGTTTCTTAATTTTGCTTAACGTACTTTCATCTAACACTTCCCACGACAAAATACTCAACCTCTATTAAGAAAAAAATAATATTTTCCTAATTATTAGTCTTGCTACTTAAATGAGATGCGGAACCCATCTTTTATACTGATTTCTAAATATGACATAGAAAAATCTCTCAATTTGGTAGTAATTTGGTACTTATTTGAGTGAAAATCGGAAAAATCGATTAATAATCTCTCCACAATATTGGAACCTGCGAGGGAAGACAAGAAAAATGAAACAAAAAAGTACGTATATGTTAGATTTGACCAAAATAGGTGGAAAAGGGGATTTTTCCTGTCCATGCTGCGGAAACACAATTTCTCCTGACGATTGCACCGAAAACGCTTACACCATTATTGAAGCAAAGGTCAATAACCAAGGTTTAGATGAAGTATTGATTTGTTGCAACAAATGTGGAATTCAACTTCACTTAACTGGTTTTTCCATGTTGCAAGATCTAAAAGATCAATACTGAAGAATCTCTCGAGAAAACACAAGAATTTTCATTCTATGTGACGCACTTTTAAGACTGGTGACCATAGATGCAGGAATAAGAAAATGATGTTTTAGGCTGAACTAATGATCTTCTGCAAAGCAATAGCAGAATCAGTTTTTCGTTTATTTAAACTGTAGATTCAGTTGACCAATATAGGTCGATTCGAGAATATTACTGGATATGTCTGAGAGCGTGAAGTGGAACTGACCAACGCAAAACAACAAGAAAACTTTTCAAATGGTATCCCATAGCATACTCAAAGTTCAATGGAAACTGGAAGAACTTTGCGAACCGTGTTTTCACGCAACTTATAAATACACATAGAAACTAAGTGGCTTCAGTTAGAAAGAGCTATACTGCTTTTTCTTAACATGAAAATTTAGGAGAAAAGAAAATGCAAAATCTCAAATCTAAAGCTGTTGCTATACTAATTGCAACACTGTTATTAATTTCAATTGGAGCTTCAACAACAACAATAATTTCTAACGTCAGCGCACATTACTCCTGCATGGCAAATTCCAACATATGCATTCATTGTTGCGGCACCAAGCCCAATAGGTCTCGGTCAAACAGCACACGTTTACATGTGGATCGATTCGGTTTTTGGCGCAGCAGGTGGAACTACTGCTGCTGTTCCTACGAATGGCTCCACAGCCAGCTCCAGCATTGCTAGCAAACAATTACAGATTCCACAACTACAAACTCACCATTACAGCGCCTGACGGAACAGTAACAACACAGACTTTTGATGTAATTTCGGATTCAACGTCATCACAATACACGAAAATTACTCCCAGCCAAGTTGGCACTTACACTTTCAACTTTACTTTCCCAGGACAAGACTACGCTCAATATGACCATTACGAAAAATCGTCGCTGATAAATGATACTTATCTGCCTAGCTTCGCGTCAACAACACTCGTGGTCCAGCAAAATCCAATTCCTGATGCAATAAATAGCTATCCGCTTCCAACTGCCTACTGGACACACCCAATCTATGGTGAAAACACTGATTGGTGGACAATCTCGTCGAACTGGTTAGGCTACGGTTCACCAGTTGCGGCTGCAACAGGTTATGGAGTCATTACTGGCTTGAGCAATGGCAATCAAATCCAAAGGTATCCAGGAGATGCTGTAGGGCCTCAAACTGCTCACATCATGTGGACAAAGCCAATCCAGTTCGGGGGAGTTGTTGGAGGAAACCCGTTTATTGCTGGGGGCTCAAATCCCAGCGGTGCTGCTCCGGGATCTGCTTACTTTGATGGTTCTTCGTATCAGAATAGATTTACCAACCCAATAATAATCAATGGCTACCTCTACTATACTGAGCCTATAGCATTCACAGGCACAAACAGTGGACCTACCGATTGCGTTGACCTTCGTACAGGACAACAACTCTGGTCTCGACTTGATGTTCCCGTACTTATCATTCGGCTACATTTACAATCTTTGGGATCCTGACCAGCACGGAGTATTTCCACCAATGCTATTCACTTCCAACTTTGCTCAAGGGTTTGATGCGTATACAGGCGATCCAATGTTTAACGTAACTAATGTTCCCTCAGGCACTACAGTTTCTGGTCCAAGCGGTGAACAATTAAGGCTTGTCTTTGCTAACGCTGGCACAAATGCTGCGCCACAATGGTACTTGGCTGAGTGGAACTCGTCCAAACTTTGGCAATACGATGTTAACCCATATACAGGCGGCGGAAGTCTATCACCATCCATTATCAACGCATCAAACCTAGCCCTCGTTTCAACTCTACCTGTTCCAATTACAGGCGGTTTTGCTACATTGCCAAACGGGAGTCTCTACTTCATTACCTTTTGGTTCAGCACTAACAGTCAATGCCAATGTCCCACTGAACTCCACTACCATAGGAGGAACACTTAACGGCCATGGAACTACCACTTACGATTGGAACAACTCGGTGCCTTTCGCTAACAGCATGACCCAAATAGCTTCACCATCCGGCGCCCTATCGACTCCATTTACAGTTGTAGCGGCCTTCACCAACAACATGATGCTATGTAGAAATGGCTCATTGCCCACTGGATTCGCCGCATCAAACACAGGAACCCAACAGGGTCCATACACCTACTTCGCTCTTAACCTTAACGCGTCTAAAGGCGTAATAGGTAATGTAATGTGGTCAAAAACATATAACCCGCCAGCAGGCAACCTAACTGTCATCTCAGGCGTAATTGATCCAACGGCAAACAACGGATTAGGAGTCTTCACTGAATCATATGGAGAGACTATGCAAGTTGTAGGATACAGCCTTGCGACAGGGGAGAAGCTGTGGGGTCCAACGGCACCTCGAGTAGCATTTGACTATTATGGTGAACCAGGTACTCCTGATGCAGACTTTCAGGCGGCTTATGGAAACGTTTACGCTAGTGCAATGGGCGGCGTACTTTACTGTTGGAATTTGACAAATGGAAACCTGCAATTTACGTATGGCAATGGCGGCGCGGGCAACACTACTTACGGCGGCTTGCAGATCTTTTACGGAGATTATCCAACTTTCATCAACGCTGTAGGCAACGGAATAATATACCTAGTAACCACCGAACACACTATACCTGACCCAATCTACAAAGGCTCTTTAATACGCGCAGTCAATGCAACTACAGGACAAGAAATATGGACACTTAACTCTTACGTCGGAGAATTCAATCTCATCAGCTTCGCAATCGCAGATGGCTTTGCAACATTCTTAAACAGCTATGATAATCAAATCTACAGTGTAGGCAGAGGACCAAGCGCTATGACCGTAGACGCACCAATAGCTGACGTTACGCTAGGAACAGGGTTAGTCATAAGGGGCACAGTAACGGATATCTCAGCAGGGACAAAACAAAGCCAGCAAGCGGCAGACTTTCCAAACGGTGTTCCATTAGCATCCGATGCCAGCATGAAGGATTGGATGGGTTATGTTTACCAGCAAAAACCACTTCCAAACAACTTTACAGGCGTAAGCGTAACCGTTAATGTCTTGGACTCTAACGGCAACTACAGATCAATAGGTACTGCACAAACCGACGCAACAGGCGCCTTTAGTCTCCAATGGACACCGAACATTCCTGGCAAGTACACAGTTATTGCAACTTTTGACGGCACAAATGGTTACTGGCCATCATCTGCTGAAACAAGTTTCGGAGTAGACTCAGCACCAGCAACACCATTACCAACAGCTGCACCAATTAGCTTAGAATCCACTCAAACTTACATAATGGCAGGAGTAGCGGCAATCATTGTTGTGATAGTAATAATCGGCGCTATATTGGCAATGCTAATAACTAGAAAACGAGCGTAAAAACCAAAACCCAAAATCTTTTTTTCTTTTGTAATGCTTTTAGTTTTTGCCTTCTTCCGGGAATTTTGCCCTTAGGAGGATATTGTGAAAGATTTTCCACATATTTTCGAATATGTAACATACTAAATGAAATAGGCTGTTTTCTTTGGCTTTCTTGGGCTTGGAGTTTTCTTTTATACAATTAAGGCAAACCCATCAAGTACAAACCTAATCGAATTACACTCTTAAAGTTAAGGCATAACGTAAAGTTGTCACATAATATGATGACAAGATGTTCGATTGGAAATACTGGTATGTCTTTAGGAAATTTGCTATAGTTGTAATTGCGTCAAATTTCAATATCTTTCGCATGATATTTCTTGTAGTTATTTAATTACGAATCGATTTGTTGAACTATTGACTGTGACCTTGGATATCATCCAACTTGGCTTCAATATTTCTCAATCGTTGTTCAATAAGTTCTAATCTTCTATCTATATCAGCCAATTTACCTAAGACAGCATACGCTTCCAAATTACTCCCTCATTGACTTTACTATCGTGCCAAGGTTATTTTGCCTTTTCCTTTTCAACTCTTAACTGGCTGTTTTCTTATTTAAGAAATATAAGGAAGCTCTCCTTCAAATCTAGATTGGGATTTATTTGGATTTTGACATATTCAAAGAAGATGTTCAAAGGTTGGTTAGTCGTCGTTCTTTTTTGGAAAGTTTTGTTTTGCCAGATTACGAACAGTTCAACATCGCCAACATTGGTTCAGTTGTTGGGAAAATCTTTTCAGTTAAAGCTTCGGTGAAAGTGAATCTATCGGATGATGTAGTTGATGATTTTTCTGGCGTGGAGAAAGTCGTTCTTTTCGTGATTGATGGCCTTGGTTACAATCGCCTCGTGTCGCATATGGAGAAGTTTAAGATTTGCTTCTACGATTTAGCCGAAAGAGGCGTTTTGAAGGCTTTCTCAAGTTCTTTTCCCTCGACTACTTCGACCGCATTAACTAGCATCTTCACAGGTCTTCCGCCTTCAGTGCATGGGGTTATAGGCTTCAACATGTATCTTCCCGATTACGGACTCATCTTCAACACATTAGAAATGGCCCCTGTCATCGGTTACAGCAGCGGAATTGATTTGGTTGATTTCTTTGCAGAGGCTTCTTTTCCATGGCCGCCTTTGTTCCTTGAGGCCGGTGTCAATGTTAAGACTTTTACCCGAAGGAATCTTGTCGGCAGCGGCTTATCAAAACTGATTCATAGACATCAGGATTTGGCTGGTTATGCTTTAGCTTCGGATATGATGGTTCAGGTGAAGCGGGCTCTTGAGCAGCCAGGACCTCTGCTTCTTAATCGTTTACTTCGGTGCAATTGACACCTTGGAACACTCATACGGTCCTTATTCAGAGGAAGTGTCAGCTGAGCTGCAACTCTTTGAAAACCTACTAAAAAGTCAGTTGATTGAAAAGCTCTCAGTCGTAACAAAGCAGAAAACGATGCTTCTAATAACCGCGGATCATGGTGTAGTGGAAACGGGGCAAACCCATTTTCTTAATGAACCACCCATTTCCAATCTTTTTCTTATACCACCAACGGGGGATATGCGGTCCACCTATTTTTTCCCAAAATATGGTCAGCAAGAACCGCTCAGGGAAGCTTTAGAAAACAGCCTTCAAGGTTTCCATGTGATGCGGTCAGAGGATCTTATTGAAAAAGGAGCGTTCGGTCCAATCAAAAACCTAGATAGGCTACAAACAACTGTGGGGACCTTTACAGCATTGAGTCATAGCAAAAACATAATCCTCCACCAATACCATCCCCGAGAAACACCTCAAAGCCTATATGGCGCTCATGGCGGAATGACGCCTGAAGAAATGATTGTACCTCTACTGTCAATAAGACTCTCTAAATTTTGATTTTATTTGTAATAAATAAGTGTAGCGTAATAGAGATTTTTAAAAGGTGTTTATCATTTTTTGTCTGTTTCTTTATTTCCAAACCATCGTATTCGCCATGATAAAATTTCTATCATTTGGCGCTCCAGTTCTTCGTATCTGTCTTTATACTCTTGGATCGCCCATTTGTGAGGAACATCAATTTCAAAATCTAATGATGGAAAATCTTGGTCTGCCTCATCCAAGACATCTCTAATGTATTCTGGGGGAACAATCTTATTTGGTAAATACGGTTCAACAATCTGCTTCTCAAATTTGCCTTTATTCATCTAATTCCTCAAAAGAAATATCGATTCTTCCGCTAATATCCGTTGTGATAATGTTTGGTGACTTCTATACCGTTTTTTCTTTTCTTATAAACTAATTAAGCAGAAGCAACCAAGCTTCAAGCATGAATGCAGAAGTTCCAATAGCCCTAAGAGATCTAATCACACATTTTGTAGAAACTTACAGTAGCGTTCCCGACATAGAGCTTAACTTAGAAAATACAAAACAGCATTTCATGCCTTTAGACAATTATGATGCAAGAAAAGAAGCGGCACACTACTTTCTACTTTCGGCAGCATTGAGCGATTTTGGGCTAACCGGAAATCCAAGAAACACAAGCTTACTACTCAATCATCTTTCTTCTACATTTGAAAGTAAACTTTATGCAATAAAGAATCCTGACGAATTTGTGCAAGAAATTACTAAGTTTGAATACAATTATCAAAAACTGGATCATTTAGGTAAAGCAAAAGCGCAAATCCCTTATGTATTGTGCTCAGTTAACAAATTCGTAGAGGAGAAAGCTAACGGCGACCTCATTGATTTCGCCACTAAATTAAACCAAAAGGGTAGAAAACCCAAAGATTTCGTTGAGCAGTTATCGTACAAGGTCAAAGGGTATGAATAAGCAGCATACTTCAAAATCTTGGCTTTATCTGCGCTGGATGGTTCGAGGCTCACCTGATCTTGGGCTATTCCAATTTGATCCTAAAGATTTGATGGTGCCGTTAACGACTCCAAAACTTAGAGTCTACGTTGCGTTGGGTTTAAGTAATAACGAAAACTTGCCCTTAATGTTAAATAGAAAGAATAGACCAGAAAGTTGGTGGAAAAACACTGCCGAATTTGATTCAGATGCAGAACGTTTAACCAACTTTGCACGCGCACTCTTTCCTTTAGATCCAGCAAAAATTGATTTCCCCTTTTTCATGCTTGGAACTTGGCTAGAATATTCTGACTTGACATTGACTTCACTAGAAAAATCCATGCGTTTTTTCATTCAAAAATACCAAGATTTAGTACAACCGCTTGTTCAGTACTTAAGTGTCGTTTCGCATTACAATCGAGTTGGCGAGGTCATCGCTGAACCGGGCGCATTCAGCGGATTTGAAAGAGATGTTTTTGATTTTCTGAAAAGCAAGCAGGTCATTTTTCATTACGAATTCATGGAATTCCGCTTGTCCAAAGATAATCCCTTGCTAACATACAAGCCGGACTTTCTTCTTCCACAATTTACTGATAGGGGCCGAAAGGTGTTGCTTGAACCGCACGGCATTAAAGCTAACATAATTGAAGTCCTTGTCAAACTTTCAATTTTTCGAAAACAATACGGCGAATATTTTTGTCTTGTGTTAATTGTTCCAGACGATTTAGTTGAAATAATTGATCGAATGGATCCTGATCATAATTCGTGCGATTATTTGTGGCGGCAGAGTACCTATAAAACACAATTCGAAAACTTTCATAAGACTTAGGCAAGAGCTTTTTCCTCTAAACCTGCGACAGTTGAGAATCGCGACGATCATTGAGAGATAATGAAGGATCTCGTGATTCACCACGATTTCTGACAAATAATGATGCAACTTGCGAACGTTCAAACCCTAAGTCAAAAAGCAAGCCAAAACAAGCTGAATAAACATGTCCTGAGGAGTTTTTAATGAGTAACCTGCAGAAATAAAATCAACTTTAATCTATTGAGAAGTTAGGAGTCGCGTTAAATTATGTTGAATATTTGTATTGTTAAGCCTATTATTAGTGTGATAAGCCAAATTATGAAAGTAGGTATCATTAGTTTCCAGGTTTTTGAGCATCCGAGTTCTCCTAGGGGATGAGTTATCCAAGAAATAATAATTGCAAAACCTAAAGTTAAAGCGGTTATTCCTAAGGCAACATGCAGCCAAACAACCGCTGACTGCACAAGCGGCAAATTTACAGTTAGTGCCAAACGATTACTCAAGGTAGGAATCATTACCGTGAATACAGTGGCAAGGTTTAAGGCAAGGGCCAAGATGCTCAGGAATCCATGTATAATGAGATTTCTGTTCTTTGTTCTTATTCTGTAAGGATAAACTCCTATTACAAGCAAGATTAACGCTATGACTTGAACTACAGAAACAATGTTGCCTTGAAGGTCAAGCACCATAATTGTTATCCTCACTGCGGGTATAAGAATTGTTTGTTGATGCTATTTTATCGGCAATAAAATAACAGCAAATTATAGATCTTTTAGTTTTGCTGAGACTCTGGAAACAAAAGGAGAAAAATGTACAAGCTCAATCACTAGCTAAGGCTATCTTGTGAATTTTAGCCAGAACCTACTCAGCAACAGTTTTAATCGTTTCGTTTAAAAACTAAAAAAAGAAAAGAGGTTTGATTGTTGTTTAGTGTTTAAGGTTATTTCTTCAGTCGCATTACTATTACTATGCCTACTATGGCTATTGCGATGATTATGGCAATTGCTGCTGCGACTATGTATGTCATTAGGTCCGCTGATGTTGCTAGACCTGATTGAGGTGCAGCAGTTGGTGCTGGTGTTGTTGTAGCGCTGGCGTAGAGGTATGTTTGGGCTGTGGACCCGTAGTATGCTTCTGACCCTGAAAACGTTGCGATGATGGTATACGAGCCAGAAATATCAGGTTTCCAAGTTAAACCATACGAGCCTGTACCGTCGCTTGTGGTTTGGCCAATGCTTCTGTAGTTGCCGTTTGAGTCAATAACGCTTAGGGTAACTGGAACTCCTGTTACGTTATGCGGGATTGGCTGTTGCATATAAACAGCTGCCATAAACGAGCTCATGCTTGCGTCAGAAACTGCTGGAAGACCGTTGTGGAAGTTTGCTGCGACTGCTTCTTGCTGTGAGCCTGCTGAAACGTCCATCACTGTGCCTGTTATAGTCACTGATGTGCCAGTTGTTACTCCAACGCTAGGTGCATTAACCGTAGTAGTGGTTGGTCCTTGGCCGTAAGCGTATATTTGGTTGTCATAAGCGTTTAGTGTTGTCATGATGCCGTATGCTAATTCAGGGTTTGCATCAACGTCGAAAGAAGGTATGCTCCATGCTAGCTGTCCAGTTGTTGTGTTCAATGCCAGTAGTTGTGCTCCAAGGAACAATGGTGGGGCGTATTCGTGTCCTACTTCAAGCCATTCTATTCCGCCGCCTCCGCCGATGCCTGTTTGTACCCAGATAGGCCAAACGCCATATGGGGTGTTAGAGCCTGCATCGCCCATGAGTTTTGTTGTGTTGGTGTACCAGTTAACTTTGCCATCAGCCATGTTGACAGACCATGCGTCTCCTCCGAATCCGAAGAGTAGGAAGCTGTTGCCGTAAACATTTCCTTTGATTCCGCCGACGGTATCATAAGGATTGATTGGTGCGCCATTGTCGCCTGTGAGTGTTGTTTGCCATGCTTGTTTGCCTGTTTGAACGCTGAATGCTGTGACCTGTCCAGTTTCTTTGATGACTGTGGTGAAGAGTCCGTCTGCAACGTTGCCGTAGTTGTCTAGGTTTACTGCTGTGTAAGGAGTGAAGCTTTCATTTTGGACGAATAGCTGGGTTCCAGTGTTTATATCGTAACCTGTGAAGACTGTGGATCCTCTTTGGAAGTAGTTTGTGAGCCCTGCGTTATCTGCTGAATAAAGAATCGCTACGCCGCTGTCAACGCCCATGATTGTCCAAGTGTTTGGCAATGTAGCATTGTTTGCGTATGCACCAACTGGTACAGTGCCGGGTAGTTGCCATGCAGATTGTATCCCATATGAAAATGGAATCAGCGAACCTTGTACGGGTCTCCATTGCCAGCCTGAAGCCGATCCTAATGACCAGCCTGCACCTTCCATAATACATTGTGTTGAGTTCCAAGCTTCGAGTAGTGAGTTGCCTGCAGTGTTAGTGACTTTTGTCGGTGCTGGTCCAGTAATTGGCTGAATTTGACCGTAGATTGTTTGTGTGCCAACGGTCGTATTTGTGTAGTAAGATATCAAATCTCCACTTGCGTCTACAGTATTTCCATAACTGAAACCTGTGCCGTTGACAATGCTGAGAATGTATTTTCCGGTCATGGCGTCAAACATGTTCAGGGTTGTCCCAGTTAAGTTCATGACACTTGGAGTTATCCATGCAGGATTCCCTGTTGTCCATAGATATGCGATTCCTCCGTATTGGTTAGGTGACACGTAATCAAGTACTTGACCACATGTAAATGGCGTAACGACACCAGTTGTTGTTAGCATATTCTGTGTTGGACTGCCGCCATCGTAGTTGCTCGCATCATTAGTCCATATCGTTTTTCCAGTGAATAAGTCAACTGCGACGTTAGCTATTGGACTAGTTGAGCTTCCTGGGAATTGAGTGTAGTAAAGATAGCCGTTGATGACTATTGGATCGTATTTGCGTTCGTATTGAGAGGTTGAGTAATAGTTGCCATATGTTGTTGTTCCGCCTGCGTCTCCGCCGATTGTGCCTCCGAAAGCTACTGGTCTTGTCCACATGATGTGGGATGATTGTGGTGCTAAAGAGTATGGGTTAAAGTTTGTTGTGGTATTGTAGTTGGAAGCGCCTTTACCTGCACTGTAACCAATATAGAGGCCAAGATAGGGGCCGCCAATTGCGTACCAGTTCTGAACATTCATTGCGTTTATTGGGGTTTGCCAATAAGATGTTGGAAGCGGAGCTCCTGTGACATATGGTATTTGCTGCTGTTGTACTGTAAGCGTTGCTACTGGGCTTGTTGCCGGCAAAAGTGTGTCGTTTATGTAAGCAGTATTACTGATGAGACCACTGTTTGGGCTGACACCTACTGAGAATGGGTTGTTAGTTGATCCAGTAAGAGTTTCACCCGGGAAAGTCATCTGGAATTGGTAGGTACCGACTTCAGTGGGTGTATATCGGGTACTTGTTCCTCCCGTGTCGTCTGATATGAAAGGTCCAAGTGTTTCGTTTGTTCCGTCAGGTTTAATCACATGTACAGTAAAAGGACCAAATCTGTCGCCATATGGACCGCCTGCTGTCATTGGTGGCTCATTGAGAAAGAAGCCGAGAGTAACAGTTTGACCGATGCCTGCAGGGTTAGGTGCCACATTAATGAAAGCAAAGAGTTGAATGTTTTGTGAGGGAGTGTGTGCACTAGCGTTTGGCAGTAGCATCATTGAAGCTCCCATTGAAATTATTAACAAAATTGCAATCGAAATAGCTGTGGTTTTGTTTTTACTAATTTGCATTTTTTTTTCTCCTTATATTTTTCAATTTGTTTATTTTTTTGACGAAAGCACAAAACCTACCGTTTCCGGTAAGAAAAAATGATGCTTTCGTCAAGCCCAAATTGAACTGCAATGGTGCTAATAAGTTTTCTTAATTCGAATTTGAAGGGAACATTGTCTTAAACCGTATCAGAAAAATATTTTTCGGATTCATAAGTGGAAATGAAGGCTAATCTTCGACACGAATAGTTGAGATGTTCAATCGAGTGCAAGGAAAATATATAAATTATAGAAACTATGTACATTATTTTGCGTTAAAGCATTTTTTTTGGTGATTAAAATGGTTGATTACTCTCACGCAGAAAGAGCTTTCATCGAAGCTGAAAGAAAATGGGTTGAATTAAGTCACAGATTAACCGATGAACAAATTACCAGATTAAGAAAAAGCACATAACCACCCTTCTTCTCTTTTGTTGCCAAATTTCACTCAAGTGTTAGGAAGACATTCTTCTCCGAACCTAAATTACCAGTTGTTGTATTCAATTAGTCAAAACGATTTCAGGAAAATTTTTAAGCAAGTCTTAAACGTATATTAAGACGCATCATATAAGATATAAAACAGGAAGTGATGAACAATGGACCGCGCGTATATCCTACCCTGCCAGAAAACCAATTTTAGAAGTTGCGAGGGATGTCCAGAAGTTGATTGTAGCAAGAGGCATTACCTATGCTTAGAAGTTCAACCAATTCATGCCTAGATTAACTGTAGAGATTCGATCAAAAAAACTAGTTTTTATTAACTAAATATTTTTATTATTCTAAAGTATGAAATTGTTCGTTTATTGCAGAATAATAAATATAATTGAATTCGAGATTGCTTTTGTAAGTAGGAGATTGTAATTGGACTTGAATAATTTTACCATTAAATCTCAAGAAGCGATTCAGAAAGCTGCGGAAATCGCTACGGCAAAACAGAACCAGTCAATTGAGCCTTCACATTTGTTGAAAGCGATATTGATGATTGATGAGAATGTAGTTCCCTATTTGTTGAAAAAATTAAATGTTAACTTTGATGTTTTTTCAAAAGAGCTTGATAAGGTAATTGACTGTTTACCTAAGGTCAGTGGTGGACAGCAATATCTTTCATCGAATTCTAATCGAGTCCTCCAAAAGGCGGCAGAGATAGCTTCTGAAGGCAAAGATGAATTTATTTCCATCGAGCAACTGTTACTTGGGATCTTGGCTTTAAATGATTCAGCTTCAAGATTACTCCACGAAAATGGAGTCACCGAAAAAGACTTAAAAACAGCAATCAAGCAACTGCGCAAAGGCTCAACAGTTAATTCTCAAACTGCAGAAGAAACCTATAATGCGCTAAGCAAATATGCGATCAACTTAAATGACATGGCTAGAAAAGGCAAGCTTGATCCCGTTATTGGCCGCGATGAGGAAATCAGACGAGTTCTTCAGATCTTATCGCGGAGAACAAAAAATAATCCAATTCTAATTGGGGAGCCAGGCGTTGGCAAAACAGCAATTGCAGAAGGACTAGCTCATCGAATAATTGACGGAGATGTCCCCGAAAATCTGAAATCAAAACAAATTTATTCACTAGACATGAGCGCGCTTATTGCCGGCGCAAAATATAAGGGTGAATTTGAAGAGCGACTCAAAAGTGTTGTTAAAGAAGTTGTTTCTGCTGAGGGCGAAATAGTGCTATTTATCGATGAGATTCACACGCTCGTAGGCGCAGGTGGCGGTGAAGGTGCAATGGACGCTGCAAACATACTAAAACCCGCATTAGCAAGGGGGGAACTTCGAGCAATCGGCGCCACAACGCTGAATGAATATCAGAAGTATTTTGAAAAAGACAAAGCTCTTGAAAGACGGTTCCAACCGGTAATGGTCAATGAACCAGACACATTAGATGCTATTTCAATTCTTCGTGGTCTAAAAGAACGTTACGAAACGTATCATCATGTCAGAATCAAAGATGAGGCAATTATTGCCGCGGTTGAACTCTCACAAAGATACATTTCTGACCGTTTTCTTCCAGATAAAGCAATAGACTTGATTGATGAAGCCGCATCAAAACTTCGACTTGAAATCAATTCTGAGCCTGAAGAACTCGAAGTAAAAGATCGCCGAATTCGCCAGTTGGAAATTGAGAGAGAAGCTATAAAACGTGAGAAAGATCAGGCAAAACTTAAGTTGCTCAATGAAGAAATCGCTAACTTGAGTGAAGAACGTAATCAACTTCGTGCTAAATGGCAGTCAGAAAAAGATATAGTCGAACAAATTCAGAACAAAAAGAAGGAGATCGAACAATTAAAGTTTGAAGACGAGAGAGCAAACCGAAATGGAGATCTAGGACGCGTTGCAGAAATTCGCTACGGCAATATTCCAGAAGCAGAAAAAACAATTGAAACTCTGAAGAAGAAACTGTCAGAATTGCAGAAAGATTCAGCTATGGTAAATGAAGAAGTTGATGCTGAAGAAATCGCCGAAGTAGTTTCTCGTTGGACAGGTATCCCGGTTAGCAGAATGCTTCAGAGTGAAAAACAAAAACTGCTTAATTTGGAAACAGAGCTTCACATGCGGGTCGTTGGACAAGATGAAGCGGTCAATGCTGTGGCGGATGCTATTAGGAGACACCGCGCAGGGTTGCAGGATCCCAAACGACCAATCGGATCTTTCATCTTTTTAGGCACTACAGGAGTTGGAAAAACCGAATTAGCAAAAGCATTAGCAGAATTCCTATTTAACAATGAAAACAGCATGATCAGAATTGACATGTCTGAGTATCAGGAACGACACACGGTCTCAAGACTCATTGGTGCACCTCCTGGATACGTAGGATATGAAGAAAGCGGACAACTAACCGAAGCTGTCCGAAGAAAACCATACTCGGTGTTGCTTCTAGATGAGATTGAAAAAGCACACCCTGACGTTTTCAACATACTGCTCCAAGTACTTGACGACGGCAGATTAACGGATAATAAGGGTCGCACCGTGGATTTCAAAAACACCATAATCATCATGACCTCAAACATCGGCTCTCACTTAATCCAGGAAAACCTAGAAAAAATAAATGAAGAAAATCGTGAGGAAATAATAAATCAAACAAGAACTCAAGTCTTTGAGTTGCTGAAAAGAAGTATCAAGCCAGAATTTCTTAATCGTATCGACGAAATAATCATGTTCCAATCGTTAACGCGCGAAGAAGTAAGAAAAATAGTGGGACTTCAACTAAGAAACGTTCAAAAAATGCTCGAAAAAACTAACATCAAACTAACAATCGCCAAGAAAGCCGTTGATTTCATCGCAAATATCGGATTTGACCCTCAATTTGGAGCCAGACCAATAAAACGTGTTATTCAAAAAAATTTACTAAACGAATTATCAAAAATGATATTGCAAGAAAAAGTCGACAAAGACACGGAAATAATAGTCGATGAAAAGAACGGTGAGTTGATTTTCAAAAATAGAAAATAAATATTGTTTCAAAATCCAAACACCTTAACTTTTCTTATTCAAGAAGTTGACCGCGCTAGGGTTGAAGAAAACTATTTGGGCTTTCGTCTCTACTCTAAGAAGCCAATATCTAATTAGCTTAATTTTTGAGCGACTCTCTTCCCTAGATCAATACAAACGTCAAGAGCTTTTTGATCAGGATTGTATTTAGCTCGGATAGGTGGTTCTATAACTTGCATTTCAAATTTCTTTAGTATTTCTACGACAGCTTGAGGTGCCTCTCCGCTCCATCCATATGATCCGAAAACACCGCCAATCTTGTTCTTTAAGTTTATCTGTTTTGCTGAAATTTCTTCGAAGAGATTTTTGAAGTCGATGGGCATCTGAGTATGGTACGTAGGTGTACCAACGATTATAGCATCGTAATTTGATAATTCATCTGCTTCGACATGGTAGCTTAGGTCAACAGTTAAGTTTTTGTCGCTTTTGGCCCCTTCTACAACGGCTTTTGCCATCTTTTCAGTATTGCCCGAACGGCTGTAATAAATAACTAGTACTTTTCTCATAAAATCAACACTACAATTTTACTTGCTGATAAAATAAGAACTTTACTATGGCATGTGGTTTCATACATGCTTTGTATTTTTTACCGGCAGTCTTTTTGACAGATTAGAAAGAAGGGTTATTCTGACAGTATTTGGCTTTCTTATTAGGCGGGTTTCGTTATGGTTATCAGTCAAGAAATGGCATTCACGCTATTATACTTATAATGCATAAACTAAATATGAGGTTAAGGGAGTAAGTTGAAAAAGTGTGCATTGTGCGGAGAAGAAATCAAAGACGGCAAATACTTTACGATAAATCAGTGCAAAGGAGCTGAAAGCAGACTTGTACTAGTAGTTTGCGAAAAAGATTTCAATGACACGCGATACCGAGAAATTATTATAAAAATCTCAAGTATTTGACCATACAGGCTATCTTGCCAGTTACAAAATTGAAGTTTTGCGATTCTTTTTTTGAAAAATTCAACGATCCCAAAAGTGCTGGTGTTAATTTTTCAAATTTACATAATTGATAGTTTTTCCAAAAGGGAAAATCCGGTTAAATGAATCTGACTTGAACAATTATTGCAGCAAATCACCAATTCTTCCAAACCGTGATTATTGACTTTTGGCTCTACGAGGCTGTAAGTTTCTTCGGTAGTATCATCTGGCGAAATGACTGTTCCACATTTTGGACATGAAAAATCTCCTTTTCCATCTATTTTAGTTAAATCCACTGTGTAGGCATATGCTTGCTTCATTCTACTTACCTCGATTACCGTTAAGCTTTTTTAGATTATAAAATAATGTTGGCACAAGTTGAAGCAACAAGCGTTTGACGAACTAAAACTAATTCTTGGATCAATAGATCTAAGTTGCTAAATAAGAACAAGAATTTTTTATTTTTTTAAAGATTTCTTTTCTTTTAGTTTAGAATTAAAGAAAGAAGAATATTGATTCCAAGATGGGAAAATTTGAAATTTCTTTGTGCCAGTTTTCGTGATTATTTTATATGTTTGGATCAAATCTAACCAAGTAGATTAACTGCGTATTCTGCTATTAGCCAAGAGCAGGTTGGACCAATGAAAACCAAGCGCCTAAGAGAAAAAATGATTGATGAAGTAAACCGATCCAAACAAACAACACTTGACAGTTTACAAGATCAGCAAAAGATACACCCTCAAACCGCTGTGTCTTGCTCCAAGAAAATAATAATATCTGAAATCACCGCTGAAACAAGAGAAGACGAGTTGGCTCTCAAGACTAGTTTTCGATTGTTGCCCTCAAAGGCTGTCTACTCAAAAATAACGTTCGAATTATATTTTGACAGTCATCTAATGAATACTACTTGCCTTTGTATTCCACAAGGATCACTTGCAAAAGACGATTTTGATTTAGCAACCCTTCTAGATATGAAGGGCATAAGCTCTGGACCACACATAATAAAGGTTGAAATGTTTGAGTTGTGGCTATCAAAAGAAAAACTCACGACCGCGAGCAAAGAACTACGCATAGATTATGTGCCAATTAGACGTGAAGATAGATTGGTAAAGGTTCCAATTGTTAAGCATGTGGCGGGATCAGACTTTATAATACTTTCAGATTCTGATAGGGGAATTTACTATCAATTGGAGGAAGATATCAAAAGGGAACAAACTAGCAAAAAAGATGAATGGTAGTCTTTTCTTAAATATGATTCTTTCCTTTTTAGGGTTCGAATATGGAGTCGGGTCAAGCTGTTATTCGTCGTCCCAGCATTCTAAACACATTCCATCACAGTTCTCGTTATCGTGTTTGGTTATTTCACGGCCGCAATTTTTGCAATATAATTTTATAGTAGAGCTCATATTCTTATCATTCACTGGAAACGAATATTGTTGCTAATTAGAATTTCTAGAGTTTTTCAACAAAATCATATATTATTTCAAGCTTACCTCATTTTATGAATCGATTATTTGCAATATTCTGCAATCTCTGCGAATCCTTTGAATTAGTTAATTGCTTAGTATCGTTTGGAACAAATACTTCATATAAATTAACGCGAATGCAGCATAAAAGTTTAAGACTTTGTACTAAATGGGTTAAATACTCTTCCAACTAAAGAAGTCTATAGTTGTTCATCAGGGTTGATATATTTGTCAGCACGAGATCTGAAAAAAAGCGCAGTAATTGCTCAAATAGCTTTTTTCGTTGTTTTAGCGGTTGGTATAGCTGAAGTCTTGGCTGCATTGTTTTCCAATAGTGTCGCCTTATTGGCAGACGGAATTGACTCAATCGCAACATCAATAATCTTTCTAGTTGTGTGGATTGGCTTAAGACTTTCAGGGAGGTCACCCGATGGCACCTTCCATTTTGGATATTATCGAATAGAATCTCTAGGAAGTCTCATAGCAGCCTTCGTTTTAGCAATTTTCGGAGGTTTTATTCTAATTGAAGCTTACTCTGCATGGGTAGCCCAAAAAGCAATTACTAATGCCGAAACGGCAATTGCGGTTGCTGGCGTTTCGACAATCATAGTATTCGTAATGTCTTTATGGATTAGCCGAGAATCAAAAAAGTTAGGTTCAAACTCCCTGAAGGTTGGTGGGCTCAGTGGCACTTTAGATGTTCTTTCTTCAGTTGCTGTTCTTGGTGGTGTTGCACTTAACAAGTACTTGGGAATCTTTCACGCAGATTCAGTTGCAGGATTCTTAATCGCTGGTGCCATTTTTGTTGGTGTGTACTCAATATTCAAAGAGTCATCTTTAGTTCTAGTGGATGCTTGCAACTGTGGAGACATCATTGGAGCAATTGAAGAGGTAGCTAAAAGCATTAAAGGCGTTAAAGAAGCGCACAGCATTCGCGTAAGAAAAACAGGACCATACATGACTGGAGACATGAATATTGTTGTTTCGAGTGAAATGCTTGTAAGGGAAGCAGATCAAATAGCTTCTAAAGTAGAAGAGAAGATAAAACAGCTATTTGATGAAGTCTTGGAGTTCAAGATAAGAATAGAGTCTGATGAAGCCCACGATAAGCATTCACAGAAAATCTTAAGCAACTAAACATGATCTTTTTGTTCATTTGTTTGGTTTGATTCACTAAAAGATATGCATTTTAAGCAATCTAAAATTACCTTTAATTAGAATATGTAAAAGATGTCGGCAGGTTCAACATTCAAAGTCTTTCTAAGTGAGTTATGTTGATGGTACTTTGATTTTCTTAAGCATTAACTCCTCATATAAGATTTCGGAGAAAAATTATGTCCCAGCTATTTGGCTCAAAAATTACAAAAAAAAGTGGAATTTAAAACTACTTATTTTCTATTTTTCTCCACTTAGTTTATTGCAGATCAAGTCTGAGCCTTATTGTTGTTTACGGCCCATCTAAGCTAGATCTTAATCGCAACAGATTCTTTGTGCCGTTTCAAACCTGATGCTTCATAGCTTAGCTGCTTCCAACACAATGCATGTTCAGCCCATCGAGGAAAGATCTTAGCCGCGCACTAATTTTTCGCTGTTTTAAATAGCACGCTTCTTGCCTCGATGCATTGCATCTAAAGCTTGCTCCTTGACCTGCAAGAATAATTTAGTTTAGACTTTATTATAAATATTGTGACAATATTGTTACAAATAAGTACAGTATTGTCCCACATGAAACAAAGTTGCTTAATACGATCTCTACAATCTTCCTTCATATCTACCAACCAGATTCAAATAATTTACAATTACGAGCTGATTATTCAAAAATAACTGTATAATCTCATTCGAAGAGAGCCATTAGTCACAAAGTGAAACTAGGATTTGCAAATAAAAACGATTCCCTTTTCTCTATTCAATTCCGCAAATAGGTTCTTGCTTTTAGCAAATTCTTCAAGAAATTCCAAGGAGCTAGTTTTTATTTCGACACAATAATTAAATTCACTCTTTTTTAAGATTGAAACCCATGAAATATCAAGACTGTTAGACGTTACAACTTCCTTTATGAATGCTACCGCTTCTCTCCTCTCCATGTACGCTTTACCCCGAAAATTAAGAGATTATTGGGATATAAAGCGGTTTGCTATAGAGAATAAGTATAAATCATAAAACTGAATAGTAAACTCAAATCTGCGTTCTGCTAGTCAATGTGAGAACTGGTCTTTAATCTCTTTAAACTGCTGTCCGCAAGCATTACAAATATAGAAATCTATTTGGAAAACACAGTTTTTAAGAGATTTCTCTGGCTTGACTATTTCTTTTGTGCAAGTTGGACAGTTAGCCATTATAGTTTTCCCTAGCTATGATGAATTATACTATGATACTCTATAGACAGTAATAAGAAGACTTGTGGGTGTGTTGCTGGTGCAACAACCGTATTTTACCGAACCAACGCTGCATTAATTTTTTAGAAACGACTTTTCAAGTCAAAAAGATTATTTTAGGGGACGAGGGCTTTATACTCTCTAAGGAATCCTAAAACTTACTTGCTTAACATCCAATTTGGATTAAAAAGCAAAAAATCGGAGATTTGATGTTTGGGGCCTCAAAAAAAGAACCTGAATCTTGATAAACTCTTCAATTTACAATTTGGAGTGATAACATGTTGAATTTACCTAAATTAACCTCTGCAAGAACAGTTTCTACCAAACTCCTTAAAGTTGTTTGGAAAAAAATTTCAGATAAACCCTTTCCAGACATCTATGCCTACACATTCGATGAAAAAGACTTCGAGTACATGCTAAAACTATTACAGAAAAATTCCAGCGTGATTGATACCAGAGTTAAAGAATATGGCATAGATTTTAGTGACAAGTATATTGAAGCATGCACGTTTGTTTTTGAAGAAGCGTTCATTATTTTAATTAAACAAACGGCTGACCTTGTTGAAAGCTTGGAACATGAATTAACCCATATCTGCCACCGAGACTTTTCATCTTGAACCTGGGCATAATTCCAAAAACAAATAAACTCAAATAGATAAAGGCAATCTCAATCTACTTTGTTTTTTTTAACAACTTTAAAGTTTTTGGTGGTTAACTTGCAAAGGCATCAAACCCCAAATAAAAAACAACCTAAAACAGACTTGAGAAATAGCTTGATCACCTACCAATTTTAGATAAAGAAGACTAAAAAGGACCGAGGTTACCTTAAACCAAGAAATTTACCTACTTATCAAACCCATATTTTAAATCTTTTTCGAATTTCATAAATGTCATAACAAATTTCAAAAATTGTTTTTTTTTTCAAACTTATTGAACTTTTTGTTAAGATGCAAAATTAGATATGTACAGTTACCGCATGAATGCTTATAGAAGGCGACAAATATGGAAGTTGCAGTCAACTACAAACTCTATGACAACGAGTCAAACTTAAAAAACGAAGGAGAAGCAAAAGTATCTCTCGACGAACAATACATGACTTTGATCGTCACGTTCGGTGAGCCGATGCTTTTTGCTTACACCGACATTGTCGGAATATCAGACTACGATTATAAAGTCGACCTTTTCTTAAGTTCGGGCGAAAAGTTAAACCTTTGGAGCTTTGGGTATCAATACGAAGATTTCCTCTTCCAACTATTCAAGCTCCGAAATGAACTCATGCTCAAATACTTACTTATCGAAGAATCACTCCTCCAAGCTGGCTTCGAAGGACAATACGTACAACTCGACCCAAACGGCCAAACAAATCAAACCGGAAACTGTGAAATCCGTCTTTACGACACGGCACTAGTGAGTTCTGCCACAAAAAAACGAACCTATCCGTCTCCCATATTGCTACATGACCAACTGTAAACAAACAAGACTACAAAATAACAATAACAAACGAATCCCAAGAAAAAACTGAATTCACCCAACTTGGACAAAACTTTGATCCATTCGCAAAAGCCCTTTCAGATGCTATAAACAAAATGATTCTTAGAACACAACAAAGCATAAAGGAATTAATCCCAGAAGCAACCCCTGTCACAATAACCAAACTAGCCGCTTTAATGAAAGATGGGCGGGCAGCAAAAAGAAAAGAAATCGAACAACAATCAATCGACTTCTGGCGACGACTTAACCAAGAAAATAGACGAAGCTGGATTAACGACGGAATACGAGTTCCTAAATTCACTTGCGGCAAAAGACCAAGTCTGTTTAGGAATAAAACGCGGACTCATGGGCGACTTAACAGGCACATACATATGGATGCTTATTCCCACTTCTCAACCCAGGAACAAACAGACTAAGCAACACAATAGCCCTAGAAGCATTCAACACCCAAGACAACTCAGAAGAAAACAAAGACCCAACCAAAAAACAAAGACTCAGAAGTACAAGAAGAAACACACCAAAACGGCGTCCAAGAACAAAAAACAGGCTCAACTGGAGCAACCTACTTTTTCAAAGCAGCTGGAAGAAAAGAATACGCGCAAACCAAAGATGAGGATTTATCCAAAGAACTTGAGAGTTTCATCAAGAACTTCAATCGATCCATGATTGAAATCAACTTCAGAAGAGAACCAATCTACCTCACAGAAAACCAGCTTGAAAGCACACAATACACTCAATATAGATTCGCGATAACAAAAATTCCCTCCCTCAAAGCCCTCAGAGACCAATTTGTAGGCAGAGTAATCCATGCATCCCAAGAACAATGGAAAGCCGATGTAATTAGCTTATTAGCCTTTAACACCAAAAGTATAGATGACAACGAAAAATGGAGTAAAGGAGACCAATAAATGCCAGGTTACAAGCATCCTTGTAAATATTGCGGAAAACTCGTATCCTTTGACGACAACGTATGTCCCTTCTGCGGAAAAGTCAACCCAGTTGGGCCTCAAAGATGCCCAAAATGCCGAAACCCAATCGAAACCGGACAAGTCAAATGCAGCAGTTGCGGCTTAACGCTTCAAACAAACTGTCCATATTGCGGAAAACCAACATTTTTCGGAGACTACTGCCAAAGCTGCGGCAAAAGACTCACAGTAATCTGCCCTAAATGCAAAACCGAACAGCCACCGCTCGGAGAGAAATGCATAAAATGCGGTAAACCCCTAAACATAACAGGGAGATAAAAAAAATGCCACTTCAACCATTCACTCGAAACTATCAAGACAATAGCACGGATGCTGGGTTCCAATTTACTTTCAACTGCGACATATGCAACGATGGCTACAAAACAAACTTCATCGCAAGCAAAACCTACAAGAAAAAAGGATTCTGGAGAGGAGTAGGCCAAGTCGCCTCCATTGGATCACAATTAGCTGGACGCAGCGGAGGTTATTCACTTCAACAAGGCGCAGATGCCATGAGCGAACGATTCCAAGGCATGACACCAGAATGGCACAAAGAACACGAACAAGCATTTGAACTTGCACAAAACGAAGCCAAAGGTCACTTCCAAAGATGCCCAAGATGCCACAAATACGTCTGCGAAAACGATTGGAACGAACAAGAAGGACTTTGCGTCGAAGATGCACCAAGGGAAAGCACTGAAGTAGCTGCAGCCAGAGCTGAAAAAATGGTTACAGACATCAAACAAAAAGCTGAAACCACCCAAGTCTACACAGGCGAAATAACGCAGAGACAAACACTATGCCCAGTATGCGGAAAACCAGCGGGGTCAGGCAAATTCTGCAATAACTGCGGAGCACCATTAGGATTGAAGGTATGCCCCAAATGTGGAGCTAAAAACCCTGCAGGCACAAGCTTCTGCGGTGAGTGCGGCACAAAACTAACATAAGCAAATGCAATATGTTAACAACCTTGCTCTCTTTTTTTATGCTAAATGCCTTCCGAATTTCAAACATTTTCGACTTGAAAAACCAGAGTTCTTAGATATGGGTTCTACGTCCGAGTAGACTGTAATAGTTAGATATTGATTTATAAAAGTTAAATTCGATATATTGCAATTGAATTTAGTTTGACCAAGACCTATCATACCTAAATGGGGTTGTACCAACACGACTGACAATGACACAGGTAAATTCTCAATCGACGAACGCTATCCTGGATTATCTGTAACAAAAAAGCCACTACTGATCAAACTGAAAAACTGGCAGTTGCAAAAATTAGTAGCAAAATAGAAACTAGCATCGAACAGGTGCAAATGAGTATTAACAGGCTATGTGAAAAGCACTTAATACGGAAAGTTAGTTGGCAAGACAAAGTCGTTTTTGAGCTGACGCCCAAAGGAAAATCATCAATTGACGCTTTAGCAAAAGCTCGAACTGACCTGGTTACACGACAGTTGCAAGACGCAATACATCTGGAAAGAAAAGCAAAGTTAAGATCAAGTGTGATTAATAAAATGAAATCAATCGCAGATGAATGGCAAAATTATCAGGTTCCCGACAGAAGCCTAATTGATGAAACTAAACGAGAAGCAGCCCGACGTTTTAGACGCAACAAAAGAAATTGAAGGCAAACAACCTTTATGCTATAAAAACCCTCAAAACTACGATCAAGAATTCTTTAATTACAAAACCCAAATAGAAAACCTAAGTGAACAAAACAAAAACATTAACAAAATAGTAAACAACTTCGCAAAAATAAGAAATCACCAAGTATCAATATCTGCTGAAATTGAAAAAATCAACAAAACTATCAACAGATATGAAGCTACTCCAGAAGCCGCTGCTCAAATAAGCCAATTGAAAACTGCTCTTGACAAACTTAAATCAATTCAGACTCAACTAGAAAAATATCAAAATGATGAATTGTTACAGCTCGAAGAACTTAACGCGAAACTCTCAGAAAACTCAAGAACTTTAGACTTTCTCAAAAGATCTTCTCATGAATTTATGCCAGTCAAAAGAAGTTTGGAAGAGAACACAGCTTGGTATTCAGAAGGTCAAATCAAATATGAAAATAAAACAAGTGGATACATGGTCGAAGAAAAGTGCAGCAAATGCGGAGCAACACGAAAGCCCAAACCAATTAACATAGGATAAGAACTTTTGTGAAAACATTTTTTTGCCTTCCTTAATTCTTTTTCATCTACAATTCGAGCTTTTTTCGAGTGCAATTTTGCTTAAAAAGACTATTTGCAATTTTGTTTTTCAATTCATAAAACTTAAGCTTTTCCGATATAGTAATGAAAAGACGAGTCAAGTTTGTCACATACTTGAAGTCGCGTCAAAAATATAATCATGGGGTCATGCTATGGCAGGTTCGTTTGGTTTTTATCTCATGTTTGGCTTCATTTTTGTACTTGTGGGAATCGTTGTAGCTTACTTATCTGTAGGCATGGTTCAAAATGGTGGTTCTTTTGGTTCAGCTTCTTCCCTGACTCAGCAACGACGTTGTTTGTTGGTGGGTTCATAGTATTGGTTGGATTATTACTATTACTACTCGGGTTTCTTTCAAGCACACATAAACATCCGATACTCTATTACTAAGCTTTGAACAAAGCTTAGGCTAAACAAGTTAATGTTCTTCATTAGATGTCATTCTATTTCCTTTGTTTGTTCTAAAAAAAATTCCTAAGCGGTTTTTAGACTATTACACCAAGCTATGATTTTGCTTTCTGTTTCTTCCTTGTTATTCAAGGCTTTCGCTAAAGCAAGTTCGCCGGCGAATATTGAGTTAGGCATTAAAGCTTTTGTTTTTTCTATAGCTTGACGCAAATTATTTTCATATGTGAAGAATAATGCAACCTTTTTTCCCGACAAATTATTATTCTTTAAATAGGTTCTGATTGCGGGCGTGGGACTCCAGGCCCAAATTGGGGTTCCAACAATTATTAGGTCATAATCTGAAGGAAGCCTGTTCATTGGACCGATTTTGGTTTCTTTTCCACGTGAAGCATCCCCAGCTGCGCCCATATAGTTCAGTTTTCCTTCTCTGTTTTTCAAATCAACAATCTCTTCAATATCTGAACCTAGCTCTGCGGCAATCGTTTCTGCCACAAATTTGGCAGTCCCGGTTCTCGAATAATACACAACCAGACTCTTCAATGGTTAATTCTCCGAGTGGACTGGTATTTGTTTTGGAATAAAAGCTTTCCGTGGCTATCTCGAGCTTAATAGTCAAGGTAGAATTTGTCGGTAGCAACTTCATGAGTGGACAACTGTATTTTTATTCAGCGATGAAGAAAAATTGTGAGCCTCATTACTACTTTTTCTGAATTTTCCTTTTTTTGCTAAAATTCTGAGCAATTTTAGTGCATTTCCAAAATGAAGTGAAGGTTTAAGCAAATTGGTAAACAATAAATTACTGTAGAACATGAATATTAATAGGCGAATTTTTATGACTGAAAAGAAAAAACCAGCCGAAAATGAAACAAGTTCTAAAAAAACTGAGTTAGCAATAACAAAAAAGAAACCAGCTGCAATCGCCAAATCGCCTAAAGAAACAAATCGCTTTAGCCTCAACGTCTCCTTCAGACCTTTATGAAGCATTTGACGACACTTTTGAGCGATTCAGAAATGATTTTGAAGACCTCCTTTTTCCCTCAACCTGGGCTAACACTTTATCTCTTATGCCCGAAACCCGAGTTCCAACGATGGACCTAGAAGACCGAGGAAAAGACTTCCTTTTAAAAGCGGAAATGCCTGGCTTCAAAAAAGAAAACATCGAAATCGATGTGCAAGACAACTTTGTCGCAATAACAGGCGAAGCAGGATGGAAATACGACAAGAAAGAACACGAATATCTCTGCAAAGAACGTGCTTGCAAAACATTCTACAGAACAATAGATTTACCTGAAGAAATTAAGGTTGACGAAGTTACAGCTAACTTAACTGATGGCATTCTGGAAATTTCTCTCCCCAAAAAAATACCTAAAGAAAAACGAAAAGTCAAAGTAACATAAACAAATAATCTTCCTTTATTTTTTTTGTTTAACATTAAACTAGAAAATTACTTTCTTCAAAATGAGTATCAGTTCAAACTTGTAAATCAATTTAATCAGATCATAAGCTAAAGTTTTTCTGAGCGACTGTAACTAATGTGATACATAATAGGTGTTTAAGACGTGATCATTGAAAAATCAATGCATTTTCACGGATGCCAGATGGCAACTTCTAATTCTGTAAAACAGCACAAATTGAGGAAATTTGTAGCATGGTTATCTGAAAAAGAGGGAAGGGAAATGGAGTTCATCTCGCTCTATATCCCCCCAGAAAAATCAATGGATGAGATAGTCGCAATCCTCAAAGAGAAGTCTATTTCTGAGAACGTGAAATCGGAGAACGTTAATGATCGCGTTCAAGATGCCTTCAAAAAGATAATCCAACGTCTAAAGCTGACACAAATTCCCGAGAATGGGCTCGCATTATTTGCTGGAACTTTCGCTACCAGCAATTCGCAAAGCGAAGTTTTGAACGTCGAAGAGCTAATTCCCCCAAAGCCAATTACCGCTTTTCTTTGCGAGGTTGACAACCACTTCCAATTAGAACCATTAAGAGAAATGCTTAGAGACCAAAAGGTTGTGGGTCTGATCGCCATTGATTCAAAAGAAAGTAGCTTTGGGATTTCCAATGGTCAAAGACTCGAGTTGCTCGAAAGTATCACGTCGGGAATTCCTGGAAAATCAGGAAAAGGCGGGTCAAGCCAACGAAGGTATGAAAGAGAACGCGATATGGAACTTACTCACTTTTTCCACCGAGTTGCGGAGCATGCTTCAAAGGCATTTCTCGAAAAAAATAAAATTACAGTATTGATAGTTGGGGGACCAGGACTAACAAAAGACGATTTCATAAAGGGCGATTTTCTCCATTACGAGCTAAAGAATTTATTTCTATGTAAAGTTGACACACAATCTGCCAGAAAAGAAGCTGTAAAAGAGATGATGGATAAATCAACTGAAGCACTGAAGAATATGTGTTTGCCAGAGGAAAAAATGATTGTGCAGCGTCTTTTTGCTGAAATAAATAAGCAAACCGGTTTGGGAATTTATGGGCTAGATTGTATTGTTGAACGCACTTAGAAATGGCGAAGTTGAAGTTGCACTAGTGGCAGATAATACGGATATGATCGAAATTTTAGCATTGTGCAGAAGGTGCAAAAATTCAAAGGCGTCAAATAGTAAATAAGAAAACTCGAGTTCAAATCTTACAGGCAATGATAACTAGTCCATGCGAGAAGTGTAATGCGTTGGAATATGAAGTAGAAGAAAAGGACATAGTGGGTGTCTTAGAGGATGTGGCTTCACAGACAAACGCTAGAGTTGAAGTTATATCATCAGAGTCAGAAGAAAAAGTCAAAGCTCACAGCTTTAGGTGGCTTTGCCGCAATATTGAGATATAGACATACAAAAGTTAAATTGAATTTACTGCCTTGACAAAGGAAAAGTTTGGACTCAGGATCCTAAATTTTGATGATGCAAAACTCTTATACGTCAGTTTATCGATTTTGTAACATGATGCCAATAGTAAAAGATTTTATGGCAACTAATGTTATCACAATTGAAATTCAAAGAAACTGTGCTTGACGCTGCAAAGCTGATGCACAATCAAGATGTTGGCGATCTTGTAGTTATGAACGGCGTTGAGGCCAAGGGCATTGTTACTGAAAGAGATTTGGTTAGAAGGGTAATGGCGCAGAAAAAACCGCTTGATACTAAAGTCTCTGAAATAATGTCTAATCCCCTTATTACAATCGAGGAGGAAGCCTCACTTAGGGAAGCAGCAAGGAAAATGGTCAAGTATAGAATAAGGCGACTTCCCGTTGTTAAGAAAGACGTGTTGGTCGGGATATTAGCTGCTTCCGATTTTGCTCGGCATGTTGGCAAAAAATCCTTTAGTGAAGTAATGCTCGCTGCAATGAGTCGATATCCATTAGCTGCCGACAAACTTTGAGAAAACGCTGGTCATGAAAACGGGAATTGCGGCTGAAATCTTTAGCTTCTCTAGTGCTGATCTTTGATAGATATTAATAATTTCTGAAGTCAGATGCTAAACCATTTGAATAATAATAGTCAGCGAGTGTTTTATAGTCGTCTTCAAGTTTCTAATGTTTTGTTATAAAGTGATTGACGGGACAATGAGGCAATCTATTTATTCTTAACTACTCCAACTTAGCAAAAGTGTGATTTACGATGAATCCTAATATGTTGAGGGCAAGAACGTTGTTGGATCAGAGGGCTACATTCTAGGGGAATTCGATGGTTTTTACTTTGACTTAAAGACTTGGAAAGCCACAGCTTTTTACGTTGACTTAAGCGACGAGGCTACAGATGAACTTAACTTCAAAAAGCCATTCTTTAGCAAAATCGTCATATGTCTGCCAACCCAGCTAATCAAAGTAGTGGGCGACGTTATAACACTTGTTGAACCAGTGAGAAATCTCAAAGACATTGCAGAAAAAGAAAACCAACTGCGGTCCACTAAGTTAGACGGCAAAAAAATAGTGGGCGCCAAAGGTTACTCTTTAGGTGAGGTTGAAGGTTTAGATGTAGACATCGATAACTGGCAAGTTAACAGGTTTGCAAGTTATCTTAACTGACGAAGCCGCCACAGAACTAGGCTTTAAAAGACCCCTCGTAAGCAAAGTAGTTGTAAAAATTCCTACTAACGTAGTTAGCACCGTTGGGAACTTCATTACCTTAGATCAGTCCATAGAAAACCTCAAGTCGCTAGTGGAATGCATAAAATCCTGCAAAACCTAAAACCACCTTATTTTACTGTTGTTGTAGCGTAATATAATTCACAAGTAAAATCCTTAGATAATCGCTAAGAGACTTTTTAGATTCTGGACACCCTAAAATGTTATTTAGAAGACGGCATTTGAACCGAGGCGCCGACGGCCATAACAATATTGATGAATCGGCAATTGCACAGTTTGCTCGGCCTGCAATTGCACTCAATCAAAAAGCACTCTAAAATAAATTGAACAATTTCAAAATAGCTCTCACGAAGAAAAAGAGCTATCCTGTTTGTGAGAAAAATTCTTATTCAAATAAATCAAATTAACGCTATGGCGAGATTTCTTTCCGGAATAAAGCTTTACGAAACAATTCACCACATGTCCCAAGAAGCGAAAGAAATTCTATGGGTATGCTACTCCTGTCAGTTGGCTATCGACTCTCATGAAATCTTTTCTCAAGAAATTCTGAAGAATCCTCCATCAGATATTAGATTCATCTTCAGAATTAACGATGGCGCGATCAAAAATGGCGAAACTAATCCCTACGAAGTAGAATATTTCATGGAGCATTTCAAAAACAGTATCGTTAAGTCGCATGAGTCTTTTCAATCACGAATTTACATTTTTGACAAATCAGCATTGCTTACATCAGCAAATCTGATAAAGACTGAATTCGAAAGCAATGTTGAAACTGGAGTCCTCCTTGACGGTGCAGAAGTTGACGAAGTAAAAAGCTTCTTTCTCTCTATTCTTTGGGAAAAGGGAAAACCGATAAGAGATGTAAAAAATTACAAGAAAATATGGAGTCATTTCAAAAAAGAGTGAATCAATCCTGACTATGAAAAAACCTAAAACCCCTACTCAAATAAAAAAATGGAATGACGATTACATTAACACATGGTACTTTGCCCTTCCCGAACAAATATCAAAACAATCTGATCGGAAAATTAAGAAAGAAGCAAATTGGCCAACCAAACTCGCAGTAATGCCTGATATTGGTCCCAGTTCTTTTAAGCAACTTAAGACTCGGCGATTTAGCATTTATAGCCAACTTAACGAAGAGACAAAGAAAAATACCTGTTGAATTCGCTCAAGTATATGACAAAAGTAAGGTAGAGACAGATCAAGGTGATCTGCATTTTGCTTACGAAACGAGAAAGACCTATTTAGTTGATCGTAACCGATTTTATGAGATGCTTCAAAACGCTACTATTGGACTTAAAAACTCAGAAATTCTGTTAAACGACTATCAACTAACGCAAATAAGCAAAACTCTTTCACCAAAGAAACCAATAAAGAACAATTAACTTGTAAAGCCTCCCTTTTCCAGCAGACTTGCAAAGTGGTTGGATTTTTTTTGATCAGAAGTTACTATATAGAATTGGCAGTGGTGAAAAGTCTTTTAAGCTTCATCTGAAGAAATAAAGATTGGTTAATTCATTATGCCGTCTCTGAAAAAGAAGAATGCAGCTAAAAAAGCAAAACATGAAGCAAAAACGGGCAAATAATAAGTGAATTCTAATTTGCTCTTTTCGCATAAATGTTGAATAAAAACTTCTGTAGCTTGGCTTATCAACTCTTGTTTTAAGTCTGAACCAAGATAATATGTTTTCTTTTCGAATGTTGTCAGTCACACTTTTCTTGACTTTGTCGCGATTATAGTTTGGGTTTTTGATTGGACTTTTTTTCAATCTTTTTCCGTGAGTTTGTTTTGAACAAGTTTTTGATTTTGAGCTTGCTATATTGTATTCAGTTGATCAAAAGAACTCTATTAAAGCCTAAAGGCAACATGAGTGAAATGAATGATCAACGTAACGCTAAAGATGCTAGTTTTAGATTGGCTTGAAAATGTCGTTTATGAAAGTACGAAGCCGATTATTAAACCTACTACGAATCCTATTCCGAGCGGTAATATGCCAATGAGAATTGTTCCATATTGAATTGCGATTGGGCCATATTTGGTAGATAGATCTTTTAAAGCACCAAGACTCAATCCGAAAAAGCCCAAGTAAGCGACAACAACAAGAATAATCGCTGCTATTATGGCAATTTTTAGGAATTTATGAACCAGGTAACCAACGATTAGCCCTAAGACGAATGGAAGAATCATAATAACAATTGTTGGTATTCCGTTTATGCTTCCTGAAGTTATGAAATGAAATATTTCATCTAAAAGACCCAAATAATACAACTCCGCTTAGTCTAGTTATAAGCAAAATGCCTATTTAACATGTATGCCTCTTTAAGATAGACGTTGATTTTTTAGCGCTAATAATTTGCATGTTAGAGTGGTAAAGTTAAACCGTTATGAACTGTTAACAACAATCAAAGTGATTAAAGATTGGCGATGGATTGTTTTCTTCCAGGTAAGATGATTTTGATAGATGCTTCAGGATGGGGAGATCTCTTACTTGGTGTGGTCGTGGGTGCGCTTAAACCACCTGGGCGAATGGTTATGGAACGCAGAATTCCCACATCATCTTTTCAGCCTCCAAACTTTGGAAATAAAAAATATTTGGTTGATGCCGCGAAGATTGCAGACGAAATTGTAGATGTTTTGCAGCCTGACAATGAAACATGTTTTCATGTTTGTTCAGAATATGTTCTTTCTTCTATGATTGAACATTTGCGAAAGCAAGGGTTCAAAGTCCAAAAGGTTGAAGCAACAGGCGACCTTAGACAGCTGGTTGATGATGGCTATGTTCGGTGGTGTGTTGAGAAGGGGGTGCCGCGGGAGACTTTTATCAAACAAGAGGCGTTTCTGGAGTTTTCTGGAATGGGTAGCTCAAAGTCCTCATTTGCGTGAGAGCCTTGTTAAGACGGGTTGGGCTAGCTGGGAACAAAAATGGAAACATGAAATCTACAAGAAACCGGAAGAAAGAACTACAAAATGAAAAAACTTTCTAATTGTCAAATTTTGTCAAAAAATGTAAATTTATGTCAAATAATGCCAAAAAATAGTATCAACCTGCAACCAATTCAAACCCTACAATCAAAAAAGCAACCAGAAAACAAACAATAAAAAAATGGAAATATCTAATTAGAAAGTTTCAACAAAACTCTATTGTGTTGGTGGTGGAGGAGGTGGCGGCGGTATCTTTTGGCGTCTTCTCAGCATCATCAAAGCAGCAACTGCGCCCACAACAATAACTACTACAACTATTATTGGCAATTCCGGAATTTGGTGCGTTTGAAGTTGACGGTGGTGTGGTGGTCAGCTGAAGAGGTAGGTTGCCCTGAAGTTGATTGAGAATTAGTCAAGGAGTCAATTGTCGCTGAAGAAGTGGCAATTTGATTTGAAAGGTCAGCTGTGTCATCTGCGGGAACTGCTATAAACCTTGTTGCGTCGCCAGGTCTAAGCGAGTCGGATAAGTAATTTGTAAAATTAAAACTTACAAGTTTACCAGCAGAGTCATAGAATGATACAACTGCCCAAACCTTTCCAGTTGTTTGGGTTCCGTTATTCACTATTGTTCCTACAGCAGTGTATGTGCCTGTGATTGGGTCAAGAATGCCTGTAACGCCAGGATCTGGAATCTTTAAGCCTGTATATTGTCTTTCGAAGGTGTCGGTAACAGAAGTTACTGAAATATTAAAACTGCTAACTGAGGACGCCAAGTTTTGACCTTGAGTTGTACTGCCTGCACTTAAATCCAAGTAGAAAGGTGCCTTTTGACCAGGAAGCATATCGTAAACAAAAGCTTGAGTCACAACAGTAGCCAAAGCCTGTCCAGTAGAACTTAAACCAACTCCTTGAACAGTTATGTTGCTTATGATGTTTGAACCAACATTTTGAACTTCACCGACAACAATGAGGTCTCCGGCAGCACTGGCTAATACTGTATTTGAAGGAGCGGCATACGACCGGTAACTGACAACTTGTGCCTCAGAAATGCTGCCTTGCGCTTTGACTGTAGTTGCTGAAAACAAGGCGAGTGACGGTAGGATTAAAGCTACTATAATTAGAAAGGTGATAGTTTTCTTCAAAGTTAATCTCTCTTCCAACCCATAATTGCGTAGAGTCCTTTTATATTTTGTTCCAAATCAACCCCCAATATCATAGTTTGGCAAAAACAGTAAGATGAGCCTAAAAATTATCTTCTTAACAAAACAAAACCCTAAAAAAATGAAAAACATCAAGCTACACAGCCCAACAAGTATTCACTCACTTTTTGGAAACTAAACGTCTAAATCATTAAAATTAAAATCCCTCATTTATCTAAAATAAGGTAACTTCTTTTAAATTAATGCAAGAATGAAAATTACACAAGTTATTTAAACGAAAACAAACAACATCGTCAGAAGCTGGGAGAAATATTCAGTACTTTTTCTCAGCATAAAAACGCTTTAGGAGAAAAAATAAAAATGCAAATAGGAAAAAATAAAACAGCAGCTATTTCGATTGCGATTTTGTTAATAATTTCTATGGGAGCTTCAATGACACTATTACCAAATATTAGTGCACATACGCCACCATACCAGATTACAACGTATGCTTACATCAGTGTAGCACCAAATCCTTGCGGCATGGGTCAGACAGTTAACGTTGGCTTTTGGTTGCAAATACCACCGCCTACAGCTAACGGCGCATTAGGAGACAGATGGCATGGCTTGACCGTTAAAGTTACTCATCCGGATGGAACCACTGAAACGCTTGGTCCGTTTACGACTGATGATACCGGAGGAACACACACTGATTACACGCCAAACCAAATCGGCAACTACACGTTTGTAATGAGTTTCCCCGGACAAGTATTGACAGGTGAAAACGGAGCTGCAAAAACAAATGAATACATTAACGACACATTCATGGCTTCTACAAGTCCAGCAGTAGTTCTTTCAGTACAACAACAGCCAATACCGCAAATTCCAACAAATCCACTTCCATCAAACTACTGGACGCGACCAGTACAATCAACAAACGGCTTGTGGTACAACATTACCGGCAACTGGCTAGGATTAGGTTTGCACAGTTTCGCTAACACTGGCAAGTATAATCTAACTGGAGACTACAACCCATACACTGTTGCACCAAAGGCCGCACACATCCTCTGGACAAAACCAGTAGCGTTCGGAGGCTTAGTGGGTGGAGAATTCGGAGGAACCGACACAAGCAACTATTACTCAACCTCTCAGTACGAACCAAAATGGGCACCAATTATCATGAACGGTGTCATGTACTACGAGCTATACCCGGGAGCATCTACCTATCCTGTAGGATGGGTCGCAGTGGACTTGCGCACAGGACAAACACTGTGGACATACAATTCCACACAGACCTTAAGATGCGGCCAGTTACTCCAGTATGTATCACCCAACCAATATGGAACTACTGCATATTTGTGGACAACTGGTAACCCACTCGGGGCTTCGCTATCATCGACAGCCGTGCTGACCGGACTAACTTACAACATGTATGATGCAATGACTGGCAACTACATTCTAAGCGTCGCAAACGGCACCTCCATGTCCCTAACAGAAGACTCCAAAGGAGACTTGATCGGCTACTTCGTAAACACTACAGTTCCAAGCAAGCCAACCCTTAACATGTGGAACTCCACTCAAGCTATCCTGTATCCCACCAGCCAATACATACCTGGTGTCACAGTCGCGAACTGGATGCTGAGACCAGCATTAGGCAGCCTTATTGACTTTGGTCGCGGCACAGTTTGGACAAACCCACTACCGACCAACATCTCTAACATTCCGTTCCCCGCACCTCTCTCGATAAGCACTGTCAACAGCGGAGTAGTTCTACTCACTGCAGGAAACGCAACATACTTCAACACTGGCTACCAAATAGAAGCAGGTTTTGATGCCAACACTGGAGCACAGCTATGGGTTACTAACAGAACTCTAACACCATACACAAGAGTAAGCATTACGACTGCAGGAAACGGAATCTTTGTTGAATTGCAATCAGCCACAGGCGTACTAACTGGATACAACATGAATACAGGTGCTCTAGCATGGGGTCCAATACAACTTTCAGGCAACAACGGAATCTTCACAGTTCCAAACCCATACGACAGTATCGGCGGCTACCAGACTGTTCTTGCAAATGGCGTAATGTACATAATGGGTTTCGGCGGAGACATGTGGGCAGTTAACATATTGAACGGGAACATCTTGTGGTACACAAGCACCAACGCAATAACCGGCCTCGCAGGCTCCGACACTCCATATGGCGTCTGGCCACTCTGGGTCTTCAGCGGAGGATCAGTAGCAGACGGCGTGTGGTTCCTCAACGAGGGTCACGAATACAGCCCACCATTGTTCAGAGGAGCACAACAACTAGCTATTAACTGCACAAACGGACAACTAATCTGGAGCATAAATGGCTTCGACGTCACTAACGGCGCAACCATAGTTGATGGCATAATGACCGTACTCAACGCCTATGACAACCAGCTATACTCTTATGGAAAAGGACCTACCGCCATGACTGTTACAGCACCTGACACCGTCGTAACTACAGGCGCACCTGTCGTTATCAGAGGCACAATAACAGATATCTCCGCAGGCTCTCAGCAGCAAGCAGTAGCAGCAAACTTCCCCAAGGGTCTTCCAGTAGTTTCAGATGCAAGCATGACAGCTTGGATGGAATATGTTTACATGCAGCAGACACCTCCATCAAACGCAACTGGTGTTCCAATATCAATTGACGTCGTTGACTCCAATGGCAACCTACGAAACATAGGGACAACCACAAGTGACACTAGCGGAATGTTCACTTTCACCTGGAAACCTGATATTTCAGGAGACTACAAAGTAATAGCTACCTTCGCAGGCTCTGAATCGTACTATCCAACATCTGCAGAAACATCTTTCACAACAACCTCTCCAGCAGCAACAACATCGGCCACAACCGCACCAACAAACTTAGCTACAACCTCAGATCTCATGATTTACAACGTAGTTGGAGTAATCGCCATAATTATTGCAATAGCTGTAGTCGGCTTGATCATACTTAGAAAACGCGCATAAAAAATATACAACAAAAACCCTTTTTTCTTTTTTGTTTAGACTAAAGCAATTCTTTGTTTTATTTATTGAACTTTCCAGGGCTTTCAGGATTAGACATTAATACTTTAATCGTTCCCAATAAAATCAAATCCATAAACAAAAAAAAAACAACTCATTCAAAATGGAAAATCTTTTCGTTCGAAATCCTCTTTATGTTTATTCAAAAAATAATTTTTTAAGTCGCACAGTAAGGGTACATCATTGTCTAATAATGTCTAAAAAAGTCAAATAATGTCAATTTATGTCAAATAATGTCAAAAAATGTATCAACCTGCAATCAAATCAAGATCCTAAATCAAGAAAGCAACCCAAAACACAAACAGAAAAAACTGCAATCTATAATTGGTGTCTTTAAACACTTAATAAAAAGCTGACACTATCAATTCTATTAAGAGGTCTTAATTTTTGCACGCAAATCAAAACCAAAAGCCAAACCGGTTGATTAACGAAAAAAGCCCTTATCTTCTTCAGCATGCCTACAACCCAGTTGATTGGTATCCTTGGGGCCAAGAAGCCCTAGATAAAGCGAAAGCTGAAGACAAACCAATCTTTCTAAGTATCGGTTACTCAAGCTGCCATTGGTGCCATGTTATGGAAGAGGAATGCTTCAACGATCAGCAGGTAGCAGATCTCCTAAACCAAGCTTTTATCTGCATCAAAGTTGATCGCGAAGAAAGACCTGACTTAGACTGCGGCTTATATGGCTGTTTGCCAAGCTATGGGCAGAAGTTGTGGTTGGCCACTAAACATTTTGCTCACATCTAAAGCTTAACCCGTTTTTTGCCGCCAGCTACATTCCCAAATACAGTAGAGCCAGGTTTAGTCGGTATGTTAGATCTTGTTCCTCAAATTATCGAATCTGGAAAGGACAGACGGCTCACAGCTTGAAATGGTGGGCGCAGACATCAAAAGCCGAATTGAATATATGGAAAAAAGAACCCCTCAAGAACCCATGGGCAAAGAAGTCCTAAAAGACACTTACGATCGCTTAACATTGGATTTTGATAAGGAAAACGGAGGCTTTGGCACTGCACCAAAATTCCCAAGACCTCACAACCTTCTTTTTCTTCTCCGTTACTATGCGAGAACAAACGAACCGAAGGCGTTAGATATGGCTGAGCAAACGCTTCGGCAAATGAGGCTTGGTGGAATATTTGACCAAATCGGTCTTGGTTTCCATCGTTACAGCACTGATCCTCAGTGGTTGGTGCCGCACTTCGAAAAAATGCTCTACGACCAAGCCCTGCTCACATTGGCGTATGTTGAAGCGTATCAGGTTACCAGGGCTGGAAAATTCATGATAACCGCAAAGGAAACTGTGGATTACTGCATCAGAGATTTGTCTTCTCGAAAAGGCGGGTTCTACTCTGCTCAAGACGCTGACACAGAAGGTGAGGAAGGAAAATATCTACTTGTGGACACTTCAAGAAGTCCTTGATTCGCTAGAACCGGCAGATGCAGACTTGGCTGTTCACCTGTTTGGGTTAAAGACAGACGGCAACTTCCCAGATAGTGGAGGCAAAAATATTCTCCACCTTGCAGAGCCACTCGACGAGCTTGCGGCATACAAAGGGCTTAACACTGGACGAACTCATCATTCGAGACTGGGCAAAATTCAAAACACTCTTTTTGAAGCAAGAAAAAAACGTGTAGCTCCAGCAACAGATGACAAAGTGCTGACTGACTGGAACGGCTTGATGATTGCAGCCTTAGCCAAAGCCGGAAACCTTCTAGGTCAACCTAAATACATTTCAGAGGCCGTCAAAACCGCCGACTTCCTGCTAAATCAATATGCGTCAAGGCGATATGCTCTATCACCGCTACGCAAAGGGCGAAACAGCCATAGAGGGCTTCCTTGAGGATTACGCTTTCTTCACTTTTGGGCTAATTGAACTCTACGAGGCAACTTTCGATGATAAGTATCTTCAGGCAGCAACCGATTTGGCAAAGGCCATGATTGCATAAGTTTTGGGACACTAAGAACGGAGGGTTCTACCAAACACAAAATCGCAGATACATCCCTTCCAAAACTCAAGCAGCCTTATGACGGTGCAACTCCTTCAGGCAACTCGGTAGCGCTGCAGGTTTTATTGTTTCTTGAGTCGGTTAAGCAACGAAACTACATACGATAAAATGGCAACTTCAAATGGTTAAAACATTTGGTCAGGAAATAGAAGGCTCTCCTGAAGCCTACACTTTCTTTCTCTCAGCGTTTGACTTTCTGATTGGGCCATCTTACAGCGTAACATTAGTAGGAGACTTAAAACAGAAAGACACGACAGAAATGCTTGATGCCTTAAGGAAGTATTACTTGCCAACTACCATTGTCACACTTAAGAGTCCAGACCAGACAGGTTTAGGCTACCAACAAATCGATGGCAAAGCAACCGTCTATGTCTGCAGAGATCAAATGTGTCTCCCTCCTACCGACAATGTAATGCAGATGCTTGAACAACTTGAAGGAAAAACTAAATCTTAATGAAGCTACTATTTACGAATCTAAGGGGTCAAGTCGGATGTTTAGAAATCCAGACGCAATACATAAACGAATAAACGAGATAGCCGAAAAGTTCCGGCAAAAAGGAGCTATAAGCCCAGAAAGAGCATTGACCATTCAAGAACTTGGACTGCCGCCACGTTTTGAACAGGCCATGCATCGTAGACTTGGCCAAACAGGAATTTTTGTTGAAGTAAACGGCAAATACTACCTAAATGAGGAACGGCTTAAACAAATCCAGGAGCGACGTACCAATTCAGTGTCTGGCGGTTATGAAGGCTATAGTCAGCGTTCATCAAACTGGTTCCGTTACGCGGGAATTTTACTTATGTTACCAATCGGCATAATCGTTTTGGTCGTGTTGTATTTCTTTTTCATGAATACGGGGACAGGATATTATCCTGGAGAATTTCTAATCATAGCTTTAATCGTTTTATTAGTTGTTTTTATTTTTCGGATGCTGTTTTGGAGATCACGAAGAAGATATTGGCGTCAAAACAAACAAAATGGCTATTCCTAGGCAAAAATATCTCATCTTTAAAGAAAAAATTGATATAAAAAAACCCTTCGATTTTTGGTCTGTGAATTTTTTTGGTGCAGTTTTTTCTGGGCTTGTTTTGTCTTGTTTTTTTGATTTAGAGCTTAATTTAATTGCAGGTTGCGTCTAGAATTGTCCCCATTTGTCCCTGTTTGTCCCAGATAATCCTGATTTCGCGTTTTTTCCATTATTTGTTGGACAAATCTTTAGTTCTTGTTTGGAGATTCCCTGCAAATTTGAACTGCTTGCTTCACAATGCTTTTGTAAATTAGGGTATGGATTGTTTGCGGGTTGAGTGCTTTTTAAGCTTTTTTAAGCTAGTTTAAGCCCTTTTAAGCTGGTTCTAATCTAGTTTTAAGCTAGATTAGTCGCAAATATCACATGGGATTAGGAGCCATTTAGAAATCTGACGGGAAGACTCCAGTTTCTCTCTTATCTTTTCAGATTTTGTCTAGGTTGAATTCTTCATGTATCGCTCGAACAACTGCTGCTCCATCTTTCTCTTTTACAACAAACGAAATGTTTAGTTCTGAGCTGCCTTGTGCAATCATGCGGATGTTTATGCCTTTCTTAGCAACAGTTGAGAATATCTTTGATGCTACGCCCAACGTTCCCTTCATGTTAGCGCCCATAACAGCGATGACGGCAACATCATCTTCGGCAGAAACCTCACTGACTAAGCCGCCTCTGTCTAAAAGTGCAATCTCCAAGTTGCTAATCGCCCTGCCCAACAAGCCCCGCTTAATAATCATTGAAATGTTTGCTTCTGAAGCAGCCGTAGAAATCATCATGACGTTAATGTTGTTTTTTCCAAGAACATCAAACACTTTAGCGTAGCTTCCGGGCGCTCCAACCATTCCTGCTCCGCCAACATTAAGCATTGCAACATCCTTAATCATGGCTACAGCTTTAACAGCTTCCTTTGTATTCGAGTCAGGTTCTTTAGTAATCAATGTTCCCGCGATTTTCTGGATGAAAAACACTTCTTATTCTAACGGGTATGTTTTCTTTAATTACAGGTTCCAACGCGCGTGGGTGCATGGCTTTGGCGCCGAAAATCGCCATTTCCGCCGCTTCCTGATAACTTAGTTGTGGAAGCATTTTAGCTGTTTGAACTATTTTGGGGTCTGTAGTCATTATGCCGTCAACATCGGTCCAAATCCAGACTTCGTCAACATCTAATGCTACCCCTAAGATAGTTGCGGTGTAGTCTGAGCCGCCTCTGCCAACGGTGGTGACTACGCCATCTTGATTAGCGGCAATGTAACCTGTAACAACTGGAATGACGCCTTTTTCCATCAGTGGCACAAGACGTTCTCGGATGAGATGAGTTGTGTAGTTCATCAGTGGGTCGGCTTCGCCAAAGTTGGAGTCGGTGACAATGCCTGCTTCTTTGCCAGTGAACCATTGTGTTTCAAGTCCCTTTGTCTTTTATTGTGCCCCAAACAATAGGCGCAGATAATCGTTCACCAAACGAAACGACATAATCTTTAGATTTTGGTGTGACTTCGCCGACATAGCAGATGCCTGTTAGAACTTTCTCTAGCTCGGTTAAGGTTTTCTGGGTGATTTGAGTAACTTCTTTTTGAATCTGTTTGCTGCTGATAGCGGTTGAAATTGCCTCTAAATGTTTGTTTAATAGCTCTTTGATAAAGCCTTGGATGTGTTTTTCATCGCTTTTTTTGGCTTGCTCTGCAACGTCAATCAGGCTGTTGGTTACGCCTGCTAAAGCCGAGACAACTACGGCAACCCTATCTTTTTTCGCGTTCTTAGTGACTAAATCAACTACATGACGTATGTTTTCGCCAGTAGCGACGCTTGTACCGCCGAATTTCATTACGATTTTCATTTTCAGGACTCCGAGTTATTATTTAGCATTCGGTTTGCCAACTTATGTCTTATGTCTAGCAGGTCTCTTAAAACTGCACTAGCGGTCTCTATTCCCCCTGCGCCTCTGCCAATGAGAGTTTGTTCGGCCGCGTACTGCGTAGAAAAGGTTATTGCATTAAGGACTCCGCTGACGCATAAAGGGTGGTTTTTGGGTATTTCAGTTGGCTTGACAACTGCTTTGTCGTCATCTATTGAACCTATGAGCTTGATTGTATTGCCTCTTTGTGAAGCTTCATCAAGTGTTTGCAAAGAAACGTCACGAATGCCTGTTCTATCTACGTCTTTTAAGGTTATTTTTTTGTTCATAATCCAATTTGCTAAAATAACTACTTTGCAGGCGGTATCAAATCCGTCAATATCCATTGAAGGCTCTCTTTCAGCGTAACCAAGCTTCTGCGCATTTGTCAGTGCTTCTTGGAATGTCACACGGTTTTGCGACATTTCAGTTAGTATGTAATTTGTTGTGCCGTTTAGTATTCCTCTTATAGATAAGAATTTTGTCGCCTGCAAGGCATCGTTTAGCAAACTCCAGCATGGGTGTTCCACCGCCAACGGTTCCGCTAAAACGCAGGTAAACATTGTTATACTCAGCTAGTTCTGTGAGGGCTGGCATAGCTAGGGCTAATGGTCCTTTGTTAGTTGTTACGACATGTTTTCCTGTTTTAAAGGCAGTGGTGATGTGTGATAAGGCTGGTTCACCGTTTTTGATGTTGACAGGTGTGACTTCAACAACCACTTCTGCTTCAACAGACTCAATCACCTCTAATGCTGATATTCCTGGGTGTCCGAAGTCGGGATCTGCAGAAATTGGGTACCCACGTTTCTTAATGGCTTCCAGCTTTTCAGGGCTTAGACCCTTTGGGTTTATGACAGCACCATCTATATCAGCGATGGCAACGATTTTTGGGTTAAATCCGTAATCTTTAATTTTTTCTGCATATCTTTGAGCCAGAATGGTAGTTACACCCTTCCCGACTACTCCATAGCCAACTAAGATAATCCTCATTGTCATATTCACCTAGCCAAAATGACTCTTCGCGTTTGCAATCCTAAAGCTTGTTCGATTGCTGATATTTCAGCATCAACTTCAATGGGTTTTTCGCTTTGTTTAATCGCAGTATCCGGATCTTTTAAACCGTGCCCGGTTGTGATGCAGACCACCTTTTCATCTTTATCGATAACTCCATTGTTAACTAGCTTCTTTAACCCTGCAATAGATGAGGCGCTTGCAGGCTCTACAAAAATGCCCTCAATGCGAGCAAGCATTTTCTGCGCATCCAAGATTTCCTCGTCAGTTACGGTTTCCGCTGTTCCATGCGATTCATGAATAGCGTTTACTGCTTTCTTCCAGCTTACTGGAGCGCCGATTCGAATGGCTGTAGCTACTGTTTCTGGGTTTTCAACGGGAATTATTTTATCGCTGTTTGTTTTGATTGCTTGAACAATGGGCGCTGATCCGACGGCTTGTATGCCAGTCATTTTTGGAAGTGTTTTTAATGAATCCAAGTTGGTGGAATTCGGTTAAGCCTTTCCATACGGCGCTTATGTTACCTGCGTTTCCGACGGGTATTATGATTCTGTCTGGTGCTTTGTTGTTTAGCTGTTCGCAGATTTCGTAGCCCAGAGATTTTTGCCCTTCAATTCGGAATGGGTTAATTGAGTTTAGAAGGTAAATGCTCTTGTGCTTCTCAGCAAGTTTAAGCACGAATTCTAAGGCTTGGTCAAAGTTGCCTCGGACCTGCAAAACTTTGGCGCCGTGAATCATGGCTTGTGCTAGTTTTCCATAAGCAATTTTGCCTGAGGGAATAAGAACAGTGCATTTCAATCCAGCCCTTGCAGCGTAAGCGGCTAAACTTGCGCTGGTATTACCTGTTGAAGCACAAATAACGTGTCTTGCGCCAAGCTCAGCAGCTTTGGTAACGCCAACAGTCATGCCTCGGTCTTTGAAGCTGCCTGTTGGGTTTTCGCCTTCATTCTTAACGTAAAGCTGTTTTAATCCCAGCTTCATCGCCTAACCGTTGTGAGCGGTGCAGACCCGTGCCGCCTTCGTTTAAGGTGACTACGTTTGTGGCTTCGTGGATAGGCATGAAGTTGCGGTATCGCCAAACGGATAAGGGTTTTGTTTTCCAGTCGCTTTCTTTGAGACTTTGTGCTAGTTCTTTGAAGTCAAATTTTATTTCAAGAATGTCCCCGCATTTCTTGCAGAAATAGAGAATCTCATCTATATCATATTGTGTTTTGCAGTTTATGCATTGCTTGATGTGTCATAGTTTAAACTCCTTCAGATGACTTTTGGAATGATCGTAAAGTTGTAGCTGAATATCAGTCGCCGTATTATTAATTTTGTTATGGTGGTATGGTTCTTAACCTACCATGTTGGTTAAAGTTTCGTAGGTTTTGAGGCTGTCTTTTTTCTCAACAACAATAATTGTTTCTGTCCAGCAAGAGATGAACTCAATTATGTTCACATTTTGCTCTGCAAGAAGAGCAGTAAGGAACGCGACAACTCCTGGGGTTGCCTCAAGTTCTTCAGGAGAATGAACAACAATCATTGTGCAATTATCATGCTTAATTAAAGCGTTTATGCGTTCAGGCAAATCGCTTCTGTCAAGCAGGTAAACAAATTTGCCAACTAAATCAACTTCCATACCTGTTTTGGCAGCAATTTCTTTTGCTGTTATAATTACTGCCTTTCGATCGTAAACAGCTATGCTGCTGCGCTTTAGAAGGAGGAGGACTTTTTCTTCTCTTTTCTGCTTGTGCTTTTGCAGTTCCTCCGAGTAGCGGCGCAGTGCAGCTTTAATGGCACTCGTATCATTGGTCTTTATTTCTTTTTGTATTTGGCGCGAAAGCTCGCTTAAGTTCACTATACCCTTTTCTAAGGCTTCTAGTAGGTAAGGTTTGTTTCTTAGGTGATTTCGGACATCTTGAGCTATTGTCATATTGGAACACCTTGTATCAAATGGTACATTTAAATTTTGTTAAGTAACAAAAAAGTCAAAACCTTTAAAAATACAGCGTTAAAGGTAACGGGAACAATTCAGCTTGAAAAATGAGGGAGCAAAAATAACAGAAAAAATCGTATTAGCATACTCGGGCGGATTAGACACATCCGTGTTAATTAAATATCTTCAAGAAAAATACGATGCTCAGGTAATTACAGTAACTGTTGATGTTGGCCAACGGGAAGACCTTAAAGCAGCTGAAGAAAAAGCTAAGAAACTCGGCGTTCTCAAACATTTTTCTATTGACGCAAAAGATGAATTTGCGAAAGACTACATTTTTCCGGCAATAAAAGCAAATGCGCTCTACGAGGGCAAGTATCCCATAAGCACAAGCTTATCTAGACCATTAATCGCTGCAAAAATGGTTGAAATCGCCGAAAAAGAAGGCGCTACTGCATTAGCACATGGATGCACGGGAAGAGGCAACGACCAAGTGCGTTTCGACGTGACACTGGGTTCTTTAGCGCCTGACAAAAGAATTATTGCTCCAGTGCGCGAGTGGGGCATGACGCGTGAGGAAGAAATCGCTTACGCAAAAACTAAAGGCATCCCTGTCTCAAATGCAGCCAAAAAATACAGCATAGATGCAAGCGTTTGGGGAAGAGCTATTGAATGCGGGTTGCTTGAGGATGCAAGTCAATCGCCGCCAGAGGATGCTTATGAATGGACTGTTTCTGGCGAAAAAGCTCCTAATACTCCTGAAATTGTTAATATACAATTCGAAGCAGGAGTCCCAGTAGCTGTTAATGGCAAATCCATGTTGCCCCTTGAACTTATTGAGGAAATGAACAAAATTGCAGGCAGAAATGGTGTGGGAAGAATAGATCACATTGAAGACCGGCTTGTCGGCATAAAATCTCGTGAAGTTTACGAATGCCCTGCTGCTACGGTGATTTTGGAAGCTCATAAAGACCTTGAAAAAATGGTTATGACCCGTCATCAGGTCCTATTCAAACAACAGGTTGATGCCGAATGGGTATTCCTTGCATACGCTGGGCTGTGGGTTGACCCACTCAAAGATGACTTGGACGCATTTATCAACAAATCTCAAGAAAATGTTAACGGTGAAGTAAAACTCAAACTCTATAAGGGCAGCATGCAGGTTATCGGGCGCTCCTCACCTATGTCGCTCTACGACAAAAACTTGGCTAACTACAATATCAAAACCTCATTCAACCAATCCTACTCTAAAGGATTCATTGAACTGTGGGGACTACAGACAAGAATGTACAATGCGCTCAAAAAAACAAGTAAGAAAGCGGTTGCAAAGAAGTAAGACTATCTAAAACGTGAGTAAATAGGAAGATGAGACGATGTCAAAAATTCTGCATGGCGGACGATTATCATCGGTGCGTGAAGATGTAGCAAAGTTTACATCGTCGCGAAAAGATGATGAACGGTTAGCCAATGCTGTTATTGACATCAATAAAGCCCATGTTATAATGCTCATGGAGCAAAAAATTATTCATTGGCAAGATGGCGCAAAAATCCTAAAAGTGCTCTCCAAGCAATCTAAAGTTAAGCTCGACTCTTCTGCAGAAGACGTTCACATGGCTGTAGAAGAAGCTGTACTTGCGGAAACAGGACCAGAAATCGGCGGAAATCTGCATATCGCAAAAAGCAGAAATGACCAAGTTGTAACCGCCATTCGCATGCAACTCAGAAATGAACTCATCGAAATGATGCTTGGTGTCATTGAGATGCAGAAAAGCCTCTTGGACACAGCCAGAGAACACGTAAACACAGTTATTTTAGAGTACACTCACTTGCAGGCAGCACAGCCCGTTACATTTGCGCATTATTTGCTTTCCCAGGTTCAAGCGTTAGAGCGAGATTTAGGAAGAATTCGCGGAGCTTTTGAACGTGTTAATATGTGTCCTCTTGGGGCAGGAGCATTAGCTACTACAAGTTTTCCAATAAATCGGGAACGTACTGCTGAGCTTTTAGGCTTTGAAGGATGTGTTGGAGAATTCGCTTGATGCAGTCGGCAGTAGAGACTTTATCCTTGAAACCCAAGCGGCATTGGCTTTGCTTGCTGTGAACTTAAGCCGTTTAGCTGAGGATTTGATAATTTGGAGTTCCCAAGAATTCGGAACAATTGAGTTACCTGACGATTTCACTTCCACCAGCAGCATTATGCCGCAAAAAAAGAACCCTGAAGTGCTTGAAATTATTCGTGCGCATGCCAGCTACGCACTAGGCGATTTCGTAGCTTCAACCGCTGCTGTGAAAAGCTTGCCTTCAACTTATAATCTTGATTTCCAAGAAGTAACCCCTAAGCTTTGGGCTGAAGTAGACAACCTGTCCCAGTCACTTAGAATATTTGCACTGCTTATTCCTAATTTGAAAGTTTCATCAAACGTTGAAAGCAAAGCTGCCGCAGGTTTTGTCGGCGCAACTGAGCTCGCTAACTTATTTGTGCAGAAATACAATATTGCTTTCCGCACATCCCACAAGATAGTTGGCGCTCTTGTTAAGACACTTATTGATTCACATCAAACTTTGATGGACGCGCACACCTGAAATAATACAAAAGGTAGCTTTGCAAACTGCTGGAGTTAAGTTATCGGTTAAGAAAGAAGATATTGGTGAATGCACAAATCCGCGTAAAATAGTCGAAATGTATAAAGTGCAAGGTGGTCCATCAGCCGTTGAGGTTGAAAAATCTATTACTACAAGCAAGAAAACCATGGAAGAAGCAAAAAATGATACAGCTAAACTTAAAAAGAACCTTGCCGATGCTGAAAAGAAACTTAACGCAACCTTGGAAGCCTATGCCTCAGAGATATCTGAAAACACAAAACTTAAAAATTCAAACATGCAGGTAGAATAGGGCTTTGGTCCCACAACATAGTACATTCAACAAAAATAAAAAAGCAATTCTGCTTCTTGAAGACGGAACGTCATTTATTGGCAACGGTTTTGGAGCAACAGGAAAGATCTCAGGGGAAGTAGTATTTTCAACTCAGATGGTTGGTTATCCGGAAGCGCTCACCGATCCATCTTATAAAGGTCAAATCTTAACATTTACTTACCCACTTGTTGGCAACTACGGCGTTCCATCAAATCAATTAAATCTTGGTCTTCCGCTCTATTTTGAGTCAGACCATATCCAAGTTCAAGGTTTAATAATTCATGAGTTATGCCACGAACCTTTTCATTGGGCATCAACAAGAACTCTTGACAAGTGGCTTCTAGATGAAGGTGTCCCAGGCATTTACGGAATCGACACTAGAAGATTAACAAAAAAACTTAGAACCCACGGTGTCATGCTTGGAGTTCTGCAGGTTTTTGAAGCGGTGAAGAACCTGATTTGAACGTTATCTTAAATAACGGTAAAAACATCGCTGACCCAAACTTAACGGATTTAGTTAAAGAAGTTTCAGTTAAGAAACCCGTCAAATACAATGTTGATGGGAAGAAAACCGTTGTCCTGATCGATTGTGGAGTAAAATATAGCATCATCCGCAATCTGCTCAAAAGAGGCATTAATGTTATACGAGTACCTTATGATACCTCTTCCAGCGAAATAATGGCTTACAACCCTGATGGTGTTTTCTTAAGCAACGGTCCAGGTGACCCCAAAAGATGCACTGAAACAATAAAGTGCATTAGAGAATTGATTGAAAAAGTTCCGCTTATGGGAATATGCCTTGGTGCCCAAATATTGGCATTATCAATGGGAGGAGACACTTACAAACTAAAATTCGGTCATCGCGCCCAAAACCAACCAGCCCTAGACCTAAACAGCAAGCGCTGCTATATTACAACTCAAAACCACGGGTATGCAATAGATTTAGACTCATTAAAGAAAACGCCGCTAGAGCCATGGTTCATAAATCCCAACGACAAAACGACAGAGGGCGTCAAGCACAGAAATAAGCCTGTTTTTGCAGTTCAATGGCACCCTGAAGCATCACCAGGACCATACGACACCGAATTGTTGTTTGACAAATTTGCTAAAACGTTGGAGGTTAAGTAATGCCCAAGTTTGACTGGATAAAGAAAGTAATGGTACTTGGAAGCGGGGCTATAAAAATCGGTGAAGCAGCCGAATTTGATTATTCGGGAAGCCAATGCCTTAAGGCTCTCAAGGAAGAGGGTATTGAAACAGTACTGATTAACCCTAACATAGCCACCATCCAGACTGACCCACGGTTATCAGGCAAAGTCTATCTTCTTCCAGTTACTCCAGAATACGTCGAAAAAGTTATTGAGAAAGAACGCCCCGACGGCATCCTATTAGGGTTCGGCGGACAAACGGCTCTAAATTGCGGGATCGAATTGGAAAAATCAGGCATTCTGCAAAAGTATAATGTTAAAGTTTTAGGTACACCTGTTAAAGCCATAGAAGATACGGGTGACCGAGAACGGTTCCGCCAAGCTATGCTCAAAGCGGGTGTTCCACCGTTACAAAGCAAATCAGCCACAAGTGTAAATCACGCGTTAGAAGTAGCTGAGGAAATCGGTTACCCGGTTATAGTGCGCGTTGCTTACACTCTTGGCGGAAAAGGTGCTGGAGTTGCTCACAATGTTGCTGAACTTAAAGAAATTGCAACCCGCGGGATCGCTCAAAGCCGAATTGGACAGGTTCTCATCGAAGAGTATGTTGGTCACTGGAAAGAAGTTGAATATGAAGTAATGCGTGACTATTCCGATAACTGTTTAACAGTTTGCAACATGGAAAACTTTGATCCCATGGGCGTTCACACCGGCGACTCCATAGTTGTTGCGCCATCACAAACGCTGTCAAACCGCGAATACCATTTGATTCGATCAACTTCAATAAATGCAATTAGAAGCTTGGGCATTGTTGGTGAATGCAACATCCAATGGGCTCTTCATCCTAAGTCCGAAGAATACCGCGTTATCGAAGTTAACTCACGTATGTCCAGAAGCTCTGCTTTAGCAAGTAAAGTTACAGGTTATCCCTTAGCCTACATAGCGACAAAGTTAACGCTTGGGTATACACTTCCAGAATTGATAAATAAAGTAACTGAAGTCACAACCGCGTGCTTCGAACCAGCATTAGACTATATAACAGTGAAAATTCCCCGTTGGGATCTTCAGAAATTTAAGAATGCTGATCGCCATGTGGGTCCTCAGATGCGTTCGGTGGGTGAGGTTATGGCGATTGGACGCTGTTTTGAAGAGGCATTGCAGAAAGCAGTGCGTATGTTAGATATTGGAAAAATAGGTTTAGTCTGCAACCCAGAGGATTGTGATACCTGAATCAGAAGAAAGAATCAGGGATGGAATTGCTAACCCAACCGATGAACGGCTCTATGAGCTTGTTAAAGCATTAAAAATAGGAATACCTATAGCGGAAATTTATCGTTTAAGCGGCGTAGATCCGTTCTTCCTTCATAAGATTCAGAACATAATTAACATGGAAGCAGATCTTCGCGGGCTAAATCTTGGAGAGAGTGGCTCTGCAGAAATTATTCGTGAAGCTAAACGCTTAGGTTTCTCAGACGAGCAAATAGCCCGATGTCAATGTACTGATGAATTTACGATTAGGGCATTTAGGAAAGGAGCTAACATTGTTCCGGCAGTGAAGCAAATTGACACTTTAGCTGCTGAGTGGCCTGCCAAAACAAACTATCTCTACCTGACTTATGGTGGAGACGAAGATGATATCGAATTAAGCACTACAGAAAGCAAAGTGATTGTGCTTGGCGCTGGGGTTTTTCGGATAGGTTCAAGTGTAGAATTTGATTGGTGTGGCGTCAACACCATCTGGGCACTTAAGAAAAACGGCATAAAAGAAGCTATAATGGTTAATTATAATCCTGAAACTGTTTCCACTGATTATGATGTTTCAGACAAACTCTACTTTGAAGAATTGTCTACTGAACGTATTTTGGACATTTACGAGAAAGAGAATCCGTTAGGAGTTATCGCTAGCGTTGGCGGTCAAATTCCAAATAATCTAGCTATGAAACTTGCACATGCTGGAGTAAAACTTCTAGGCACATCTGCTGAGAATGTTGATTTGGCTGAAGACCGCTCAAAATTCAGTGCTCTTCTAGATCAACTGGGGATTTCTCAGCCTCCTTGGAGTAAACTCTTATCAATTAGTGATGCGAAGCGGTTTGCTGAAAAAATTGGGTTTCCAGTTATTGTGCGTCCGAGTTATGTACTTTCGGGTTCAGCGATGCGTGTGGCTTACAATGAGACGTCTCTTGAGAATTTTCTTAATTTGGCTGCAAAGGTTTCGCCTGATCACCCGGTAGTTATTAGTAAATTCATTAATCGTGCCAAGGAAGTCGAGGTTGATGGGGTTTCTGACGGTGAAACTGTGTTGATTGGCGCCATAATGGAGCATGTGGAGAATGCTGGTGTCCACAGTGGCGATGCAACCATGACTATTCCACCTCAAGCCCTAAAGGTTGAGGTTCAAAAGAAAATTGAGGATTGCACGCAGAGAATTGTTAAGGCACTCAACATTCACGGGCCCTACAATATTCAGTACCTAGTTAAAGATGACGTTGTTAATGTGATTGAATGTAATTTGCGGGCTTCACGTTCCATGCCGTTTGTAAGCAAAACACGTGGAATAAACCTCATTGAACTTGCTACTTTAGCGATGTTGGGTAAGAAAATTGACGGTGTTAAGCTGTCGCCGATGACTGTTGCACCTCATGTAGGTGTTAAGGTTCCTCAGTTTAGTTTTATGCGTTTGAGCGGTGCTGACCCAGTTTTAGGGGTTGAAATGCTTAGCACTGGTGAAGTGGCGTGTTTAGGCGAAAACTTTTCTGATGCTTTTTCTAAGGCGTTGCAGTCTGCAGAATTTACCATACCGCCGAAGGATGGTGCAGTTTTCATAAGTGTAGGCGGCGATGAGGAACGGAAGAAACGTGTTGTGCCCATAGCTCAAGCTCTTGCTGAGATGGGTTTTAGAATCTACGCAACTGCCCACACAGCTAAGGTTCTTAATGAAGCCGGCGTCAACGCAACTTTGCTTCACAAAGCAAGGGAAGCCCAAGCAAACCCCAACATCCTAGATTACCTGCAGGAACACAAAATAGACTTAGTGATAAACGTGCCCATAGCTAACCGCCAGAACAGTTTCTCAGACATCCTAACCGACGGCTACATAATCCGGCGTCAAGCCGTAGAATTCAACATACCCGTCATAACAAACCTGCAATTGGCGGCAGCATTGGTGGATGTGTTAAAGCAGAAAGGCAAAAACGGCACCTCAATCCGCTCCTTAAACGAGTACATGGATGATTTACCCTGGAAACTCTGGTAAGAGTAGGCTGCTTCGTCAAGTTTCTTTAAGGTAAATTTTGTTCTTTGTGTTTTAAGTTGCTTTTTTCGTTTAGAGTTTGTAACGTCTGTAGGTTGCGACTTTAGGCGACTTTCTGCGTCCTTCTGCGTCTTTTGGCGACTTTCTGCGACTCCCGCCGACTTTTCCCGACTCTAAACCCTTAAGTACAAGTTTTGGAAGCAAATTTGTATGCCTCTAACTGAGAAAGTCATCTATACCACCGTGCTTCAGAACTCAAACAAAGTCCAGATACCAAAGTTGATACGGTGGCGATTCAAAATGGAGAGCGGACAGGCGTTGAAGGTAGGGATAAAATTTTTGGGGTTGAACAAAGGCTGGCAGTTTTTCTTCGCAAAAATGCACAAAGATGGACGCATAACTATTTCAAAATTGATTCTAAGCCTCGTCGAAGATGAAAAAACAAGTCTAGCTGGCTGTGCTTTAGAAATAACGCTTGAACCAGCATAATGAATGCATGAAAAGCGTTTGGATGGAGAGATAATTGAAAGAGCAATTGAAGAAAAACGAGTTGTTGCATCAGAGAAGAAAATACGAGTTCGCCAAATAAAGAAAATCTAAAAAATTTAATTTAATGTATAATATTCTTGCGTTCGCAGTTTTTACTTTGCCTTAAATGGCGCTAGAATCTTTTTTAGGCTCTCTCGTATTATTGAATTCAACATTGTAGAGGACATTGGCTTTTGGGTAAAAGGTGTATGTTCTCTTTTTCCGCCTAAAGAGTGGTGTCAGGTGGAGACTCTGCATCTTAATGTGATTTTTTAGCTTGTTTTCTACGAGAGTTAGATTTTTGAATCAGATTAGACAGCGCTGTTTAGACGCGTTGGCATTTGAACGAATATTTGGGATTATCTCTTAGAAAAATCACGACACAACTTGCTTGATTTACGCAATATGAGAGTTTCCCATGTCATGGTTCTCGCAAGAGAATAATCAAAACTAAAAGTTTGGAGGTGATAAAAAATGAGAAGACGTCCCGAATTAACAATTCAAATTGAAAGACGAATTTGCCATCTACAGAAAACATCCAAGGTAGACACGCAAAGTCTTCGAGACAAATGGATTAGTGAACTCGACGACTTATTTGACATAGCTACCTCAATTGCTAAGGGCAAAGTACTTCAGCAACAAGTCGGCGACAAACTACAATCCATAACACCTAAAGAACGGCAAATGTGGGCACAAGTCTCAGCAAACATAGGAATGGTAATGGGCAACCTTGCAAAAGGATTTGACGACACAAAGTTCAATGAAGATTTGGATGAGGGTGGAAAGAATGCTTGATGAGATCAAAATTATTCAAAGAACCATGGCAGATGACGAACAAAGATTACAAAGCAAATACGAAAACGCGGCAAAATAGTACTTTGCTGTTCCATAATCTAACTCCCTTTTTTCGTAACTTTTGATTATGAAGTCGAAGTCTATTCTCTTCTTTCAACAACAATTCTGCAATTTGTCGCCAAAGCAGCTATCACACCCAACGCCGCCAGCCAAGGCGCTATTACTGTTCCTATAACACCGACTGTAGCTGGAATTTCTAACAGCGTGATTCCTTTTTGATCCTTGACGATAACCCGCGTCACGTTTCCTTCATGTAAAAGGTCTCTTACCTTATCGACTAAGTTGCCACCTGAGACAGTAAATTCTTCTTTGGTGATTTTTGCCACTGATGAGCCACAGATGGGGCAGAATTTGTCTCCTTCCTTGAGTGGAGCTCCGCAGTTTGTGCAGAAAGTCATTTTCTTCTCTTCTCCAAATTTCTCATACCTGCGTTTGTGGTAAGGCTAAAGAACTTAAAAATTTTTCCAAAAACCAGAGACCCGCAGATGACCAATTATTTCCTACAACGTTATGAGACCAATTTCTGTTTTTTCGGGACAGCAGTCCAGTAAAGATTTGAATAGATTTGAGTTCAAGTTCACTTTGCCTTTCGTAAATATTTTCAACGTTTTCTTCTCAAGACGAGAATGAAACTAACTAAGAATAAAGTTGCTACAAGAATGATGAGTCCTATTAAAGCGATGTTAAATTCTGGAACGGTCGGTGAAGGACTGATGAACCAAAAATGTTCGTCTGAACGAGGCTGTATGAGTAGGTGGATATAATTGGTTGGGGTTGGGCTTGAGTAGAAGTTGTTGATGATGATTCAAGCAGCATTCCTGAAAGCTTATCATAAACATAATTTGTTGTCGTATTATAATCTGAAGTAAAGATGGTAACGTTAAGAATGTTAACGCTTCTAGTTGTGCCGAGGTAAGTTCTGTCTACTGTTTCGTTAACTGAGTAAGTGTTGGGCGGTGGAATGGCGTCTCCTTGGTTAAGATTTGCTGCTATTATTTTCCCTTGGGTGTTTGGGGTTCCATTGTCTGTTCCAGTTTCAATATTCCAAACATCAGTTGTATTATTACCTGGTAGGGCTGTCCCGTTTTTGAATTGTGAAGTAGAGAGTAATGTAACTTCTTTACCAGAAACGCTTAGGACTTGGAGATTTAGAAAACCATAATCATTGAAGGCTTCAAAGCCAGGTCCACTCCCAGCAAAATTTCCATACTTTAAATACTGTCCTGCTATGACTCCAGGAGTATATTGGATTGCAAAAACGGGAAGTACCGAAGCTATCAAAATTACGACTGAAATTATTAATGAAATAGCATACTTTAAACTTGACAAAATTTCGTCCTCTTTATGACTTATATAATTTTTTCTTAAATATTATGCGGTTCTTTTTGCTCCGCAATTTGGACAAAACGTCGCGGTTTGAGGGAAAAGAGCTTCACAGTACTTGCATGGGATCATTACAAGTTGAACTGTTTTCTCAGCAGGTTCTTCGTCGTCAGAGCCGCATCCACATCCACAAGGGCACATTTTCAAATCATCCTTTTAAGTTGAATAGTTTTTTGCTACATCTTGTTTTTGGATTAGTTGTTCCATGAGAACTTCGCGCATTATGTCGCATGCTTGGCTGATTTTGGGGCTTGTTACTCGATAGTATACGGCAGAGCCTTTCTTTCTGGTTTTGACTATTTGTCTTTGCCTCATTATAGCCAAATGTTGGGATATGTTAGATTGGCTTGCTCCTATTGTGTCAACAAGTTCTGTGACTGTTTTTTCGCCGTCTTTTAGAACATGAAGGAGAGCTATTCTTAATGGGTGAGCTAGTGTTTTTGAAATTTCTGCTTGCAATTCGTAGATTGTCATGTCGAACTCTTTTTTTGTCAAAGGGATTTCCTTGCCATTCGAATATTCTAACATTGTTTTCAACCTTTTATGTTTTTCATTAAACAAAAAAAGAAAAGTGATGGAGATTCTACTTAACTCGCGGTTAGCTTACTTGTAGTTCTTGTATGAATGTTCCGTGCCAAGTGTGGACCCAGACTTGTCCGCTGTAACCGTTGACGCTCATCATGCCATAGGGTGTTGTTCCGTTTAGGACTTCGATTGTGTAGTAACCGTAGAAGGTTGCTACGTCGCCGGTTGTTGTTCCAGGTATGTAAGTGTTGAGATATTGCTGGGCGTCAGTTGTTGCTTGAGTCGCTGTTACAGACATTGTTGTTGTGGGGGTTCCGAAGATTCCGCTGAGGATTCCTGCGCGCATCATTCCGTACTTGGTATTCCACATCATGTTAGGTCCCATTTCAGGATAGATGCTGCCAGTGTACTTGTTTATCAGTAGCTCAAATGCTCCGTGACCTGTGCTTTGCTCGTTAACTTGGACATAGAAGTTGGCAGTGTATTCCTCAACTTGTTTGACAACTAAGTCAGGGTTGCCGATTGAAGCGATATAGTTTTTGGCGATAGTTGTCGCTGTATTAATGTCTAGGGGTGAACCATTGTATGTGTAAGGTGCGGCGTATCCGTAAGCACTCATCATTCCTCTAAAGCCATATCCATTGCCAAATCCTCCCATCATTCCGCCTCCGAACATGGAGGGATAAACTGGTTGATAGTACTGCGAAGATGGCGTTTGAGTAGTTACTCCAGGCTGGGTTGTGTACGGAGGATTGTTATAACCATAGCCAGTTCCGTAGCCTCCTCCCATCATTCCACCATAGCCACCGTATCCACCGCCCATCATTCCCATTGCGAATACGGACGTGCTTAACAATGCAGCTGCAACCACTGCAATACTAACTAATGTTATTATTTTCCAATTTTTCATTTTTTTTCCTCGCATTTGTTTTATTATGATATACTAATGTCTTGGAGTGATATGATAGTTCGCTGAAACAGATGTGAAACAGTTTTTTAACGTTCGTGTCAGGCTCAATAGGTGCTTAAGCAATTGGTTTTGCAAACACCCTAGTCCAAGATATTGTTATATTATAATATAGGCATATAACAAGCTTATAGGCATTCTGGTTCAAAAAAACCAAAAAGCAAACCAATAAGGTTCGAACACAAAAAGCAAGTTTCTATGAGATTTAAACCCAAAATTGAACGACTTAACTGTGATTTGCAAAGGTGATGTTCAAGTTTTAGAGTTATGCTTTAGACCGATTCTTCCTGGTCTTCATTTTAAATTTTTTTTGGTGAAAAATTTCAAAAAAGAGACCGTTTTCCAACCAATTGGCTATAAAGTGAAGAGCTAATTGGGCAAGTTATTTAAGTCAAGAGGTTACAAAAGGGGAAGTCGGACAAGAGGTATCTCGCGATACTTCTTGTCCAAAAAAATCTAGGAGAGAATAAGAAAAATGCAAATCTCTAAAAACAAAGTTGTAACGATTGCAATCGCAATATTTTTAATAGTTTCAATGACTGCTTCCATGACTTTAATATCAAATGTTAGCGCACACGGTCCAGGTCAAGGCGGAACTCCATGGAGTATTCCAACATACGCCTACGTTAATGTCGCACCTGATCCTGTCGGTATTGGTCAAAGGATAACTATCGGAATGTGGCTTAGCGCTGTGGCTCCCGGTGCGGAGTTTGGCAATGATATTCGCTGGCATAATTACCAACTCACTGTGACAGCTCCTGACGGCACAACAACAACTCAGACCTTTCCAGTAATCGTAGATCCAACATCAAATCAAATCTACTACTTTACTCCAACGCAAACTGGCACTTACACCGTTAACTTCACTTTTCCAGGACAATTATACACTTGGACTATCGCACCAGGCTTTTTTGGTCCTGCACCGAGTGTATACACAAACGACACTTTCCTACCTAGCTCTGCCTCAACAACATTCACTGTTCAGCAAACGCAAATAACAGCAATTCCATCGAGTCCCCTTCCGACGGCTTACTGGACACGTCCAATATACGGCTTGAACCCTAACTGGTGGACAATTTCGTCAAACTGGCTAGGAACAAGCGCACCAGGCTACTCCGGTGGACTGCTTGGCGCAACTTTCCAACCTTATGCAGTTGGATCTCAAACTAGCCATGTAATGTGGACAAAAGTGCTTCAAAGCGGAGGAGTAACGGGAGGCAACGACTTCCAAACTGCAGGAGACACATACTTCGAAGGAACAGCGTATGCGCTTAAGATTCACCAATCCGATAATAATGGACGGAATGCTCTACTATACTGAGCCGCTATCTTTTGCTGGGTCAAGCTCAGGAGCAACAGTCTGCGTTGACCTACAAACAGGACAAGAAAAATGGAGAAGCACAACGATACCTGCCCTATCATTCGGCTATATTTATGACGTCCAAGATCCTAACGAACACGGAGTCTATCCACCTATCTTAGTTGCGGCAATTGGAGGATCTTTCCTTGGTCCACCAGTACCTCTAAAATGGCAAGCTTATGACGCAGATTCAGGGACTTCAATATTCAACATAACTAACGTTCCCGCAGGCACTGTACTCATGGGTCCAGAAGGCGAGCACTTAATCGTAAGCTTAGTAAACTACGGCACTCCAGCGAATCCAAACTACTATCTGCAAGAATGGAACTCATCAAGATTTTGGGGACCAAACTACTCTGGTCCATCAACAACACCACCAGTAGTCCCGCCAATACTTGACGGAAGCTGGACAGGAGGCAATATGATGACCGCGATGGGACCCGTTTATGAGCCAAGCTTGTATGATTGGAACGTTTCAGTGCCATCACTAAACACACTTACAGCAACACCCACAATAGAGAGCGCCTTCTACAACGGTATGCTGATTGGCGAAGCTGGCACTTTCCCAAATGCTGGAAACAACATCTTCGCTTCACAATCATGGACTCCTTACACCTACTTTGGCATAAATCTCAACGCAACTAGCGGCTCAATCGGCACTGTACAATGGACAAATACTCTCAATGCTCCAGCAGGCAACCTAACTGTATCATACTTTGGAGCTGATCCATCGGTCGGCGTCTTCGTTGAATACTACGCGGAAACTATGCAGTACATAGGCTACAGCATGAATACAGGCAAGCAGATCTGGGGCCCAACAACACCTGAAGCAGCTCTTGACTTCTTCTCAATGGGATATGGCGGTCAAGGACCCACATTGGCTTACGGCAAACTATACGCAGGCGGTTACAGCGGGCTCGTATACTGTTTTGATTTGACAAATGGAAATCTATTGTGGACATACGGTAATGGCGGTGCGGGCAACACCACTAGTAGTGGTCTTGAATTTGCTCGCAATTACCCGACAGTCATAAGCGCTATTGGCAATGGAATAGTATACACGGTGACAAGTGAGCACACTTTCGAAACGCCAATCTATAAGGGTGCCTTAACACGCGCTCTTAACGCCACTACAGGACAAGAAATCTGGACGATTTCGGCAGCGACAGGCTCCTCAACAGCATTTGCATTGGCAGACGGATTCACCATTTTCGATAATGGATACGATAACCAAATCTACACTGTGGGCAGAGGACCAAGCGCCACCACTGCTAACGCTGAAGCATTCGGCGATTCTATTGTGATACGCGGATCAGTTACTGACATTTCTGCTGGCACAAAGCAAACTGAGCAAGCAGCTGACTTTCCGAATGGCGTTCCATGTGCATCAGACACAAGCATGACCCAATGGATGGCTTACGTATACCAGCAACAAGCACAACCAACCAACTTCACAGGCGTCCCAGTTACAGTGAGCGTGACTGATTCTAACGGCAACACATACAACATCGGAACTGCAACAACTGACGCAAGAGGCATGTATACCTTAACGTATAAACCGACAATCCCAGGAAGCTTCACAGCAACTGCGACCTTTGCAGGCACAAATGCCTATTGGCCATCATCCGCTGAAACATCATTCTACATGAGTCCACCAGCAGCAACAGCATCACCACAACCAGTAGCAGCACAAGCACCAGTCGGAATGTACATAACCATAGCAGCAGTCGCAATAATAATTGCAATAGCGATAGGTTTTGCAGCAACCATCCTGATGCTTAGAAAACGGCCTTAAAAATACTGCATAAAAAATCCACTTTCTCCTTTTTTTGTTAGCTTCTTTAATAGATTCATGACTTAACATTACAGGTTCTGTTGCCCCAATGTTTGAAAAAATTTTCTACCTCCACTAAAACTATTTTTGACATATTAAAATTCCTCTTATTCTAAGCTCAGATGACGAGCTCTTCAATCTTAAGAGTATTTAGTTTCAAAATGTTATCACTTTAGGCATTTTCATGGTTTTTGCACAAAAAATATTAACGTGCGACACCTTTTCGATTGGCATTAAGGTAAGCTACTTTGTCTAAACAAGCTAATACTCGGACAGTAGAAGAGATTAACCAGAAAATTAAAAACGGCGATGTTCAAGTTTTAACCGCTGAAGAAATGAAAAAACTAGTTGAAAGCAGCGGTGTAGAAGTAGCCTTTAAAGAAGTTGATGTGGTAACAACGGGCACTTTTGGCGCTATGTGTTCCTCTGGTGCAGTTATCAACCTTGGGCACTCTGATCCGCCAATAAAAATTGACCATGCATGGATGAACGATGTTGAAGTTTGTCATCCTGGCGCAGCGGTCGACCTCTTTATTGGAGCAACAAACATGTCAGAAAAGCAGCCATTCGAATACGGCGGCGGACACGTAATCCAAGATTTGGTGGCTGGAGAAGAAGTTGAACTCCGAGCCATAGGCTACGGAACAGACTGTTACCCAAGAACTCAGCTTAAAACAAACATAACCAAAGACGATTTAAACCAGTTTCAGCTCCTGAACTTCCGCAACTGCTATCAACGCTACAACTGCGCAGTAAACACCAGCGACGAAACAATTTACACTTACATGAGCAAACTTTTGCCCAGACTGCGAAATGCCACTTTTTCTGGTGCAGGTGAATTAAACCCGCTTATGAATGATCCAGATTACGAAACTATTGGCATGGGTACCCGCATCTTCCTTGGTGGAGGACAAGGTTACGTTATTGGTGAAGGCACACAGCATAGCCCCAAAAACCTAAACGGCACTCTGATGGTCAAAGGGGACGCTAAGAAGATGTCGCCAGAGTTCTTGCAGGGTGCTGCTTTTACTCGGTATGGTACTTCACTGTATGTCGGTTTGGGAATTCCAATTCCAATTTTAAATGAGGGTTTGGCGAAGAAGACAGCGATCCGTGACAGCGAAATCATGACTGACGTAGTTGATTATAGTGTCCCACGTAGGGATAGACCGAAGCTTAGGCAAGTAAGTTATAAAGAACTAAAATCTGGATCAATAACAATTAACGATAAGAAAGTACGCGTCAGCTCATTGTCGAGCATAAAGATGGCTAAGAAAGTTTCAGCGACACTGAAATCTTGGATAGAGCAAGGCACATTTTTCTTAAGCTCGCCTGTTGAGCGTTTACCCAATGACACTGTTTTTAGACCCATGAGGCAGACTGAAGAAATACCCTTCGTCATGAGCGTTATGCATCCAGCAGTTACATGTACTGAAAATGAAGAAATACAAGCCATTGCTCACAGAATCGTAACCAAATCCGTTAATCACATAGTTGTAATTGATGAAACTGGCAAGTTGAAAGGGATAGTTACCTCTTGGGACGTAACTCGCGCTATGGCTGAAGGCAAAAAAGCATTAACCGATATTGAAACACACAATGTCTTCACGGCAAAACCTGATGAGCCCCTTGAAGTTGCTTCAAAACGTATGGCGCAACATAACATTTCAGCATTACCAGTGATTGATATTGAAAGGAAAGTGTTGGGAATAGTCACTTCAGAAGACGTTTCTAAACTGTTAGGACGGTAAAAACATGGCACGTATTCTAATCAGATTCTCCGAAGAACAAGTATCGCAGCCTATAGCTTCCCAAATAATCATAGAGTACAAAGTACCAATGGTTATTTTGTCAGCACACATGAACTCAAAAGGCGGCGAAATTCTCGCTGAAATCCCAGACGAGCAACAGGAAAAAATAGTGAAAGCTTTCAGAGAAAGAGGCATCTCAGTAACAGTGCCTAAACTCATCGAAGTTGACTCAGAGAAATGTTTCAGCTGCGGTTCCTGTGTTGCTCTCTGCCCCGTCGAAGCCATACGCATAGACGAAGATTCCACTGTAGTGTTTGACAAGGAAAAATGCGTCGGTAGCACCTGCAGTATCTGCGTTGACGCATGCCCAGCAAGAGCAATAAAATCTGTTAAACAAAACGGCAATGATCAATCAGGGAATAATAGGAAAAACAAATGACCCATGACCTCTTCAAAGAAAACTTTACTCTTAAAAGAATCTCAATGTACCATAATTTCTGACCAGACAAAAAGCAATCCAAACCGCCATCGAATCAATCAAACGCAACAGACAAGAACTTGAAATCTACAACTAGAGCAAACCCAAAATTTCTTCATCACTCTCAAACCAGTCACTCCACCAGAAAAGCCAATTGTTGCTAACCTAATGGCTCAAGCCGCAGAAAAAGCAGGCGTTGGACCCATGGCAGCAGTGGCAGGCGTCATAGCTGACTTGGCAGTAAACGACATGATCAATACAGGTTGTGAAGTGGCTGTTGTCGAAAACGGTGGAGAAATCTCGGCAACATCAAACATGCCAATTGATGTAGCAGTTGCTGCTGGAGAAGAACCTCTATCAAAGAAAGTTCGGCTTTCGACTTACCGACTTTCCAATTGGTGTTGCCACAAGTTCAGGACGCTTCAGTCATGCATTGAGTTTTGGTGACGCCGAGGCAGCAACGGTTTTCTGCAAAAATGCGGCTTTAGCCGATGCAGCAGCAACATCAGTAGGCAACGTAGTTAAAGGCGAAGACGTACAGGCGGCAATTAAAGCAGGAATAAGCAAAGGATTATCGATAGAAGGCGTGGAAGGGGTGTTGATAATTTACAAAGGTCAGGTTGGGACTGCTGGAAAAATCCCGCAAATAATCAAAGTTGAGCTATAAAAAATTTCTAAAGAAAACTTGAATAAAAACGAATAAACTCTAACCATTTACGAAAACTCTTAAATTACACAATTCCCAACTGAACTGCAAGGTCTCAGTCAATGTCATCAAACACTAATCCGCTTGAAATCCAAAGCTATGACGATAAAGAAAAAATGTTTTTGGTAAAATCACCCAACGGAAACGTCGTGAAGGTTCAAGACACCTTTGCAGAAATGTTTGCGCTTTGGGTAGGAAGAGTTTTGATAACTGCTCAAAACGAGAAATGGGCTCAAATCGCCGCAAGTTTAACTACAGGTTTTGCTACGAGCGTTATTGCCGCTTCTGCGGAGGCATCAATTGAAGGTTCTGTTCCAGCAGATCAGACACCTGACAAACGGCCTGGAGTACTTATTCAAATTTATAATCGTGACCGCTTTGAACTCAAACACCAGCTTATGGAGCGTATTGGTCAATGCACCCTGACTTGCCCAACAACCGCAGCTTTCAACGGCTTAACTGGCAAACGTACCTTAGATGTTGGTAACAGCCTACGATATTTCGGCGACGGCTTCCAGAAAAAAGTCTATGGTTGGCGGAAGAAAATGTTGGAAAATCCCAGTTATGGAAGGCAACTTCATAGTTGAGAATGGGTTTGGAGCCATGGAAGGAGTTGCAGGTGGCAACTTTATGATTTTCGCAAAGGACCAGATTTCAGGACTTAAGTCTGCTGAAGCAGCAGCAGATGCTATCCGCGCAAATGCTCCTGACGTTATTATGATATTTCCAGGTGGAGTTTGTCGTGCAGGAAGTAAAGCTGGTTCGCTCAAATACAAGTTGAAGGCTTCAACTAACCATCCTTATTGCCCTACTCTTAGGACTCTTGTTCCAGATACCGTTGTTCCCGAAGGCGTAACTTGCGTTTATGAAATTGTCATTAACGGTTTAACCCTTGACGCAGTCAAAAAAGGCATAAAAGAAGGCGTAATAGCTGCAGTCAGCGTGCCTGGTGTAGTAAAGATTTCGTCTGGCAATTATGGTGGAAAATTGGGTCCGTTTAAGGCTTATCTGAGAGACGCCATAGGTGCACCAGCTGCCAGAACCAGCAGCGACACCCCCAGCTAAGCCAAAAGCGTAACAGGTTCCGTTTTTTAGTCGGAACTTTTATTTGATTCCTTTTAACGTTACTTATCCAATTACCGACAGATTTAGTGAAATTAATTGAGTACAGCGAAAAAATCGTCTCTTGAACTATTCAGGCTAAGAAAAACACTTAACTCTCTAGCCAGCAAAGAAGGCAGCCATACAGAACTTATCACTGTTTATGTTCCGCCGGGCAAACAAATCAGCGACGCATTAAACCTTTTGCGCAACGAATATGGAACCGCCAGCAACATCAAATCAAACGTTACACGCAAAAACGTACTCGACGCCATCACTAAAGCCCAGCAAAAACTCAAACTGTTTAAAGATCCAGGCGAGAAAGGCATAGTGATTTTCACTGGTGCCCTCTTAGCGGAAGGTGCTGCGCCAGGTACCGAACGCATGGAAGCATACGTCATCGTTCCGCCTGAACCGATTCGAATTTTTCTTTATCGCTGTGACTCACGTTTCCACACTGAGCATCTGCAAGAGATGCTGCGGGAAAAAGAAAGCTATGGTATCTTGCTGGTAGATGCCAATAACGCTAGCATTGCAATATTGCAGGGCAAACGACTAGATATTGTTCGCCAGATGCATTCGGGTGTTACAGGCAAAACTAAGGCAGGTGGACAATCAGCCCGGCGATATGAACGCTTAAGAGACATGCAGTTAAACGAGTACTTTACCCGTGTTGGAGTCCATGCGAACGAAGCTTTCTTGCCACTTGACAATTTAAAAGGCATTATTCTTGGTGGTCCTGGACCGACAAAGTATGATTTTGAGAAAGGCGGCTACCTAAACTACCAGTTAAAAGACAAAATTCTCGATGTCGTAGACACCGCTTATGTGGAGGAGCAAGGCGTTAAAGAAGTGATGGATAAAGCGCCAGAGATCATGAAGAAAGTCCGCTACATCGAAGAAAAAGCAATCATGCAGAAATTCCTCTACGAAGTTGGCCATGACACCGGCATGATAACTTATGGTGAAGCCGAAGTAAGACGGCTGCTGCAGTCAGGGGCGGTTCGTTTGCTTATCCTGTCGGAGAGCTTAGATTTGGTCCGTGTCACCGTTAAATGCAGCGCTTGCGGCTACGAAGAACAACATACCCTAAAAAAAGATCAAGTAGCTGATTTCGAGAAAGGTCTCGTCGGCAAACCTTGTGCTAAATGCAGTGCACCATCCTTTACAGTTGTAGATAAGAAGGACGTGGTTGATGACTTAGCTGAGTTGGCTGAGCTTGCGAACACTGATGTAGAGGTTATTTCTACTGAAACTGAAGAAGGGCAAATGCTCAAGAATGCATTTGGCGGCATAGCTGCGATGCTTAGATTCAAACAACAAACCTAAAATTTACTTGATATTAGAACGGTAAACAGGCTTGAACTTAACTGCTTTTAGTGAACAGTTTGGAGCTGGGGATGGGCTTTTGAGTTGAGGTACGATTCCCTACCCTTTTAGGCTTCAAATAGGAGATTTGCACATGTTTTACCTTGGATCCTTCAGTAGCTTGGCTGGCTTATAAAAAGGAGCCTAAACTGTAGACAAGCAAAACTGAACCTTGAATCCAAATAGGTGCGAGCTACCAGCTAATCTTGAAGGTACAATATCGTTTAACCATACTTATAAAAACAGTCAAGTTTGCAACACACGCACGCTCTTAAAAGTCAAATCCCTATATAGTAACCATCAATCGTTTGGATGATAGAAAATGGGATTAATAGGCTCCATTATGGTGAGGCTGCTTAGAGCACAACCATTTGAAATGCAAGCACTTGACGCACTGGCAGAGCGTATGAAAGCAACTTCACTTCTCTCAAAAGATAGGTTCCATCGCTATTACAAATCGAGTATTCTTCCCATTCCTTGCTTAGCCTACTCTGACGAGCTTGTCTTTAACTCCAATTATTATCAAATGCTTTCGTCTGATGAGGTTCTTGCTGTTGGCGCCCACGAATTTAATCACATAGCAAAAAAGCATGTTGTAAAGAGATTGCCTCGAACGGTTCTTCCCGCTGCAGTGCTTACTGTTGTGGTAGGTTACCTGTTTTTTATTAAATCTTACTCATTTCTTTTCATTGCATCGACAGTGGTTTTGTCTTTCTTTTTCTTTTTGTTTGGTTCGTATTATGTTAACGCTAAATGGTTTAGAAAACAAGAAACTGAATCTGACCTTAGTGCTGTCGAGTTTGTTAATGGAGCTGCCATGATATCTGCCCTGGCGAGGCTTCGTCCACAAAAAACAAGTTGGCTTTCTAAATTGATGCCTCATACCCATCCAACTATGGAGCAAAGAATAAATAATATTCAAGCGGCTGTGGGTACTAAAAATTCATTTAACTTTACTATTACTTTTGGTGACGGCACTTCTAAGCAATACTTATACTAGATTTGTTCGGTCTCAGATTATAAATCCGTTGAAATTGCCAAATGGTTCCAAACGTTCAAACGATATTAAGTTGGCTTTTGAGTTGAAGTGGGATTCCCTACCCCGTTTCAGGTTTGAGGATGTAGTTTGCATAGGTTATTACCGATCCTCCAGTTCCTAAACAGCCTTATAAAAATGAGTATCAAATGTGCACCACGTCGCTGGAAAAGGTCAAGGATTTGTTTCAGAGATTTTTTGATGCTTGAGTGTGATTGCACCTATAAGTAGCGTTATTATGAATACTGCCAAAACTGCGATTGAAGGAAAACAACCAGACCAGCAGCGACAATTTTGGCGTCGCAGATTCCCTTTTTAGCTTATTTACTGGGTTGAGCACAGCGCATAGGTTGGGTCAAAAAACATAATAAGCTATTTTTAAAACAGTTATTGTTGTGACTTTATATGATTGATTTGAAGTCGGTTTTAGGCAAGGCGGCGTTAGTGGTTATCGATGTCCAGAAGGGAATTGTTGCCTTGGATCGGAAGCTTGAACCTAACAGTCCAGCAGAAGTCGTGGCGAATGTTTCAAAGCTCGTTGGTAAGTTTAGGGAAGTGGGATCGCCTGTTTTCCTAGTCCATGTGGCGTTTATCGATGGAAAAGACATGTTGCACCCAATATTGGATCAGCCACCACAATGGGGTTCTGGCGGTACAGGACAGCAGGATTGGGCATGGATTTCGTGGATGAAATAAAGCCGACGCAGCGAGACATTGTAATAACCAAGCAGCAGTGGGGCGCCTTTTACGGCACTGAGCTTGACTTACAACTTCGTAGCAGAAAAATCGAAACCATTGTTTTATGTGGAGTTTCAACAAACATGGGCGTGGAAACGACTGCCCGAGACGCTCACCAATAGGCTACAACCAGATTTTTGTCAGCGATGCTATGGCTGCAAACAGCAAAGATGAGCATGAAGCCAGCACAAAATATGTTTTCCCAAAGATTGGGCTTTTAAGAACTACGAATGAAATCATAAGTGCTATGACATAAATCAATCTTTTCGCTGGTTGTCTTCGGGGCGTATTGGAAAA
>CAVYJU010000028.1:0-90430 GCA_963768895.1 Candidatus Bathyarchaeota archaeon
TTTCACCGCCAAAAACCGTTGTGCAGGTTCAATCTTACATTCTGTTTCATGGAGAAATGGTTCAAAACTTTATAGGGCATAAAGCCGATCCACAAAGCTTTAGCGTTTCTAAGCCTTTTAGAGGTTTTCCAAGCTAATGATTAGTCCTTTTTTGAACCCCCAAGTTCAATTCGGCCGACGAAAATTCTTCAAACCGCACCAACAGCAAACTACTGCAATCCGTTTGAGTGTAGCAAGCAAATGTTTGAGGTCTCTTTAAAAGCTTGCAAATCATGGAAAACAAACTAAGTCATTTCAGCCATCAAAACGGCGGGTGCTCGCGTGCCGGGGTAGCGCTCACCTCGCTCGGGCGCGAGACTCATAATATTGGAGTTTGTAAGGGGCCAGCGCCTGTCACCAGAAGTCACGGGCTCGAATCCCGTTCCCGGCACCAAAAATTCTCCTATTCAGACAAATGCCATTAATTTAAGCTCCATATCCGCAAAATCACCAAAATCAACAAATAGTAGCACCATTGTAACAAAAATAAAAAAAAATCTAGCCACACATCATCCTTCGAATACAGAAATAATTTATTCTTCGCCATCCTAATGAAGGTTAAAGAACTTCATGAAGACTACGACGAAGCAATGTAAGCACTTAATCTTTTTCAAAGCCTTTCTTTTAGTCTATTTTTTAACCCATTTTTGCTTAATTTATGATTATTTCACAGTTGCTACATATTGATACATCATAATCTATATACCGTTCAGTACGGTACCTCACGGTAAGAGATAATCTAAAGTGACTAAATGCCCTTACTGTCATAACGAAGTTTCAAAACCTCAGAAGTCAATACAGAACAGTTTTTTCCAAATCGAAGCTTACACATGTAATGAATGCAAGGGTAAATTCAAGGTAGCAAAAGAATTTTCAAATTATAGACCATTAGTTAATTTCTATAAGTGTTAAAGTAATTAGCTGGCGAATAGCCAGCCAACCACTAAAACTCCATTTTGCCTGTAAAAAAGGTTGCAAGATGCACGTTCTTCTATCTTCTGGGAATCATGGCACTTAATAAAATATTTTCACGGCTCTTTTAGTCGAATTATTCATTGTGTTATCAAGCTGCCAATTTCATCGCAGTTTTCATAATTGCTCGTAATACTGCAAATACTCTTAAGTGTCACGCCACCAGCATAAAAAACGACGTTTTAGTCAATAGCAACAAAAAAGGCGCTGCGCTTCCATGATTGCATATTGCGGCATTTCATACTTGTGAGCTTAGGCTCGGCTAAAAAACTTCCAAAAAATAAACTATGAGCTCGTGAAGGCAACGAAAAAAAGTGTTGGAAAAAACTTGTTTTTTTTCTGGAATCCAGTGTCTATTTTGTGAAATCTTTTTAACTACCTTTCACGGAACCAATCTTGAGCTAAAACCTATGAAAGACTATGACAATTTCTTTCTTCCCAGTGACGATTTGAAAAAAGGAAAAGAGTTTTATCAAAATCTTCTGGGATTATCAGTAAAATTTGATTTCTCGAATATGGGTATGATAGCGTTCAAAGTCGGAGAGAATGAGCCAGCAATCATCTTGAAAGATGTAACAAAGTTTCCAGAAGCAAAACCAACTATCTGGTTTGTCGTTGACAGTGTGCAAGACGACTATGAACGCTTGAAGGCTAAAGGGCTAAATTTTCTATCAGAGCCTTTTCTGATTCAGACGGGTTTGGCGGTTGAGTTCGAGGACCCATTTGGCAACCGATTAGGGTTGACCGATTATTCAAAATTTTCTAAAACAAAACCCTAAAAACTTATTGAATGTTAGCCCGAGTACTGATTTGATGGCAGAAAGTAAACCCTGGTTAAAATCATATCCAACCAACATTCCAAAACACATAGAATATCCACAGATCACGCTCCAAGAAATTCTTCAAAAAAGTGCTAAGGAATTTCCACAAAAAACCGCTTTAGTTTTCGATGAACGAGAAATTTCCTATACTCAGTTGGATTTGCTTTCAAACCAGTTTGCTAATTCCCTTATCAAATTAGGAGTTAAAAAAGGCAACTGCGTCGCAGTCTTTCTTCCAAACATCCCTCAGTTCATTGTTGCTTACTTCGGAATTCTCAAAGCAGGCTGCGTAGTAACCACTATAAGTTCGCAGCACAAGGAGCGTGAAGTTGAGTCCCAACTAAACGATTCAGGCGCACAAACAATTGTGGCGCTGGATTCCCTATATCCGATTATAGCGAAGGTTAAGCAAAAAACGCAGCTCAAAAACGTTATAGTAACTGGACTTGATGAATACTGCTATAAAAAAACGCGCCCCCCAGCTATTCCTCAAACCTTGACTTTTCAGGGTTTATTAGAAAAAAACCTTTGCGGCTCTCCAAAAGTGAAATTAAATCCAAATGAAGACTTAGCCGTATTGCAATATACAGGTGGCACTACGGGAACAGCCAAAGGCGCCATGCTAACCCACACAAACCTCGTTTCAAACGCGCTTGCCTTTGCTGCATGGATAAAAGGCACCTCAGCCCAAGAAAAATTCCTAACGGCCCTGCCGCTTTTCCACATTTACGGCATGACCACAAGCCTCATAGTGCCCCTAAGTTTAGCTGCAAAAATGGTGCTGATGCCCAAGTTTGAGCCGGCAAAAGCCCTGGAAGCCATTCAGATTCATAAAGTCACAATTTTCTGCGGTGTTCCCACCATGTATGCGGCTTTATTAGCTAATCCTGAGCTCGGCAAGTATGACTTAACATCGATTCGAGTCTGCATTTCTGGCTCTTCTCCCTTGCCGCCGCATATCCAAAAACAATTTATGCAAATTACAGGTGGACTTCTTGCGGAAGGTTACGGTTTAACCGAAGCTTCACCAGTTACCCACTGTAGCCCCGTTGATAGAACAATGCGGACGGTAAAGGTGGGTTCAATCGGGTTACCCTTGCCCGACACAGACGCGCGGATAGTCGATTTGGAAACAGGCAAAAAAACGTTGCCTCAAGGTAAAACGGGCGAGTTGGCGGTAAAGGGGCCACAGGTCATGAAAGGCTATTGGCATAAGCTTGAGGAAACCGCTTTGGTACTGCATGACGGGTGGCTTCTCACAGGTGACATCGCCTACATGGACAAAGACGGTTACTTCTACATAGCAGACCGCAAAAAAGATCTAATAAAAACTAAAGATTATAGCATCTACCCTCGCGAACTCGAAGACATCCTATACGAGCACCCAATGGTGAAGTTTTGCGCTGTTGTCGGCAAACCAGATCCGATAGCAGGTGAAATCCCAAAAGCTTACATTGTACTCAAAGAAGGCGCAATTGTATCAGCAGAGGAAATCATGGCTTTCGTTAACAATAAAATTGCAGCCTATAAGGCAATCCGCGAAGTCGAATTTAGAGAAGAGTTGCCCATGAGTTCTGCAGGCAAAGTTCTAAAACGGCAACTCAAAGCAAAATAGAGAACCTACTGCCTTGATTCTTTCTTCATCCTCTAAATGTTCTTGAATAATTCATACTAAGGGTTAAGGTTACTCTTTCTTGAGTACTTTAAGCACGAGTTTTTCTCCAATCCACCCGAAGAACAACAAAACAAAGAATGGACCTAGGAAAAGTCCAAAAACAAATTCATTATTACTGGCTGCAGCTTGCCCCAAAATATTCGGGTAAAGAGCAACGCCACCGATAACAAAAACAGTTGTTAAAATAAACGCAATGGCAAATGTGATAGCTTTCATCCAATTTCATGTATGATAACTTGTGATATTTTTATAAATGTTGTCTAAAACGGCTGGAAAAATGGCGGACAGTTATTCGAAATGTATAAGAGAAAACCTCGTTCTTGAATTAGTTAAGGCTCTATCTTTGCGTGAAAAAATCATCGTTACAGGTATTGTTCAGGGTGTAGGTTTTCGCCCATTCATTTATCGTTTGGCAGAGGAAAATGGTTTGGCAGGTTACGTTCGCAACAGGGGCGATGCAGGAGTAGAAATTCTTTTGGAGGGTAACCCGCAAAATATCAAAAATTTTATGCTTGATTTGACTGCGAAAAAGCCTCCAATAGCACAGATAGACTCAGTTAAATCGACTGAGCTTTCTGGCAACAATGAATATAACAAATTCACGATTGTCAAAAGCTCGAAGGAAGCAGAACAGTCAGGCTCCATAATTCCACCCGACATCGCTATTTGCAATGAATGCCTCGCCGAATTACGCGATCCCAAGAACCCACGGTACGAATACTTCTTTATCACCTGCACGAATTGCGGTCCACGCTTCACTATCATCGAACGATTGCCCTACGACCGCGAAAACACTACTATGCGCGAATTCCCTTTATGCGGCTTCTGCCAAAAAGAATACAATGACCCTGCAAACCGTCGTTTTCATGCACAAACCGTGGCTTGTCCAACTTGCGGTCCAAAAGCCTACTTAACAACAAGAACTGGCGAACAAATTCAATCGAATGATCCTGTGCGCGAAGCAGGAAAACTATTGTCCGAAGGCAACGTTCTCGCAATAAAAGGGTATGGGGGTTTCCATATTGCATCTTCAGTTATGTTGGAGGCTACTTTGCAGAGGCTTCGAGCAACGAAGCACCGAAGCCAAAAACCCTTCGCCATCATGGCAAAAAGTCTAGAAGCCATTAAGAGTTTTGCCGAAGTAAGTTCGAAAGAACAAGAGTTGCTGTCTTCCCCGGCACGCCCAATTGTCTTACTAAACAAAAACCGCAACTACCACCTTTCAGCTTCCGTGGCGCCGGATTTGCATAACGTCGGAGTCATGCTGCCTTATACGGGGTTGCATTACATGCTTTTTGATCAAGTGGAAGACCCCGCATTTGTAATGACCAGCGCCAACCCTCCAAACCAGCCTATAGTAAAAGAAAACGATGCAGCACTCAAAATCTTAGGCGGAACCGTCGATTATTTTTTGTTTCACAACCGCAACATTGCACATCGATGTGATGACTCTGTCATGCGGGTGCATGGCAATCGTCAGGTGTTTCTTAGGCGAAGCCGAGGCTACGCGCCAGCTCCTATCAGGCTTAAGGTCAAATCGAAGCGATGTGTCGTGGGATTGGGCGGCGAATTAAACAACACAGCATGCGTCTTACTAGATGATAAAGCCTTCATTAGCCAACACATTGGTGACGTAGAAAATGTGGAAACGCGTTCTTTTCTTGAGGAAGCCACTAATCACATTCAACACTTGACCAACTGCCAAGCTGAAGCTGTCGTTTGCGACTTGCAACCTAAATTCACCACAACAACATTAGCAAAAGAGATGGCCGAAGCGGGGGCTCAACTTTTTCAAGTGCAGCATCATCATGCTCATGCCGCTGGTTTAATGGCTGAACATAACTTAGAAGAAGCTGTTAGCGTAATCTGCGACGGCTATGGCTACGGAACAGATGGTGGGGCTTGGGGGGGTGAGGTCCTGTTTTGCAGTCGCGAGTCAGCAAGCTTCATGAGACTTGGGCATCTGGAACTGCAACCGTTGTTGGGGGGAGATGTAGCTAGCCGTTATCCTTTGCGTGTCGCATCTGGGATGCTGAACAATGCAGGAATAGATATCGAACCATGGTTAATTCAGAATATTAGGTATTTGCCGTTCGGAGAAACGGAAGTGCAGTTGATTGTTAATCAACTTTCCAAAGGCTTAGGAGTAGTCGAAACGACAAGTTGCGGACGAGTACTTGATGCTGTCTCAGCTGTTTTAGGTATTTGTTATGAACGAAGTTATGAGGGAGAACCAGCAATGAAACTCGAATCAGCTGCGATCTCTGGAAAAGATTCACTCAAATTAATGCCACTATTTGAAAGGGATGTTCTTGACACAAAGAATCTGCTCAGGTCCATCTTTGAGCATAGACAGAATTCCTCTATTAATGATTTGGCATTTTCAGCTCACTCTTACTTGGCCAGAGGTCTAGCTACTTTGGCTATAGAAAAGGCTCAGGAACTCGGCTTAAAAAACATCGGTTTTTCGGGTGGTGCTGCCTGTAACCAGATCCTTACAAAATTGATGCGTGACTCAGTTGAGTCTGCTGGATTGCATTTTTGGGTTCATGAATCTGTTCCTGCGGGTGACGGTGGAGTTTCGTTTGGTCAAGCAGTTATAGGTGGTTTTTCATAAATTGAACCAATTTCTTTTTATCGCCCTTGAGAACCTCATTTATGGTTAGATAGATATGTGCTTAGCAATCCCAGCTAAAATTATGAATATTGATGGTACTAAAGCCAACGTTGATTTTGGCCAAGGTGTCTTACGGGAAGTCAATGTGTCGCTTGTTGAAGCTAAAGTAGGGGAATATGTGCTTGTGCATGCGGGGTACGCAATTACGGTTATTGAAGAAAAAGAAGCCAAAGAAACCCTAAGTTTATGGAATAGTATTCTTGAAACTTCCCAACAGTAAAACAGCAAATTGGCGATGGGTATGGCTGAAAACCTAAAGTTCCGAAACCCCGAACTGGCACAAAACATAGCGTTAAAAATCAAAAACTTAGCATCGCATGCTGGAAAAATAAAAATCTGCCACGTGTGCGGAACACACGAATGGACCATAACACATTTTGGATTACGTGGACTTTTGCCTGAAAATGTTGAAGTAATTGCTGGTCCAGGATGTCCCGTCTGCATTGTACCCGCGGCTGAAATCGATGAAGCAGTACAGATAGCCCAGATGGGGATAGTGGTTACATGTTTTGGTGATGTTTTGCGTGTTCCTGGCAGCAAAATGTCACTCTTGGAGGCTAAAGCGTCAGGAGCTGATGTTCGAATTGTTTATGCGGTTTCCGATGCGGTTGAAATGGCTAAGAATGAGCCGCAGAAACAGTTTGTGTTTTTCGCGGTTGGTTTTGAAACTACTGCTCCGTCAACGGCGTTGGAAGCACTTGAGAAGCCGCCTGAGAAACTTTAGTTTTTTGGTGTCGCATCGTTTAATTCCTCCTGCCATGGAACTCCTGCTAGGCGTAGGCGACTTGCAGATTGACGGTTTTATTGCTCCAGGGCATGTTAGTGCAATTATCGGGTTGAAACCTTATGAGTTGTTCCCTCGAGTATATCGAATGCCAACAGTTGTGGCAGGGTTCGAACCCATTGATGTGTTGATGTCAGTTTACATGATTGTCAAGCAGCATGTAGAAGGTAAACCCAAACTGGAGAATGAATATCCTCGTGTGGTTAAGCCTGAAGGCAACTTACGAGCGTTGGAAATGATGGAAAAAGCTTTCATTGTGACCGGCGGTAACTGGCGAGGCATCGGCAGGCTTCCAGACTCAGCATTGCAGCTTCGCGATTCATTAGCAGATTATGATGCACGCTTGAAATATGGGGTTCATGTGGAACAGGGGAAAGATATCTTGCTTGGATGTGAATGCCATCTTGTAATCATCGGAAAAATCAAACCCGACCAATGCCCCATGTTTTTGACGGCTTGTACACCTGAGAAACCCGTTGGGGCTTGCATGGTAAGCAACGAAGGAACATGTAGGGTTTGGGCAAAAAATGTTGCTGTCCAAGGCTAGCAGATTCTCGGTACTGGGTCGCCTACTGGTCTTGCAATTATTCTTTTACCGCCTACAGCCGTTTGCATAGCTACGCCCTTGAATTCTTTTGTTGCTTCACCGATTATTTGTGCGTGTTTACCTTCATCTGTGTGACGCAGAAATTGAAGGACTTGTTCTGCTTTTTGGGCTATGACTCCGATGATGTATTTTCCTTCGTTTCCAACTTCTAACGGATCTAAACCAAGCATGTCGCATGCAGCTTGTACGTCATCTCTGATTGGCACTTTATCTTCGTTGATTAATATGCCAACTTTGGATTTTTCTGCCCACTCATTCAATGCATCAGCTATGCCGCCGCGAGTAGGATCTTTTACAGAAATAACCCCCCCTATTTCAGCAAATAATCGCTGAAGCATGCGATTCAATGGGCGAACGTCAGATTTTATTTCACTGCCAAACTTCAACCCTTGCTGAGCTGAGAGAACTGCTAATCCATGGTCGCCGATTGTTCCTGTTAATATGATTTTGTCGCCGGATACGAGGTTTGAGTCCAAGGTCCATCGGGAAGCTACATTTCGGTATTGCTTCACCACGGTAAAGTTGCTTTCCAATGCTGCGGTTCTTTTGCCAATTCCTGAAACATTCATTACAAGGCCTCCTAAACTGCCCTTCTCGACTACCTTCGTGTCGCCTGTTACGATACCGACGCCTGCTTCAACACATGTGTCATGCATGCTGGAGAGGATTTTTTCGAAATCTGAAATGGACAAGCCTTCTTCCAAAATGAACCCGCAGGCAAGAGCATACGGCTCTGCTCCCATGGCTGAAATGTCATTGACTGTGCCTGAGATTGATAGGCGTCCAATGTCTCCGCCGGGGAAAAAGATTGGTTTAACCGCGTGAGAGTCACTTTTGAAAACTATGTCGCCGATAACTGCCGCGTCATCCATAGCTTCCAACGGAACTTCTGCTGTGCTGCCTAAGCCGCTGAAATATTTTACGATGTAGTTTTTGACCAAGTTATGCATGACAGTGCCGCCGGCGCCATGCAGCATAGTGATCTTTTCGTTTGAGTTTGCCATTCTATTAGCTCCATGTAACAAGTCCAATAGCGAATAAGTAAAACATAAACAAATCGCAGAAGGAGAAGAACAACACCTATGTTGCCACCAATTGTTGTGTACTATCCATTGGAATTGTATCAACAGGATTTCTGGTCGCTATATAGCGCTACGACTTTTTATGGGTAAACTATAAAAGGGAAAAACTATATCCAAAACTGTACACCTCACGCGTTCGAATAGTTCCCTCGCAGGAACAACATTTAGCCAAATAATCGAAACTTTATGTTTTGATACGGAAAGCCATATAAATTGCTTTTACGTGTTTGTTTGCGCATCGGAGATATAAGAAATGCCAAAATGGGGATACTCTATAATCGAAGAATTGCTTAATCCAGAAAAAACAGCGAAAGCCAGCGGTAGAGAACTAAAAGTATCCCATAAGGCAGCACGAGAAGTTTGCAAAGCCATCAAAGGCATGATGCTAAACGATGCAAAACAGTATTTACGGGATGTCGCAGCCAAAAAGAAAGCTGTTCCCTATATGAGATATAATAAAAAACTGCCCCATCGCCATGGGCTCGTAAATGCTTTTTGCGGAAGGTACCCAGTTAAACCGTCTGAACAAATCTTAGACGTTTTGCAATCGGCACAATCAAACGCTGAAAACAAAGGTTTAGATGTTGACCGATTACGCATAATCCATGCAGCAGCTTACCAAGGCATAAAATTGAAGCGTTACACGCCAAGGGCCCACGGTAGCGCTTCACCAAAATACGACACTACAACTCATGTCGAAATAGTCCTTGATGAAAAACCATCTTCAGGAGAGCAATAAATGAGCATAGTCAAACGTTTTATTACAGAATCGATCAAAAGAACAGAAATTGATGAGTTTTTACAAAAAAAGCTTGACCGCGCTGGATACGGCGGAGTGAATATTTCCAAAACTCCACTTGGCACACACGTTGTAATCTACGCTATGCGTCCAGGCTTAGTTATCGGTAGAGGGGGAGAAACAATAAAAGAACTTGCCTCAGCTTTAGAACAAAACTTCAAAGTTTCTAACCCTCAAATTTCAGTTTCAGAAATTGAAGTCCCAGAATTCAACGCCTACGTTATCGCGTCACGAGTAGCCTCAGCACTACAACGAGGCGTTCACTTTAGGCGCGCTGGTTTTTGGGCATTAAACCAAGTTATGGAAGCAGGCGCTCTTGGCGCTGAAATAGTTATAAGCGGAAAACTAACAACAGAACGTGCTCGCTTCGAAAAGTTTCGAGCTGGCTATTTCCCAAGATGCGGAGAACCAGCATTAGTGGCTACGAAAAAAGCTGAAGCCCATGTTCAATTAAAACCAGGCATTATCGGTGTAAGAGTAAAAATTATGCCTCCAGACGCAGTTTTCCCTGACAGAATTACTATCCTTACGAAATTGCCCGAGGAAGAAAAAGTACCCATTCCAGTTCCAGTATCAGTCAAACCGACCGAACAGCAAACTTCGAAACAAGTTGCAATTGAAGAACCCCAAGGGGAACCTGAAGTTCAAGCCAAAGAAGTAACAGATGAACCAAAACCCGAGGAGAAAAAAGAATAATGGCAATAATTCGGCTTAAAGAAATAGTTGCTATGTCGTCCGAGGACAGATCAAAGAAAATTATTGATTTACGCGTTGAATTAGCCCGTATGAAAACCATGATTAATGCTGGCGGCGCCGTTGAGAACCCAACTCGAGTTAGGGAATTGCGCAAGACAATTGCTCAAATACTAACTGTGGAAAATGAGAATAAACTAGGGATACGGAAAACAGTCGAGGAACCCAAAGAAAAACCAAAGAAAAAAACGGAAAAGCCAGCAAAGAAATCTGAAGTTAAAAAAGAAACTGAGGAGCCAAATTCACAATGAAAATAACTCCTGACATTATCCGCTATGAATTTATTGGATCCGGCGCTGAAATCACAAGAAGCCCGCATGGCGGCTATGTTGGTTTAGGCGGCATAGTTGTAGGCGAAACAAAAAACACTTTTACAGTTGATTAGTGAAGGTCAAACGAAAAGTGTAATTAAAGAATTAGCATTTTTTAACTTCCAGTTTGCAGACGGAACAATTGCCGAAATTGACGGCAAACTTTTAGTTGGCAGACCTGAAGATCGACTTAAAAAAAGCATTAAGAGGTTATGGTAATGTCTCTAACTTTCAAGCAACCTAAAAAAACATGTGATGATCGAAACTGTCCATTTCATGGAACTCTTGCAATAAGAGGACGTGTACTTGACGGCACAGTCGAAACAGCAAAAATGGATAAAACCGTTATAGTGGATAGAAAATTCTTAGAATTTTCATCAAAATTCCAAAGGTATGAACGAAGACACGGTCACATTGCATCTCATAACACCCCATGCATAGACGTAAAAGAAGGCGACAGAGTAAGAATTGCTGAATGTAGACCAATCAGCAAAACTGTTTCTTTTGTTGTGGTAGAAAAATTAGGAGAGGAAAAGTAGGATGGCGGCGAAGGCAAAACAGAGAGCACTAGTAGCAAAAGGTATGCTTTCACATGGACAAAAAATTAGTCGTGGACTTTTGTCAGGTTCAGAAATGAAATGCACTGATAATACAGGTGCACGAGTTTTACGTTTGATTCAAGCTATGGGTTATAAAGGTCGATTACGACGTTACCCATCCGCTACAGTGGGCGACAAAGTAACAGTATCCGTTAGACAAGGCTCACCTGACATGAGAAAGAAGATTTTTCAAGCCGTTATTGTTCGCCAAAGAAAAACTTTCAGACGTATCGATGGCGTTTGGGTTCAATTTGAAGATAACGCAGCAGTAATTATTACTCCGGATGGCGAAATGAAAGGTTCTGAAATTAGGGGTCCTGTAGCAAGAGAAGCAGCTGAAAGATGGCCAAGAATTGCAAGTGCTTCAAGCATAATAGTGTAGGTGCAAAATGATGCAAGAAACTAAACGAGTAAAGAATCCGGGTAAACAGCGTAAAAGACTTTTTAACGCTCCTGCTCACATTCGTCACAAGCTTATGGCAGCTCCATTGTCAAGCGAGCTTGCCGCTTCAAGAGGCGCAAAAACGCTTCCTGTAAGAAAAGGCGACACAGTCCGAATTCAACGCGGCGACAACAAAGGGTTTGAAGGTAAAATCTCACGGGTTGACCCCAAAAATTTCCGAGTTTACCTTGAAGGATTAACACGCGAAAAAGTCGACGGAACAAACATTTTCATCTCAGTGCATCCGTCCAAAATTCAAATAAGAAATCTCAATCTTGACGATAAACAGCGAAAAGAAATCCTTGGCAGAAAGAAAGAGATAGAAAAGCCTCAGAAAGAAGAAAAAGCAAAAGCAAAACCTCCAAAGAAAGTTGAAAAGCCACAAGCAAAAATTGAAGAAGTCGAAGAGGAAAAACCAGTAGAACCTGAAGTTGCTGAGATTGCAAAAGAAGAAGTGGCGGAAAAAGTTCCTGAAGAAATAGAAGAGAAGACAGCCTGAAGAAGTACTTGCCGTAGAAGAAGCACCTGTAGCAAAGAAAGCACCAGCCAAAAAAACTGCAGCTAAGAAGCCAGTTGCTAAAAAGGAAGAAGCACCTGAAGAGAAAAAGAAGCTTGCCGAGGAAGAGGCTACTGCCAAAAAAGCGGCAAAGCCAAAGTCAGCAGCAAAGAAAAGACGCTGCATCCAAAGAAGCACCAGCGAAAGAAACAGTAGCCAAGAAAAAGGCGCCTAAGCCAAGTGCTAAAGGTAAAATTTCAGAAGAAGGAGGACAATAATTTTGGGTAAAAAAGGAAAAACCGCAAGGATGAAACGTAAGCCAGCTCCACGGTTCTGGCCAATTCACAGAAAAGAGATGCCTTGGATAGTGAAGCCCTCACCCGGTGCACACTCACAAGACAATTGTCTATCATTGACTCTTGTTCTTAGAGACATACTCGGCATCGCACAAACACGCAAAGAAGGCAAATTAATCCTTGCTCAAGGTAAGGTGCTAGTAGATGGCAAAGTTGTGCAGAAAGATGATTTTCCAGTCGGTTTAATGGATGTTATCTCAATGCCTGATGCAGGTAAATATTACCGAGTGATGCCATCCGACAAGGGATTGGTATTGAGCCCAATAAGCAAGGAAGAAGCAAACTTCAAACTAGTGCGAGTTGAAAATAAAAACACGACTAAGAAAGGCGTACAGATTTCCCTTCACGACGGCTCAAACCTATTTATTAAAGTTGCAGACCCAAAGCATCCAGAAGAAGTTACCTACTCCACATTTGATATCCTGAAAATGAAGTTCCCAGAAAAACAAGTAGTTCAAAGCTTGAAAACCAAAGAAGGAAACTTGGCAATAATTACTGGTGGAAAAAACATAGGTAAACAAGGCAAAATAGTAGAAATCGAAAAGACTGAAGCTAAAAAACGTCGTCAAGCTCTAGTCGTCATCGAAGATACGAGCGGAGTTCGTTACCAAACAATCTTGGACTTTATCTTTTCAATAGGTGAAGCTGAACCACTCATCGGTGTACCGGAGGAATCTGCAGTTGTCTGAAGAAGAAGCTATAGTTAAGACTTGGACAGAGCATCCAATGCTCAAGCCACAAATTGAAAAAGTCGTGGTAAACCTTAACGTTGGAAAATCAGGTGAACCACTTGAAAAAGCTAACAAAGTACTCAAAGAAATAACAGGTCAGACGCCAGTAAAAAGAAAAGCCAAAAAAACTATCCGTGACTTCGGCATACGTGAAGGCGAATCAATTGCAGTCGTTGTAACATTGCGAAAGCAAAAAGCAATTGACTTCTTAAAGAAAGTCTTGCCAGTCGTTGATAACAAAGTTTCAAAGTCTTCCTTTGATGTACGCGGCAACTTTGCCTTCGGATTAAAAGAACACATTGAAATTCCAGGTGTAAAGTATGACCCTGAAATAGGAATCTTCGGCATGGATATTTGTGTCTCAGTTAATCGTCCAGGGCAACGAGTGAAGATTCGGCGAAAAGAAAAACAAACCATTGGTCGTAAGCACATGTCTAACACCTGAAGAATCAATAATTTTCGTTAAACAAACCTTAGGAGTCCAAATCGAATAAAACAGAGGATGAATGTATGGGAAAACAGCAACTGAAGAAAGTACGGAAATACGGAAAAGGCTCAAGACCATGCGTTAGATGCGGCGCTTATGGACCAGTTATTCGACGGTACAATTTATATTTATGTAGGCACTGTTTCAGAGAGGCAGCCCCAAAACTTGGGTTCAAAAAATATGAGTAGGAGCTAAAAACATGGACACTTTAACAAACGGTTTGATAACCATCAAAAATAATGAAATGCGAAACAAGCGTGAATGCATAATTAGTCCTGCCTCTAAACTTCTGGGGCGAGTCCTACGCATAATGCAACTTAACGGTTACATAGGTGAATTCGAGTTTATTGACGATGGACGCTCTGGAAAATTCAAGGTTCAACTCTTAGGCAGAATCAACAAGTGCGGACCAATAAAACCACGATACCCAGTTAAAGTCGATGGATTCGAAGACTGGGAAAAGAAGTTCTTGCCATCCAGAGACGTAGGCATAATGGTTGTTTCCACTTCAAAAGGCGTGGTTGCACACAAGGATGCTGAAGAAAAGAATCTTGGAGGAAGGCTATTAGCCTTCGTATATTAAGGAAGTGTAATTTATGCGGCTCCCAGAAATATCTAAAACTATTCAAGTTCCAGATAATGTAGATGTAAGCCTAGACGGCAAAAAAGTCAACGTTAAAGGTGCCAAAGGCTCTTTAATACGTGACTTCACTTTTGCCTCAATCACAATCGAGGGCGAAGGCAAAAATATTCGCATTTGGGCAAAGTGGCCCCGCAAAAAGGAAGCCGCTCTTGTAGGAACAATAACCTCACACATTCAAAACATGATTACCGGCGTTACAAAAGGCTACCAATACAAACTAAAAATCGTGTTCTCCCACTTTCCAATTTCTGTAAAGCTTCAAGGCAGATCTATACTGATTGAAAACTTTACCGGAGAGCGAAGAGGACGTAGCATAAAATTAATCGGCGATGTCAAAGTCAAAATTGAACCTGACGATATCATTGTTGAAGGCATAAACTTAGAACACGTAAGTCAAACCGCCGCCAACATTGAACAAGCTACAAGAGTAAGAAACAAAGACCCAAGAGTTTTCCTCGACGGCATATACGTTTACGAAAGAAACGAAGGTGTTGCCTAATGGCCACTGAAAAAATCGAAAAGAAACCATCATTATCACAAAAAGAACTCAAACTTCAGAGCTCGCGCTAAAAATAAGAAACCTAAATTCATTAGAGCTGAAAGCTGGAAATATGATAGGTTCAGCGTAAGCTGGAGAAGACCCAGAGGATTAGACAACAAGATTAGGCGAAAAATTAAGGGTTGGCCCGCTGGAGTAAGCGTTGGCTATAAGGGACCAAAAATCGCCAGAGGTTTACATCCATCAGGTTACCGAGAAGTACTTGTTAACAATGTCCAAGATCTATCTATTGTTGATCCGAATACTCAAGCAATACGCATTGCTCACACAGTTGGCAAAAGAAAACGCGCCCTAGTAATTGCAGAAGCCAAGAAACTTAACCTTAAAATCTTAAACATCAAAGTTTCCGCTGAAGCTGAAAAGAAGGAAGAAGAAACCGAGGAGAAAACTGAGGACAAAACAGTAGCGGAACAGGAAGAAACTGCAAACAAGGAAATCGAAAAAGAAGAAGCACCTAAAGTTAAAGAGAAAGAGACTAAGAAAACGAAGAAGCAAAAGAAAGAAAAAGAATCAAAGAAGCCCAAACCTAAATCAAAGAAAGGAGACAAAAAATAATGACCGATTTAAAAAGCCAAAGGCGTTTAGCAGCTCAAATCCTAAAGATCGGTCAAAACCGAGTATGGATAAACCCTGAACGTATGGACGATGTTGAAGGAGCAATTACACGTGAAGAAGTTAGAAAACTCATTCACGAGAAAATCATTGTTTCACAACCTGAAAAAGGCGTTAGCAGATCCAGAGCAAAGACCATCAGAGCGAAAAAGGTCTTAGGCAGACGAAGTGGTGAAGGTAGCGTGACTGGCGCTGGCCACGCAAAAGTAACAAAGAAAGATGCTTGGATGCTAAAGATTCGCTCTCTACGACGCAAGCTGCGTGAATTGAAAGCCAGCCGAATCATAACCGAAGAAACTTACAGCAAATATTACAGAATGGCTGGCAGTGGAAGGTTCCAATCCATAGCTGAGTTGGAACGTAACTTGAAAGCCAATGAATTATGGAGGAAACGTTAAGTGGCAAAAAGCAGCAATTACAGAGTAAAATTAAGACGCAGACGCGAAGGGAAAACTGATTATCAATCGCGCAAAGCTCTAGTTACTTCGAGGAAAGCCCAGGCTTGTTACTCGAGGAGCAAATAGAAACGTTACAGTTCAACTATTAATTGCAAAACCTCACGGTGATGAGGTCTTAGCTGCAGCTAACAGTCGTGAACTCGTTAAAAATTACAGTTGGAGAGCAGCAACTGGTAACATTCCAGCAGCCTACCTTACAGGGTTGCTTTGCGGTTTGAAGGCAAAAAATATAGGCGTCAAAGAAGCAATTCTAGACATTGGTTTGGTTGCTCCAACAAAAGGCGCCAAAATTTTCGCCGCACTAAGCGGTATTTTGGACGCAGGTGTGCAAGTTCCTCACAGTGAAGAAAAAATTGTTAAGGAACGCATGAAAGGCGAGCACATCGCTAAATATGCCAAAAGCTTGGGCGCTGGTTCCGAAGAATATAACAGCCAAATTCTCAAAATACACTGCAAAAGGAGTAGCCCCAGAAAAAATCGGTGAACTCGTCAGCAAAGTAAAAGCTGAAATTACCGATTCGTTCAAAACTGGAAAACAGGTAATTCCACAACCAGAGAAAAAGATACCTGCCAAAACAGAAGTTTCTCCCGTAAAAAAAGAAGAAGTTGCAATGCAAGAAAAGGCTGCTCCCGTAGAACATAAAAAGTCGTCTACCAAAAGAGCAGCAAAGCCAAAGACAACAGCAAAGGAATCAGCTGCACCAAAAGAAAAAGCGGCGCCAAAAGAAAAGGCAAGTAAGAAAGGTGGAAAGAAAGAATGAGTCGAAGAGATAATGATAGAAAACCTAACTTAGAGCAGTGGGTTCCTAAAACCCGTTTAGGCAAAATGATTCAGGAAGGCAAAATAACAACCATTGAAGATGTCTTTCTCAGTGGCATAAAAATTTCTGAGTCCCAAATAGTTGACTCACTTATTCCTGATCTGCAAGAAGAAGTCATAAACGTTAACTTAGTACAGAAACAAACTGACGCTGGCGAAAAATCCCGATTCAAAGCAATAGTTGCAGTTGGAAACAGAGATGGCTACATTGGCTTAGGATCGGGAAAAGCCAGTCAAGTTCGAAACGCCATTGAGAAAGCTGCTGCAAACGCCCGTCTAAATATCATTCCTGTAAAACGGGGATGCGGAAGTTGGGAATGCGGTTGCGGTAAACCTCATTCAGTTCCGTTCCAAGTTGAAGGAAAATGTGGCGGAGTTCGAGTAGTTATTGTTCCTGGTCCAAGAGGCTTAGGTCTTAGTTTCAAGCGAAGTAGCAAAAGTAATCTTAGGGTTAGCAGGCGTCAAAGACCTGTGGATGAGAAGCTTCGGTTCAACCCGAACAGTTCCCTCTTATGCGTGCGCGATCTTTGATGGTTTACGAAGAACCTATAATCTAATTACTCAAATGGACTGGGTGAAATAATAGTGCAGAAAACTGAAGAATACAAATGCCTAGTCGTCGTCAAAATCAGGGGAACTGTAAGAGCTCAAAAAGAAACAAGAGAAACCCTTGATTTCCTCCATTTAGGCCACACAAACCACGCAGTACTTATAGACGGTCGTGCAGCCTACAAAGGAATGCTCCAACGTGTAAATAGTTACATCACATATGGCGAGCCCACAAAAGAAACTGTTGCAATGATGCTGCAGAAACGCGGAAGATTAGCAGGCGACAAAAAAGTAACAGAAGAATACGTCCAGAAAGTAGGCTACAAGACAATAGATGAACTCGCCGACGCTATCGTAAGCTGCAAAGTACAATTCCAGAAACTCCCTGACATTCAGCCAAGGTTCAAGTTGCATCCACCAAGCAAAGGATACAAGGGCAAAACTAAAAAGGGCTTTAAAGCAGGTGGCGAAGCAGGCTACCGCGGAGAAGCAATAAACGATTTAGTAAAACGTATGGTCTAAAGCCAGCTTTTGCTATGTTTCTTTTGTTCTTTCAACTTCTTAGTCGATTTAAGCTAGTTTAATCGCTAAAAAACTTGGTTTTTTAAAATCAACTATTTTGCCTCAAGAGGAATTAAGTATTTTGAGCCTATAGAAAAAGTTGATGATTCACCTTTCCTCTCCAATGAACAGCGACTATGATACCTCAAAAAAAGAAAAACGTAGTTTAGGTTTTGTTTTTTTTAGTCAAAACGAAATCTCGACTACCAATCAACCAAAAATAAGCATGAATCATCATTTTCAATAGCAAATTGCTTTATGTCCTAATCCTGTTTTCTTGCTCTTTATGTGCGATATGTTTTATAATACCTCTGAAGAAATCCGTTAGTTAATTGGAGGGGGAAAGACACGAGCACAAAATGGCGAAGAACCACAAAAAACCGCAAATGGATAGGATTCAAACATCCAGCGGCAAAAACTAAAAAGCCGGTAACCAAACCAGAACATACCTACCATGTTAAGTCAATATCTGCCCCTCAAAACTTCCGTCAATTCAAAAGTCATGCAGAGCGCAAGTTGAAAGAGCCGAAACCATTAATAGATATATTCCAGGAGAGCAATTTCATAACGATTGTTGCTGAAATCGCAGGCTTTAGTAAGGATACTCTTAAGATTCATGTGAAAGATCAGAAACTTACATTGTCAGCCAAATCGAAGGACCGTAGGTACTATAAAAGTTTAAATCTTCCGAAGGTAGTGATTCCAGACATCATGTATACCAAATTCAAGAATGGTGTACTTGAAATTAAACTTAAGAAAGCTGAAACAGCAATAAATAAAGAAGCTGATCAAAATGCCGCATAAACTTAGAAAAATACGCAAATTTAGAGGCTCAAGAACACAGGGCTACGGTAGAATAGGTCAACATCGAGACAGTGGTTCTAAAGGAGCAAGAAAAGTTGGAAGACACAAGCATCTCTGGAGCTGGGTTGTTACTCATGAGCCTGACTACTTTGGTAAAAACGGTTTTACTTCACCTCAAAGCCTTCATCGTCATGAAAACACGATAAACCTCAAAAAGGTAGATGAAATAGCTCGAACAAGTCAAGGGGAAAAACCTCAAGATTAACTTGAGCTGCATTGGGTTATACAAAGCTTCTTGGAACAGGAACGATTACTAAACCAGTAACCGTACAGGTGGCCTCATACTCGAAATCGGCAGCTGAGAAAATCAAGGAAGCAGGCGGAGAAATCATAAGCTCCCAAGCTAACGGAGAGTAAAGCTGCTAAATGCCCGGAAGATTCCTCGGTCTCTTTAAACCACTCGGTAGAGTTCTGCCTGAAATTAAAAAGCCCGAGCGAAAAGTCAGTTTTAACGAGAAAATCTTCTGGACAGCGCTTGTCTTAGTTATTTTCCTTGTAATGACACAGATTCCACTTTACGGGGTTGCAGCATCCGCACAAGATCAGTTTAGTTCATTAAGAGTTATTTTTGCTTCCAACCGTGGAACTTTGATGGAGTTGGGTATTGGACCTATCGTTACAGCCGGTTTGATTTTGCAGTTGCTTGCTGGTTCAAACATTATTCAAATGTGATATGTCTGACTCTGAAGATAGGGGGCTATTCACTTCTGCAAGTAAAGTATTCACAGTTATTCTTACCGCAATTCAGGCGGTAGCATACATCATTAGCGGTATGTACGGCGCGATTTCTGGGCCAGTGGCTTTAGTTATTTTACTTCAGCTTATTGGTACTGGCGTAGTTGTTATGTTAATGGATGAACTTGTTCAGAAAGGTTGGGGACTTGGCAGTGGAATCAGTTTATTCATCATGGCTGGTGTTGCTCAATCCGTTGTCTGGGATACATTTTCGCCAAGCACAGGATTATTCGTGGGCTCTCTTTCAGCTTACTTGGGTCATGTCAACCCCTTTAACGGCGCAAACGCAACGATAGTTTACATTTTTGGTTCAGTTAATGGAGTCTATCCATCTTTGCTTGGATTCTTTGCTACTATTGGTGTATTTCTATTAGTTATCTACTTAAACGGTGTTAGAATTGAGCTTCCAATGAGCTATGCAGGGTACAAAGGCTTCAGAAGTAAATATCCAATTAAATTGTTATACGTTTCAAACCTTCCAGTAATATTTCGCATCAGCACTTGTTTGCAAACGTTTACTTCTTCGCACAATTACTTTGGAGCCAAATGGGTCGACCTGCTCCTGGAACAAACCTCTTATTCCAAATACTAGGTGACTTCAAATTTAATGCAACGTCAGGGAGTGTCACACCTGTTGGCGGCATAACTTACCTTGTTACGGCGCCAACAAACATTAATCAAGTTGCACTTGACCCATTGAGAGCTGCTGCTTACTTGGGCATTGTTGTCGCTTTCTGCGCTGTATTCTCATTAATTTGGCTTGAAGTTGGCGGTTTGGGACCAGCAAAAGTTGCTAAGCAACTGATGGATTCAGGCATGCAGATTCCAGGTTACCGAAGATCAGGAAGACCAATTGAGGCTGTGCTTAAACGTTATATTCCAGTAGTTACTGTTTTAGGCGGAATTATCGTAGGGCTAGTCGTGGGTATGTCAGATTTCCTGGGTGCGTTCGGTACTGGTACAGGTATCTTGCTGTCAGTGGGCATAATTTACCAATACTATGAGTTGTTAATGCGTGAGAGAGCAGCCGAAATGTTCCCTGCATTCAGAAGAATCCTTGGCGACTAAAGCCAACAAAACTAAAGCATCAAAAAACTCGATCACTTTTATTTTTTAATTCTAATTCTTAGAATTGATAGATGAGCAGGCTCTCAATAACGAATTTTCTGATTTTGTTTCTCAAAGCAATTGCAGTGTTAACAAGACATCTCTTAGCGAACAAAACTAGAGAATAGAAAGCCATTTTTGTCAAAAAGGTTCTAAGACCAGAGTAAAAACGGTTATTAACAAGGAAACAAGATACGCATACGCATAAGTCAAGAGGAAAAATGCGATGTCCTTAGCAGTTACTTCGTTACCGTTAGCAACAATCATAATTATGGTTATTTCAGCGGTAATTGCATTCATCAACTCTGGAATAAACAGGGTCTTAATCAATTACTTCGTAGGTTGGGAACAATATCGAGTCATGCAAAAAGAAATGGCTGAGTACCGTTCGGAAACCATGAAAGCTATGCGGGCAAATGACAAGAAACAGGTTGAAAAACTCAAAAAGAAAGAGTCGCAAGTAAAAAACATGCAGGCTAAAATGGTTAAGCCTCAAATGGTTCAATTTGGCATCTCTTTCGTTTACTTAATTGTATGGTTTTTAGTCTTAACACCTACGTTTGGCAGCCATCCCATGGCTTATATACCTGGAATAGGTGCAATCGCTGGTGCGCACGTTAACGGAGTTCTATCTCAACCTCTAATCCCTAACGCGATTCCTGTGTTCTATTGGTATCCAATTTGCTCGTTTTTCTTTGGGTTGCTTTCCTCACGTGTGTTAGGAATAATGCCCATTGAACCTTAATTCAGAACGATGGTGACGTCAAATGGGTCAGAACACAAAATCCTTTGCTGAAAAGAAAATAGTTATCTGCATTTCAGGAATGGCTGGAACAGGCAAAAGCACGTTATCTAAAAAACTTGCACAAAAATATAGTTTAAAATGTTTTTCCGGCGGTGACGCGCTTAAGGAGCTAGCAACCGCTGAAGGTTATGATGCCTCCCGTCAAGGTTGGTGGGAAAGCCCTGAGGGACTAAATTTTCTTAATGAAAGGATAACTAACTCAAAATTTGACCAAGCCGTAGATGCTAAGCTTCTGGAATATGCACAGCAGGGAAACGTTCTCTTAGATAGTTGGACCATGCCCTGGTTGCTTAAGGAAGGCTTTAAAATTTGGTTAATGGCTTCATTAGAAAAGAGAGCAGCTAGAGTTGCTGAACGAGATAAGATAACAATAGACGAAGCTTTCAAAGTTTTGAAAGAAAAGGAAGAAAGAACAAAAGCTATTTACAAGAAACTTTACGGCTTTTCTTTAGGCGAAGATTTTGCCCCGTTTGATCTTGTTTTAGATACCGATGATCTAAGTGCAAATGAGGTTTTCGAGGTTCTTTGCACAGTAATAGGCAACATGGTTATTTCAGTTCCCTCCTAACTTAAATTTTGATTAATCAGCTTTCTTCTGAACATTCATAACTGGTTTAATCAAATCTTGATGAAGAAGAGAATGATAAATTAACTGTAGAATCTACCTGTTTTCGTTGCCGGTTTCCAAATTGGGAAGTCTAATATTATTTAAAAATTAGTTTTGCGTTTTTCCATTGATCAAAAGCCAACGAAAGATAGCCCGATGGGCTTCCCTGAAGAGAATAAAAAACATAACATAAGTAACTGCATTGTGTGCAATTATAGTAAGTTTCTCGCAATTGATCAAATTCTTGGCTGTTCCATTTCTTAGGCAAATCAAATATTGATGCAGCAAAATTGTGGCTATGACAACCCGCAATTCTTCCTAAATGATCAATTACTAAAAAGTTGCTAAGCGCTTGGCATTTCCAGGTTCTTCCTTCTTCACCATACAAGCTTCTCACCGTTTTCAGAAGTTTATTAGTCATCAAAATTTTGTTGTCCTTTCTCTTCATCTCAATTAAAGAATTACAAAGTTTAACAATTGCTTCATTGTCTTTAATAACAAACTCGTCATTCGCGTTCCCTATTCTAAAAAGCTGTTTTTCATCTATCGAAACATCGTATGAATAAAGACAATACCAAACAGGGACTCCTTTGTGAGTAAAATAATCGGTAATATCAACTATTTCATAGAGATTCTTTTGCGAAATCGTTGGTGTGACACTAACGCCAATTCCTTCTTTGTGAAGTAATTCAACGGCTTCCATTGCCATTTTCCATGCGCCTGGCACTGCTTTTATCGAGTCGTTTTTTGCTTCGTCTAAGCTATCAATCGAAATTGCTACAAAATCTACATTTCGTAATGAATCAATTTTTTTTGCAGCCATACTTCCGTTATCACAAACAGTCGTAACAAAACTCTTTGAGGCATAATCAAGTATTTCGCCTATATCGTCCCTAAATAGTGGCTCTCCGCCTGACAGTACAAGTTCGACTATGCCAAGTTTTTTTAGAATATCTAATCCTTTCTTTATTTCGTCTGTTTCAAGTTCCCGTGGATCTTGTTCTTTCCAGACGTTGCAACCTGCACAGCGGTAGTTGCATTTTCTAGTGATTAACCATTGAGCATGATGAGGCTTACCGGGAATGAGGGCTCGTGTTGCTATTGATGCTGCTTTTTTCATAGCTGTCCTCAAATAAGTTATCACTAGCCGCTTTCTTGTTGTTAGTGTATCTTAGTTAGAACTATAAAAACAATTATCCACATTAACCAAATTTCTTTTTTTGGCAATTAACTCAATTTTGTTTGATACTATTTAGGAACTGTTTTTAAGAATGATATTTCTGGTAATGATAGGTTGGCTTTGCTCTTGTTGAGTGAGCACTGGCGGAGAACTGCGTGGCTGAGGGTGAACATAGAAATCCAGAGATATTCACAGTTAAAGAAAATGTACCAATAGCGCAGCCTCCAGTCAACACAGAAGAAGTGTTGACTCTGCCAGCGGACGAGTTAATGACACGTTTAGAGACTTCGCCTAAAGGTTTAAGTTCTGAAGAAGCAGAACGAAGGCTAAATATTTATGGCACTAACGAATTAGCTAGAAAGCAAAAGCGTTCTGCCATAGTTAGTTTTCTTCTTCATTTCAAGAGTCCTTTAATCATTATACTTTTGGCAGCATCGGTTTTTGCAGGTGCCACAGGCGATATTCCAGATTTTAGCATCATATTCATTATTGTATTAATCAGCGTTGTTATTGATCATTATCAAGAATCGAAAGCGGAGAATGCTGCTGAATTACTTAAAGAAAAAGTTAGCACAACGGCTACAGTACTTCGTGATAATGTAAAGACGGAGCTCAAGCTTTCACAGATTGTTCCAGGTGACATAATTTATCTGTCGGCTGGAGACATTGCTCCTGCAGATGCAAGAATAATCAGCGCTAAAGATCTTTTTATTAATCAAAGTTCTCTTACTGGGGAATCCTTCCCAGTTGAAAAGACACCGAACAAGTTAGAGTCCATAAATCTCCAGTCAGGTTCGATTACTGATTGGAACAATTATCTGTTTATGGGCACCTCGACTGTAAGTGGTACTGCAATAGCTGTGGTCATCAAAACCGGCGGCTTAACGGAATACGGAAAAATCGCTAAGAAACTTGTGACAAAACCGCCTGAAACCGAATTTGAACGAGGCGTAAAAGGTTTTAGCTATCTAATAATGCAAGTAACCTTTGTTCTCATTCTTTTTGTTTTTATTGTTCTTGCGCTTTTTCATCGTGGCATAATAGAGTCTTTGCTTTTTGCAGCAGCTTTAGCGGTCGGTTTGACTCCTGAACTTTTGCCTATGATTATCACGATGAATCTTTCCAAAGGCGCCGTAAACATGTCAAAAAAAGGCGTCATTGTCAAACATTTACCTTCAATCGAAAACTTCGGCAGTATGAACGTCTTGTGTACAGACAAAACTGGAACCCTTACTGAAAATCGAATATCTCTTGTAATGCATGTGGATGTCGATGGTGAAGACGACGACAAAGTGCTGCAGTATTCTTATTTAAATAGTTATTATCAAACTGGATTGAAAAGTCCCCTCGATGAAGCAATTCTTATCCATAAAGAAATCAATCTTGAAGGATATCAGAAAATCGATGAAGTTCCATTCGATTTCGTGCGGAGAAGAGTTTCAGTCGTAGTTGAGAAAGAACGGCAGAGATTTTTTATCGCTAAAGGCGCGCCTGAAGAAATTCTAAGAGTGTCAACATATTACGAACTAGGTGGGTTCATTCATGATATTAGTGATGAAGCTCGAAAGAAAATTGAGCAAAAATATTTTGACCTAAGCGCTGAAGGATTAAGAGTTTTGGGGGTCGCGTACAAAAAACTCAGAGAAGAGAAATCGGTTTATTCTGTTAATGATGAAACTGAGATGGTTTTTCTTGGTTTTACCGCTTTTCTCGATCCACCAAAACAGACATCTAAAGAATCGATAGCACTTTTAGCGAAAGAAGGAATAGAACTAAAAATCTTAACTGGAGACAATGAGCTAGTAACTAGAAAAGTATGCGAGCAACTGGGCTTCGAAATCAAAGGAGTTGTTCTTGGCAGCGAAATGCTTCAAATGCCGGATGATGCATTGGCTCGAGTTGTCGAAGAAGCCAACGTATTTGCTCGGGTAACTCCTGTCCAAAAAGACCGAATAATTAATTTGCTAAAAGATAACGGGCACGTAGTCGGCTTCATGGGTGACGGAATCAATGATGCGCCCTCTCTAAAAACTTCTGATGTTGGCGTTTCTGTTAATAACGCAGTGGATGTTGCAAAAGAAGCTGCTGACATTATTTTACTGGAAAATGATTTGACAGTATTGGCGCAAGGTGTTACCGAGGGCAGAAAAACCTTTGGCAATACAATGAAGTATGTGATGATGGGCATAAGCTCAAACTTTGGCAACATGTTTAGCGTAGCGGGGGCAGCGTTATTTTTGCCCTTCTTGCCCATGTTATCCATTCAGATATTGTTAAACAACCTTCTCTACACTCTATCTCAAACAACAATTGCAACGGACAATGTGGATGAAGAATACTTAGAACGCCCCAAGAGATGGGATATATCATTTATCAGAAATTTCATGGTGGTGGAAGGTCCTATCAGCTCCATTTTCGATTACGCAACATTTTTCATAATGGTCTTTGTTTTTGGTGTTCCACTAGGTGTTTCAGCTTCAGGCATTCCATTGGCAACGCTTTTTCAGCAATCACAATTCCAGACGGCTTGGTTCGTGGAATCCCTTTGTACTCAAACACTCGTAGTTTTTGTAATTAGAACAAGGCAATCGCCGTTTTGGAAGAGCCGAATTGGCAAATATTTGGCAATCAGTAGTCTGTCAGTTGTTGCTGCAGCATTAATAATACCTTATACGCCGATAGGTCCTGTGTTTAAGTTTGTTCCTCTTCCACCGTTGTTCTATGTTTTATTGGTGCTGATGGTTGTTACATACTTGCTTTTGGCCGAAGTAGTCAAGAAATGGTTCTATAAACGGCATGCTTACAGGATTGAGCAGACACTGGTTCCGAAAAGAAAATCTTTCTATTTGAGCAGGAGCGCACGGTTGGTTCAAGATACCGCTGCTGTCATATGTTTGCGTCCAGAGAACGAAATTTCTTTTAATTCTCTAATTCAGGATTTGACAGGAAGCCTAAACTACCCTATCGAAAAAGACAGGGTTTTTCAGAGTTTGCAATACCTACGTCGCGGCGGATTAATTGATGTAGATTGGCATAATCAAATAATCAAAAGAATACCGGCAATCAAAGAATACATTACAAAACAAGTTATACCGAGTAAAACTTGGCCTTTAGCAATTGATGATTGGTCACGCATAAACCGAGCAATTCAAGAGAAATATGGCGAAACCAATCCTGAATTCAAGGATCTTTTGTCGGCGGGGCAGCGTTCAACCACTTTTTAGGGTTTAGTAATTATTCATGAAATAAAGGTTGTTTAATTACGGTTTTTCAACGTGACAATGCTATCCAAATCTGGTCTGACATTGGTCTTGGCAGCATCTCCGCAGAGTCATCTTTGTGCATGAGTATGCGTTTGTTTAGGTTCGGGTTAAATTCACCAATGACGTCAGCGTAAATGTGTTCTTGGCACAAAGCATCAACGATTTTGTCTGCAGCTTTTGGCTCAGCGGCAATAAGAAGTGCGCCTGAACTTATCAACTGTAATGGATCAATCTCATAGTAACGGCAAATTTTAGCAGTTTCAGGTTCAACAGTGATCTTCTCTTCAAAGACTCTGACACCTAAGCCTGCGGCATCCGCCATTTCGTGAATACCGTTCAAGACCCCACCCTCTGTAGGGTCATGCATGGCATTTACTCCACTTACCTTGTAAGCGGTTAATGCATCTTTAACCACGCTAATTTGATTGTAGAAGTTTTTGGCGCTCTCAAGAATTGTTGCATTAAAGACGTTTCTCAACTGCTTTTCTCGGTCGGTTGCTAATATGGCTGTGCCTTCGATGCCTGCGCTTTTGGTCAGAATCAGTTTGTCGCCTGCTTTTGCTCCTGCAGCGGTGACGTATTTGCCTTTTTCTGTTAAGCCCATGACGCAGCCGACTACAATTGGGTTAGTTAGTCCAGGCGTTGACTCGGCGTGTCCTCCAACGATGGCTATGCCAAGTTCTTTTGCGGCTGCGTGCATCTGGGCGCTTATGATTTCAACGATTTTGCTGTCAGCGTTTTCGGGCAGCAGTAGGCATGAAAAGAAAAAGGCTGGTTCAACCCCGAAAGTAGCCACATCATTAGCGTTTATGTTGATTGCTTCCCATCCGATACGTTCAACGGCGCCCGTGATTGGATCCATCGAGACGATGGCGTTTTTGTTTCCAACATCAAGTATTGCTCCATCAACGCCTGCAGCTGGACCTAAAATGACTTCGCTGCGTTCTGTCCCGAGGTTTTTGAACACTACTTCTTTTAGGATGTCTATTGGGATTTTTCCAGGAGGTAACTTCATAACTAATTCTCTGTGAAATCTAGCTTTTAAGCTGTTGAGACTGTTTTCTTGTTGAACCGATCCATGCCTCTGGAAATCTTTTCCGCAGTAAAAGTGCGATTCCTATGCCCACAATTCCACCTACCGTAACTTGCAATATGTTGAAGGGGACTTCTCCTAGTCGCTGCCCAGCCTTCCGACAGCCCGAAAAACTCAGCTAGAAAGTATCCGATCACCATTTCTGAGCCTCCAATAACTACGGCGATGACGTCTCTTTTGCCGCTTAGTCTATTAGCTATTAAGCCAGCAATGATGCCTTCCACTCCTTTAATGATGAGTGTGAAAGGTGAAAAGTAGACGTATCCACTTGCAATATCTGAAATTGCTGATCCCACTCCGCCAGCAAACCCGCCTACGATTGGGCCAAAGGTAAGGGCACTGATAAAGATTGCAATGTCACCGAAGTTAAGATATCCTTTTGTGGCTGGGATGGGGATTTGGATAAGAAAGGTTGCAACTGCAACTAGAGCTGCCATGATCCCAGCTTGCGCAACTATCACAGTTATTCTTTGCCCACGATACTCTGTCTGCATTCTTTTCGCCTAAATTTTAGTGCCATACTTTAGTGTTAACAGAGTCTTTTATGGTTATATCAATTAAGCAGGGTTAATTCGTAATTTACTGCTTTTTTTGTCTTGCTAAAGAGGAAAATCTAAATGGGAGTTCGCCACAAAATAAAGACGAAAGAGTGACAAGTCATGACTGAAAGAGTAGACCCAATAAAAATGCACAAACAAGCAATTTCATTAATGGAAAACGGCAAATTTGAGGAAGCAAAGGACCTTTTTGCCAAAACCGCTGAGCTTTACTATAAAGGACAAAACTATTTTGGTTCAGCAGAAATGTACTATAAGGCTGGTGAAGCGGCTGTTGCTCTCAAAGACTGTCAGAAAGGTGCCGAGTTTTTTATGAAATCAGCTGAAATCGCATTTAGCAAGGCTTTTGACAGGTATGGTGTTAGTGGTCTTGAGCAGGCGAGGGACTGTCAAAAAGCGTTGGGCAATGCTAAAGAAGTGGATGAACTTGACAAGAAAATTAAGGAAATTAACGATAAACAAAAGGAGCCTGAAGGCGAATCAACGTTCTCTGTATTTTCTTAATTCGCTCTATTGACACATAAAGTTAGTTTATCTTGCCTTAAAGCCATGTTTCTTATTATTGGAGACTAAGGTTCCCAAATAGTCTGACAGGGATTGTCAAATATTGTCTATTTTGTCAAATAATGTCAAAAAATGACGCAACCTGCAACCGAATTCAAACCCTAAACCAAAAAAGCAACCCAGAACACAAAGAAAACAAATTGAAACAAAAACATCAAAACTAAGTGCGCAGGCTTAGTCAATTAAATAAGCAGCCGACACAATATCTCTAATAGAAAATTTTTGGTCACAATATGCCATCATTATTCAAATCTCTCTCAGAAATTCTAGAAAAAGTCGAAGCCACAACAAAACGACTAGAAATCATAGATCTAACCGCAAACTACCTAAAAACCCTCACACCCCAAGAAATCGAGGCAGCAACAAACATGATGGTCGGCCGCGCCTTCCCAAAACATAGCCAAAAAACCCTCGACGTCAGCTGGTCTACAATAACCCGAGTTTTAGAACAGGTAAGCCAATTCAGCTGGGACCAATTCAGAGAAGCAATGGCAAACACAGGCGACATCGGGTCACGCAACCAAAACAGTACTTGAACAATCCAAAACAAAAAAACAAACCCAACTAACACAAAAATTCTTAACCATAACCGAAGTTAGGCGATCACTTGAAGCCATCGCTCAAACCTCAGGCGCTGGGTCAAGAACCAGAAAAGAACGCTTAATGACAAGCCTCTTCAGCCAAGCCACCCCAACTGAGGCAAAATACCTCGTTAAAATCTTCACAGGCGAAATGCGCACCGGGCTCCATGAAGGATTAATGGAGCAAGCTGTCGCAAAAGCTTTCGACGTGCCTTTAAAGAAGGTTCAAAACGCAGGCATGGTTTTAGGTGACATAGGCGAAGTTGCGGCAAAACTCAAAACCCAAGGATTAGAAGGATTAGAGAAGGCGAGTTTTAGCGTTTTTAGACCGGTGAAGTTGATGCTTGCACAAACCGCGCAGTCAGTAAAGGAAGCACTCGGTGAGATTTGCGGCAAAACCGCTTTCGAATACAAGTATGATGGTGCAAGAGTTCAAATCCACAAACAAAACGGTGACGTTGAGGTTTTCAGTAGACGATTAAGCAATGTCACAGAAAGCCTGCCAGAAATCGTTGAAATCGTAAAACGCAACCTAACAGAAGAGTCAGCAATCGTCGAAGGCGAAGTTGTAGCATTGGACAATGCGGGTTATCCGATTGCATTTCAGCATTTAATGCGCCGCTTCAAACGAACCCGAGACGTACCTAACATGGCACGAAAAATCCCCTTAACACTTTACCTCTTTGATATCCTCTACCTGAACGGAGAAAGCCTAATCACTTTGCCTTACCATCAACGCAGGCAAATCTTGGCAAAGACTGCTGGAGAAATCAGCTTAAGCAAACAGATCGTCACAGACAGAATCGATGAGGCGGAAGATTTTCTAAAAGAAGCTACCGCATCTGGACACGAAGGATTAATGGCGAAGAAACTTGACAGTCCTTATACCCCTGGGCGCAGAGGAAAAAAGTGGCTGAAAATCAAAACCGTTCTCGAAACCTTAGACCTTGTCATCACCGCTGCCGAGTATGGTTATGGAAGGCGGAAAGGATGGCTATCCGATTACTATTTGGCAGCAAGAGACCCGGAGACAGGTGAGTTTTTGGATCTGGGCAAAACCTTCAAAGGCTTAACTGATACCGAAATCATTGAGATGACCAAGCAGTTACAGGCTTCTGCAGTTAGACACGAGGGGCATCGGGTTGTAGTTATCCCAAAAATTGTAGTTGAAGTCACATACAATGAGATTCAGAAAAGCCCCAAATACAAAAGCCAAATGGCACTGAGGTTTGCACGAATCACTCGGATCCGCGATGACAAAACGCCTGAAGAAGCTGACACAATTCACAGAGTCAGGGAAATCTATGAGCAACAGTTCAAAGTAAAAGGGAAATTCACGTCACAGTTCTGAATTTCACGAAAGAAAAAAAGGGGTATATTTGATTTCTTAAACTGCTGTCAAAATGTGTCCTTGGCCAGTGAAGAAGGTACTGCAACCGTATGCTGTAACACAGTAAGGCTTGCAAAGATCTATAACTACATTAATGGGCGATAATGGCGACGTAGGCTCAGGGACATTGCTGGAAACATCATCGTGAACATAGGGGGTTGCACATTGCGTTAAAACGTCGCATTTAAGCTTGACTGAGGACAGATCAATTACCCACTCGAATGTCTGTCCTTTCACCTCGAGCAGGATAAAGCCCTCATTCAAGTTGTCGGTTACGGCTGGAACCGCGTCGGGCGCAGTACCAAATACGACATACAAAGTTGCGCTTCCACTAACGTAACCTGAAGAAGTTTTTTCATAAGCCCATCCACATGCTTTTATAGACGGAAACGTCGTTGCAGGTGTCGCAAATGCTGGCATCACAAGCAGACTTAACATCAAAACTAATGGAATCAAAACAACTAAAACTTTCCTATTCATTCTTAATTCTCCTTTCAACTTACACGAAGAGAAAACTAACCCAAAAAACTAACCTCTTCGCTTAAACCACTTTTCTCAACGGCAAATTTATTTATTTTCAAAAAGATACTCTTACGATACCAAACAATCTTTTTTCCCTCAAATAACAAAACCACGCAATACATTAGAGTCTGTTGAAAAAAGATAGTGGATGAGTCTACAGAGAAGACTCATTGTGGGCGTTTATAATAAAACCTTAGAAACGCAAAGACCAGCAACAAGAAACCTAATACAGTAAAGATGGTACCGAAACCCGAGCCTCGCAGAGGAGCACCATGAATAGTTATTATTCCTAATCCAACGACTACCAAGATTATTCCTAGCAAACCAAGAATGATAGCGCGCATGTTGCGGGGTCCATTCGCTTTTGCCTGTTTCTCCATTTCCCTAACCTTCTTTAGACCACATCGTTTCTTTTACTATATAAGCTTATAACGAACAATATTCCTTATTGAATCCATCTAAACATCTAAGCCGAAGTTTTAAATGAAAAATAAACACTAACCTTTTGGAACAATGGAGAGAGGGATACTCAAATTAAGGCTAAAGTCTTGAGGCTATTCGTTCTATTAACTTATAGTGATTTTTGCTTGATCTTTGGTGAGAGAAAAACGATATTTTTTCTGTAATTTTTTTCTTTGTGTTTTAAGTTGTTTTTTTGATAAGAGCTTGAATTTTTTGTAGGTTGCGTCACTATTCGTCTCTCTACGTGTCACTATACGTCACTAAACGTCACTACGCGTCATAAAACGTTACCATTCGTCAAAGCGACTATTCATGCTATTCCCCAACTGTCCCCAAACCGACTTGTGAATTTGGGCGCATTTTTTTCGGGTTTGTTTTAGGTTGTTTTTCTGAGTTAAAGCTTGAATTCTTTGCTATTTGAGTGCTAAAAAGGTTCGGAATGGTCTAAAAAGGTCAGGAAATGTCTGTTAAGGTCGCGGTTAAATCAATTGTTATTTTCAAAAAAGCTTGTGAGGCAGGATCGACTGCAGGTACTCAAAGGTAGAAAACAAGGGCTGGGCAGTTTTTGTTGTTTGTGTTTTAAGTTGCTTTCTTGATTTGAAGCTTGAATTCTTTGCAGATGCGAAACAAACGCAAACAAATGCAAGAATTTGCATGATTTTGCAAGAATTTGTAAACAAATGTGAGAAAAAGTGAAAGGAGAGGGTAAGTAGCTACTACCTTAAATAGTAGCTGTGCATCTTAAAACATAGAGAACCCATATGATAAACCAAAAACCAACATACCAACTGCTAAAATGGCTACTCACAACCACAAGAGGCGGCAACACCCGAGTGCAAATACTCAAAACACTCAAACAAACCCCACAAAACACCAACCAACTAGCCACACAGCTAAAAAGAAGCTACAAAACAATAAGCCACCACCTATCAGTCCTCGAAAAACACAAACTAGTAATCAACATCGGCGACAAATACGGCACCACATACTTCCTCTCACAAACCATGGAAGAAAACTACACCATACTCCAAGAAATAACAAACACAAAAAAGACAATAAAAATAGTGCAAAAATAGTTTCTAAGAAGTCAAGAGGGTTAGAATCAAGATTGAGCCATCAACTATTGTTCTCAATAACTGGCACCTTTAGTTTGGTACCTGGTAGCTAACAACTTTGCTTCAAATTGGCTAAATAAATTGATGATATTGCCAAAGAATTTTTGACCCCACTTCGAATCAGAAAATCAAATGCCCAATTTGCTCGTTTGTAATGCCGCCGCCAGATGCGGAACTTCTCACTGGCAAAGAAGTTCAACCCTTGAAAGGAGAAAGGAGATTAAGCTTGTTCGAGGGGATCATTGCTGGCGACGGCTTGGTGTAATTGCCATCTTGTTTTGAAGTAATGCGAGCTATCGGGTAATTTGGTTGGGGTCTTGTTTCTTATTGGCTTTCCTTGGTTTTTGTCTGCCTCCTTGTTTGTTTTAGCTACTACCTTAGGTAGTAGCAATATATTATAAACATTTTTCCAATTTCACACCCACTTTAACCCTATTCAACAATAATTTATTTGTATAGAAACAAAAAAAAGATATTGTGTGTCGCCGTTATTCAAGATATTTTCAAAGCAGCTACCAAAGAGCATGTTTGCGGAGGCTCAGGAAAGGAGGAACGCAAATATCTAAACTCACAGCCCTGACGATTCGTTTGGGTGAATTTAACCAGAACCCTTTCAGCCTAATGCTCTTTTATGACGCAGGCACAGACGCTTTGACAGTTATAGAAGTTTGAGATCCTTTAATCGATTTATCTCCTGAGTCAACCACATCAATCGTTTGAGTGCCTGGTGTATTCAAAGTAACATTTAATTCATGTGCTCCTTTGTCGCTTGGTTGGAACTTGTAATTATCTGGCAACACAGCGGCCTTGTCGCTTGACGTTATCTTAATCGTGCCAGTGTAGCTGGCTAAAGTGTTTCCTTTTGCATCCTTAGCTGTAACGGTAACCCAACCAAGAGTGCCGGACGTTATGGGATTTGTGAACCCAGAAACATCAAAACTAGCCACTGGTATTTCAGATGCAGCAGATTTTTCAGAAGAAGAAAAGATACTTGACGCTAATTCATCAAGTTTTTCGGTGAATTTCTTAGTTGAAAAACCTGCCAAGAATGCTATTGAACAATAGAGCAAAGTGCCTTTTGCATAATCAGCTTGAGCGACAGAGCCTAATGTCAAAAGTCCACCAACAAGTAAAAAATATGATAATATGCCAAACACAAAGCCAGTTAGCGGTTGATAGAGGTACCACCATTTCCATTTAGCTTCAAAATCATTCTTAACATTGTGAAATATGAATCCCCTGATGCAATAGAAAACCCCTCCAATACCTCCTGAAACGCCTACATACAAGACAGTTCTTACGAGTGGACTGCTTACGTGCGAAAGATATGCTACCGAGCCGATCATAATTAATACTGAAAGCGCGATTATGAGGTAAATGCCGACATATTGCATAACCATTGCATTTTCTGCATCAATTTTTTTGTTAAGTTCTTCTTGTTTTTTTCTGGTCTCTGCTTCAATTTGAGAATTCTTAGAATTTGATGGTTCTGTCATTTTTTGGAACACCTATAATGACAATAAGTAATATATAGCGAGTATTGTTACTTAATTCTTTCCATTACTCATTTGTTTGTTTCTCGATTTATTATGCTTAGAAGCCTTTCTAGGATTATGCTTGCTGCTTTTTTGTCGAGGGGTTTGTTTTCGTTTCCACACTTAGGCGAATATATGCATGAGGGGCAGCCGTCTTTGCATTCGCATTTGTCGATTAGTTCGAGTGTTTTTTCGAAGAGGGGTTTGATGTTTGTGTAGAGGGTTTCTGATATGCCTATTCCGCCTTCGAAGCCGTCGTAAATGAAAATCGTTGGGTTGCTGGTATCTGGGTGCAGAGGTGTGGATAAGCCTCCGATGTCCCATCTGTCACACATTGCAAATATAGGCGACATCGCAATCATCGCGTGTTCCGCCGCATGTATTCCTCCGTCGAAATCGAGTCCTATGTCTTGGATTTCTTTTTTGATTTCTTCTGGAATAATAAACCACATCCCAATAGTTGAAAAGGAAAGTGGTGGCAAATTAAGTGGTTTTCTCTCCACGACTTCATCATATGATTTGGTGATGTAGGTGTGGTAAAACTCTGTTGTAAGTAATTCGCCTAAGCCAACTTTTATGCCGATTTGTTTTTCTTCCAGGGTTTTCTTAATGGCTACATCGACGGTCTTTAGTGCTTCCGTGTAGTAGTTTACGTTTTCTTGTGTGACTTTGGCGGTTAATTTGTTTAGGTCTAGTTCTTCGGAGATGTATGTTTCGCCTTGGTGCAGTAGGACTGCGCCTTGGTGTGCTTCTTCGTAGGCTTTGTTTAGGGTGAGGGTTTCAAGTATGGTTCCATTGCAGGTGACAGTTACGGTTTTGTCGGAGATGCTCTCTAAAGTTACAACTTCGGCTGGTCTTGCGGTTCCTGAGTAGACGTATCCTCTTGGGGTTTTGCGGATTAGGTTTTGTTGTTCCAGTGCTTGGATGCTTTCTTGGAATAGTTCTGGGAAATATTTTTTGTCGGCTTCTGTTAAGGGCAGTTCGCTTGCTGCGCACATTATGTGTCCCAAGGAGATGTATCGGTTATGTAGGTCGATTATGGCTTGTTCATGTGGTCTGCCAAAAAAGTCTTGGGGGTGTTTCATGAAGTATTGGTCAAGTGGGTTTTGGAAAGCCACTAGTGTTACAAGTGAGTCTGCGTTGGTTCTGCCTGCTCGTCCAGCTTGCTGCCAAGTGGATATAACTGTTCCTGGATAACCTGAAATAATCACTGAATCCAAAGAGCCTATGTCTATTCCAAGTTCCAAGGCGTTTGTTGATACTACGCCGATTAAGTTTTTGGTTTTTAGGCGATTTTCTATTTCTCGGCGTTCTTGGGGCAGATAGCCTGCTCTGTAGGCGGTAACTGCATTGGCTAATTTTGGTGATCGTCTTTTGAGGTCTTCTCTTGTCCATCTTGTTATGAGCTCAGCCATTTGCCTTGAAGTAGTAAAGCAGAGGGTTTGAAGATTTTTTGTGATGTTGAGGGTTAGTAGGTCTTTGGTTTCTTGATGGGTCGATCGGCGGGAAGTGTTGGTGTTGTCGATGAATGGTGGATTCCAAAATAGGAACTGTTTTTTTCCTCTGGGGGCGCCATCGTTTGAGATGATTTCGAAGTCTTTTCCTGTGAGTTTTCTGGCGTGTTCTTCTGGGTTTGCAATGGTGGCTGAAGAAAGAATGACCTGTGGATCTGCACGGTAATAGTTGCATATTCTTATGAGGCGTCGTAGGAGCATGGCTACGTTTGAGCCGAACACGCCGCGGTAAACGTGGGCTTCGTCGATTATGATGTATTTGAGGTTTGAAAGAAAGCTTCGCCACTTATAGTGCCATGGAAGATACACGTGGAGTCCATAGGGGTTGCTTAGGATGATTTTGCTGCTTTCCCTTATGCTTGCCCTTTGACCTTGAGGGGTATCACCATCGTAAACATTAGGAAAAGCTTCAACGCCCGTTTCTTTCTCAAATTCCCTTAGAACCTTCAGTTGATCATTCGTCAAGCGCCTTAGTCGGGTAAAGGTACAGTGCAGTTGCTTTGGGATCTTTTGTTAGAGCTTCAAGAACTGGAATGTTGAAAGCTAATGTTTTCCCTGAAGCAGTTGGAGTGGCAATCACAACGTTTTTGCCCGCTCTAACCTTGTTTATGGCTTCAGCCTGGTGTGAATAAAGACGTATGTTTCTTGTCAGCAGGCAATTTTGGATGTTTTCAGGCAGAGATTTTTCGAGTTCACCAAAGCATGCTTCCTGCGGAGGAATTGTTTGTATGTGTACAATCTGTTTTTTGTAGCCTTGCATATGCTTTATGCTTTGGATGAAGTCCTCAATCAATTTTCCATTCCTCATAAAGCTTTGAGAATAATGTTCCAAGGGTAAGCAGGTCTTGTTTGTTGTGTTCAACTATTGCAACTAAGGGTCCAGGGTTTTTGTTTCTTAGGTAGGTGTCATAGAAGTGGGGGACTAATGCTCCGGGAATGTTGATGTCTCTTTTGATGCCTATGTATTTTTCCACAGTTTCTAGTTTACAGTCAGAAAGTTTGGGTCGCAAAGCACGTCTGGTGAAGTGCAAAACGTCGAAATGTGTGTTGTCTAGTGGGGCGTCTAATCCATAGTAGGCTAATCTTTGTTTAATGTATGGAATGTCGAAGCTTCTGCCGTTATAAGTTATAAGCGACAAGTTGGGTTCAAGCTGTGAAATTAAAGCCCATATGGCGCCAGGCTCATCTTCGATGTCTCTTAGCAAAAACTGGCTTGTAAAAACATGAGTTTTTGTTGGTTTTGCAATTCCCAACAGAATGATTGGTCTTTCTGACAGTCCCAAGGTTTCGATGTCGACTATTGCGAAGTCTTGGTCTTGGCAGAACCCTGCTAAATAGTGGAGGAGGGGGTGGGATTTTGGAAGGCGCTGCCACAGCCATTTCTGTGCAGTATCGACTTCTTTGTTGTCGATAATTTTCATGAAGTTGTGGGCTTGTTTTTTCCATCGAGGATGACGTTTTAGGTCTTCTATTGTTTTGTAGCCCTTATGCTTTAGTGTTTGTTCGCTTATTGGTCCTATTCCTGACAGAACTTTTAGGTCAGATATTATGTGTTGTCTGCTTTCTTGGTAGGGTGCCAGTTTAAAGTTAGATGTGCAAGAGCTTGAGATGAGGTAGCATTCGCCTTGCTCATTTGAAACTACTCTACCGGATATGGCATCTTCAAGACTTTTGTCCTGATACTGCTTGATTAATTCACTTTCAAGAAACAAAGCATCGTTGAACTCGTTACCCCATATCCAACTTTCAAATATAGGTGACTTAGGCTGCTCCTTTTCCGTTTCAGAAACTACCTCATACTCTTTCGAGCGACCAACTCTTTGCCTTAGACTTTCAGCCGCCCTAGTTAAGGCGATTTTTTCTTTATTAGAACCATCAGGTTTAGATGATGAAACTTGATTGCCAAAAACTTTTTGAGATAACCTTTGAGCATAACGTTCATCTTTAAAATTTCTCATAAGAAATGAACCGCATGCCTTGCAGAATTTGCTCTGCTCATAATCTTGAGTTGAATAGGTTTTGTTGCATTTCCTGCAGACGTAATCAATTGGCAATTTATGTTCTGCCTTAAATCAACTTAATGATTATAAAAGTCATTCTTAATTTTGACTATAAAGACGGTGACCTTCCGGTTTGCTGTTTTTTTTTGGAAAAATTTTGCTGATTGTGTTTTGAGTTGCTTTTTTGATTTAGGGTTTGAAATGGTTGCAGGTTGATACATTTTTTGACATAAATTGACATTATTTGACAAAATATGACAATATTTCCAAATTTGACATTTTTTGACAATTTAAAGGTGAGGTGTATTAGTTTGATTTGGCGCTGTGTTGAATGTCAAAATCTGTTCAAATTGTGATGGGTTCCTTATTTTTTTATATAGGTTTGGTCTATCTTAAGGATGTGCGTTGAGTAATCGTGATCCATTACGCTTTAACAAGTCTTATAAATAAATCGAGAGTATAAGCTGATTATTGGGTAAATGGCATAAACATGCTGACCAAAAGATATAGCTCAAACGTTCTGATTCATGGATTTCTATAAAATCAGTCCAAATAATGTTTATGTTTTTTTCTCAATAAAAAAAATAAAGTAAAGGAGAAAAGAAAAAAATGCAAATTTCTAAAAACAGTGCAGCTATTGTTATTGCTTTGTTCTTAATGTTTTCAATGTTAACTTCAACGTTAATGGTTCCAAATGCTAAAGCCCATACACCTCCAATAAATATTCCAACATATGCTTTCATCAATGTTGCACCTAACCCCGCAGGAGTTGGCCAGTCAGTTACAGTCGGCTTTTGGCTAAATGACCCACCGCCAACCGCAGAAGCCCAGTTTGGTGATAGATGGCAGGGTTTCAAAATAACAGTTACAAAACCTGATGGAACAACGGAATCACTTGGACCATTCACATCCGATGACACAGGAGGAACTTCCACTCAGTACACGGTAAGCCAACTAGGCAACTACACCTTTGCATTTAGCTTTTCAGGACAGACACTAGGCAGGAAATAATCTTGCTCCAGGAACAGCAACTAACCCATTTGTTGGCGACTACTATCAACCCAGCACTGCAAAAACAACTCTTTTAGTGCAACAGAATCCAGTACCCACCATTCCAGAAACTCCACTTCCAACTGCTTACTGGACACGCCCAATAAACGCAGCGAACGATCTTTGGTCAGTTCTTGGGGGCGCTTGGCTTGGGCTTGGTGTTTCGTCTTTTGCCAACACTGGAGTATACAACGCTACTGGAAATTATAATCCATATACTTTAGCGCCAACCACTGCTCACATTCTGTGGACTCAGCCTGCGGCACCTGGAGGCCAAATCGGAGGAGAATTCGGTGGAAATAGTCTAACCCACTACTATGCGCCCGCACAGTACGAACCTAAATTTGCTCCAATAATCATGAATGGTGTCCTCTATTACGAGCAATATCCAGGAGCCTCAAGTGATCCTACAGGTTGGGTGGCCGTAGACTTAAAAACGGGAACAACGCTTTGGACGAAAAACACTACAGTCGGATCAACACTGGGGCCGATCTTAAGATGCGGACAAACACTCAATTATGTTTCACCTAACCAGTACGGAGCTTTCGCATACTTATGGGCAACAGGAAATCCTTTTGGAAACCCAACATTAACTGGCAATATGCTCACAGTTCCCGCTGCCAAACAAACAATTTTGAATCCAGGAACATATGCTCCAATCACCACCACACTTACAGGAACAACATATAGCATGTATGACGCTGTGACTGGAGACTACATACTAAGCATTGTCAACTGCTCAGCAGTGACCCTTGTTGAAGACTCAAGTGGCGACCTGACAGGCTATTACGTTAACGCAACTAATCCAAATGTCCCAACATTGAATTTTTGGAACTCAACTAGAGCAATTCTGTTGAATCAACCAGCACAATATTACGGTCAAACAAGTGCGAACGCGTGGTTCTGGAGACCTCCAGCCAATGGCATCGTTCCCTTTGCAGATGGAATACAATGGACAGTACCCATAGCCACTAACATCGCTGGTGTTCCATTTCCGCAAACCTTTGTCAACAATATTTACGTAAATACGACACTTTCAGTAAGTGGAAGTTGCATCGAGAACAATGTAGTTTTAATGACGGATTCAAGTGGTATCGCAGGAGGCTTCCAGGCAGGCTTCATAATTGAAGCAGGCTACACCGCAGACACAGGGCAACAACTATGGATAACTAACCGAACAGAAACACCTTACACAAGGACTGTAACTCTTCCAGCTACCGCCGGAGTATATGGTGAAGTAAATCTGGACACTGCTACGGCATCTGGGTATAGCATGTCTACAGGTGCGCTGGTATGGGGTCCAACAACACTCCCCAACGCCAATCCTTATGATAGCATCGGTGGCTACCAATACATTTCTGCAAATGGCATATGCTACTTATGGGGCTTCGGAGGAACTATTTACGCGATTAACATGGCTACAGGAGCTATTGTGTGGTCGACAACTACCGAACAAATCAGTGGGCCATCTGGGACAGACACTCCATACGGTGTATGGCCACTATGGACATTTACAGTAGGAGCAGTCGCAGACGGAATGCTATTCGTTCCAGAAGGTCACCAGTACAGCCCGCCAATGTTCCGAGGGTCTCATTTTCTAGCCATAAACATCACAAATGGACAACCTGTATGGGACATATTGGGTTTCAACATTGAAAGCCCTCCAGCCGTTTCAGATGGCGTTATGACAACACTAAACTGCTATGACAACCAGATATATGGCTATGGCACGGGACCAACCAAAACAACTGTCACCGCAGCTAATCCTTCTGCCACCGTAGGCGATCCTATAGTCATTAGAGGTACGGTTACCGACGTGTCAGCAGGTTCGAAACAGCAGGCAGTCGCAGCAAACTTTCCAGACGGCCTTCCATGCGTTTCTGACGCAAGCATGACTCCGTGGATGGAGTACGTTTACATGCAGCAGCCATTCCCATCGAACGCAACAGGTGTTCCAGTTTCAATCGACGTTATCGACTCCAACGGCAACTACAGAAACATAGGCACCACAACAAGCGACGTAAGCGGTATGTACACCTTAACTTGGAAACCTGACATTGCAGGCAGCTACACAGTCGTCGCCAGCTTCCACGGCTCACAATCATACTACTCATCCTACGCAGAAACATCATTCTACGCTAGTAGTGCACATGCAACAACCGAACCAACATCTTCGCCAACAAGCTTAGCATTAACACAAAATTACGTCATGGGATTTGGAATCGCAATTATACTAGTAATCATCGTCGGCTTCGCTTTACTATTCCTTTTGCTTAGAAAAAGACCATAAAACAATTTCAATTTCCCTTTTTTTGTTTTTTTTTTAAGAACTATTTCTGAAACAGAAGGTAGCCATTATTTGGTATAACCTTACAAAAAATAGCGGGATTTAGAATTCAACAAACATCTTATGAAAATTATACAGAATCATTGTTGATGAATTCTTTTGGAGTGTTTGTCGTAGAAAATGTGAATGTGTGTTTGAGGGGTGTCTCAAGTTGATATTGATTTGGAATTCACAAAGATTATTTTGTTGAAACCGATGTTTTTTGAATGCTGTGAGCGGATGCTGGTTTGTCAGGAGATTTAGCATTGGAGCCTTTGGTTGAGGTTTCAGGTATTTCAGTGCGGTTTGGTTCTTTTTTAGCCTTAGACAATTTGAGTTTGAGAGTCATGCCTGGGGAAGTTTTTGGGTTACTAGGTCCAAACGGTGCTGGTAAGACAACAACGATCAAAGTTTTAATGGGGTTAGTCGTGCCTTCTGCGGGCAAAGTGAAGGTGCACGGTTTTGATCCCTTGTTGCAGCCAGTAAATGTGAAGTCAAGCATTGGCTACGTTGCTGAAAACTCAATAGTGTATGAGAGTCTGTCTCCCAGAGATTTTTTTGAATTCGTAGTATCAATGCGCAAAATAGATCGGGACTCTGCTAGTCGGGTTGTGTCTCGGTTGGCCGATGTTTTTGATTTAGCCCAGTATTTTGACTCGCCGATGGCAACTTTGTCCATGGGACTTAAGCAGAAAGTGGCTTTGATAGCTGCGTTTATTCATCAGCCGCCAGTTTTGCTTTTGGATGAGCCTTTGAACGGCTTAGATGCTAAAAGCAGCAGAGTTGTCAAAGATTTAATGTCTTTGCATGTTCAAAGGGGTGGGGCAGTCTTGTTTTCTACCCATATAATGGAGATAGCTGAGCATCTCTGCACAAGAATTGGAATTATTGATCATGGCAAGTCGATTGCTGAGGGAACGCTGGAGCAGTTGAGAAACAAAACTGATGGCAAGGATTCTTCTTTGGAAGAGGTGTTTTTGAAGCTAACCAATGAAGATTCCGAGGTCGCTGAAAGAACAAGGATGCTTCGGGAGACATTCTTAGGTAATGAAGCTCACTGAAGCTTGGCGCCTAAGCCGTCTACCATACAGAGAAGTAGTGTACAGGTCATTAGCGCAGGAAAGGAATCGGATGTGGTGGGGATCTTTTGGGCGAAAATCAGCCAATAAAGACTCTGCTGATGATGTTGAGTTAAGCAAGAAAGCGTTACGAATTGCCAAGTTTGATAAACTAATTATTGCATTGTTTAATCTTGTAGTTGCAGTAATCCCTTTCAGTTCATTTTTCGTCGGCTCCACAGCGTTGGGCTTGAGTAGTTCGATTTCTCTTAGTTTAGCCATTACTTTTGGGTTTATGACCTTGTATGCAATTCAGACTCTTTCTTCTTTTGTGGGCGCGGAATCTTCAGTCTTGCTGTCGACTATGCCGATTTCATCAAACGATTTTTCGTTGATAACCTTGTTTTCTTTTATCAGGTCTGTAGACTATTTAGTGGTGGGCTCTGTTGTAAGCCAGGTTGTTTTGGTTGCATACCTTACTGCTTCTCCTTTGGCTACTGCACTTATGTTTGTTGCTTCTTTGATGAATTCTGTTTTTGCTGTCGCTGTTGCATTGTGGCTCTCAAGGGTTTTTCATAAGAATTATTTGCGTGGCGGAAGATCGAAGCGGACCACTGTTTTTCGGGGTTTCTTTGTCTTCCTCTGGGGATGCTTGCTCATGGGAGTAGGTTTGCTTTTGAGTGTGCCCTACTATGTTCTTCCCATTTTGGATAGTGCGTTGCTGAGTGTTAACACTTTATTGGGCTTTCTGCTAAGTTTGATTTATCCTTTTTCGGCTGGTTTAGTCGTTTCAAAATTGTCTGGTTCCGCAATTCCTGTTTTCACCATGTTTGGGGCATCGGTTGCTACTGTATTTTATGCTTTAGGCGCGTGGTTTTCAGCTAAATGGAGCTTGAGTACGGTGAAGCTTATTTCTCAAGGGGTAGGTGTAAAAATTGACAGATCAAAAGCTATTGATTTTAAGATTAAAACTTATGGTCCTTTGCAAGGTTATGTTACGAAAGATCTTCGAGTTACTTCAAGAAATCCGGCTACAGCCTTCTTTTTTGTCCTTCCAGTTTTTGAAACGGTAATAGTAGCGTTTTTAGCTTGGAATGTTGAGTTTTTGAGGGCTTCAACAGTGCTCGTTGCAACTTCGATGGGCGCTATTTTTGCCCTTTTGATTCCTCTCGCTCTTTTGAATTCAGAGGGAAAAGGAATAGAGTACGCCAAAACATTGCCGATTACATCTCAAAGAATGGTAACAGCTAAAGCTCTTATAACGATGGCAACCTTCATTCCAGTTCCTTCTGCATTACTTTGCCTCGCGTTGTTTAAACCTCCGACTTCGTGGTTTACAGTGCTAATACCGTTTTTTATGGCAATTTCCATTGTTTCCGCAGGCGTCTTTGAGATTATGATTTTCTTGCGTTCCGTAGGCAAAAGTAGAATAGCTGGAGTAATTAATGATGCTGAAAAGATTATTGTTGGACTTTTGACAATCTTCGTACCGGAAATTGGCTACGTCCTGTTATACCTCTTCTCATCTAACCACGCATTTGCAACTCTAGCAATGGGCGGAATTACGCTTGCTGAATTAGGGCTAGCTTACTTCATGCTTAGGCACGCATGAAACATCATGGAAATTTTGTTGACAAAACATAATTTACGAGACAAAGCAAAACTATTCTCAGGTCAGAATCCCAGTTTTTCATTCACGAAAAATAGTGTAACTTTCCGAAAAGGTAACGTTTCTCTTTCAAATATCAGGATTTTGCCTATTGAACAGCCTTTGAATCCAGCCTGCTTCATTCGTTGGTCTTCAAGAGGCAGACAATACTCATGCACTCGCCTAAGTCCTTCCTCTAAACTAGAAACAATCTTCTGGGTACCCACAACCCAAACAACATTACTTGACGAAAAAGCGTAAGGAGCCAATTGACTGCCAGTATTGCTTGCTGTAATTACTTCTCCAGATTGTGAAACTGCATGAACACTGCCCAAAAAATAATCAGCAAGGATGCTTTTCTTGCGCAGTTCAGCTTGTTTCTTGGGGTCTTTTTCCGAAACTATTTTGTCTTTGAGGTTATTCCATGGGTGATTACCCGACTTCAGAAGTTCAACAAAACCAATTTCATTAAGCGTGGTGGAGCTGCCAGTCATTACATCGACTCCTGGAGGAATAAATTCCTTCAATATCTTCAGAGCATCTTCTTTGCTTCCCAAAAACTTTACATGAACACCTCTACCTTCAAGAGCTTCCATAGTCTTCTTTACTACAGCTTCATCAGATAGTTCAACCCACACAGCAAACAACCTCTCTTGCCTTTGTTGTCTCAAAAATCTATTAAAGATATCGCAGTTTGCCAACTGCCCATCAGAAAGTAAGCGCACTCTCTATAGTTTCTCTAACTCTTTCTCTGGTTTCCAAGATAAAGAAATAGGAAACTTGTTTAGTAGGAGGTTGTTGCTTGGTTTTTTGCTTCCTCTACTATGGGTAACACCTGCTTTAGTTCTTTAAAGTATTTCAGAACGGTTATCCCACGTTGTGTAACAGCGTAAACTGTACGTTGTTTCCTTAAGGCGCGTTCTTCCACTAAGCCTTGCTTAAGAAGATAGTCAAGGTATTCCTTTAAGACGCTACAGTTAACGTTTGCTTTATACATGACGTGTGTTAACTTTAGCGGTCCCCTGTGAGCCAAAACACTGAGGATATCAACATACATTTCTAGTTTGGAACGTCTCATACTTTATCGTCTTGATATTAATCTAAAAACAGAATTAACGATGTGTGCGTAATGAAAAATATATTCATTTTACTATCAGTTATAGGTTTTTTAGTTTTCTAAAAACATCCAATTAAGAAATAGACCGACAAGGCTTTTAAGAGATCTTTGGTTAATTGCAAATTGATAAGCCAGTTAAAAGTCTAATAGGTTATCCGATGTGAGGGTTTGAAATGCAATATAGAACAGTACCAAAAAACGGAGACAAGTTATCTGTTCTTGGATTTGGCACAATGCGATTACCTTAAAGGGAGAAAACATTGATGAAGAACGCGCCATAAACCAAATCCGCTACGCAATCGACAACGGCGTAAACTACGTTGACTCAGCTCCACCCTATCATGGCGGCGAGAGCGAGAAAGTGCTTGGAAAAGCGCTACTCGGCGGCTACAGAGAAAAAGTGAAGATCGCCACTAAACTTACGCCTTTTCTGCTAGGCAAAGCTGAAGACATGGATAAAATGCTTAGTTTACAGCTGAAAAAACTCCAAACAGACCATATAGACTATTACCTTCTACATGGGCTCGAAGAAGAATCTTGGAAAAAACTGCTTGGTTTTGGTGTTTTTGAATTTTTAGAAAAAGCGAAAGCTGATGGAAAAATCGTCAACTTGGGTTTTTCGTTTCATGGTTCACTTGAAACTTTCAAAGAGATCGTTGACGCCTATGATTGGGCGATGTGTCAAATACTCTATAATTTTTTGGATGAGAAATTGCAGGCTGGAACTAAGGGTCTGAAGTATGCTGCTTCTAAGAATCTTGCGGTTATGATTATGGAGCCGCTTAGAGGGGGAACGTTAGCGAGCAAGCTTCCAGATGAAGTAAAGCGGTTTTATGATAACGCTAAGATTCAAAGGTCTCCGGCTGAGTGGGGTCTTCGGTGGGTTTGGAATCATCCGGAAGTAACATTAGCGCTTTCTGGAATGAACGATGAAAAACACGTTGCCGAAAACATTAAGGCTGCTGAAACCGCGTTGCCCTGCTCAATGAAACGCAGTGAACTCACCGTTATCAAGAATGTGGCTGAATCTTTTAGGCGTCTAATGAAGGTTCCATGTACAGGCTGCCAATATTGTATGCCTTGTCCTTATGGAGTCAACATCCCCAGCAACTTCAGAATCTACAATGACTATTACATGTTTGGCGATGAACAAAAATCACGTGCAATGTATGCCATGATGTTAATGGGTGGCCTAACAGGTAAACGGTCTGATGCTTCATTATGTAAAGAATGCAAAAAATGTATGGAACGTTGTCCACAGCATATTGCAATCCCTGAAGAACTTAAGATCGGTGTCAAATGATCTTGGTGGCCCTAAAACAGAGGCGATTTTTGCAATGCGAAAAAGTGGGCATCCACAAGACGCAGCGAAAACAGAACCTCAACATCAAGAAAGCAGATCTAATTTAAACAAGTGTCATTTGAAAATTTATGAGATTTCAGGTCAAGTGGAAATCGAGATTTTTCCCCGAATGTCCTGTTTTTTTTATATTAGGTATTCAACTTTGCGTTTGTGATACCGTTTGCATTCTTTGACGATTCTTGCCATGTTCGGCATATACGTCATCCCTGCAAAAAATATGAGTTGCGACGCCTGATCATGCCTTGTTTCACGGTATTCAGGGCATGCTACACATTCATCGGGGAAACCATTGAAGCATGGACGTTCTACTTCCAGCAACACTAATCCCCACATAATAATTGGTGCGTTTAAATATTTAAAACAAGCTAGAGCAATCTAATCTGGAAGAAAAAAGGTTCGACTTGCGTGATAAAATTGTAATAACGTAAATTTATGATTCTTTATTGTTATTTAAGGAGACTATTTTGTACTTTGTAACGGCTTTTACGCTATTACGATGTTTCCGGAGCAATGATCTGAAGAGGCGAAGCCTCTTGGTTCCACATTTTATCAAAATAAGCCTGGGCTACCGCTATGAGGGCAGGACTATTTGTCCACAGCATAGGGCAGTCACCTATGCGTTTTTCAGTCGAGGTATTAACAAGGAGCTCTCTTCTATCATATATTCCCAACATTGTAGGGATTGAGGTTGAAACAAACCTGATTTCAAAATGCCGATTTTCAATACAATGCTCATAGCTTTTTTGGACTGCTTGTATGTCAGGAACTTGCTCTGCCACAATTCGGATTTTTACATGTCGTTTTAACGCTTGAGTGGTTTCCTCTTTAAAAAGGGAGCTTGAGTAACCCACATTCTTCCACAAGCCACCGATAATATTGCATGACTCTTCTGTTCTGTCAACCACCATTCTTGATTTTCTTATAATAGCTTCTTTTCCGCTTATGATAATGAACTGAGTGCGCTCGGTTTCGTTCGTCTGTGATTTCTTGTCCCCTGAACTTTCGAAATTTTTAAGCAGGATATTTGCCTTCTGCTGAAGTTCTAGGGATGCATTTTCTCTACGGCTAATCAAAAACCTAACAGCCGTCATTTATGGGAACCGGTTTAAACTCTGTCGGATTAACAAGTAATTTTTCTACTAGACCAATAATTTGCAGTTCACCAACCACTCGCTGGGCTTCTTGCCGAGCAATGTTTGTCCTTTCTGCAATCTTTTTAACTGTACCACTTCCAGACCTGACTAAAGTGAGGTAAACCTTCGCCTGAAGAAAAGTGAGCCCAAATCCTGTAAGAGTCTGAACATCTTCAACCTGAAGCATCATCCCCTCTCCAATAGACCCAATATTGCCTGTATACAGTTAAGGCTGCTTAAGCTTTTAAAATTTTTCTGAAAGCAAGAGTCTTGCTTGCCTCTTCTTAAAAGCATCAACCCACAATTTGAAACTTACAAGAAGAAAGGAGAAAAAAGAAATGACTATCGATTTCATTAGAAAGAACGCTAAAATTCATGGAAAGCAAACAATATCTGCAGTTGCTTTGATTCTGCTTTTGATAGTTTCTATAATGATGACGGCTGTTCCAAATTCAAAAGCGCAGACTTCATCCTCTCCTCTACCTACCAATTCTTACCTTGCTGTTTCGCCAAATCCTGTAGGAATCGGTCAGCAGGCAACACTAGAAATGTGGCTGGGGCAACCCAACCCGACTGCATCCGGATTAGTCGGTAGCAGATGGTCAAATCTAACCATAGATGTTACAAAACCTGACGGCACAAAAAGCAGTATGGGGCCTTTCACAGCCAACGATGCTTCATTCGCATTAGCTTACTACACGCCCGACCAAACCGGTAACTACACTTTCAAATTCATCTTTCCAGGCCAACACGTGACTGGAGTAACACCAGCTAGTATGGCACCAGTTGACGTTTATTACGCAACGAGCAGTTTCACGACCACACTGACAGTTCAGCAGGAGCCAGCAACAAATAACGCCTCAGACTTCGCTCCCAACAAGTTATTGGACTCGCCCAATAAACTCTCAAGAATCAAGACGTGGTATTCTATTTCAGGAAACTGGCTAGCGTAAGGTGCGTCCACTTTTGGCTCAACAAACTACAATGCCACTGGAAACTTTAACGCCTTCACAACCGCACCAAATACTTCTCATATCATGTGGACTAAGCCGTTAGAGGCTGGAGGCTTAATCGGTGGAGAATTCGGCGGAACAAGCACAAGCAACTTCTTCACTGGAAAGACATATCAAACAGAGTTCCAACCGCCAATAATCATCAACGGCGTACTCTACTACAATTCACCTACGAATCCCAGAGAAGGATTCTATGCGGTCGATTTACGTACCGGACAAACGTTATGGTGGCAAAACAGCACGCAACCAGTGTACCAACCTATGGGTGGATTAGTGACAGGATGGGCTTATCCAGGGATTTCTATTGGTCAAGTGTTCAACTACTTGTCACCTAACATGGAAGGCGGTTTTCCCTACCTATGGTTCACGGGCACAAGCACATGGGACATGTATGACGCAAACACAGGCGAAAAGATACTGCAAGTTGCTAATGCAACAACCGGCGGCATAACTGTCGAAGGACCTAATGGCGAAATGTTAGACTACGTCATTGGCACCAATTGGATTGCTATGTGGAACTCGACCCAGTGCATCGGAACATTCGGAAGATATACCCCGCCAATCCCACTTTTTAGTTCAAACGATTGGGTTTGGAGCCCACCAATAGGAGCAGTTCTTAACTGGAATACGGGAGTCCAATGGAACGTCACTGTCCAGACTTATCCAGGTGAGGCAATAGCAAGCGTCAACTCAGGAGTAATACTTGCAAGTACCGTAACTGGTGTATTCAGCTATTTCGCGACACAAAGCTACACAACAGAAGTGGGATACAGCGCGACGACGGGACAACAATTATGGGTGCAAAACCGAACATTGCCTTCTGGACCTACAACAGGGTACCTTTACAGTATTGGACCGATGGCAAACGGTATATACACAGTGTACGATGCCTTGGCTGAGCAGTGGTATGCTTACGACGTTAACACTGGCAACAAAGTTTGGGGTCCAAGTACTCCTGACAATGATCCCTGGGGTTCAGAAGGAAGCGCGGGAAACTCACAAATCGCTTACGGAACTCTTTATGGGCTATCTACAGACGGAGTTCACGCTTTCAATCTTACTACAGGCCAGCACTTATGGGACTTCAAAGGAGTTAACAGCGGAGCAGATTTTCCCGGCTTCACTTATTATCCATTTGAAGGCACCTCAATGACGGTTGCAGACGGAAAACTCTACCTGCAAACTGGCGACACCCATGGAGACCCAATATTCAGAGGGGCACAACTCTACTGCGTAAACGCCACCACTGGAAATGAAATCTGGAATACAGACTCATTCTACGAGGGAGTTACACCGGTTTCAGACGGCATCTTAATGGCTCTAAACGGATACGACAACCAGATATACGCTTACGGCATGGGGCCAACAAAAACAACTACAAACGCCCAAGGCTTCGGGTCATCTATAGTGATCAGCGGCTCAATAACCGACTTATCAGTAGGTTCCCAGCAAAATGCAGTAGAGGCAAATTTCCCGAACGGTCTTCCATGCGTCTCCGATGCAAGCATGACTCAGTTTATGGAAGCAGTCTACGAGCAGCAGCCAATGCCAACCAACATTACTGGTGTTCTAGTTTCAGTATCAGTCACCGACTCCAATGGCAACCACTACGACATAGGCACAACAACAAGCAACACAAATGGTTTCTACAGCCTTACGTGGACACCAACCATACCGGGCAGCTTCACTGTTACAGCAACTTTCGCAGGAACAGGAGCATACTACGGATCTTCAGCTACAGCAGCTTTCTATGAAGGCGCCCCATCGGCAACCCCAGCTCCAACAGCGTCCCCCGCGTTGGACTTAGCTACGATGTCCGGCGTATCTATTGGGATGGTTGCTTCAGTAATCGCCATAATCATAGCAATCGCAATAGTAGGCTTACTCATACTAAGGAAAAAGTCGTAAAAACTAGGCAATAAAAAGATCACCATTTCCCCTTTTTTTGAAGAGAACACGCAGAATTTCGTATTGTAGCCTCGTTTAAGTTTTGGCTAAATTCTTAAATAGAAATTGATATCAACAAAATCTTATGAAGCCAATCGAAGGCAGACTTCAAACTGCAGAACACATTCTTTCAAGGACTTTGGAGAGCAGACTTCCAGACTGCGAAATTCATCATTGCTAAGTTTGAAGAGAACTCTGGAAGGATGGAAATTGCCACCAAAGAGGATCTGAGGAAAATTAACAGAACAGCGCTGCAGGATGACGTCAATGCAGTGATAAAGAAGAACCTTCGGGTAAGCAAGCATATTATGAATAGGGAAGATGCGCAAAAAGAATTTGATCTGACAAGATTGCCTTCTTCAATAGAAAAGATCAGAATCGTGGAAATCGAGGGGTTTGACAAAACCCCATGCAAGGATCCGCATGTCGAAAACACAGGCGAGATTGGCTATTTTGAAATTCTTAAGGTTGAAAGGGTTGGAAAAGACCGCTACAGATTTGTTTTCAATGTGAAGTAGGTCGATCACATTATTTATTAGAGCCCTATTAGGTTAAAAACTCTAAGATTTTTTTGCTGTGTCTTTTTGTCCTGAGGTTTTTTCCAGTGTTTGCGACCAATTGGTGAAACAGTCCCAGAGTAGACTTGAGTCTTTCTGGTTTTGTTTGTTGCTCATTTGTTCGCCTTGAGGTACTTGTTGAAGAAAGCTAAAGTCATTGTCCATGCGTCTTCCGCCGCGTCTTTGTTGTACGATGGTCTTTTTTCGTTGAAGAAGGCGTGCTGTGTTCCTTGGTAGATTTTCATTTGAAACGTTTTCTTATTAGCTATCATGCTTTCTACTAGAGCTGGAACTCCGCTGGTTATTCTTAGATCCTCTCCTGCGTAGATTCCAAATACTGGGCATTTGATTTTGGCAACTGCTTCAAGTGGTTTGGGATTTGCGCCATAAAAGGGAACTGCCGCGTTGAATGGGTATTCGGTTGCAAGTTGGTAAGTTAGTGCCTCCGCCTAGGCAAAAACCTGTGATTCCAAGCCTTTCCCCATCTACCGCTTCCAAGTTTTTAGCATAGTTTACGCAGCAAAGAAGGTCCTGTGTCATTGTTTTTTCAGCGTTTTCTCGACCTGTGAAGAAAAAGTTCATTATTTTTCGTTCGTTCTCGGGTAAACTCGCCATTAAGCTCTGCACAGCGGTGGGTCGCTGCGTTTTTCGGGAGGAATTTGCCACATCCGCATCATAGCTTTCTCGATTGCTTGTTCAGTTAGATCTTTGTCTCGGCTGAAAAGATGAGGAGCTATACAGACGAAGCCTTGTTCAGCAAATCTGTTCGCTACACCTTTAATCTGCTCGTTAAGACCCCAAGCTTCGTGGACAATAATGATTGCAGGGTGTCGACCTTCAGATTTAGGAGCGGCAACATAAGTTGTCATATCAACGCCGTCAGAACACTTGAAAGTTACAGTTTGACTCAAAAAATCCATTCTCCACTAGTCTTAGTTTTTATCGAGTTAGTATTTAACTATTCCTAATTTTCAAAAATAACTTTTCTTTAAAAAAACTAAAGTTGAAAATGCTCCACTTCAAAGAAATAAAAACTTGAAAGCAAAATGGTGCACGATGCCTTAGCTCTATATGTTTTATTGTGAGCGGATCATTTGGCCGTGTTGAAGTTTTAGCTGAGCGATTCGCGTTTGCACGGTTTCAGCTAGTTCCTTCCTCAAGTCCTCAACAGGAAGCTGTCGGCTTATCTGGTTAATCTGTTCAGCTAAAACATTGTCCCCAACTGTGGTTTTTATCCAGTTTTGAAAATCATTTCTTTGAAAATGAAACTTGACTGAATCGGCACTTATCGTTTCAAGTTTTTGAGCAAAAGTTACTAAATCAGTAGCAGCCTCACCAGTGAAGCAACCAAGATCAGTATAAAAATAAAATCCCTTATCATGCGGCACCGTGCTTAAGATCTTCACAATTTTTAAGTCTGAAATATACTGCTCTTTAGAAACTGCATTTTTTACCATAAAATAACCCAAACAAAGTAAGTAATTCGTACGGTATAAGAGATGCTATTCAAAATGTTGAACAATTTAGGTTTAAGATCATAAGACACCGTGGAAGTCACGTTATCTTGAAACATTCTGATCGAAGAATGACCGCTATTCCAATACACTCAAAAGAAGAAATAGGCCCAGGTCTACTTCTAAAAATAATTAAAGACGCCAAAATGTCAAAAGAAGATTTTTTAGAATCATTAAAAGAAATGTAAATCTTGATTTTTGTTTTTCTTTTGGGTAAACTTTAAACCGAACTTCAAATGCAAGGTGGAACAATCTTTGAGATGCCTCGGCTTTGAAGTATAAGTGGCTAGTCTTAACCGTAACAACTATCGGCGTTCTAATGGCAGGAATCGACGCACGAATAGTCATAATCGGCCTCCCCCAGGTCATTCACGCTATCGGAGCGGATGCTGAACAGGGAATCTGGATAAGTCAAGCCTACATAATGGGCACAATCGGTATCCTTCTTCTTACAGGACGCTTCGCCGACCTCTACGGTAGAAAACGAGTATACACAAGCGGCTTCCTAATCTTCACAATTGGCTCCACACTAACCAGCCTCTCCATGAATCCAATTCAGCTCATAATTTTCCGCATCATCCAAGGAATGGGGGCAGGAATCATACTTACAAGCAGCATAGCCATAATCACCGACGCTACCCCAGCCAACGAACTCGGCTACTCGTTAGGCATAAACAATCTGGGCTTCAGATTCGGCGCCATGGCAGGCCTAACCTTAAGTGGCATAATAATCACGTTTTTTGGTGATTGGCGAGCATTATTCTACATCAACATACCTGTAGGCATAATTGGTACAATATGGGCTCATAAAACCATAAAGGAAACACCATCTCAAAATCACCAAGGCAAAAACAAGTTCCTTGGCATTGACTGGGTAGGCTTTGTATTATTTTCAATCTCGATTTCAACCCTGCTTCTTGCTATGACTTTTGCGGCATATGGTATCGGAAGCCAGACATTAACAGCATTGTTTGTGATCATGAGCATAGCTTCATTCGCAAGTTTTCTTTTCCAAGAATATAGATGCCCAACTCCACTTGTCAATTTTAAACTTCTGAAAATTCGTGAATATACGGGAGGTCTCGTCGCGCTGCTAATCAATGGGGTTGCTTGGGGCGCTGTATTGGTACTTTTGAGTTTTTATTTTCAACTCGTCTTGGGCCTGAGCCCATTGGACGCTGGTATACGTATAATCCCCTTTGACATCGCCTTCCTCGTTGCGGGACCAATAAGTGGAAAACTCAGCGACCGCTATGGCCACTTACCCTTCACAACAAGTGGCATCGCACTCTCCAGCCTCTCACTCTGGCTGTTTTCAACCGTAAATATGACCACACCCTACCTGACCGTTCTAGTTTACATGGTTCTTTTTGGCGTATCGATGGGTCTTTTCAGTAGTCCCAACATGAGCGCAGTCATGACCGCGTGCCCTCCAGACGAGAGAGGAGTAGGCTCAGCAATACGCTCAACCTTCTTAAACGTGGGCTTCGCAGTCAGCCTAAACCTAGCAGTACTAATTATGAGCTTAACCATACCATACACATTAGTCACTCAGGTAGCCGCAGGATACACCACAACACTTACCACGAGCAAAGAAATGTTCCTCCAAAGCATAAAAACAACCTATCTATGGCTAGCATTCGCAAACGCCTTAGCATTAATCCCTTCAATTCTAAGAAACAAAATAAAGATGTAACAGTGTCAAAATGTACATTTCGTCTTTCTTCTGAAGCAAAATATATGCAAAAACAGATATAGCATTTTTAGAGAATGAATTAACGGATGATTCATGACAAAAGCGTTATTCTTAGTTGACAGTTACCTCAAGGAATCTCCAGCAACTGTCGTTTCTGTAAAAGATGGAAAATATGTGATTTTGGACCAAACAATCTTTTATGCCAAAGGGGGCGGTCAACCAAATGACACAGGCAAGATAATCAAAGGTTCCGAGGTCTTCAATGTTGTCTACGTTGGCAAAGTTTTCAGGGGAAATTTCACATGAAGTTGATCGAGCTGGTCTTCAACCCGGTGACAATGTCTGTTGCGTCTTGAACTGGGATAGAAGGTATAAGCTCATGCGGAGTCACACAGCTGCTCACGTCCTCACAGCCTTATTAAACAAAGGTACAGGCGCACTCATAACGGGCAACCAGCTTGAAGAGGATCATGTCCGATTTGACTTTAGCCTCGAAAAATTCGACAATACCCTCCTGGAAACCTACCTTGCCAAGGCAAATGAGTTATTCAAAACAGATGTTGCTGTGAAATGGTATGAGTTACCTCGAGAGGAAGTGCTGAAGATACCGGGTATAGTAAAGATGGCTGAGGCGTTTCCTCCAGATCTTCCTTCACTTAGAATAGTGGAGATCGTCGGAGTGGATAGGCAAGCGGATGGAGGTACTCATGTTAGAAACCTGAGAGAGATTGGAAAAGTCGAGCTTTTGAAAACTGAAAACAAAGGCAAAAATAACAGACGGATCTATTTCAAACTAAACTAAAAGAATGCGATTGTAGATATCAGTTTATCATAGCCAAGGGAAGAAACGTGGGTATCGTACACCAATCAACAATATGTTGAACCTTTTAAGAGACTTCTATGAAACGCCAAAGCTGATAAACCAATTTTCTTATTGGTTATTAAATGAAGGCATTAGGTTTGCGCCTAAGCCGATTGTCCAAATGAGGTTTGGGTAAACAATCATTCTTTCCATTCCGCCAACACCAATTCCCAAATAACTTGGTCCCGTTGACGCAAAAAGAATAAGCGCCAAAAGCGATGCAACGCCTAACATAACAGAAAAGTTCCTGAAAGGGCTCTTTGTGATTCTGTAACAAGCAATTGCAGCTATTCCACCAAAAACGAAGGAAATGATCGCCATGATAGAGTGAATAACAGGAACGCCATTAGCCAAAAATGTGTTTTCAGGAAATAATCCAACACCAATCGGACCTAAGCCCGCCAAAACAAACAAACCCGACACTGCACCCAATCTAAATTCACGTTGAATAAAATATGCACCAACCAGAATCGTTAAACCCAACAAGACTATTGATGGATTAAAAATTATAGCCGAAGGCTTACTCCAAACTCCCAAATCACTAATGTAATTTCCAGAGACAATGTAATTTGGATAAACCGCTTCCGCAACAATCATAGCCACGACAAATTGTAACCCCCCCACAAAAAGCAAAGCTCCAGCAATCGTTTTGTTGTTAGAATCCATAATACAGATGCTCCTCGCAGGGTATTTAATGATTTTCTACTCGGATTTTCTGTAAGTTTGCTTTAAGTTTCTTTTCTGATTTGGTTTGATTTTCTTCCAGGTTGAGTTTTTAACCTACGCGACTTTCTGCCACCCTGCCGACTTTTTCAAGATCTAGCACATTAAGTTCAGATTTTAGGTGCAAGAATCTATGCGATCCTAACTTAGTGCTATACTATAGAATTTTTTAGGAATTAGGTTTACTAGTGCCAGTTTTGTATTGGAAGGTATGATACTTGAAGGTATAATTTTAGATACTCTGAGAAATTAAGTTAAATTGGCGTAAATTGACTTTCTTAACTAGATTGATAATGTATAATAGTGTGAAAGTAAACTATTCTTACTTATGACAGAGGAACCACAAGTTACTACAATCAGCGAAAAAGGACAGGTCGTAATTCCACAATCTATAAGAAAGCAAATGGGAATAAAAGCAAAAAACAAATTTCTAGTCTACGGAAAAGGCGATACAATAATAATGAAGAAACTTGAGATCCCTGACTTGAAAAAAGAATGGGACAGCATCTTCAAGATGATGGATGAAAAGGAACTGAAGATTTCCGACGAAGAAATAGGGCAAGTCAGGAAAAACAGGCGCAAATAACAGATGGTCAAATGTTCAGGGCGTACTAGATACAAATGTTTTAGTGAGTGCCGTAATCTCTGATGGCAAATCCAGAGAACTTTTAACCATAGGAATAGCAAACCAGTTTTCAATCGTTACATCCGATTTGATCATAAAAGAGCTTATACGTATACAACTTCATTTAAGATCTGATCTCTTAGAGAAGGCTTAAGCCCGTCCTTCATTACTAAGTCAACCTTGACCTCCAGCTGATCGCTTAAGAAAAGTTCTAACTCTACATATTTGAAAAGCCCGACATGAGCATCTTGCGCAAATTCCACAAGGACATCAACGTCGCTTTTTCTTGTTTGCTCTCCCCGACAATAAGAACCAAATACACCCACAGTCACCACTTGGAAATCCTTTTCAAGAACTGGCTTTAGAGCCTCTAACTTTTCTTTGATTTGCTCAATGGTCTTCATTGTTTCCCTGCTCTATATCTAGCTTATCTGCCTTTTTAACTTCGTCGAAAAAACTAATCCACTTATTATGAAGTTACAAGATTTAACGGTTATTTCGCCTAAAAGAAACGCCAAAATAATTTTCTACTTATCCGTTTCATTACTTAAACTGCTTAAAAGTCTTTATAGAATTGTACTTACAACCTTTCTTGTCAATTTGTTCTATTACTTTCTTGATTAAGAGTTTGATTTGTTTGCAGGTTGCAACCAATAACGACTTACGGGACCTAACATATTCCTGAGCGACTTTCTGCGAATTCTGCCGACCATAATTAATGAACAGTGGGAACGAATTCAAGAGTTAACCTAGAAAATAATTTAGTTTTATTGCATCTGGCGGCAAGTTTTTAATAGCCACTGAACCCATTCTGGTTTGGCGATTAGTTGGCAGTTCGCATTGTAATTGGAGGTCCACCCAATTCGGGAAAGAGTACTCTTGCTGAGAGTTTGGCTAGAGCTTTACGGCAACTTGGAGTTGACGCTAATGCTGAAGACTTGGACTTAGCCAGCCCAACACTCGAATTTGTTAGGGGAGCCAAAGGTTGGGGGCAACGAGAAGGCGCAAAAAGGGAATGGACTCCTGATCTTGCGGATAGAGCTGCCACCAAGTTTGAAGACGCCTCTAAAAAGCATGCTGTCGTAATTGGCGATGCTCCAGGCAAAATAACTAGTGAATCCGAAAAAATTGCAAGGAAAGCTAATTATGCCCTGATCATTTGCCGTGAAGATCGGAAAGAAGAGATAGAGTGTTGGCAAGAGTTCTTTCAAAAGCTCGGCATACCTGTTATCGGCATCTTTATTTCAAAACTGGCTGGTGTGGGGAGAGTTGAAAAGAAAGATGTCATAAGAGCAACAGTAATCGGATTAGATAGAACGCCTAAGACGGATGAGGTTATAACAAGTCTTGCTGCACTCATAAAAGAAGAACTTAGACTTCAGGACTGAGTTCCCTAAATGCATTCTTAATCTGGTCTAAATTGTTCTTTTTGCTATTAAATCTGACAATGATAGAAAAGCCTATTTTTCGTCCGGTATCACTCAAGGCTTCTATTGCTTCGAATTCATCTTTTAACTTGTATCTTTGAGGGTCTTTGAAGATTTGTAATGCTTCCATATCTCCTTCAGGTTCTATGTACGCATCAAAATTTGTGGCTAAGAGCCTCTTCAGAGTATTCAATATATTCGTATAATCCTTAACGGATCGAATTTGATCAAATCGTCGAGAAACAGAAACATAAGTTGGTTCTAATTCTTGGGGTGATTTCGTGCAATTTAGACTTAGATTCCCTTGATTGGCACTGAAAACCTTTGTATCGGCTACCGTTTTATCATATTCGATGTTAAAATCGTTATCAATAAGGCCTTTTATTGTATCGCAGGTGAAATTGAATAGTCTTTTTGTTAATACCATCTTGAGGTTTCCTTCTGAATCTATCTCTAGCCGAGAGTTCACTTTTTCACCTGGAGTGAAGTATTCTTTTGGCAAATAGAGTATAGACGAATTGCCTCCCTTTGAAACAATCCGCTCTCGCTCTTTCTCAACAGTCAAGTCTTGCTCACTACCTTTTTTCACTACTGAAGAGTAGTAAGTAGTAAGTTTGTTAAAAACTTTCCTTTTCCCAGATTCTTTCTTTGATAAATGGCAGACGCTCAAAGAAAGCAAGACCTCGAGAAAATGGGAATAGAGGTTGATAAGGAAATTGCTGAGAATGAACTGTTGTTGGAGGCTTTAGCGAAATTGCAGAGAGATTAGTTTTTTTTTGCTTTCAGCTTCAGCCATTTAATAGGCGAGTAAGAAAACAAGTACCTCGCAATCCTGCTCTTGGAGGTTTTCAAGCTCCAATTGCAATCGACAATTATGTTGAGTACAAAGATGAGAAATTTCTTGACGCCCTTGAAATTCAGGCATTAAAGCCTAAACTTGCCGATTTTTGGCCAGCAAGTGGTCCCCGATGGGATGCATTAGCTAAAAGTAGCTCAGGCAAACTGTTTTTGGTTGAAGCCAAAAGCCACATAACGGAACTTATTTAAGACTTCAAAGCAACCAACCCAGCGTCAATCCAAAAAACAAACAGAAGCCTCAACCAGACAAAGAAAGGTTTGGAGATATAAGCAGCATAATAGGAAGCAGCATTGTTTCACAGGATCATCAATTCTAAGACAAACTTAGATTTTCTCACTATTGATCAGTTTAGCTTATTTTTTGGCGCAATTCTTTGTGGGTTTGTTTGGGTTGTTTTTTGAAACAAAGCTTAAATTGTATGCAGGTTGCGACTCCCAGCGACCCTACGCGACCCCATACGACCCTACACGACTTTCTGCGACCCCTGCCGACTTTTCCCGACTCTAAAGCAGTTTTGTTTAAAGAAAATATTTAACGTGAGTTTTGTTATGATTGTTATTTTTATCGGTTGTTTCCTACTTTGATATGTTTAATGCATTGGATATGTAGGGCGTTGTGCATATCAAAGGACAGATTAACTTGAATTCGTGTAGTCTGGTTTTGAAGGATAAAACGTATTTAATGGATAAATAAACCATAAATCTTTTATCAGCCAGACTGCTATTAGCTATTCAGTGAATATTGGTGAATTATGGTGAATATTCACTAATATGTGAATATAGTTTGATTGGTGAGTAATGTGCTTCCAAAACCAATACCTGCGTTAAATGCAGAGCAGTGGGCTACAGTAGAGAAAGAAATGAAGCGGAAGCCATCAAAGAAAGACGTTGAACGAGCTCAAGCGAGTAAAGAAAACTTTTAAGAATTGCCCGTTATAATACAACGTCTCTATGAGCGCTAACAGGATAACTGCTAAAGACTTATCTCCACCAAAGATTTTGGATCAAAACGATGACGTGAGTAGCTTTAGTTGCGGCGTCAAAGACATGGATGAGTTCATCCAAAAGGAAGCGTTGGATTTTCAGAAAGAACGCCTCGGCGTAACCTACCTTTTCATGCATGATCAGGAATTAGTTGGGTTTGCTACATTATCTATGGCAGACTTGAAAAGGGAAAAAATGGAAGCCAAGCATAGACCTCAATCGAAAATTGAGAATTATCCAGCGCTCTTGATTGGACAACTAGCTGTTTGCGAAGAACTTCAAGGTCAAGATGTCGGCACGTTCATTTGCGATTTTTGTTTTGACCGAGCATTAAGGTTCTCAAAGATAATTGGATGCAGGTTTATGTTTGTGAATGCCATAGAATCTGCGTTGGGATTTTACTTAAAATATGGTTTTGTGTTGCTTCCAAAGCAAGAAGGAAGAGAACAGAAAGTGATGTTCTTAGACATATCCAAAGCAACCGAACCATTAACAAAGTAGACTTCCTATTTCTTGCCCTAACAATATCTGTCCTATTTGTCGCAGTTTTCATCCAGTTCATTTTCAGCCGCTTCAAAATCTTTTGCTATAGCTAAGTCCTCTTCAGCGTTCTCTTCGTATCCTTCAGCAAGTAACGTGGTTGCTTCTCTGCAGTTTTTTTCTTTGTGTTTTGGGTTGCTTTTTTAATTTGGGCTTTGATTTAGTTGCAGGTCACGTACCAAAAAGGTTAGAAAAGAACAGAAACGTATGGAAAAGGCTAGAAACGTACCAAAAAGAACCAAAAAGTAGAAAAAAGTATGGAAAAATCAGAGATTTTCAAGATCAAGAAAGTATTCTTCAAAGATCCAAGCTTATTTTTATTGCTTGATCAACTTCCAGCATTCTATGAGGTGGCACATGTCCGATTTTACTTTTTAGCCGAGTTTTGTCGATAGATCGCATTTGGTTAAGAAGAACAACAGAGTCGGATACAAGCCCCGTTTCTTCTAGCAGAAAGGCAAACGTTTGTTGGAAAGTCTTTTCTTAGCCAAATTACTTGTTATGCAGGCAACAATTGTTGTTGGGCTACGTTTTTTGGCCAGGTCATTTTGGATAACTAAAACTGGCCTTGTTTTTCCCTGCTCGGACCTTTAGTCTGGGTCAAGATCTGCTCAGAAAATATTGCCTCTATGTATCGCAGTCTGGATCTATTTCGTTTTCGACTGCTTCAAAGTCTTTGGCGATTTCTAAATCTTCCTTTGCGCCTTCTTCGTAACCTTTTGCTAACAATTCAAGGGTCTTGTCTGACAGTTTCTTTTTGGGGAACATCTTGGTCAATTCTTCTTCGCTTACAAACATCAAGGTAGAGCAAGGGTCTATTTAAGTTTCGAAAAGAAATTCGTTACTTTAGACTTTTCTTTTTTTCAAGTATAGGATGCTGAATATTTATAGTTCTTAATTCTATTATTGTGTTATGAAGGAACTGGCATTCTATATTACTAATGCAGACAAAATCAACCGGAAATATCGTGGGAAACATATAGCGATAGTTGATGACAAAGTTGTTGCAAGCGGAAGTGATCCAAAATTGGTCTGGGAGAAAGCCAAAAAGAAGTATCCCAGTAAGCAGCCTGTTTTAGCTTTCGTGCCCAAAGAAGACACATTAGTGCTCGCCGCTTACTGTCGATAATTATGTTGAGTACAAAGATGAGAAATTTCTTGAAGCTCTTGAAATGCAACAATTATAGCCTAAACATGCCGACTGAGCACTTTGACATGGAAGAAGGTAAAAAACCCTGTTCAAATCCAAAAATGATAAGGCTTTTTTGCTTGTTTTCTATTGGTTTGCGTTGTCTTGTTGTTAAAGCTTAAATGTGACTTTGTGATTTATATCATAACATCACAAAAATGTGACATTGTGATATAAATGATAAAATCCAATTTCCTGCTAAAGAAACTAAACGATAGATAAAAAAGAATTCATCACTTCAGAAGAGCTTAAACGCTACTGCAAATCGATGAGTCTAAACTACGAGATAACAATAAGACATTTAGTTTCCCGAGGCTATTTAATCCGAATTTTTAAAGGAATATTCTACATCAAATCCTTAGACGAAGCTAAACTTGGCAAGTCCAAATACAGTAATCTAGAACTGGTTGCAAAAGGTCTTGAACTCAAAGGCGTAAAGAATTGGTACTTCGGATTATACACAGCCCTAAAATTCAACAACATGACACACGAGTCCTTTTCTGTCGACTACGTGGTCAACGACAAACTGTTACGGTCTAAGCCCATTAACATCGCCGGATACAAGTACAGATTCATCAAGCTGGCACCTAAACTACTACAATTTGGCATAATCGAAGACAACCTCAGATACTCGGATCCTGAAAAAACAATTCTGGATTTTATTTATACTTGGCGATATAATGGCGTTCCAAAGGAGAAGATAATCCTTGACGTTTCAGAGTGGGCTAAGGACATATCAAGCGAAAAAACCAAAAAATACGCAGTCAACTATCCAAAAACCGTTCAGGAAATCGTTGACATGGTGATTAGATGAGAAAAGACTTCGTAAATGAAGTAGCCAGAACTCAAAATGTCAAAAGAGCAGATCTGATAGAGAAAGACCTCATCCTTCACCAAGTGCTCTTTGACCTGTCCAAAAACAAATTCTTCCATGACAATTTTGCTTTCAAAGGCGGCACCTGCCTGGCAAAATGCTACCTCGATTACTTCAGATTCTCTGAAGATATCGATTTCACATGGAAAAACCAGAGTGTTTTTGAGGGCAAATCTCAGAAAGAGGTCAGAAGGTATCTTTCAGCGGTCATCGATAGCATTGGAGAAATCTTTGAAGACATCGCTAAGGCACGTGGTTTGGACTTTAGATGTCTAAAAGAGGACAGAAACTATGTTGAGCTTACTGGAGGAGATAAGACCTGTACGTTTAAGGTTTGGTACCAATCCGAAGTGCTCGGTCGCAAGAGCTTTCTAAAGGTTCAAATGAACTTTGTTGAAAAAATATGTTATCCCTTCAAAAGTGCAGAGTTGAAAAGTCTAATTTCAGGAGACCATAAAGAACTTGTTATGTTATATCCCCGAATACCAAGAATACACTCAGAAAATAGGCTTCGATGTATATGATTCCCATGAGATTTTGGCGGAGAAAATTCGAGCAATCCTTACCCGTCAGGGGACAAAAGCACGAGACTTCCTTGATGTATACTTAATTGAGAAGGAATTCGACATTTCATTGGATGATATTTTTAGTTGCGCACTAGAAAAAATCAAGTTTACGCTTAATCTTTATGCACGGTACCGAGAAAACCTAGAAGAGAAGAAGTCCACCATTTTATCAACGCCATTTAACTGGGGTGAAGAGAAAGGACTTCTGCTAAAGGAAATCGATGAGAAGGATTTCTACAAGTTCATTGAAAAACTGAGAGCTTTCCTAAAGAAGGTTATAGAAAACTTGCCTGAAAAGGAAAAGAGCAGTTAATCCATTATTCCAAGAACGATCTATCGGGCGTCGCATGCCGTTGTAACGCGGACGTTGCCTCCTCTGGAGACCCCGTGACCCGCTGGGCATGCGATCTTTGGTACCTTCATCTATGATTATTCACCTGACAGCCGCCGCTTATAAATTATTTCTGGAGGATGTTTCCAGACAATGGGTATAAAACGCTCAATTCTGCATCAGAGTTGTAAAAGGCAAACTGGCATGTTACGCCCTAACAATGCGGGGAGACGCTGCAGCAAAGCGCTATGGAAAACAGAAATGATTAACGTAATTCACGTTAACAATACAATAGGCAAAATAGCAGAATTAACGTGACCAAGACAGACCACAAAAGATGTTGAATGGCTCAAACATGTAAAGAAAACTTTCACGAACAATCCATTAACAAAGTGGACTCCCTATTTGCCCTGACAATGTCGGTTCTATTTGTCGCAGTTTTCATCCAGTTCATATTCAGCCGCTTCAAAATCTTCTGCTATAGCTAAGTCCTCTTCAGCATTCTCTTCGTAACCTTCAGCAAGCAACCTGGTTGCTTCTCGGAAGATTTTTTTCTTTGTGTTTTAAGTTGTTCTTTTGGTTTAAAGCTTGAATTCTTTGCAGGTTGCGTCATTTTTTGACAATTTTTGACAAAATTTGACAATATATGACAATATTTGACAAAATTTGACATTTTTAGACAATTTAAGATTACCCGAAATTGCTAACAGTTGCAGAAATGAATTTTTTGATCGGTCTAGGCGCAATTTTTTTCATATGTTCTGATGGCAGCCTAAACACAGTTCAGATATGAAGCCGCTTACGGGATGCTTTTTCTCTTGGCGACGATATGGCAGAGTCTATTTTGAAGCTCGTTTTCTTAATGTGACTGCAAACGCAAGACCAACCATAACTAATGCTATCGGTAGAATGATTAGCGGAAACTCTGTTATATTAGGCGTTGAAGTGGCAGATGTGGAAGAAGTTGCTGAAGGAGATCCTGTGGGGCTTGGTGAAGTTGCGGTGCCTGTAGGTAACGCGGTTGCAGTTGAAACTGGATTAACCGTTGGGGTGGCAAGGGAAGCGGGCGAATTTAAGGCTAAAACCACGTTGTGGCTGCTATGGTGATAATAAATAGTTATTAGCCAAGTATTATCGTTCGAGAATGTTGCAAAGGAAATTGATGAACTGTCTAAAGTAATTTGAAGCTTTGCAACATCGGGTAAAAGAATTTTTGAAATGCATATTTGAGAGTATCCAATCGTTCCTGAAGGACCAGAAACACCAAAGCTTAACGAGTCAATACTGGAATCAAAGCTCAAGCTTGAAACAGTTGAGTTTGATGTTACTGAAAAGACGTTCTGGTTTTGGTTTGCTAAAGGAGAAAGTGAAAAGTTCTCAATTTGAGTTACTCCGGAATATATAGCTGTCGCCAAAATAGACCGCTCGAATATTGTAGATACCCGAAGCGGAAGGCATCCAGTCAGCTGTGAAATTACCATAAGACCCAGTTTGAACGTACGCAAAGTCTTGCCAAGTATTCCCATTGGTGACACTGTAAGAAAGGAACACACCGGCGTTAATCAGCCCTGAATTATTAACGTCTAGAGAGCCTTGGATTTCTATGTTAAACGCAGAATTGCTTGTTAGACTGGTGCACCAGAATTGCAACGTAGGAATTATAAGATTTGGATTTGAGGTCGGCGTCGGCATGGAAGTGGGGGTTGGGCTTGGTGAAGTGTTGTTGTTTCCTGAAAAGAATGCAGCTACCTGATGATCTTTGTTCATAGTTACAACAAGGTTATTTGAAGTTCCCATGTAAGCGCCATCAAGGTACCAGCCACTAAATGTGTCTCCTGAATACGGAGATTCTGTAATAGTGACTGTTGATCCAGTACCATAGCTTAAAGTTCCACCGCCAGGGCTAGTGGTTCCTGGACCATTTGATGACAGTGTTAAATAATTTGTACTGACACTGAAAACTCCTATAATTTGATAATCCATATACATAGTTACAGGCATGCTTGATAGTTTGCCTTCATAAACCCCATTTAAGTACCAGCCGTTAAACGAGTACCCCGGGTTTGTGGTTTCGGTAAAGACAACATAACTGCCGTAACCATAGATTCCTGAGCCAGGCGTTATCGTGCCCGCTCCAGCATAATTAACTGTTGTAGTCACCGAACACGTTGGGTAATAATATTGTGCAGACACAACTGAAGGCAAAACTAAACCGACCATAAATATCGATGTTAATAAAATAAAAGTACTAATTTTGCGAGCGCTAAGTCCCAAGATTTTAAACCCCATCCTCCTATCAGAATAAGTTTGATATAAAACTTGCTTGCTTCCTACTCAAGTAATAGTTGGCCATTTATTGGATAGTGTTAATAATTACACCAAAGTATTGAGACAAACGCTAATCTTGTTGCATATTAGGCGGCGGCTTGATGATTGAGAAAAGAAGCAAGAATCTTTTATTAATCATCATACTCGCAACCGCCTTTGCCTACAGATTTTTCTTAGTAACCATGAACACTTATCCGCCAGGTGCTGACATCGGGTTACACGAAAGCGTCATAGCTTCCATAACCTCTGCAAAACCAAGTTTCTTCTGGAATTATTACCAGATGGGTGGCGGATTATCTGCGACAAATCCAGGGTACCACATTTTTACAGTATTTATAATAAGTATGACTGGACTGCCGGATTATTTAGCCCAAGCTTTAGTGGCCTCATTCTTTTCAGCTTTTTTGGTTATGTGCGTCTACTTGATTGTTAGGCAAGTATGGAGTGAATTGGCAGGCTTTATCGCGGCTGTTTTGATTTCTTTTTCGGCTGCCGACATCATTATGCTAAGTTGGGCTGGCTATCCAAACATAGTTGCGCTGGTGCTAATTGCAGGGGTTTTCTATTTGTTTTTGCATCCTTCAAAACTTTCATCTAAGAGTTATGTTGTGGTGGCGTCCATTCTAGTTAGTGCTATTTTCTTAACCCATGTTTTTAGCGGGTTCATTTTCGTTGGAATAACATTATTTGCACTCTTTGTTTGTGCTTTGTTATCTAAAAGAACTAAGATAACAAGAAAACAAGTTTACTCTTGGCTAATTTCGATCGGAGGTGGGCTGTTGTTGGTTTCGCCATATCTTTTCAGTGTTATTCCGATTTATTTCGGTTCTTCAGGAACAATAATTGATGCTTCCTCACAAACCAGTCAGGCAGTTCTTGAAACTAGACTTGCACCTCTTGAAATCATCTGCTTAAGTTTAGTTCCTGTTTTTCTTTTCTTTGTTTTTTCAAAATATAAAGAATCGAGGTTTCTTTCAGTTCCAGCTATTTTGTTTGCTTCATGGCTGCTTGTTCCAGCGTTGGGAACCCAAAGCTACCTGTTTGGCGTCTATTTAGATTATGAACGGTTTCTCTATTTCCTCGCATTTCCGGCAATTATCTGTCTCTCAATAGTAGTCGCAAGTTTGCCCGACGTCTTTTCCCGGACAGCCCAAACTCTTCTGAAAATCCCTCAAGATTAAAATTAGTTTTAGGCAGGTCTTTAAGGTGTCAAAAAAAGTTGCAACTGCAGTCTTTCTAGTAGTTGTGATAATTTTGGTGCTTTTCACTCCTCTTTTCTCGTTGCCAAACATCGGTGTAGTTCAAGCGGATTATTTTCAAGTTATGAATCCTTCAGAATATCAAGCTATACAATGGGTTAAAGCCAACAGTTCTGTTGGCTCAGTCTGTGTGGCAGATGCAGAGTTCGGTTGGTGGCTTTCTGGATTCGCTCAAAGACCAACCTTAAGCGCCGTTGACCCTCAGTATTTGATTTTGCAGCATGAGGTTGGACCAGCAGCTGTGGCAACAGACCTGTTGAAAGCAGATTACCTGGTAGATAATGGGCTTATTGAGGTTCAACAAGCAGGAGCCTACTCAAACGATAACACACACGAAATATTAGCAGAGTCAAATAGTTCATATGTTCATCCACCTGTTTTCATATTAAATGATACCCAAATCAGTCTGTTATACAGGCAGAATGGTTTGCCACAACAACTTAGTTTATCAGGAGTTAACCCAAACAAGCACCTTTGTGGATAGCAATGCTGACAATGCGTCCTTTGTGGTAACACGGGAAAACAATCTGTTCAAAATTATTGAACAAATAACGGTTTACAAAGGAGTTGGTTTTGCAGAGATTTCGTTTGCTTTTCAAGGTAATTGCAGCTCTGTTAATTTTGATTGGTTACAGATGCCTTTTGAAGCAAGAGGTTTTCCAGTTCAAACAGATAACAGCATTGGCATAGTCGATAACGTATTACATGAAGTAAACCAAGCTAGTGTTCCCTTCAGGAGAGCTTGGCAACGGTGTGGTCATGCTGCAAAACTCCAACTCATATGAACTAAGCTACAATCTTCAAGGAAATGAAACATCAAAAATAAGCTTCTTTGTAGGACGCTTCCAACTTAACGCTCAATCAGAAAGTAATCAAACAGATTATTGGAATAATGTAATAGACGAATACTCAAGCAAATATCTCGACAAAACCTCAAATCAACCGCTCAATTATTTTGATTACCAAACAGCCATACAAGAATGGAACATATCATACATAGCCATTCGGGACTTCACGCAAATTCCACGCTTTTCAGACGACCCAATGTTCACTCTCGTCTTCAAAAATGACCAGGTTGCAATTTTTGAAGTAAATAGATCCTAAACTGTTGATGTCTAACTTCCCACAAATTTTGTCTAGGTTGCTTTGGGCTGCTTTTTTGTTTTAAAGCTTAAATCGGTTGCAACTGGCATCGCGAATCATCCAGAATCATCACAAATCATCCCCAATCATCGCGAAACACCGAGACAGATCTTTAATATTTTACCATAAAGCGGGCAAAATTTCTTTGCAGCTTACGTTGGGTTGCTTTTAATTCAACGTTTAGTTTGCTTGCAGGTTGCGACCCAACACGACCCTACACGACTTTCTGCGACCCCTGCCGACTTTTCTTGACTCCTAAAAAAACTAATAATGAGTAGACTGTGCTTTCAGTCAAGAATGTCATAAATCAATTTAATGTAGCGCTAGCATCAGTATCTAGTCTTCACAACTGTTAAAACTATTTCGTAACAAACGATTTAACGATTATGGATGCCGGTCTGTCTTAGATTGTAACAGAGAAACAAGAATTGATTACAAATTTTGCCCATTTTGTGGCCATAAAATTCAAGAAACAAGTTTGGTCACTATTTTGGTTAAATCCGAAAGAAAAGACGGGAAGATTTGTCTTGCTGGCGTGAATCGAGGATAAACAGTGGGTTCGTCCGGTCAAGGCTGGCGGTTTCACGGAAAAAGAAATCGTGATGGACAATGACGAGATGATAAGTCTCTTTGATGTTGTCGAAATGAAATTTAGCGCTCCGTATCCAATCGAACATCAAACGGAAAATATGGATGTTGCTTTGGACAGTGGAATTAAACTTGCAATGAAATTGGGGCAAGAATCACAGAAGAGCTTGCTCTCAGAAATTGTCGATCCGATATTACTGATGAAGTTAATTCAAGAGACGAACTCTTCAATAATATGATAAATTTACATCAATCATTGGCCTTGGCTGGCCCAGTAGATTTTTTTGGAATTCAAAGCAGCGGAATAAGCGGCAAAAACCATCCTCGAATTTGGATACAATCATATTCAGCAAGTTCTATTTTACCTGTACTGACATTGGATTTTGCAAATTTATCGGAAACAAATTGGCTAAGATTAAAGGGGACGGGATTATTAGTTCGCAAGATGTTGCTGAGTTGAGGGGCAAACAAACATATTTTGTAATTGGCTTAACCGGACCTTCACCTTGATGAGAATGGCGAAATTAAACCTAACAAATATGCTCCACCCGGGAGCTTCAATTCAGCCAAGGTACTGGCCAATGATTGTGAGTATTCTAACTGTTCCAAACTATTCTAGCGAGGAATCAAATGAATAAACTTTTTTCAATAGGGTCAGGAAATGAAGACCTAAAAAGTTTCATTAATAGGCTCAAAAAATGGGACATTAATTGCTTGGTTGATTGAGGTCTCAGCCTTATAGCGGATACGTCCCCCATTTTAATCGTGAAAGTCTTTCGGATTCGTTAAAGAAGGCTGAAATAGATTATCTATACTTTGGTGATAAACTTGGAGGTCGTCCGCTGGAAGGCTTTGAAAAATTCCGCACCTCTCCCAGATTTAGGGAGAATATCGACTTGCTATTGAATCAAGTTGAAGGGAGAGTTACTGCTTTAATGTGCACAGAATTCGATTTAACCAAATGTCATCGTCGTTTTATTGTCGCAGAAATAATTAAGAAAGGCATCGACGTATCCGTTATCGACAAAGAAGGAAAAGTAGGCAAGCCAATTCTAAATTTCTCGCCAAAAAGAGTCAAAACGCCGGAAGCCAGTTATAGGATTCCAAGAATCAGAGTAAACTAACAGGATTCTAACAAAAGGAGATGAATCGAATGAACAAAATCTACACAATTGGCTTTACTAAAAAAACACTGCCAGACTTTGTTACGTCGTCTAAGAGAAAGCGGTGTTCAAAGGGTTGTTGATATTCGTTTGAACAACTCATCCCAACTCTCAGGATTCGCAAAAAGCCAGGACTTGGAATTTATATTAAAACTGGTTGGAATCGAATACATTAGTGTAAAAAATCTTGCACCAAGTAAAACCATTCTTGATAAATACCGCAAAGATAAAGACTGGGCTGAGTATAAGGTCAATTTTAAAGCCTTGATGGATACTCGGAACGCAAAAAATATGCTAAATGAACTCCAACTTGAAAAGAAAATATCGTGCTTACTCTGCAGTGAGGACAAACCAGAGAAATGCCACAGGCGTTTGGTTGCTGAAATGCTCGATGAAAGCTTTGAGATTGTTCATTTGTAATTTTTTTTGCTAAACCATAAATAAACAAAACGGCCAGACGTACTCGGTAACTGATTTCTTAGAATAACATTTTAGTTATGCTTCATCGCCGTTCGGGCAAACTTAACTCTCCGCGTTTTGAGTAAGTACCTTTCTTTGCTCGTTGCTGGCAACGCAAGAGCCCAAAGAAAACTGCATTATTTGTATTTTTTGCAGTTAAAGCAGTACCATGTTTTGTGTTGTTCAATGAACGTTAGCTCATGACCACAGTCTGGGCACGGATTTGGAGGCGCTCCAAGAACTTTCTGAGAAATGGAAACAGTCTGAATGCCTTGGGAGACTCCGCTTGCGATTTGCTCTGTATTTTCTTTAAACTTACCATACTTGTGCGTAAGATATCCTGAAACAGACATAACTCCACCTAAAACTATGCCTACTATACCCATGATAGAGAATAAGAGAAATGGTGCAATAAGAAGAAATGCAATTCCGACAGCAGCTACAGCAAACCCTAAATAAAATAAAAGCTCCCCTATGCCCCTAAAAATTGAATATTTTAGGTATCTTTTAAAGCTCAAATTTATACACTTACAGAGAATTCTTTTGATATTTGAATTTATTTGATTTATGAATTTATGGTAAGTAATTTGGGAAGTAGTACTGCTGTCTTTTTTTCCTATTGCAGCGAAAAAAATGGGGCTACAGCTCATCTTAGGGCTTAATATAGCTCAAAAACTGTAAGCGTGTCATTGAGAGCGCATTTCAATGTCTTACTCCTTTCTTTGATAGTAAATACTTGCTTCATAATAAGACTGCCAACCGAAGAATCGAAACAAAATCCTGCTCGACGCACAAACAAGTAGATAAAGACTAAAAATTATTATGTATTTCAAATAAGCATAATTTATATTATTTAAAAAACAATCCTTGGCTATGTCAAACTACAAATGCGCAGTCTGCCAAGAGGAAATAGAATACAAAGAATACACTTACTCGATGCGTTTTTTCAAAATGCCACTGTGCAGAAAACATCAAGAAATACAAAAAATAGCGCAAGAACGCTTGGCAAAAGCAGAAAAAACAAATCCAAGAGAAACAGAGCCTAAAACCGCTTCGAATGTCGAGCTAAAGTATCAGAAATACCAGTTCAAAATACAGCTATTCCAAATAGAATTGAAGATACCTTAATTCAATGGCTAGTTCAATGGGCAGCTGCATAGACCAATTAATCTAGCTGTCGAGTCGAAACATTTCTTTTTAGAAGGAATGAGACTTGAAGAATTGGCAAGAGATGTTATCGCTAAAGCCAAAGATGAAATCTTAGTAACTAGTCCTTTTCTCGATAGTTGTTTTCTTGCAACAGCTTTGCAGGAAGCAAGAGATAGACGAGTAAACGTAAAAATTGTTGCTAGAAGACCGTCAAAGGACAAAGCAGATGCACCTAAATTAGAATGCCAAGCACTTTTGAGGAAAAAAGGCGTATTTATTCATTATATTAATACAATTCACTCAAAAATTATCGTTGTAGACCGCAAAATAGTGATATTATCTTCAATGAATCTATACAGTGGTTCAACAGGAGGAGGATTGCTTGAAGCGGGAATCGTATCCTTTGAGACTAAAGTTGTTGACTCTGCAACCAAATATATTATCGATTTATTAGAAAAACCAGAATCGCCTGACCTAACCTCTGGAAGTTCCTATAATAATTGGAGAACCCGTCGATTTTAGAGAGAGCGCAAATCCTGAAGAAGAGAAATGGAAAAACTTCCTAATGAAACGCATAATGGCAATCGAGGAATCAAGACATACCCAAGTAATGAAAATGTTTAACTCAGTTCTGAAGTAGAATATATTTTCAAGAGAAAAAGAGGCCTGATATAACTTCAAGAGTGCTCAACAATTTGTTATAATTAACGTAATTTCATTACCTTACGTTCTCTCTCAAATTTGTCTTAACCGTTGTTACTTCAATTGAGAATTGACATTATCATAGGCTCAAAAACTACCTAGATTCGGTTGGAATTAGCAACCTCAGAAGTGTAGCTCCTGCAAGCGTCCATAAACTCATCGAAAGTTTCCCGATCAGGCTTACTTAACCTCCAGTGAAGCCGCTCCACCGACTTGATCTCTCCTGGGCCATCCTTATAATTCAACTGTTTTGCTCATGTCGGTCATCTCGTTTCTCTCAGGGAATGCACCAGTGCACTAGATACGCTTTTAAATTGTCTGAGAAACGACTATCTGACGCAGTACAGGCGTAAGTGAAAATGAAAATTGCTGATTGAGAAAAAATTTATTTTAGCTTAATCTGTGAAGGTCGGGTTCGCTTGACATCAACTATTTTGAGGTATTCAAGAACAGACGCGACATAGTTAGCGTCAGATGAATGTTGTGTGCCACGCGAAGGGTGCTGATCAATGTACTCTTGCAAAGACCATCTTTTTGCTTCATTGTAACCCGATCCAATATCCACCCAACCTTTACCGCTTAGAAATTTTGGAATTCCATCCCAAATGGCTTTAGGTATTGGAATCTTGGTCTTAATTCCTACTGAGAAAATCGTTTTATCAGGCTTCTTTTCAATAGTGAAAGAATTCTGCTTTACAGGAGTCTTGAGCTCCAAACTATCAGGAAAGGTTCTCACTATTTTTTCAAAGACGGACATTTTTTGTCTTGTTATTGTATGTCAAGCTATTATTTCTCTTTTGAGGTATTAGTAGGGTTATCATTTAAGGTGAAGCAAGAAATGTGGAGATTTCTAAATAAAAATGCAAAATTTCCTCCGATTTGACATATCTTATATTCACAAAGCTTAAGTAAAGTTTGACACAAATCAAATTTATCGCCTAAGATTATAGTTTATTGGGGATTTACAGTTTGAAAAATGATCTTCCAGAATATACATGTCCTCTTTGTCACTCTTCTCTTGAAAGTGACGAATACAATAAAGCAATTGGGGAATTAAGAAAAAAGGTTTCAGAAACCTATGGTGAAGAGAACAAGAAAGCTAAGCAAGAATTTGGCCAGAAACTTGAGCAAATTAACAAATCACACAAACAAGAAATTGATAATTTGAAAACTGCATTCGCTGACCAGTCAAAAATGTTAAAGACAGAAATGGAGGGCAGCTACAAGCATCAGCTGGTCGAACTCAAAAAGACATACGATCAGCTTGGGAAAGATAACCAAAAGAACTTCGCAAATCTCGAAAAGAAGATCCGAGCCGAATGCAAAAAAGAGATCCAAGACAAAGAAAAAGACCTTAGTCAGTTAAGGCGAGAGCAAACACGACTTGAAAAAATAGCTTTTGAAAAAGGCAAAGCTAATGCAGACATCGAAAGGAAGAAACTAGAAAACGACGTTAAAGAAAGGGATTTACAAATCGAACGGGTGAAACGTGATGCAGACGAATTAAGGAAACAGTTGCAGCAGAGCCAGTCCGAGTTGAAAGGTGAGGTTGGTGAAATAGATCTTTATGCTAAATTGTCCCAGGCATTTGAACAAGATTTCTTCACTCGGCAAAGAGAGGCACGTCGATGGGAGACATAGTGCAGAAGATTAGAACTACTTCCGCATCAATGGAAACTCCGATAATTTATGATAATAAACAGGCTGAGAGTGTAACTGCCAAGGATATAGAGAAAGCCAAAAAATACAAAGAAGTTCACTCAACCGATTATGTCATAATTGTATCATGCAATTTGCCAAAGAAAGATGTTAAGAACGGTTTGTTTGGTGAAAAAGAGGGCATTCTGCTGTGCCATCCTAGTATTGTTATTGATGTAGCTAGGCAGATTAGACGAGCCATTATTGAAATTTCCAAGCAATCGGATAGCAAGAAAGACAGAGATAACAAGCAGTCAAAGTTGTATGACTATATCAAGAGCACAGAATTTACAGCAACTGTTGAAAAATTGCATGAAATTTACCAAAAGGCTGCTGATTTGCAGGACCATGAGGAAAGGGCGCATGAAGGGCTTTGGAAGCAGCGAAAGAAACTGCAATCTCAGATTAACGACGTGTATAGCAACATAGTCACGGGAGTAGATTGTATAATCCAAGAAAAACTGCCGTATGCAAGAACTAACTGAAAACCCAGAGAAAGAATCTAAGGAAGAAAATACTCAGTTGCGACCGGAACTCCTGTCGAAGCGAAAAAAGAAGAAACAAGAATATGAGCAGCAAATGGTTTAGGGTTGGCCATGATAAAGATTTCATGTCCGTTATGTAATCGAGAATTTTCAGATCAAGAATATAGAATTAGCAAATTCTGTCCCGATTGCGGAAAATATCTTGAGCAAAGAAGGATAATCGAACCGATTTCAGACCCGCCTCCAACAGTTGGACCGATAAAAATTGGACCGCCTGACGCTCAAATTTCCAAATTATGGCCAGTTTATATGAAAAGTCCCATAGAGATAACTTCTGGAAACAAGTTTCCCAGCGTTTTTGAATGGGTAAGTAGGAGGAAACAAGTATACGTGGTATACAGAAGAAAATTTGCGCCCGATCGTTTAGACAATTTACCTGCAGTTAAAGAGAACTTTTACGATTGGCTGATGTTTAGGAACAATCTTTCCTGGACCACACTTCAGCGAACTGCATCTTACGCGGTTGATCATCCTGAGAAATTGTCGAATATGCTGAAACATTTACAAGATGATAGTATTAGTGTTGCATCTCGAGTAAGATATGCCTTACAAGGACCTGGCAGGATAGATGGGGTAGGACAAGGAATAGTAACGGCACTATTGCATACATTTTACCCGGAAAAGTGCGGCGTCTGGAACAGTCGAACAGTTGATACTCTCCAAAAACTGCATCAACCTACTTTTCCCAGTAAAGACATAGGAGCCACCTATGAAAGTGTTAACAAAACGCTCAATAATCTAGGCAACAGAACTCCAAACCGATTTAACAACACTTGATGGTTTCATGTGGTTTGTCAGCAAGAACTATGAATTTCTATAAGTTGTCTTACTGACGTGATTCGACAATATCAATGATTTCTTTGAAATCTAAAAGCTGGTAATCTGCGAATCCGACCTCGGGGGTTTTTTGTCCATATTTGGCGAGTGCTGTTTTTAGCCCAAGTTCTTTGGCTGGAACTATGTCTTTTTCTATTGAATCGCCTACCATTAGAATTTCCGAGTTTGCTATGTCCGGGCATTCTTTTCTGAGCATTTCCAAAGCCAGCAAAAGTGGTAAGCCGGTATGTTTACTTTTGTTTGTATCCTCATGCCCAACGACAAATTTGAAGTAAGGTTCTATCCCCATACCTAACAATCGCTGATAAGCCTTAGTTTTCGGTGCATCGGTAACAATCGAGAGAAAAACGCCTCTTCTTTTTAGCTTTCCAAGGACTGATTTGACATTGGGGTAGGGTTTTAGGAATTTGTTTTTTGTTTTTAGGTAGGTGTTGATGCCTGAGGCGAGTATTTTGTGATCAAACTGATCGATGCTTCTTAGAAACTCTGAGAAGGCTCTGTCTGATTCTATTCCTACGTCAAAGTAAGTTTTCATTAAAAGTTCAAACGCTTGATCTTCCTTCATCCGCAATCCTGACGCTACCATCGCCTTAACCGCTGCTCTACATGATTCTTCCTTCATACGAATGAAGTCAACCAATGTATTGTCAAGGTCAAACAGGATTGCCCGTATTTTATGCATACTTACACTTGGTAAGAACGCTGGAATTTTAACACTTTCTCTTTCAAATGCTCTAAGTTAGGCTTAAAAGAATGCTTCGGCGAGGAGCCTTCGAGTTAATTTCAAATAACGATATTCTGTAGACAAAGATTTCTTGTCTTCACCATAAGTCGTCGTCTTCGTCTAATAATGCTAAGTCCTCTTCCATGTCATCTTCCTGCGTAGCCGTGGGATTGTCAGGTTCGTAAACGCTTTGGTCCAAGTTTTCTTTTTCCCCTGCTTTGCTTTCAGTTTTTGCTGGTTCAGTTGACTCTTGCTTGTCCTTTTGGAGCCACTCTCTGTATTGTATGTCGGATTCTCTCTGATCTTCCAGGCGCTTTTTCCTTTTTTTCGAACCTTTACTTAGGCGATTTCGCAATCGTTCGCCAAGAGTTAACTTTTTGGCTGGTTCTTCCTCTTTTAACATACCAAACCATTTTTGACTTATCTTATCAATTACTTGATAAGCTTTTCCGCTTGCGCCTTTCTGGCGAAAAAAAACAACTCTCGAGTCTGTTTGTTGTTTTAAGGCTTATAAGCAAACAGCCGCTAAAGTTACTTCATGCCTCTTAGTGAAAAACCTTCCCAGAAGCCGAAGGGGACTTGGCAATGCGAAAGCTGCGGACACGAAAACGATGAGGACATAGAGATCTGCGAGTTGTGCGGCGCAATGAAGGGTACAACATACTCCAGCTCCGGAGCCACTCTTGAATCTGACTATGGAGGAGACGACCTCTGGGACGACGACCAAGGACTAATGTAGCCTATAACAGCATTGACTCCAATGACAATATAGAAAAATAGTGATGGCAGAAAAATCGAGATTTTTTCAGCTTATCGGTCGCAGAGGCAGCCGTAGTCGCAGTGGTTGCATTCCCAGCTCTCTTTAGGCTCAAACTGTCCAGCCCTGATTTTGCCGGCTATATCTGCGAGTTCTGTTTTCAGTGCATCGATGGCTTGGTCTTCGGGTTTAAAGAAGACTTTTTCGTTGGATCGCAAAAACCAGTCGCCGACCAAAGGTTTGCTGCCATACACCTCGTTAACTGCAATCGTGTAAACCAGCAGTTGCATGTCTTTTTTGAGTTCATTTAGCGATGGTGCTTTTTTGCTTGTTTTGTAGTCGATAACAGTGAATTCGGAGCCTTCTTTGTCTATGCGGTCAATTCGCCCATTAACCTGCACATTACTAATTGTGGTTTCAAACCAACGCTCAATATCAACTATTTCCGACTTGCTCTTAGCTTGCTCATCCAAGAAAGACTTTGAGAATCGCCTTAGCCTCTTTGTAGTCTCTTTTTTCATCGATTCGCGATTTGTAGCCTTTGGGGTCCCAGTATTTCTGGAGCAGCTCATAGGCGATGTCTTGGTTTATGGGTTTGCCTTCTTTTAGCAGCTTAGTGAGCTGTTCTACGATGTTGTGGATGGAGGCGCCAAAGTCAAAGTAGTAACGTGGCTTCTCTGGAATTTTCATCAAATAGCGGTATTGGTAGAGTCTTGGGCATTTTTTGTAAGAGATGAATTGTGAAACACTAAAGAGGTGATCGTCAGAGATTGTGACTGGCTTTTCTTCGCATACTTGCTCAAGTGTGCTGTAGTCGGGTTCTTTGATTTGGGCGATTATTTCTTTTGATGTCTCGGTCTTTGTTTTGGCATTTAGCAATTAATAGGATGTTTTCTATGGCGTCGTGAATAGTTTTCTGCTTTAATGGAGGACATTATTTGTTTTAGTAGTGTTGTTTGGGTTTGGTTTTCTTTTGTTACACATTCCACGGCTAGCTCCTGGTGGGTCAGCTTGTTGGAAGTTGATGTTTTGGTTTTGGGTGTAGGCTATTTCGTTTAGGAATTTGGAAGGTTTGGAGTCTGTTTTGTTTTCGCCATATCTTTTAGCGTAAGTTATGAATAGTTTGTCTTTAGCTCTGGTTATGGCTACGTAGAAGAGCCGCCGTTCCTCTTGGAGGTGCAGTTCCTTTTCGTCAAATTTTGATTTTACGCCCTTGAGCAGCTCTTGGGGGATTGGGAACTTGTCTTTTTGGTAGATCTGTTGGAAGCTTGCGTTCAACCAAGTCGGGAATTATCACGACTGGGTACTGCATGCCTTTGACGCCGTGAATAGTCGAGATGATTATAGCTTGTTCGTCTGTGTTTCTCTCTTCGATTTCAAAGTTTGAGGCATAAGACAGGTAATCTGTGAAATCATCGATGTCATTGTCAGGGTAGAGGCTGTCAAATTCTTCAGCGAACGCATAGAATTGGTTTAGGAGCTGAATGTTTCGGTGGTTTTGGAGCGCTATCTCGTATTTGTAGAATTCGAGCTCAAAAAGGAGGTTATGGATGAGGTCGAGGGTTCGCAGCCTCTTCTTATTTTTCAATATCTCCTTTAGGACTTGCTTTGACTGCAAGGAACTTGAATTTATCAACTTCTAATTCGTTAAGGTGGTCAAAGGCTTCGTATAACGAGATGTCTTTGTGGTCTGCATATGAGTTGAATTTTGAGATGTCAACAGGGCTAATGTTGTAGCGGTGCAGGATTCTAACAAGTTCCGCATTGCTCTCCAGCGGGTTGCTTGCAACTTTTAGATAAGCCGTAATGTCTTTGATTATGGGTTCTTGGAAAAAGCCCGTTTCGCCTACAAAGTTGAAGGGTATGCTTTGTTTTCTTAGGGCTTTAATTATGGGTTCAGCGCTTGCTCTTCGCCTGCACAGTACTGCTATGTCTTTATGGGGATGTGATTTTAGTTGTTCTTTGATTGTTTCAAGGACATAGTTTGCCTGCGAATTATCCGTCGGAGTTTCAACGACCGCGACTTTTTCGCCTTGTGGGTTGTTTGTGAACAGCTTCTTTACTGTCCGCTCAGGACTGCTCTCGATTAGTTTGTTGGCTACGGCAACGATGTTTTTGGTGCTTCTGTAGTTGTGTTCCAAGGCTTTTTCTACGTAGTTTGGGAACATTTGTTTGAATTCTGCTATGTTGGTCAGGTAGGCGCCTCGGAATCGGTAGATGCTTTGGTCATCATCTCCTACAACCGTTATGTGGCCATGTCTTTTTAGCTATCAAATAGACAATCTGCAGTTGAATGTAGTTGGTGTCTTGGAATTCATCAACGATAACGTATTGGAACCGGTCTTGGTAGCGCTTTAGAATCAAAGGGTTATTCTTGAGCAGGTTGTATACTGTGCAGAGCATGTCACCGAAATCAAGCATGTTATTTTTTGTTTTGTAGTCTTCGTAGGACCGGTAAATCTTTAGAATATCTTTGAGGTTATTTAGCGAAATTTGCTCTTCTTCATCAAGAGTTTTTTTCTCTTGCGTCTGCAATCCATTTCTCCAGGTCATCCGGCAGTTATGGCTTCATCTTTGCATCTGGAGATGAACTTCTTAACTTCTTCCGCTAATGTGTAGGGCTCATGATTAAACTCCAAAAACTCAATGCCAAACCTGTTAATGTTCTTGGTAAAATAAACCAGCTGAGCCGTATCAGTAATAACCCTATAATTAGCGTTAAGTTTAGTGCTCAAGAGATTATCCTGAATAACTTGGTTGCAAAACGAGTGAAAAGTCGATATACTCAAATCCTCTGAATTCTCCAGCATGCCGATAACTCTTTCTTTCAGCTCTTCAGCGGCTTTCTGGTTAAACGCTAACGCCAAAATGTTCTCAGGCTTAACGCCCTTTTCAATCAGATAGGCGATCTTTGCTTGCCACTGTCAGAGTCTTGCCTGAACCAGCACCCGCAATTATAAGGAGAGGCTTCTCAATTTCTTTCACAGCTTCACGCTGCTGGGCATTTAACTCCTCAAAAATATTAGTCAACGAGTATTTCTCCCTTTTTTAATAGACCGCACGAGCAAGTTAAGGACGGCATGTTTGATGATAATAGTAATCTCAATTTAAGACTTGGTTATTTCAAATCAAAATTGAAGAGGAAACAGAGTGTTTTATATGCCGAAAAAAATGACTTTGGTTTTAAAAGTCTTAAGTATATTCTGTTTGATTACTAACTATGCATGTCAATAACCAACTAGGAGCTCGTGTCTTGCTCTGGGAGGCGCAATCATAATCCCTATTGCAATTTTGCTGTTTTACGCTAACAAGAAATCAACACAGACTAACCAGCAAACATCAGTCTCTATGTCGAACGATGAGTATCAAAAATGGAAAAAGAATGCTATAGTTCAAAAAGCAAAGAAACCGGAATCTAGAGAGAATCAGGAACTTGAAGAAGGGGATGATGTAAACCCACCTAAACAGAACGATAATTTAGATCAGAGCGTGTATGACGATGATCCAGATGCAACTCAACAAGACGATATTGATGAAGATTTAGCCTTACTTGATGACGACGACATGGGCTGGTAATGAAGAAACGAACTCCCATAACCTGAGAGATATCTATGATTAAGATATCTTGGAACGAAAATTTATTTGGCCGGTTCAAGCAAATTAATTAGTCAAATGCCCTTTGTCTATTTTACTTACCAATGAACTAAAGTGGAAATCAGCAAAATTAATCAAGACGTAACTATGACTTGGAGTTAGAACTGGGAGATATCATAGACTTGAAGCCTGAAGCATATTCGATTATTTCACTGATTGGCGACTGCAACAAAATCAGCAAATCAAAAAAGAATCAAGAAGTTTTCAAAATTACAAACACTACGATTCAAGAAATGGCAGAACTTGTAAAAGCTGTTAGGTCAAAAGAGGACTTTGAAAATCTTATCGATGCACTATTCAAGATCTTTTACGAAGGATCAGGCACCCTATCGCGGATCCCGGAACCATTAAAGGAATCAAATTCTATCGGTTTCACAATTAAACATCTAAGGAACGAAATTAGACATGATTTAGAGCATGGTGACCAGAAAGAAGTATTGAACAAGAAAACAAGATTTTCAAAGATCCTTGAACATTACACGGGGAAGATCGTTTATGAAACTCTCGGACTTGAGGATTTTTCCAAATTGCAAATTGAGCTATTTAGTGATTTGCAGGCGTTTATGGAAGCTCTTAAAGAGTACTTGATCATTGAGGAACAAGGCGAAAAAGAAGCCAACAGCAAAACAAACGGCAATTTATCCTTGAGAACGAAATTAACAGATAAAACAAATCAAGCTGCAACTAGAATGCAGAGTTTACTCGAAGCAAGCGACAATAGCGCTGAAGAATTTTGTAAGGGTCATCTTACTGAAACTGCCGAGAAAGTAGCTGCTACAGCCTCGAATCCCAATGGTAAAGAGACTGTTGACCAGCACATTTTTCCTAATCACAAGAATGAACACGAAGGAAGTTTTCCTCAAGAAAAGGCAGAATTGTCACAAGAGCAAAGTCTAATTGTTGCCGAGATTCAGGAATTTTATAGGGTAAAACAAAGAACTCCTGGATTTAAGGAGCCAGGGTTTCAAAAACTAGTTTGCGCAGCCGAGAAATATTTTGGTTCTTGGAATAATGCTTTAAACGCTTCTCAAGTTGAACCGTACATAGATTGGAGAAAAACTCGTACGCTTTCATCAAGCATAAGGCAAATCCTAAATAATAATCCCTTGACTTTGGGGAATTTAGCAGCTGAAATCCGAAAAATTGACAAATATTCAGCTTGTACAGTTCAAACAATGATGAGCACAATTCACCAATCTGAAGATATTTTATCAGTTGGAGCACATGGTCATAAATTATATTTTTTAAAAGGGCAGGAACCAAGCAACACAATTTATCCAATTTTGAACAGATTGGATTCTACAAAAATACAAGAGGACCTTCTTCGCATGCTTGTGAAGCCCATGACCAAGAGTGAAGTTCTCGAGCAATTTGTTGCAGAAGGATCTAGTGATTTAGATTTTGGAATAAATAGATCGCTACATAAGCTTTGGAGAACCGAAAAAATCTGGCGAATCAGATTCTTCGCAAGCGCAGGGAGTGGACAAAAGTACTCTGCGACAGATTTGTTCGGTAATCTCGCTGGTAAAATGGTTTTCTGTCGAACCGACTGCCCTGAAGCTCTTGCAGCTTTAGTTGAAAGAGGAATACGAGGAGGAAGCAATTACAAAGGTTTTTCAAGTGCCCTTTCAATAAGACTTAAGCGTATCTTACCCAAAGAAGTTTTCGAATTAATTCAGGAGTGAAACTACAGATAAAATGTCATTTTTCTTGGACTATGGATTACCGGTCAAGAATTTTCTTAGTTTGTATGCTAAACTAGAGTTATCTCTTTCCGGCTTGATTTGATCAGGTCTTACTTGTGAAATGTTTGAATTACTTTCTTGATTAGGTCTTAGTCCATCGTGGCTTTCAACAGTATCTATCTCAACAATTTGTCCGGTTGAGATCTGTTGTTCAACTTTTTCTTCGCAAATATCTTGCCTTTCTTTTTCCGGATTATCCGTTTTGGCATCACTTATGTTGGCAATCGCGAGCTCTTCAGTTTGTCCATCCTTGAGACTAATTGATATTTGCTTGCAATCTTGCCTGATTCTTCTTTCTAAATCGCTTTGAGTATTATTTGAATTTGGATCCAATTGCTCGTTGATTGGTGAATGTAACTCAGATTCTCTTTGGAGATAATAAGATTCTACACCAAGAGAATAACTTCGTTTAATGTGCTCAGATGACCTGATAGCGATAAGAATATTTTTGTAAGATGCATAATGGAAATTGCCGCTATCATACAAGTTTTCCTTAATATTTTTTAAGCTCATAGGCTTGGCTGATAATAATTTCTTAATTTCTTCTTCGAGGATTTCGATTTCTTTTTCTCTTTCAGACAATCTATTATAAACAAGAATATCTTTGTCTATTTGACCATCGTTGGTCGTCACCGTTTCGCCTGTTTTTTCCAAGCCTGCTCTTTCTTCTGTGAAGGGTCCTTTCCTTAGTTTACCTATGGGGCAATTTGCATTTTTTAGAAAGTTGCACTTTTCATTGTAAGTAATTTTTGAAGCAGCCTCGATATTATCGCGTTTTTTTATTTCCTGACAATTTTCGTTTGTCAAGTTATTTTTTGAAGGGATAATCAGGGAATCTGCATTTTTTTCTGTGTCGATACATGCAGTTGGTTTGCTTTCCTCGATAGAGTAAATATCAATTTTCGCTTCTGTCTGAGACGTCTTGATATTTTTCATATTATAGATCGTCATTAATAGCAATAACGTGTCTGTTTTGTCGAAGTATGGAATACCTTGAATTCTGACCTTAAGTTCTTTCAGGGTCATTGGTTTTTCTTTCAATAAAATAGTTATCGCATCTGAAAGCGAATCCCAAGAGGATTTAGTATTTGTGTTCTCTTGTCCAATTGAAGTAAGCGGTTTAATTTGATCATCTGCTTCTGCAGTTTTTCTTGTCATCTTTTCTATGGCTAATTCTTCTTGTCCTACAATAAAATAGATCTTTGAGCGTCTCGAACCAATGGATCTGATGGAACTACAGCGTTGCATAGCCGCCCAAATTGTTGTTTTGTTTGCACTTCCGAACCCTGAAACACTACCGACTTTATTACAAATAGTTGTGTAATCCATCGGATTATTATCTAATAAGTTCACCATCAAGTCTATTAGAGTCTCGGGTTCTCGCTTTCTGTCTTGCGGGGAATTAGCGACACCAAAAGGTCGTTGAACTGACAAACCAGCAACAATAAAAGCATTTTCCAGAGAGCCAAAATGCTGCCCAGCCGCTCTTATTACATCTTTCATACCTGGATCTTCAATTGTAGGGACCCTTCCATTTTCAATTGCAAAAGCTTGCAGTTGATCTAATAGATCTTCATTCGACAAGCCATGGTTTTGGATCAGATGCCTAATATTTAGATCTTCATTTACCGTATTAGGCAGGTCATAAGTCATTTCTCTTGGTGACTCGGATTCTTGGATTAAATTTACTGATTTATACATCTCGCCCAAAGGTGAAAAAAAAGCTTCTATTTCTTCGGAGGTTAAGGAAAACTCCATTTCAAATTTCTCAAATAGAGTCTGTAGATTATGCGAACTATCCCTGTATAAAACGGTGAGTAGATCCTTCAGAGGTATTTTTTTGTTAAAAAGGATTTGTTTCTTTATAATAGAGACGTAATTTTTACCAAAAGTTAATTGTCCCGCAGGAGTGTCTCTTTTCCATATAGCCTCCCTCATCAAGTTACAAGGGACGGAAATATTTGCCATAATTGGGTGGTACTTACACTGATAATTGTCGCAATTGGCTTTAACGTCTTGACCATTCCAACATCCAAATCCCCTTGGTTGCTGTAAATACTCAATTGTATTAACGCAACTGACCTGGTTTTTGTACGGTTGCCTCATCCAAGGGTTAACATAAACATATTCATATTTTTCTCTCAATTGCAGATTATACATTTTGAAGAATGGAATTATTTTGCTGCTGGGCGCAGGTACGCCATGAGCTTTGTCAATCAGAAAAGTGAGGAAAGGGGCTGCAGCAAAATCTATTTTCTCAGAGAACTCCCAAAGGTTTGCTAAAGCTTGCTTATACGGTGTTTGCGCTGCCATTGCTCCACTCATCTTACCCATATAGTAGCTTAAGGGGTTAAGTTTTTCTGTAAACTGAATTTTCAGTACCTGATGCCTGATTATTTCAAAAGTTCATACCCTATTAATTGGAGATTTCTTTTTTAGACTACTTTTTCTTTGGTTTTACATTGAATATTTCCTAGTTATGATTATTGAATAACAGGTTTTATAAGATAAACTCAATAAAATAGAGATTGAATCAATCGTATTGGGGGAGCAAGCGTTAGGTCTAGGAAAAATAGAGTTAGGTAGCGTAAAACTAAGGCTCGACAACATCAACAAAAAAGCGACGAAATTCGTATCTTTTGAGCCTTCTGAGACAACGATCATACCTAGGGAATATTCGATGAATGGCCCAATGAGCTGCCTCGAGAACGAAAATGCTTGTTACTTTCTTGACCCCAGCGACTTAAGTCTAATTAAAGATCGCGATGTATTTGCTTACGATGAGAGTACTCAAGAATTCAAATCTCTTGAGGGTGATCTCATTTTTTGCAGTTCCGCATTAATCAAAGTTGCAGCAAAATATGAATTCAATCTCACCGTGCTTCCGTACTTCTTAACTTCAATGCGAAAATTTAAGGGGGAAAAACGAAGACGAAATTAGATATACTGAGGAGCCATCAGCCGAGCGGAACAAAATTATTGTTGAAGCAAAGCGACAATCAATCCTTGAGGGCATCGAACCCCATTCAATCGTCTTTATCGATGGCCCTCTGGTTGGTGGAATGGTATCCTTTTACATGCGTGAAATGGATCAACAGTTGCGAGAAAAAGATTGTATACCGATTTACTTTGTAAAAAACTCGGACAGTCGTTTGGTAATAACAAACAGCCGTAATTCTGAACTCTCTGTCAAATTTAACAGTGATTTCCACTGGGCCACACAACGTTTGAATGAGCGGGCTAGGTCGGCTTTTTTCAAATACACTGACGAACATAACCCAAAAAACACAAAAGTTTTTTGCTACATACGAACTTTACCAGGTTTCCCTGAAAGGGTTGAAATGCACCCTTCCACATATGAAACCTATGGTAGTTTAATACCATCAATCATGAATCTGATTTCGTATTACTATATTGTCCAAGGAGACTATGCTAATCCTCAGGTGAGACCAATAGTCATAGCTGAAAAATATGCAAGAGAAGGGCTAAGAATGCTAAACATTCCTGTTCTACTCGCAAGGCAAGGTTTTCATCCGACGATTAATCAAGTTAGATTTGGGTGACAAAAAATATGTGGATTGTAACAGGAGCCGAGAAAGATCTCATAACACTTGTATCTTCAAAGATTATAGATGGAATACTGCCGGTTGGATCATATCTAACTGTCGCAGCCGAGGATGGAATAAAGCACATACTGCTTGTTGAGCAGTCTCACCAGAAATCGCTTTTTGAGCCTTCTCCCTTAGTAGTTGATGCTGACCTACCTGTCTTGACACAAGATCAGGAATGTAAAAATATTATTCATGCCAGAGAAATTCGGCAATATCCATTAAGAAATGATGGTTTATTCAGTTTCATAAAACCTAATCAGAAAGCCAGAAGAACTACTCAGCAGGAAATAGATGAAGTTTTCGTGTCCAAGACTGGGTACCCTGTCTTTCTTGCAACAAATTTCATGGGTCAGAATTCCACGTTAAGAGAAGAGTCAGGAAACCTAATATATGTCAAAATTCCATTCGAATCGTTATACTTGCAAACGATGGTTTGTGGACAAACTGGCTCTGGAAAAACTGTTGCTATGAAATACTTAATAGAGCAATTCCTCGAACACGAAGAAGGAGCAGTTCTAGCAATCAATGTTAAAGGAATCGATCTTTTAACAATGGATCAATTGACAACTATAAAGAATCCTAAACTCAAAAAACAAATCCCCGAAGAGTGGAATGCAATCGGTTTATCAGAAAAAGAAATGGGTGAATTTAGTATTTATGTCCCTTCAACTGAGCAGAAGCACAAAGAAGGGGTAAACCCTCAGAATGTACGGCCAATAACCCTAAGAACTCGAGATCTTGAACCGACCGCTCTTTTAGGTGTACTTCAAAACGTGACTGACAGAGCTGCAGAAGCACTACCAGATATTTTCAGATATTGGAAAGAAAGAATACATAATGAATCGCCGATTTTTAGAAACTTTATTTCGTGGTTCAAGATCTATGCGTCAAAGGAACAAGAATATACATTTCCGAAACTTTCCCAGGTCGACGAAGAGAGTACAATTCCACTTCACCCAGGAACGGTTTCTGCTATCCTAAGGTCTCTTGAAGCAGCAACTGGGTATTTCGATCATACCGACGATAATTGCGTAGCAATCCGAGAAGAAAATATAATGGTTCCTCGCAAACTTTCTGTAATAGACCTATCTAATAAAGACACAATTGTCTTTGGTGCAATCTTGCTTCGTCATCTTATTTCAAAAATTTATGATGCCAAAGCGAGAATGGGAAAGTACCCAGATTTGCCTGTTTTGCTAATAATCGATGAAGTTCATCAATTCTACGGATCAAATGCATCAAAAGAGGCACTTGAACAATTAAATGCAATTGCTAGAATGGGGCGATCGGAAAGAATCGGCGTTATCTTTGCATCACAGAATCCCGAAGACTTACCGAGCGGCTTAACCTCAATCGTTAATACTCGAATTTTCTTTAGAACCTTAGGCGATGTGGGAAGAAAATTCGACGTTAGGAACCTCTCAATTGAGTTATCTTCACTTGAAAGTGGATTCGCTGTTATGTCAAATGTTGCTTTACCTCAAGTAAAATTTGTTAAATTCCCGTTACCTATTAGAGGAGTAGTTGATGCATGAACGGCAAATTATACGCTGAAGACCTTTTGAAAAAGATAACCGATAAAGATGAACTAAGAATCCTGCAAATTTTGTGGGACGATACAGTACCACTTGACAAAAAAATCGAAGCACTGCTAAAGGAGGAACCAAATTGTTCGAGTACAAGATGAGTTACCTTGAACCAGGGTATCATAGAGCAAACGAGCCGCCGTTTTCATTTCCACCAGCAGGAACTAAATCATCGATAGAAAGTAACCTTATTGAGATTCAGGGAAAAAATGGTACAGGAAAAACGACTCTGCTTAACGTTCTTGCTCTTGCACTAGGTTACCTTAACGAGGAAAAAGAGCTTGAAACAAAACCAATGTTGAAGACAAAGCTTGAAGATCTAAATGAAAATCCAAGCCTTGAATATTTGTTTCGCATAACTTATTCAAACCCAGAACCAGTCGAAATAGTAATTGAAAGAAAAAGAGGGCAAGAACCACAAAGGTGGCTTAATTCAAAACCAATTAGCTCAGAGAAACTTAGTGATAAATTCGACATAATTTTTCTAACTGAGGACGATCCAAGCAAAGTAGTCTCTGCTAGTCGTGATAAGCTTGCCGGATATTTTAGCAATCTTGATAAAAGGTTATTTGAGTTACAAGGGAATCTAAACAAGCATCTCTTAGACATTGTTGAATTCAGAGATTATGAAGGCAAAGAAAAGAATCTTTTAAAAGAGATAGACTCGCATAACCGAAAGTCGCTCGAAGTAAAAATTGAACGACAAAAAATTGCTGAATTGTTAACAAAAGCAGAACACAAGCGAGAAATTAGCCAGCAAATCGATTTGTTAAACCATGAAGCAGAAATAACACGTAAGTACCAAACCTTAAAAGAAAAATACAATCGCTTAGAGGGTAAAGAAGACGAAGACCTAAGACGAAAGATAGAGAAAGAGAGAAAGGAACTAGGGCTAATTGAACGTGAAATTAAAGACTTTAACCTGAACATCCTGCAGTTATGTACATCTCTAAAAACCTATGGCGTTTCACTTGATACAAACAAACTATTGAAAGATGATTACTCTGAATTTTATGAACTATTAGAGAAAATTCGACCCGAAAGCAAGGATGAAACGATATCTCTCCATATAGTGGATGATATGCTATCAATCCTACAATCGTATGATGATAACATAATTGTCCCTGTCATTGAAAAGAAAGTCGGTGAAACAAAGAAGGAACTATACAGAGCAAAGGTAAAACTTAGCTCAGACAGAGTTTCTAATTTAGCAAAAGTCCTTAATAGAACATTGGACCAGAAAAGCCTGGCGCTCTCTGCTCAAGAAAAACTGCAGTCTAAGATTAATGGACTTAAAGAGAAACGGAAGGATTTGGAAGGTTTTGAGGAAGTTGAAAATGAGTTTAATGAAGCACAAAATAAGTACATGGCTCTCCAAGCATCACTTCAAAATGACAAACTAGATTTGTTGGAAAGATGGGAATCACTTAAAACTTTTAATGGAAACCCAGAAGATTTAACGAAAAAGCTTCAGCAACTCGATATTGAACTTAAAACAGAAGAAACACTTAAAACTAAATACGAAGAAAATCTCGCAACTTTAGAAGAGAATTCTAGCAAGAAGCCAATCTATGAAAAAAACGAAGATGGTCTAAAGTGCTTAATGGAAAAAACTTCAAGAATGAGGGAAAATATTCATCAATGGAGCGAAATACTCTCAAGACCTGCTGAAACAAGAAAAGAATTTGAATCGACTAAACAAAGATCGGGTTTTGGACTTAAAGACTACCAAGTATTTACCAATGCAGTAGGCGAGTATTTAGGACAGCAATTTGAACCTGTTTTGTACGACTATAAATTACAGAACATCAAGTTTTTTGATATTGAAAAAAACACATTTCTGACAGATGACGATCGTCACATTCCCATAGACAAGCTTTCCCAAGGACAAAGCAAAATGGCAACAATTACAGGTATTTTCAAAAAGATGGATGATGAAAAGAAGAAAATCGTTCTAATAGATGAAATTGCCGATTTAGATCCTGAAAACTTAGCAAACGTCAAGAGTACTTTGAAAGAAAGATACAAAGATGGCTCATTAGCATTGTCAGTGCTTGTCAGACCATGCCAAGAGGCAGGTAAGAAAATCGACGTATTCGGGTGGGGCTAAGATTGGAAACGAATACAGATAATGAAATGCTAAAACTATTTGACCAAATGCAGCTCGTTTCTAAAAAACAGCTCAAGAAATCTACCGCCAACTCTTGGGACACCTTGATTTTCGATTTGATACTAATGACCCAAAACAATCGTTCAAAGCTCTTTGCCAACAGTGGCTCATCTATCGCACCAGACGTTATTAACAAAATGCTATCTCGAGGATTAATCCAAAGCGTCATTTCAGAAGACGTCGAAAAATACGCCCTTACTTTTAGAGGAATTGCCGAATCAATTCAAATTAGGTTTGGAAAAGGTTTAGAAGAGCAGTTTCTAGAGTTAATTAAATTATGTGATAAAAGATTTAACGGCACTGAACTTGCAGCGCTAACTTGGAAAGAAAAATTGGTTAGTTTATCGCTAATTCTAATAGCAAGTACCTCGGAGTCATCAGAAGTTCACTTAGATAATGATGCAAATAAAGCCACCATGATTGAAGTGTTTGATAAAACTCTTGACAGCCTCAAAAAGCATCGTGTGCTTCAAAGTAATGAAGAGATAAAAGCGCCTTCAAGTGGTGAGCATCCTGTAACAGCAATAATGCGCAGAGTCAATGACTTATCGAGAAAAACCAATCTTTATTTCGTCAATGACTCCAAAAATGCTTCAAGCTACTATTTTGATATTGAAGAAAATGGAACCTTAAATTCTGCTAAATTTTCTTTTCTACTAAAGAGGATCTTTGAGAAATATGACCCTGAATGCAACTACAAAGAAATGTACCAAGAGCTAGCATTGATAAGTCAATTGTATACGCCAAAATTCAGAGCAAGGATGCTAAATCAGACAGTAAGCTTTGGCGTACTAAAGGAACTAAAAAATTTCACAGAAAATGACGTCATGCATCTATCATATGCGGTAAAATTACCCGAAAGTTAATACAAAAAGGATAGCACTATGTCTGAGGATTTAGTACAACAGCTAAGAGACTTCGTTGAAGAAAAGGGGCGACTACCCACCATCAATGAACCAGGGCTGCAGCCACTGATTGAATTAGCTAAGAAAGAATTTGGTTCTCTAGAAAATGCCCTCATGGTATCTGGATTGCTAACTGAAGATTCTTCATTTCCTTCCACGAACGAGATATCAACAAAGAAAGAAAAGAAATCTCGAGAACCTAAGATTAAAGCCACTCTCAACTCATATGCAGAAAACTACTTTCTTGAATTTCTCGGCTTAACTCATGATCGTCGAACT
>CAVYJU010000029.1:0-37922 GCA_963768895.1 Candidatus Bathyarchaeota archaeon
AGAAGGGAGAAAAATAATATCTCGATTTCGATTAATCAAATCCTTTAATGGATTACGATTGCGAACATTAATCACTTTTTATTCTCCAAAGCTTTAGGCAATTTTCTAGGACTCAGATGGGTAGTCTTTGATTGCATACCTAAAATGCCTTGCGCTTGCAAAAAAAGATATTTTCAAAAGTGTATCGAATTCTGCATCTGTTTACCTAGATGTAAACTCTGAAATAGGACTGTTCTAGTGTAATATAAGTGTTGCTAATTTACAGCAGGAGATTTTGTTCTGAATTTGATGTTACGAAGCCTTTTTTGACTGTTTTACTCCAGACCCTTTTGCGTCTAAATATTAATTTTAGGAAAGCCCATCCTGCAATGCACATTTGAAGAAGCCAGTAAACGTAAATTGAAGGTATCCAAAGAAGATTTCTAAGTTTGATAGGCTTCTCAGATGCGGTTAATCCAATGCCAATTGAAAATAATGAGACTGCGGTTAGAGCGATCACTATTCCTGTGAAACCAATTATTGGATTGTTTGATGAAAAGAATGACATGACAAAGAACCAATTTATGTAGCTGAGCAACGAGATAACCATCATGAAAGGCCCAGCCATGGAAATCTCTGCGTCCACTGTCCTCTTGTTTAGACTATCTAGAAGCCGTCCATATTTTAGGGCCGTTTCCATGTAACCCCTATACCAACGGACCCGTTGCTTGACCAGGTCCCTTAAACCGTTCGGAGTTTCTTGACCAGTACAGACGTCAGCAGCATATCTTATTAGGTGTTTTTTCTCCACCAGACGTAATGCTAGTTCTACGTCTTCTGTAAGTGAATTTTCATCCCAACCGCCTAACTCTTCCAAGATGTTGCGACGAATAAATTGGCAACTTCCATTTAATGGAATGAATAATTGCAGGTGCTCTCTTCCGCTAAGCAATGCTTGAAACCATGCTTTCTCTTCAGCTGAAACAACGCGTGTTAATATATTCTTTCTCTCGTTAAGCGACGTAGTTCTTCCTTGCACAGCCATTACCTGTTTATCGATGAAGCGTGATGCAACCTTCTTCAAAACATCTTTTTCAGGAACACTGTCAGCGTCAAAAACTCCAACGATCTCGCCAGTTACATAATGCAAGGCAAGGTTAAGAGCCGCGGGTTTACCATTTGATTCTTTTTCACTAATTACTTTGACGATATCTCGATATTTCTGCTCAAACTCCGAACAGATGTTACGTGTTTTGTCAGTGGAATTTCCATCAACGATAATTATTTCCATTTTATCTTTAGGATAGTCTGAGTCTAGAATGCCGTTTAAGCATCGGCTAACAACTAATTCTTCATCTTTGGTTGGCACGATAATAGAAAATTTTGGAACTTCAGTATTTTCAGCATAAGCAACAGCGTGTTTCCGTCTGCTTTTTACTCCGACGTAAATGATTGAGCCATTGTAGACAGTCCAAAAGAGAAGAATTGAAAGCAAAATAAATGAAATTACATCTGTAATTATCATTTAGTTAGCCTCAATTGATTTTCCAATAACTAAAAATAAGGGCTTGATTGATTGGATTGAATAAGAATATCTCTGATAATGTATTTACCCATAAGCGGAGAATAGCCTTTAAACTTGGCAAAACGGGTTTCGCCACCAGAGATGAAAGCATTTCAACTACAGCTCACATATTCGTATTTATACCTTTTAAGGTTTGTTCACCTATCAAACTGATAGTTATTAAGCTATAGGTTAGAACAGAAGCAATAAAAAAGTATCTGAATAAACACGATTTATTTTGTAAATGAAAGTTAACCAAATTAGTGATTATTTTTTATAAGAGAGAACTTTCTAGTTTTATTATTGTCATATTTATAATTGCATTAATTCCAGGAAGAAAAAGCAAACGAGAGCCTAAGGCTGACTCATAAAATCAATAAAATCTTCGACACTTCTTTGCTGCAATGTATAATTTGTCTTTTTTTCTTCACCTATTGTTGAAGACGGCGTTATCCCATAATCATGGCCCGGGTAAATCTCAATATTGTCGTCCAGTTTTGACAGTTTATTGAATAGGCTGTCATACATGCTTCTGGAATTGCCTCCAGGAAAGTCTGTTCTTCCGCATTCGCCAACAAACAAAGTGTCACCAGTTAACAGTTTCGTGTTATTTACTAGCAGACACATACTATCCGCAGTATGACCAGGAGTGTAAATTATTTTTACTGAGACATCACCCACGGTCAAAACTTCGCCATCTACCACCGCAACGTCAAAATTTGCCTTTGACGATTTATACGCAACTATTTTCGCAGCAAAAACAGAGATTAACTCATGGTTGCCAGCCGTGTGATCAGAATGCCCATGCGTATTTATGACATATTTTAAATTGAATTTTTTGTTCTTTAGAAGATCTATTATAGCGTTAGCATTATAGCTTGAATCCACTACTGCCGCTTCTTTAGTATTTTCGTCTGCAATTATATATGAGAAGTTATCGCCGTGCTGTTGGATTTGCTTAAAAAACATACAATTCAACGTTCCAATTTTTTTGTTTAAAATACATTATGTTAGGAGCTTATAAAAGAAATTTATGTCTGAGGGAGGATATCCTGAGTAATACTTGCTGAAATAACCGAAAATCTCCAAGTCTTTGCTTAAGAAAGGCTTTAGTTTGTCTGCCCATGTCTGCAACTTGTCCCGGTTGTCAGCCTCTATCTTGCCTAATGTGCCTTGGACTTTGCTTCGGTCACCTTCCCACCTAACGTATAAGAAGTCAGAAGTTACTTCGTTGAGTTTAGGCATACTGAGGCTGTCAACCCATGCCAAAGCAACATTGTTGGCTCTTAAAAGTGAATAAAACTCTTCATTTAGAAACCGTTTGTCTCTGATTTCAATTACATAACGATTTGGCCTGGGAAGTTTTTGTAAGAAGTCAGTCAAATCAGGTAAGTGCTCAATTCCGAAGACAGGGGGAAACTGAAGCAATAAAGGTCCAAGCTTCTCTTTGAGCAATTTTGTTCTTTCAAGGAAAATGTTTGTTTCTCGTTCGCAATCTTTGAGCATTTTGATGTGAGTGATTATCCTTGGGAACTTAAGGGAAAACAAGAAGTTGTTTGGTGTTTGGTTTTTCCAATTGATTATAGCTTGCTCGGTTGGGATTCGATAAAATGAACTGTCAACTTCAACTGTGTCAAATTTGGTTGCGTAATAAGACAAAAAATCTTTAGAGGCAGCTTTGCTTGGGTAAAAGTTGCCTTTCCAGAAATTGTAGCTCCAGCCCAATGTGCCTAAATGAAGGTTACGCATTCTATTCTTTACCCTTTAGCAGCAACCAGTTTTTTTCTTTTCCTTGAGCTCTTTTTAGCAACACCAAAACATACCGTCCCGTTAAGCTTCTGACCATTAAGGGTAACCTCAATTTTACTTTCATCCCAAAACTTGGTCTCATAATGTCCTTTATCCCAGATTTTTACTGTTCCAGCGCCATATTGCCCTTGAGGAATTGAACCTTCAAAACTAGCATACTCATAGGGATGATCTTCTGTTTCCACTGCCAGATGTCGCTGCGTAGATGTTTCAGGGATACCTTTCGGAACAGCCCAACTTTTCAAAACCCCATCTTTTTCCAGTCTTAAATCATAATGGAGTGCTCGTGCATGATGCTCTTGGACAACAAAAATTTGTTTCTCACCCTTTTTTTCTCCGCCTGCTGGTTCAGGGGTCTGCTGAAAATTACGTTTTGAAGCATATTCAGACAGTTTTCCGGTTGAGAGACTTTCATTTTTTGTTTCAATTTCTTTGATCTCAACTAATTGGTCAACAGTGCATTCTTTTGGCGCTTTATCTTCCCTTAAACCCTTAAAACGTGGCATTCTTAACCTCAAATCTTTAGTCACAACTTGAAAAGCAACTTCGCAAACAAGTTTGGGCTCAAGCCAAGTGACTTTGTCGCCGGCTTCTGCCTTAAATGGCGCTTTATCGGTTTTTAGTTTTTCAAATTTATCCATCAAAATGCCCAGCATTTCCTGAGTAAAACCAGTGCCAACTTTCCCCACGTAAACTGGTTGGCCACTTTTGTCGTAGAGCCCTAAGATTAATGCGCCAAAAGTTTTTCCTCGAGATTGCGTGCCTTGTGTGTAGCCAAATATTATGCAGTCACAAGTTTTTAGTTTCTTTATTTTTAACCAACTCCCAGTCCGTAAACCTTCTTCGTAATGGCTTTCTTTGTTTTTCGCCATCACCCCTTCCAAGCCTTTCTCTAAAACCAGCTTGAAGTAGGATTCTCCTTTTTCCTCAATAAAATCAGACAAAAAAACATTTGATCCTTCTTTCAACGAATCCTTCAAGATTTGTTTTCTTTCCATCAACGGCAAATTTGTAAGTGATTTGCCATCTTTTTCTAAAATGTCAAAAACAATGTAGGAAGCTGGCGCCTGATTGGTTTGCCTTTGAATTTCGCCTGATGAAACGGCTTGGCCCCGTTCTAATAAGTGCTTGGAAGTCAGGTTTGCCTTCGCTCATGACAACGATTTCGCCATCAACAACTATGTTTTTTGCTAATTTTGTAAGCTCTGAAAGTTCTGGAAAATTATATTTTAATTCCTTTGCGTTGCGACTCTTTACGCTGAATGTTTCATCGATGTAGGAGATGGCGCGAAAGCCATCCCATTTTATTTCAAAAATCCAATCTTTATCAGTGAAAGCGTCTGTAGCCTCTTTTGCAAGCATAGGTTTGTAAATGTGGTGACTACTCATTTCTGTTCCAACTGCTTGAGAGTTTCGCGCAGCGCAACCATGAGACCTTTAGCTTCTACTTGTGGAGGCTTTTCAATGTGAATCTTTTCGCCTTTCACTTTTTGAGCTATAAGTTCTTCAACTCTTTTCATGTATGTGTCTTCAAACTCTGAAATATTAAAGTCTCCTGAAAGGTCAGTAACTATTTTTACAGCCATGATCTAATTCGCCTTTTTCTGGTTCCTTGAGCTTGTGAACTTCCTCAAAATCCTGCGGGTCAACAACATCATAGCCATATCGAAGCGTTGTCAAAACCAATGCTCCTTTGTAGGTGTGAAGTAGTGCAGGGTATTCTTTTGTTCTAAGAGTTATGCGTCCAGCACCCGCTTTATTTTTTTTCTCAAGCGCCGTTAACAGTAAACTGTAGGCTTCTTTATTTTTTTCAGGCATCAAAGCGTAGGTTTTGTCAAAGTATATTGGGTCGACGGAGAAATAATCAACGAATTTGCTGATTCTAATTCTATTATCTGATTCAGGTTTTGCAGCATCCAACTCTTTTTTATCTACAGTTACAAATTCATTTTTTGAAACTTCATAGCCTCGTACTACTTCATTCCAAGGTACGATTTTGTCTTCCTTTGTACACATTTTGACGTACTTGAGAGGTTGACCGTCAACGCTATGTAAAAAATGAAATCTTATACCTCGATCATAAATCATTGAATACAGCTTAACGGGAACATTAACTAACCCGATTGTAACGCTTCCTGACCAAATGGATCTTCTAGGGCAGGGGCGCTAACTTTTTTATTATCCAGCTCCGAAGTTTCTTCCACATCTTCTTGTTCCATAATTAAATCTCCAGTTTACATTTTTTTTCAAAAATATTTTTCCATGGATCACTTTTTCGATCTAGCTACATTAAAAATAGTGAAGTCGGAAGGGTTTATGCCTTTCTTTACCTCACTCCAGTCTAAGGGTGCTGAAACAGTTGCTTGAGGCGTAGGTCTTAAACTATAAGGAACTACCATAGTTCGCAAAGGTGAATTCTGGAGGTAATCAGCAAAGACTTTACCTGGTTTCTTCGTATCTTTGAATTCGGAAACCACAATGTCGCTTTCTTTTGCTAAGTCAATCCCAATTTTATGTACGAAAGCTCTTACTTCTTCAAACGAGTGGTCTGGAATAATTGGAATTACTACATGAAGCCCTTTTTTGCCTGATGTCTTAATGAATGGTGTTAGTCCTAAATCTAGAAGTTTTTCTTTTAGCAAAAGTGAGACTTCTGCAGCGTCACTTAATGTTGCTGGAGGTTCAGGGTCAATATCAAAAAATAGTAGGTCCGGCTTATCTAAAGCATCAACTTGGGAGAAAGGCATGTGGATTTCTATGGCTGCTATGTTTGCAAGCCAGATGAGAGTGTCCAGATCATTGCAAACAATATAATGGACGTCTCGTTTGGATGTTGACGAGTAAATGGCTTTTGTTTTAACCCAATTTGGCATGCCTTCAGGAGCATTTTTTTCAAAAAAGCTGACTGATCCCCCATCTACGCCTTCAGGGTATCTAGTTAAAACTAATGGCCTATTTGCTATAACAGGAAGCATTTTAGGAGCCATCTTAATGTAATACTCAATAACTTGTGCTTTGTTAACATTGATTTTTGGATAGAAAATTTTGTCCAAATTCTTCAGTTTTACTTTTGTTAGTTCTTTTAGCTCTTCCATAATAAGTGCTCCAAAAAGTGGATTAAAAAGTTTTCTAATAAGGTATTGTGAATTCTAGTTTTTTTCCTTTTTGGATGTAATTATTGATTCAATCAAATTTTTGATTCTTTTCCAAGAAATATAGTTGTTTTTTGCAGCTAAACCTATATACTTATTATTGCACTATTAATTGTCAGAATTAATCGAGAAAAAGTAAATTTTGATACCAATCGTTTGCTTTTTTCAAGATAATTCGCTATCTAAAGGAGAAAAAACACTGTGAAACCAAAAAAGCCCACGCTTGAAGACCAGCTTGCCTTTATCTCAGCGCAGCATAACATTTACCCAACTGAACTCTTTCAAAGCCTTAATTCAAGCCAAAGAACACGGCAAATCGGTATGCGAAGACTTAACTGTTGAATACCGAGGAAGTGTAAACGATCAAGCTATTTTCTTAATTAAGAAAGACAGCAATGTTGTGTCACAGTTCCGAGTTCCTGAGGAAACATTATCAAAAACGGATGTTTCATTCGATAATTCAATGGACACCAGCAGAGTCCGAAAAGAAATAGCAAAGCAAACCCCAACACCTTCTCACATCAAAATAGAGAATTTAAACGTAGGCATGAAAAAGATAAATGTAATTGCGGAAGTCTTGCAGACTTCTGAACCGTCTAAAGTCCATACCCAATTTAGAGATAACGCTCTTGTCTCTAACGCCTGGATAGGAGATGAAACTGGAAAAGTCATGCTTTGCCTCTGGGATCAACAGGTAAACGCCGTTTCAATGGGTGACTGCATAGAAGTTAGGAATGCTCATGTTGCCAGCTTTAAAGGTGAGAAACAGCTGCGTCTTGGAAAAAATGGAACAATCACGAAGACTAGAAAAGTCCGTGACAAATGAAACAGCATAAATTAAAAAAATAAATGTTTGATGGTAAGTTAAACGTATTTTTTGTCGTTGTAGCAATACCATCTTTTATATTGCGGAATCCAGGTAAGAGGTTTACCGCATGAAGGGCAAAGTGGCGCAGTTTTTTGCTTGGACAATTTCTGTTGCGCTGGCTCTTGAGTGATGTTTTGACCTTGAGGTTTCAGAATTATGAAATCTGACGCTGCTTGAACTTCGTTCCATTCAAATGTTTGGATTTCTCCATCCTCGTTTTCAACTGATAACGAAATGCCTGATTTCCCCACTTCAAAGACCACATCTTTTACTTTCCCCATCAGATCGCCCTTTTGAATCTATGACTTGCATCGAGACTAGTGCATCTCTAGTTAGAGGTTTATCGGTTTTTTCCATCCTGATACATCCCTTATTGTGTTTAATCGTGTATCTTCTTTAAAGAATTTTCCCCAAATCAACTCCAACATCTACTGGAGAGGGATTTCCCAATAGCTGATTATGTCACCTTTTACCCATTTGCCCCCTAAGCTTCGGACAACCTCATTGATATCCTCCCATTCAGCCTTCAAAAACTGAATAGGCTTTACTATAACATAGTCACCCTTAACTGTGAAACTGAGAACTTTGCGCTGTTCTGGACTAAATTCATTTTCCATTTTTAATGCTATTTTGCTTGGTTCAATGGTCTTTGCAGTTGCAATTTTAGGTTCAGGCTTAGATTCTGCTTTAAGCGATACAGTTGGTTTGAGTGCAACTTTGGCATCTTGAGTGTTTATCAGGTTGAATTCTGGAATGGGGATAGTTTCGGCAACGTCGTCAAAACTGTCGCTTCTAACTATAAGGGACACTTGCTTGGTAAACAAGTCCAATTTTATGTCTAAAAGTTCAGCATCTCCAGGAAGGTTGGATGATGGAGTTGACAGTTTACCTTGAAGCATTTGGATGATGCTTTCGGGAGTTAAGTTTTATGATCCTTATTTTCATGTCTGGCACTCAGGATGCCTTAAGAGGAAAGATAGCTTAAAAGCATTATCTACCGTTTAAAGGCAAACCTTTTCGCTAATAGGATAGAAGAAAAGGAAAGTTTATGTTTGCTTTAATTGTTTTTTGGCTCTTAGGCTTCTCCATTCCGCGAAAGTTCCAGAATACACTCCCCAGTTTTTCAGCCGGGGCGTCACTGCTCTTAGCAAAGCAGGGCATACGGCAATTTGGATGGCAAAGTTAAGGCCAAAAGTGGCAGCAAGAACTACTCCGAAAGCAAATCCACCTAAGACAGGAAATGTCAATACTCCGATGTTAAAAAGGTAAGTGTATTGCCACAGAATGTAAGCAGTTCCGATAAACAGAGTGATAGCATAAATAACGGTGAGTAACAAAAGATTTCTCTTTGACTTCACATCTACGGCGGATCTTGGAACAAGGAGCCAATTTAAGCCAAAAATAATTAATGCAGTAATTGATTCTACCCATGCAGCATAAGGAGGCACACCCTCAACGTACACTCCTCCAATAAAAGCACCAATCATGCATCCCGCCAGTCCGCTCCAGCCAAACCACAAAGGAAAGACGCCAAGCAGAATTACTGGAAGGTAAAGAAGGGTAAACCCCGGCAACATTCCGGGTGCTGATCCAAAAAACAATATGGCGTAAATTGCGGCTACCATTGCGGTTATTGCAACTTGTTTGGCTTTGCTTTGTTTGGATATCATTTCGTTATTGTTCCGTGTTGTTTAAGTATTGATGGTTTGAAGGGCGTAATTGGATAAAAGCATTTTCATCTGTATTACATATGTAATACAAATGCTGGCTTCAAATTCTTATATCAAAAATCACTACAAACCACTCGAAAACATAACAATCAAATATAAATGTCCAAGAAATAATTAGATCCCAAAATGCAATGCTAGTAGGGTAAAAGATGGTTTGCCGATCCCGCTTAACTAAGATAGTTCTAATCATAGCAGTCGCGACAATTATACTTTTGAATTTCTACACTTTTGTTGTCGCTTACCCTGAGACTTACGCTACAGATCCAGGCATAAACACTTCAGGCACCAATCTGGCAAAAGATTTCTCAGCCTACTACATGGGTGCTTGGAGACTGTGGAATAATCCAGCACACATTTATAATTTTGGAGCCTTAAACGATGGAGAACCAACAATTCTTCCCCACCCTGAAGAGTACAAGTATCTGCCATCTTTTTTGTTAATTATCTCCCCTTTCCTTTCATTGAATTACCAGCAGGCGCTACTTGCCTTCGACATAGCGCAATTTGCGCTTCTCCCCCTAATGGCGTATCTTCTCTACAAGCTCTTAAGTAGCAAGCCTCTTGCGATAATCTTGGCAGTTATGATAATCACTTTACTGTTGCCATTTCCAACACCTCAAAGGGGAATCTCAACAAGTTACTATTGGCAGTGGGGCGAAGGACAAGCCAAGGTCTTTGTCACTTTCCTGCTTTTAATCAGCTTCTACTTTGGCAGCCGCGGCAAACCATACTTGTCTGGAATTGCTTTGGCATTTGGGTTTTTTGACCCCAGATTTGGATTGTTGGCGCTGCCACTCTTTATCATGTATAACCGCGGAAATCTCAAAGCAGCAACGGTAAGCCTGATCAGCTCATTGGCGTTATCAAATGCGATGCTTCTCTATCCAGGCATGGCACCCAATTTTTTGAACATGGTCCTATCCTCCGCCGTATCCACTCCTCTATACTACTATTCGCTCATACCCCTCTTCACCTTGCTGTCATTAATTATTGTAAACTACAGAGAATTGGGCAGGGCATTTGATTTTAGAAGAGCCCACGGGAAAACCTCCATGGACCTGTCCAGACTTCAAGAGAAGATAGAGTTGTAATTCTCGCGCAATATTTTGAAAAGGTTGGGATGAGTTGCTTTTTTGATTTAGAGTTTGTATTGGTTGCAGGTTGATACGTTTTTTACATTATTTGACATAAATTGACATTATTTGCATGAAATTCTAAGTCTTTAAATTCAAACTATGAGCCAAAGAAACCTGTTTTTCTTTGCGAAATTTTTGGGTTTGGTTTGAACTGCTTTTCTGATTCAAAGCTTAATTTGTTTGCAGACAGTTTATTGTGCTTTTTGCCTGTGCATTCTTTTGACCACGCCAAACTAGAAATAGAATTGAAAAGAATATTTGATGGCGAAAACCTACTTTAAATGAATATTAACTTCAAAACTAAAATTGAAAAAGAGTAAAATTAAATGACCATATTAAAATAGAACCTGTGGCAGTAGGTATCATGTCCCATGACCAACACGATGCATTTGAAAAGCTGATACATAGATTTGGTAATCTAATGTTTGAAAATGATAAAGAACACTTGTTTTCAATGGGATGCGATAAACCAACATATTGGGAATCGATGATAAAAGATGAAGTAACTCGTCTTCTTAACACAGCAAAAAAGTCAAATGTTTATTTGCTTGATGTTGGGTGTGGCGCAGGTAAATGGGATGTTTTGTCTTGTGAAATTCTGTCCAACGAAGGTGATCTTACCAATTTTATAATGGGTTTTGATATTTCAAAGGAGGCGATAATGAAGGCTCAAAAAGGAAAACTCGGCAAAGTGAAAACATATTATGCTCTAGTCGATGCGTCTCATATTCCTGTACCTGACGAAACTTTTAATATCGCATTTGAAATCGCAATTTTGCATCATTTATCGAACTACAAAGTACTTCAAGAAGTTTTAAAAGAGATTAGAAGAGTAACTGAAAACAACTCGATCATTTTGTTTGTTGAAAATACGATTGATAATCCTTTCAAAAATTCTCTAGTGAAACTCTGGAAGAGCCAAAAGTCCACTCATTTACATTTGGAATGTTTCACGTCATCCCTGCTTCTTGAATCATTGAACAACAGTGGATTCCGTCTTGTTGAATTGAAATATGAAAACCTTGTTCTTGTGTATGTTTGCACTGTTTTGGGGTTTATTGGAATAACTCTGCCAAAAGGCCTAATTTCATTTTTGAACAAAATAGAAAAGTATTTAATCAATATGGGGTTTTGGAGATACTGCGCGACAGTTCACCTAATCGTGAAAACTTTCAAGTAAAGGGAATGCCAAATGAATTTTCTGCTCTATTGTAATTTCTCTAATTCTATTTTTTAACAGCAAACGGCAATAGATACAGTTTGATGCAACTATTGAGGTTACTCAGTGATCCAAAGAGGGGGACTTGAACCCCAATCAGGCGGAGATGGCACCCGAAAAGCCCTCATTTCTCTTCAGAACAAGCGTCGCTTGAACCCAGCAGGCGCGGTTATTTCTTCCTTTTCGCGAAGAATAAATGAAATCATGTTTTGAAAACTATTCTTCTCAGGAAGCGGACGTTGATACCAATGAATCACTCTAAGCCTGTACGCTATTCCAAGCAAATCAAGAAACATATGCCACATAGCCTTTGGCTTAAATGAAGCCTCCAACTTAATATTCACAGGCATCTCTACAACTTTCAAACCACAATGATGCGCCACGGCCAATAATTCAGCGTCAAAAGCATAACGTTTAACAGCTAATCTTGGAAAAATATCGACGAACGCACTCTTCTTCATCGCTTTAAGCCCAGACTGAGTATCATTAAGAGGAACGCCAGTTAGAAGTCGAACTAACGCGTTAAAGCTGAGGCTTAGAATCTTACGAGATAACGGTGCGTCTACTTGCGAACCAGAATGCCGTTTAGAAGCAATAACAATATCTCCGTCTTCCAAAGCCTCGAGATACTTTGAGACAGTACCTAAATCAATCTCCATGTCACTATCTGCAAAAACAACTATGTCCCCGCTTGTTTGTAGGAACCCAGTTTTTACGGCGTACCCCTTTCCAACGTTATTAGCATAACTGACCACTTTGACATGCCCGTCATTTTTTGAGTATCTAACCACTTTAGCCAAAGTTCCATCAAGGCTACCATCATCAACCACAACAATTTCATAAGGCAAATTTTTGTCTTTTATGACTGTTTCAAGCGTACCAAGAGTATCCTCGATAAAATCTTCTTCGTTATAAGCTGGGACCACAAATGATAACATGACTTGACCCATTAAAAAGCCTCCTCATCCTCGATTTTCCTGCAATATTTCAGAAATCAATCAAAAGTCTTTAAAAGCATTTATGAATTTCAAATCCCTATCGTACCCTATAACTAGGTTGATAAAATGACGTCAGGCTAAGATGCCACCCGCAAACCCGCTGTTTCTAAATGTCATGTAAATCTTTAAGAATGTTTCAACTCATAGAAGCTTCTCAGGTGCATCAAAATGGTTGTTGCAAGAATTGTAAAGTACTATTTTAAAGAAGGGAAGCGTGAGGATGGCTTTACAGAAGTGGACCTTGCAGTAAACAAGAAAGCGCGAAACGCAAAGGGTTTTCGAGGTTACATTTCGCTTTTTTCATATGATGAAGACAACGTTGCTACAATCATAACTATGTGGCAGGATGCTGAGTCATTTCAAGCTTCAGAAGAGGTATTCACTTCAGATGTTGAAAAATTTATGCCTTTTTTGGAAAAGAAACCCGAAGTTGGATATCATAGAGTTGACTCTGTCGTTTTGATTTAGTGCGCGGCTCTATTTTGCTTGTAGTGGTGGCTGTGGTGGACTCAATCACACATAGTAGTATGAGACATGACCCGCATTTCTCTTTTTTATTTAAGTATTACAGGTGATTTGGTTTCACAATTAAATCCATGAACTAATTCTAAAAATCTCGACAGACTCGTTTGGCACAACACAAATAAATAGACAAGGCAGCATTTATTGATATAAATGCAAGTTTTTAGACAGCATAAAAAAATAGTTTTAATCGCAGTTTTGTTAGTCGTCATATTGATTGTATCATTGTTCATTGTTCATAACGCTTCTAAACCTTCCCCGTCGCCTACACCATCCCCCATCTCACCCAGCAATTCACCTACACCAATAGGCAACGGATCGCCTACTCCTACAGTTAAGCCAACCCCTACTTCCACTCAAACAGCAGGCCCGACGTACTCCAAGACCTACTCCAGTACCCTCTCTATACCCTGGAGAAGTTACCCAATATCAGAATCAAAGCCTCACACCAATCAGCGCTTACATTCAAGACCTTATTCAACATCCTGACGTTTCAATCAATGGAATACAGTACATAAACCAGACAACTTACCGCCTAACCGTTAACGGTCTAGTTAACAAAACCATGGAGTATACCTACGAGGACGTAATCAATAACTTCCCGTCAAACCAGAAAGTAGCAAAGCTTTTGTGCGTAGAAGGCTGGAGCGTCACCATGTTATGGCAAGGCGTCCTTGTGAGCGACTTTGCTCCAAGATGCAGGCGCCAGCCCAAATGCGACAACCATCATCTTCTCCGCCTCCGACGGTTACACCACCGAGCTTCCATTAGCCTACATCGTTCAAAACAACTTAATCTTAGCCTACAAAATAAACAACGTCACCCTTACCCCCCAGCTAGGATTTCCCTTCATGTTGGCAGCCCAAAACCAATACGGATACAAATGGATAATGTGGGTAACTGGAATCGAAGTGTCAAACGACACCAGCTACCTTGGATATTGGGAAAGTAGAGGCTACCCTGACAACGCCACCGTTTCGTAGCTTAGCCAACAACGCTGCTTCCAAATAAATATGAAAAGCCACACGTGAAAACTTGTTTATAACAAAAAGGATTCAACAAACAACATTAAGTTGATATAACCAGAATTTTCACTATAATCATTGCTTGAATAAACATACTATTAATACAAAATTGAAGAGAGAAAGAAAAAGAATTATTAGCGAGAACACAGCAAGCCCAACATTATAAACAAGGTTTTCCTAAGTTAACATGTACTGACATTAAGCTTTCTTTGGTTTTATGGCGAGTTTCAAAGTAACGTTGACATCATATTCCTTTTCCATTTTTCCAACTGAAACATTCCATTCTTTGACCTCAACATCCATGTCCTTGAAGTGTGACATAATTGATTCCCTGTATTGATTAACTGTTTCTCCAATCTTTGCGATCCTTTCAGTAATATCCAAATGTTTTTCAGACAATTTTCCACCTCCCATACCGAGAGCGATTGTATTCAAGTAAATCAGGTTCAAGCTTTCTTAAGCGTATGTGGCTGTAGCGAGACAGCAACAAAGTCACAACAGCGCACATAATATTGGAATAATAAGAAAAGCTTAATTTTACAAATAAGCTCTTTCTTGCACATAATTATTTTGTGTATAGCGAAAAATATGGCTGTGAAGCGCGAAAGTTGATGCTTGCACCCAAGTAGTTCGCCATCTGGGATGTTTTTTCTTGGCATTAACCTCTTTTTTTCTTTTGAAAACGTGTCCTTGACAGCTGCGTTAGAGATGAAAAAAAGGACTATGTGTAAAAAATAGCCATAATAATCTTAATGACGGTTGCTATCTGAAACAGCAAGCTTTAATTAAAGCTTCTACCTTACGATATATTGGAGGATTTTAATTGATTATTGCTGGTTTTGATGTGTCTTTTCCAGGCATACTTTATACTATAATAGGGCTGATTATACTTTGGATAATTGTTTCTATTCCTGTTTGGCTTGCTGGAAAAGCTATAACTGGGGGAAAAGCGACTTTTGGAGATGCTTTGCTGGCAACGCTTGCTGGACCAATTGTCTACTTCGTCGTGGTTTTTTTGGTGGGCTTTTTCCTCGGAGCTTCGGCTTTGATTTTCGGTTACATTTTGGCGCTCATTGCTTGGATTTGGGTTTTCAAGGCAAGTTTCCAAACAGGCTGGCTTAGAGCAATTCTCATAGCAATTCTAGCATGGGTCATCTTTATCGTTTTAAGCATAATAATTGGTGCTCTGTTCGGAATAGTATATCCTGCGCCGTTTTTCCCGAAAATCTAATACCTATCAAGGGTTATCCCCCTTTTCTTTTGTATTTGCAGTAGAAAATATTTAAGTTAACAGATTGGCTATCTCTTTTCGGAAGCTCGTTTTTGGAAAGAAAAGAAGTCAATAAGAATGATTACTTATTAGCGTTAGCACTTGCAATAATAGCAGCCTTTCTTACAGCCGCAACGTACTTTCATTTGGTTGATACAAATTTCTTCCTTGGTCCTTTCTTTTTCAACCATTGGCTAACAATAATCGGCACAAGCTATATCGCAATTGCCACTCCTGCATTTGTTCTCTTAAAGCGTTTCTATCCTCAAAAGCTGCAACTACTTCTCAGGTTTCACCTATTCGGAAACCTCATACTCTTTACGCTAATATCAATCCATGTTGCAGGTCAAACGAGCAGAACACTGGCAGATTATCCAGCCTTAGGATTGGGTTTAGCTATGTTTGTTGCCTTGACTTTAGAAGTTATCTCGGGTTTCGCTGAAAGATTCCCCATAATTCCTCAAATAAGTCAAAGGACCAACAAGTTTGTTCACGCCAGTTTAATTATGGTATTTTATCTGGTCATAGGTTTTCATGTTCTCCATGTTTTAGGATACATTTGAAATATTGTCAACTTTAGTTCAATTTTTTTGGATATTTTGGGTTAAAATAATGTAGAAAGGGCATTCGGGCTTGAAGTATAGTGGGTCTGATGGGCTATTTCTTGTCGGCATCTTTTCAATTCACCTCAAAAATGTTAATGCTTTACTAATTTTCTTGATTAAATCTCTTTATAAAAATACTTGGTTCTTCCAAGTCCCAGTGTTCCTGAAAGAAAGAAATCATGTTGTAATTACGGAAAGAATTATATTACTATTTTTCTTTATACTATAATGGTGATTTATTTTGGTGAGCTATAATAAACTTTCAGGGAAGTTTGTTATTTGCGCAGGCGGCTTTGACCTTGGAGAAGTTAACGGGATAGACATTGACACTAACACTTGGCAAGTCACCCATTTACACGTAAAGCTGTCAAAACAAGCATCAGAAGACCTCGGATTCAAAAAAAGATTCAGAAACTCAACCGTATGCTTTCCAGTCTCATTAGTCTCTAAAGTTGGAGACAATATATTGTTAAACAAATGTCTTGACGACTTAACCAAGAACCCAGAAATTACAGAATGCCCAGAATGATATCTACAGATTCAACCTATTGCTCAAGCATATCTTGAGAGGCTGGTGGGGTTGAACTTACACCCTCCAGCAATCAAGCAGGAAATGTATTGAACCCTCATAGCCGACTGAGACATAACCAGCGTTCCCCTTTTTTGTACTACTTAGCCAATGCTACAAATTCTTCAACATACAACAAGAATTTAGAATCAGCTACCATTTTTCTATGGGAACTGCGACATGAGGATTGAATTACGAATTTGCAGCCAAAAAAAGTTTCCACTATCTATTATAGATTGATGTCTTCGGATACTCATTGAAAGTCGCATGGTCTTGCACAATGAGCCTATGGAGAATGAATAGGATTTTGGTTCAGCTTCTAAGTATTTTTCTTGCTTAGCCTTGGAGAAGTCTCCATGTCTTTCATGAAAACACCCCAAATTTGTCCAATCTGATCCGCAAACTTGCGGTGAACTTTGTATAAAGTTTTGAAATAGAGTTTGGTTGCCTGTTCGTATTCTGTCTGTGCCATTTTCTCTCCATGTTCAGGCAAGCATAGTTTGTATGCTTTGTCTATTGCTGAATCAAGAGTCTTCTTTGCTTCCTTTACTATCATGTTGTCTTGAGTGTAAATGTCCCATGCTTCTTTAATTCCATCACGATAAGCCCTTCTTGCTTCTCTTACTTTCTCTCCGTCCTTAGTCAGCGTCTCCCTTTCCTTAATCAAATGTCCCCAACTTGTGCTAACTTCGATTCTGAAGAATTGCTTTGCGTTCATGTTTATGACCACTCTACAATTAGAGAGCAGACTGCAACATAAACTTGTTATAAAGTGGAGGAGACATCAACGAACACAAACTACTAATACGGTTTACATGAACTTTGATGTACCGATTTTAGAATAAGCTGTTTGACAATAACTATTTTGCTCGCAAGATGAAAAAATGATAACTTTAAGGTTTACACCTGAATAGTTGAGGTTACATTTCTAAGAGCCCGCCTACTTTCTTTATTACATAATAGGCACTAAGTTCTGCGTAAAGTTAGTAACAAAACTACACAACACTAAGTTTTTTTAGATTTTATGTTTAACAAAAAAAATATCAATAGGCATCCTCAAATAATCATGTCACAATAGTAAATAAAAGGTTGAGAATATCTTGAGAAATAAAGGAAACAAGTTCTATCAAAACACTCATGGAATCGTTTTCCGAGTGAAAACAAATAACAAACGCCGAAAGAAAATGGCGTTATTAAGAAAATCTCGAAAGGTTAAAGCCCCGTCGACCCCTATTAATCCTCTTTAAGATGAATTGTGTTTCAGGAACATCAAAAAGTTCAGTTGAGAGATAAAATGAGCTTTACGCAGGGTTTTTTAATAGTTATTTATCTCTAGAAATGCTGCATTGTTCTAAGTTTTTTCCATAAACCAAAAAATCCCTTTGTTATGTAGCCAAGTTTCAATGCTTTTATTACAACATCTCGATTTCGTACATGATGAAAATTATTGATAACCCACTTACTGTTTAGAATCTGCCTAACCATTTCGTCGGGAGTGCCCATTCGAGGTGTTGAAGAGTTTGAGTTTGCGTTCTATGGTTGATTCTCTGTTTCCACGGTGCAAAAGCCAAATTCCAAATTTTACTAAACAATCTACTTCGGGGGCTCCTTTCTAGTGCCGGGGGTGGGACTTGAACCCACGAAGGCCTGCGCCAGAGGATCTTAAGTCCTCCTCCATATCTTAGGCAATCGATTTATCTGGCCGCCTATTTAGACCTGGCTCGGATACCCCGGCACCAGCACCGTAACTGACAACACGGTATTGTTTAAGTTTTTTGCATTCATTTTACTTATCTATATTTTTTGTTGGTAGGCTGGATGTGCCAACATAACATTATATTCGATGATGAGTATAGTAATATTTGCCAGTTGAGGAACACGCTCTACAGTGGCATCAGAAACCTGTAAGTAACTGCGAGCGTTCTGCGATAACATCAAGGAAAGGTTTGAAAGTGCTTAAGGAAAAAAGATGTTTGCTGTGGGGTTTAGGCTCAGCTGGCATTTTTTTTCAGCAGAATTGCCTGTAATTGAAACAGCATGCGGATTTTCTTGCCTGAATTTATGACATGCTTATATCTACGGATGGGTGTATTCTGTTTTTAAGGAGACAAAAAAGATGCCCGCTATAGAAGTTGGCAGAATATGCGTTAAACAGGCTGGCCGAGAGAACGGCAAAAAATGCGTTGTAATAGACGTTATGGATAAAAGCTTTGTTTTAGTAACAGGTCCAAAAAAAGTGACTGGAATCAAGCGGAGACGAGTCAACATAAACCATGTTATGCCTCTGCAGGACAAAGTTGAAGTAAAACGTGGCGCGTCAGACGAAGAAGTTGCTCAAGTCTTAGAGGCAGCAGGTAAACTGCAAGAAATGACGCAACCTGTTAAAACTGCATAGTTTAAGCTTTAATACCTCAAATTTCTTTTTCTTACATTTAGTTCAGGAGAGAATATACGCAGATGGCTCGATCTACCCCTCCATGGGAAATAAAACGTGAAATGTTGACGAAAGCAGAGGATTACTACTGACCCAAAATATGGACATTTACCCTCTGAAAGACCAGCAAAACAGTACATTCAGTATGGCACAATAAATCTTGATAAACCTGCTGGACCAACAAGCCACGAAGTTGCTGCATGGGTTAAAAGAATCATGAAGGTAAATGCCATTGGGCATGGAGGGACTTTAGATCCGAAAGTTACCGGTATTTTACCTATCACACTTGGAGGATTCCACGAAGGTGGTTCAAGCGTTTCTCTATAGCGGGAAAGAATATGTTTGCGTGATGAAACTTCACAAGGATGCCCCAGAAGCTCAAATTAAAGAGGTTTTAAGCGAGTTTGAGGATGAAATTTATCAGCGTCCACCTTTGCGCTCGTCTGTTAAGCGGCAGCTTAGAACCGACGAATATACTACATCGACTACATAGAAACAAACGGAAGAAATGTTCTCTTCAAAGTCGGCTGTGAAGCAGGCACGTACATACGCAAACTGTGCTTTGACATAGGTGAAATCCTTGGTGTCGGAGCACACATGCAAGAGTTGCGTCGAACCCGCTCAGGATCATTTACCGAAACTAGCACAACAAAAGTCACCCTGCACGATGTGGCTTACTGGTTTGGAGAGTGGGAATGTAAAAAAGGATGAGGCAATTCTGCACAAATTTATTGTGCCGATGGAAGAGGCGTTGGTTTTGCTTCCTAAAATTATTGTTCGTGACTCTGCTGTTGATGCATTATGTCATGGTGCAAACTTGACTGCTCCTGGTGTGTGTCAGGTTGAGAGCGGTATTGTGAAGGGTTCGATTTTAGCGATTTTTACGTTGAAGGGCGAAGCGGTGGCTTTGGGAAAAGCTTTGGTTTCATCTGAGGAGATTATGGATTTGAAGCATGGTGCGGTTGCTGGTTTAGAGCGGGTTTTGATGCTCAGGGGTACTTATCCGAAGGTTTGGAAAAGCGGTAAGGCACATGAATCCCAGCAATAATAAGGCTGATCATTATTTTGTGGCTGAACCCAAGTCTTTGGAAAGGTTCGGTTTAGTTCGAACCAGCTTATGCGGCAGAAGCTTCGAGTTTCTAACTGCTTCGAGTGTTTTTTCGAAGAGGCGAGTTGACGTCGGATCCCGTTTATTGATTGAATCGATGATTTTGCCCAAGACAGGCTGTATTTTGGATATTGGCTGCGGATACGGCGCAGTTGGCATAGCTGCTGCCACACTTAATTCGAAACTGCGTGTGATCATGACGGATGTTAATGTGAGAGCTGTACGTTTAGCCAAGAAAAATGTTGTTTTAAATAAAGTGAGAAATGCTGAAGTGCGTTATGGCCATTTGTATGAGCCTGTTGAAGGTTTAGTTTTTGATTGTGTTCTTTCGAATCCACCTGTTAGTGCTGGAATGGAAACTGTGAAAGCAATAATTTCTCAAGCTCCAAAAGTTATGGTTGACAAAGGCACTTTTCAAATGGTTATACGATCAAAGATTGGAGTAAAAGCCTTGCCAGCTCTTTTTAACGAGGTTTTTGGAAACTGCCAAGTACTTGACAGGGAAAGCGGGTTTCGAGTACTCTTAGGGCAGCATTCTGCAGCTTGTTAGATTGACGATTCTTATTGGAAAAATTCTTAAGAGGATACCTATATGTCAATAAACTCAGAGAAAAACAAGGTATTTTGCTGCAATTTTTTCTTTGTGTTTTAGGTTGCTTTTTTGTTTTAAAGCTTGAATTGGTTGCAGGTTGCGTGTATTTTGATCTAGTTTTAATCTAGTTTAAGCTTTTTTAATCTCAGTTTAATCTAGTTTAGTCTAAAATTGACTGCACCAATCCAGAATAACTGCACAAAGAAGTAGCAAAGTGCCTTCAACTCAAAGAGTAACGCAAACAACTCTCAAGAAAAAGAAACCATATCGCCTCGCTTGAACAGCATAAATATCTTTGTTGAAGCCCTTTCATTTCCCGTCAAATCCACAAAAACGTCGTCAACTGTCACTAATTGTCCTCCATTGTCCCCAAGATAGCCTTCTCGGATTTGGAGCTGTAAAACCGGAACAACTTTATCTAAACGCTTTTTTGGTTTGGGGCTTAATTTGTTTGCAGGTTGCGTCACTATACGTCACTATTCGTCACTATACGTTAGTGTAGGTTTTCGGCGATTTTTTTAGAGTTTGTTTTGGGTTGCTTTTTGGTTTAGAGCTTGAATCGTTAATTCCTGTTCAGATAGTTCAATCGCAAATAATCGCGTTTAATCACGCTAAAAATCGGTACGTTATTTCAATAATATTTTAGTTTCATGGAAGCAAGTTCTTCCCAAAAATTGAAATCAACTTGTTTCTATAATCATTCCATGACTAAAATGGCAACTATTTCACAGAAGGAAGCTTTAGCTAAAAGAGAGAAAATACAGATCTACTTTTGGAACCAAGTCGGTTGGAAAGAACATATTTCATTGCCAAAACTAGAAGACGCAATTAGAAAAGAATTCAACTGCACCGACAACAGGTTTATCCAAACACAAATCAGTCTGATGCAGACAGAAGCAAGAGTAAAAGTGCAAAGCAACGTTAAAGTATGGATAAAACAGCCTAACCAAATCGAATCTAAAGATTTCTAAAAAGTTGAGCCTCTGTCTTGATAAATGGATAAAAGAAAAAACGTTTTATTTGTAGAAACGGTTTGCTTTATTTTACTAATAGGCCTTGAAGTACACTAACTGTTCCTTTTTTGCCTAAACGAAGCTGCCTTTCACCTTTAAATGTAGAAACAGAAGCGTTTTTGATCTGAACTGTATCACCGACATTGACAAGATCTGATTGTTCATTCCATAAACAAAGCTTTATTCTTCCAGTCTCATCAGCAACCCAAGCATTAGTCACTCTAGCGCTGTTTCCATACCTGGTTTGGACTGTTGCCGGCGTTGGAATCTCAAGAACTTTAGCTTCAATATTGATTTTTTTCATCCCGTGACGCAGATCTTGTACTAGAACGGAAAGTTTAGGCGATATGCTTTGTCGGTTCATTTGTTTTCGTACTTTATCGGTGTCCATCCAGTTTTCAAAGCAGATATCTTTTCTCAGTAAAAGTTCTTCAGCAACCCGAAACTGCAACACAACCTTACCATCTTTAGTAATCAGAAATATGGCTTCGTCTTTAACACTACAACGATATTCAACAAGTAGATTTTGGCATTTGACTTTTCCTTTTTCTCTGGCTGAAACCATAGCTTGATAAAGTTCAGCAAGGTAGATTCCTTGTTTCACTGATAGAAAAGCAAGATGCTCCATTATCGTTGGCTTTTTTTGATTCAAGTTTTCCCCTCATGAAGTTGTATGCCAGAAGTTGTCTTGAAAAAGCAGTTTAACTTGGTACAAATATTACTCTTTCTTGAATTATTCCGACAATAACTAAATAATACACATTAAGTATATAGGCTTGTTACTTAGAAAAATGAGTTTTGCCATGTAAATTTCAATTTTTGGAGTAAATTCACGCTAAAAAAGCGCTTTGATACAGAAAAAGACGGATCAGTTCATGAAACAGTCTGTTACGGTCATGCATGTTTTTATTTGATGATTCATTTAGGGCTACAAACTGGAGAACCTACCCACATGAAAACTATTGCATTGGTAGCGCACGACAACAAGAAAAGGGACATTGTTGAGTGGTGCGATTTCAACAAAGGAACATTATCACATTACTTTCTTTATGCCACTGGAACCACTGGTCAACAAATAATTGACAAAACAGGATTACAAATAAAACTGCTAAAAAGTGGACCCTACGGCGGAGACATGGAACTTGGAGCTTTAATAGCAAACAAGAAACTTGACATTCTGATTTTCTTCTGGGATCCATTAGAATCTCAACCTCATGATGTTGACGTTAAAGCAGTTCTCAGACTAGCAGTATTATACAACATTCCAACCGCCTGCAACAGAGCAACCGCAGACATGATAATTTCCAGTCCTCTATTCAACTCGCCGTCCTAATCCGCCTAAAATGGTGTTTTGCTTCTAGCATTCAGTGCGTTAATGTTCTTTATTTTACGAGAACCCTTAAGAGTGCTCATGCAATTATACTTAAGCAACCAAGTTTGTAGCCACCTGTCCAAATATTTTTGGTAAGTGTAGCGATAAAATTTGGATGGGCAGGAAAAAAATTGAAAATATTTGAAGCCATGGTCTTTAAACGACAAATTGGAGCATGTTAGTAGTTTAGATGTAAAAATGCTCGATACCATAAATGATGGATTTGTTTTAACCATTGAACAAAGCTTGGTCAACAGCGACGATCTTTTGTCTATAAAAGATTTTGTCAGTCAACATAAACTAAGTTTGCTACTAGACAGCGAACGCTATTTCATCTCCACAAATGCTCTAACCGCATCCAGTCAATACTTCTGGGAAAGTTAGAAACAGCGATTCTTCTAAACTCCAATTGGTTTCTAATGCGTTGTAATCATTTAATTTCGATTAAGAAAGTAAAATGCGTGAACTGAAGGTTTAAAGTCAGCAGATATAGTTAATTTATTCAATTCATGCTTTAAAAAGCTCAGTTAAGCTTAGCTAACAGGTGACCGTGGCTGACTCGAAGAATGCTTAGCTGAATTCCCTTTCTAAGAACATAAAGAATAGAAAAATTCTAGATTATGAAAAAGATAACGTTTTTCTCTTGCCTATTTGCAAGTTCTTTGAGGCAAAAACATTGGACGCCGTTAAAAATCAAAACACTTCAAGTTACCCTGAAGTCATAACTCGTTTGCCAGAGGCGGAAGTGCCGTTTGACGGCGCTAAAGCTTGGATAATGCAGGGAACCCTAAATCAGCTAGTTTTTTTGAATTCGAAGAAGGGATTGACCTGCCAGAGCATAGTCATAGTTATCCTCAATGGGGCATAGTTATTGAGGGAAAGATGGAGCTAAAAATAAATAGTAAATCGCGAATTTGCCAAAAGGGAGATGAATATCTTATCCCCGCACAAGCAAAGCATTGTGCCAAGTTTCTAAAGCAAACAAGAGTAATAGATTTCTTCTCTGAAAAAGCGAGATACAAACGCAAAAAAGATTACTTTGAGAAAGTGTAATCCGCATGCGGCAGGTTCTGATTTAAACAAAAATCATGAAAGAAAATTTTGAAAACCCTAATTCTTCAAATAAACTTCTCCAACCGCCCATTCGCTAACAATGAAGATGACTAACAAAATCTACTTTGACAAAGAACTATTGGAGTTTGCGTCGCTAATAATTCTGAAAGCCTCGCTGATATTCGGTGAATTGGATCCAAAACACATTATCGATACTTCCTTGATCTTATCAGCATCTCTATACTTGAGCCATAAAACAGTCCACAGCCCAAAATTGAGACGATAATCAAAGCTTTCTTTTGCAAGAATATCAGAATAAGAAACCTGGAATCTTGTTGAATCAGTTAACGCAGAGGATCCATAAATTCTCTGGTTTGTAAGAACAATTTTGGTGTCATTCTTGTGCATCATAACAAAAGTTCCCGGACGACCAAAACACACGTTTACCAACGCAGGACCAAACGAATAGACTTCAATTTCTCGGTTGCAGGACAGCCTTTTTCCGCAAGCGGTGCAAAACAGATCCCGCTCCCCAACATTTACCCCACAACTTGGGCAAAACATTTCTTTTCCTCTTCAAACAAGTTAACTTATTTCATAATAGAAAGAAGAGCAAATTTAAAGCATTCTTAGTGCTAATTTATTAGCCAATTGCTCAAGCCCAAATACAGAATTATTAATCTTTTAGAGAAGCTGAAAGTATTGTTTTTACGATTTTGAACCCATCTTTAAAAGTCTTAAGGTTAGATTTTCCGTTCTTTCGCGGGTATTCAAAGCTAGGGACCTCTACTACTTTAAGCCCCAACTGGTGTGACTTTATGAAAATCTCAGTTTCAATTTCAAAGTTATTAGACTCCAAAACTGGAGCCAACATTTGAATTGCCTTTTTGTTGAAAGCAACAAAACCATAACATAAATCAGTATAATTTGAACCACATAAAATGTTTACTGCAGACGTCATAAGAGTATTGCCAAACCTACGAGTAGCCGTCATGTCAGATGTACCGCCTCCAACAATAAAACGCGACCCCTTAACCACATCTGCTCCATCCCTCAAAGCCTGAACAAACATAGGTATTTCCTCAGGAGACATGGACCCATCTGCATCCATCATAACTAAAGCATCAGAATCTAAATAGCCGTTAGTTAGAACTTGTCTAATAGCTTGACCCTTGCCGCGACCATCTTGCAAAACAATCTTCGCACCGTTCTGAGCAGCTACCTTGAGAGTACCATCATCTGATAAACCGTCAATAACTATTACATCACTGAAACCTATACTGTTCAATCGGCAAAGCACATCTCCAAGGTTTTTCTCCTCATTATAAGCAGGAATAACAACCCCCACCTTGAAATCAAGAGACGAAAAAACCTTAAAATGCGCCCCTGAAAGTATTGCAGGTAAAACACCCGTATTGATAGATCTGACTACAATAAATAATCACCTTCAAAAACATCAATATAATTAAATTCAAAAGAAATAGAAATACACAAACCCTTTCATCCCTAACTTAGTATTACCATTCATTACATAAGTACATTAGTGACTGTTGGTTAACAGCTACAAATCAATAAAGGGTTCTCAAAAGACTAATCAGCGGTCTAACCTAAAAGAATACACTCAATGGATTACGCATTATTAAGCCTTGAAAAGCTTGCTTTAAGCTTCTCAGAGTTTTCTTTTGGCTTTACCGACGTCTTCTTGGATTTTTCCTTTAACTTTCTCAGCTTCGCCTTTAGCTATTTGACCAATGTTTCCCGTAACTTTGCCCGCGCCTACGCGGATTTTGCCTTCATCCTTTTTGAGTTTACCTTTAACTTCATCTGTGCTCATAAAATCTCACCATAAACGTAGTGTCGTTAAGATTTTATTAAACATGTGTGACTGTTACCTCGCACCGACAATAAACCGTTGCTTTAAAGAGCCTATTTTGTCTTCTGAGTTTGAGTCTTTCGAACAATTATGACTTCAAGTTTACAAAAAAGGTGGGAAGCAGCTTTTGGCGCTGCTATAATATTTCTAGTTGCTGTTATATTCTGCGTCCTGAAAGTAACCGGACAACTATTATGATGATGGCGATGACAAGCAGTACCCATATGATTGCGCCTAGATTGAAGATGGCAAAACCGAGCAACCACAACACGATAAGTATTACAGCAACCACGAATAGAAAATCAAGTGCGCCCATTTTCAAAAACCCTATCTATTCTAACTTGAACGTTTTATTTTAAGCTGTGTAGCTGTTGATAAACAGCTACAGTTCATATTCTTCAAGCAGTTTTCAAGTTCAATTAGATTAAGTTAGATACTTGACAGATAGATACTGGGAGGGAGTGACTGGCAGATATAGGCACATATACGCGTGAGTAGGAGTGGGAGAGTTTAATCTATGTTTTCTTAATTACTACTGCAATGAGTCCAATTAGTCCTCCGAGGATAACTAACAATCCGCCAAGTCCACCACCAATGATTCCAACGATTATGAGTACAATTGCCCAAACGATATGCGTTACGCTTTTTGCGCCAATGATCGCGATGATGCCACAGATGAGTATAACAATTCCAAAGTAAGCAAAGCCAAATGATATAAACGGTCCAAGATATGTGAAAGCTATCCGATGAGTGATAGCAACCCGAAAATTACCAACAGTATTCCTCCTATCAGCGCTAAGTAGTATGCTATTCGAGAAATTTCTGACATATTCAAATTCACCTCCCTCATCAACTAAGTAAGGGATACGAGTTGTTTGAGAGCAGCATATCCCCAATCTGAAAAGCAAAGCAGTTTTCAGTCGTTTTGCCAGGACCGAATTTTGTTTTACAATCAGAACTTAGTTAATGCTGCAAATACCAAACAATTCTGAATTATTATTTTGACGACCCAACATAAAAACTTAACCCTAAGGTGAGTAGAGTTCAGTTAGCGGTTAAATCTTAAACCTTGTAGTGATCTAAGCCAATGGTTAATTGGATGCCGAGAAGTCCGAAAAAGATTAACTTTAATTGAGACCATTTAAGAGAGAATATATACCTTGCAAAAGGGCAAATTGCCGGGAAAGTAGGTGAAAATTATTTGAAGTGTTCTTTCGGTGGTTCTGGTTGGTTTAGGTCTTTGGCTCATTGTAGACGGCGTTTTGAGTATAGTCAAGTATCCTAAGCAAACTTTTCCTGAACAACTAATTAGAGTGATAAGGGCAATGGTTGGAGTTGTAATAGTTGTTATTGGTATTGTTGGAAATTAGGTGATTGAATTAAAACAATGCCAAAATTTATTAGGCCATTGCAGGATTGCGGTCAAAATATGCTGGAAAACCAAGATTCTACCTCTAATTACCTTTATATTCTTAAAATTATTCATTATTCTTATTGCCCAGTGAGAAGATAACGGGTTGTTCTCATGAATCTTTCTACCCACATAATGGTTGGTATACTAGTTGGAGCCTTATTGTTTGGCAGACCAGAGATAGCTTTAATGGTTGGTGTGGGTTCGGCAATTAATGATCTAGATAGGGAATATGGTTTTTTTAGCAAGGAGTCCTTTCGTCGCCGACAAATACATCGTGCCTTATTCCATAATTTTTTATTTATTGGCGTAGTCTATTTGATAAACCCTTTTTTTGGCATTGGCTCGTTTCTTCACTCGTTCCTGGATTCATTCACTACAACAAGGGATAGAGGCGTTGAATGGCTATATCCTTTTTCAAGAATTGTAACCAAAGCGGTGTATGATTCGGATGGCAACAAATTGCCTCTTGATCCGAAACATAAGATCTACTTTCTTTCGAATGATCTGCCAGGACTGACACGAAGAACTACAAAAGATATTAAACCTGGCGAAACACCTGTGCCAAATAGAAGAACTTACGGTCCAGCTCTCTCAGGAAAGTATCTTGACAAGTGTATCTTTTTTGGATCCATAGCTATTGTTCTGCTTATGCTTCTCTTTTCTGTTCTCGGTTTGCGGCAGTTTATTGATTTCAGCACGCGTAATGAAACCCTTTCAGTTATAATTCCGTTGCTAATTGGTTCGATAGGAGTTTTCTTGAATTTTCTTGTGGGTGAACTTGACAGAAAGAAATTGGTTAAGACCAAGTCAGATAGACCATACAAATTTTCGTTTGCCTTGTCCATTGGAATTATGATTTTTGCGATAGTTCTTGGAGGGATTTTGAATCCGGCAGCTGTATTCACTACGCTAAGCATATTGCCCTTCATTGCTGCTGGGGTTGTCGTTTTTGCTCTTGTCGCGTTTGGTGTGCTGATCTTTTCAACGCGAGGTTTTTCAGTAGACAGCAAGAAAGAGCCGCTAATTGTGTAACTAACGCATTCAGTCACCCCCGCACGAGAAATGACTTAAAACGAGTTCAAATTACAGTTGATGCACAGTGAAGTATGATTTCAGCTTAATTTGAAAAGAGAATATCAAAAAAGGTTAAATCTTGCTTGTTGTAACCTGGTTTCTGAATATCTGTACAAAAGTTGAGAATCTTGTCTTTAGGTGTATTCTTCAGCCTATTGAGTGGACAATAGAGAGCGGCAAAAAATACGCTATTACTCAGAATGAAGCCTGAAAGTATGAAAAATGAAGACGGCGTTTTTAAAGTATTGTTTGTATGTACCGGTAATGCATATCGTAGTCCGATATGCGAAGCACTTCTCAAAAAACTTAGACCAGATTTGGAAGTGGATTCTGCAGGGACAAGAATTGCAAGTAAAATCACAAAAGAAGCAAGAGAATACTTGATGTCAGAAGATGCTCTACAGTATCTTAAGAAGACACCTGAAAGCATTGACAGCAAACAATTGGAGCAGTATAATATTATTATTGCTATGGAAAAAAGACACAGAGACTCAGTCTTAAAGAAATGTCCTGAATGCAAAAACAAAATAGTTGTTTGGAATATTCCAGACAAGATTTTCTTTTTGCGTGGACGGACTGAGAAGATTAACAATCAGATGAAAAAGAATGTTACCGAATACGCAGAATCATTAACATAAGACTCAACCACACTTCCTTTGTTTTAAGCAAATAAGGGAAACAAAAGAATAATTTTGGGGAATAAATTTTGTTCCGAAAGATATTTGTAACTTTTCTAATGTTTTCTTCAGATAGAATAATTGCTGATAATTGCTTTCAGAGTCAAGCTCTCTGAAAATCTTGCTAATGGGAGATGTGAATTATTTGGCAAAACGTGTTCTAGACATAGTGGATTCGTTAAGATTGAGAGTTATGCGGTTAATGAGGCTTAGAGAGCGAGAAATTAACATTGATGTATTTTCTAATCCTGAGAAGTATTTGGTGCAGTTGCCCATTGAAAAAATCGTTGCTGACACAAAAGTCTCTCCAGAAGCAATAGAGTTATACAAGCAGAAGATCAGAAACGGAGAGAAAATTGCTCCCATAATTGTGGTTAAGCATCCAAAATTTGAAGTGTATGCAGTCTTGGACGGCCACCACAGATATTATGCTTATTTAGAATTGGGAAAGAAAAAAGTTAATTGTGCTCTTAGCCGGTGATTTCTCAAGTGTATTTTTCTACATGGCAAAAAACGGTTTCTTCCAGCCAAACCCTGAAACCAAAGGAGAAATGCGAAAACCAGTTCTCCAGCTACATGAAAATATACAAGATTTCCTTAATAATTTTCTGAAAGACCCAGATAAGTTGAGAAAGCCTAAGAGAGACAAACTATCTGATTAACCAAAAAGGATATGAAATCCCAAAGTCAGTCTTCAGCTTTTTTCCAGTCGGATTCAAAACCTGTTCTGAGTACGCCTATAAGGTTGCCGTTGTTTGTCCAAAGAGAAGGGCTTTCACCTAATCCAGTTTCTTTGGAGGTGGTAATCAATGCTTCTTTATCATCAGACATTATGAAATGATTCAAAGGTTCACGATGAAACTTTACGTGAACCGAAGTGCCACCGATAAGTTTTTTCACTTTTTCTTTGAGCAAACCGTCTGGGCTTTCTCCTTCAAAAATTAGTCGAATCTGAGCCCCTTTCTTTATTGCCTGTTTGTATTCATCTGAAAACTGAGCCAAAACCGGTATAATTCTTTCCTTGTCTGCAATCAGCGCGACTTCTTTTCTCGAGTTTCCAACTAGTTCTGAAGTCTTTGCCAAAATTGCTTTCTTTTCCGCTATCAGTATGTAAATGCTTTCTTCTCCAAGAACCGGCTGTTTCCAATCTTTAAGCGACAGCCTCTGGACATTGTTCTTCATACCCGTCAACCGTTCATCAAATTTGCTTTTTTCTTCCGACACCAAGAGGCTTAAGGCATCAGAAATCGGAGTAGCTCGAACCTCAGCTGGTTTACCCAGCAATCGTTCAACCAAGCCCATTTTTTCGAGTGACGGCAAGAGTCTATAGACATCTTCCCTGCGAACTTTTGAAAACTTCGCTACTTGTCCAACAGTGGTTTTTTCCAGCTTAAGTATTGCTAAGTACACCCTTGCCTGATTAAGACTCAAACCCAAACCAAGCAAGAGATCCGTGTTTTCGTCGTTGGACATTTAACAACTCATAAAGAACATTATATTAACAAACTAATATATTTATTCAATTGGTGTATCAGTCTGCTTAATTAGGTATATATCAGATCCGACTAGTCTCATGCTTATAGTTTCTTTCTTAAATTTAGAGTATTCAGGAAGTGTAGCCATCTTAACTCCCTTAATGATAATCTCTTTTCCTAGTTTGTTCTTTCTCACTTCTTTCTTTGATAGATCATAACCATGTGTGCGGGCAAATTCCTTGAGGTAACGATCAAGTATTGGATAAACTTTTCTTACTAGTGCTTTCCTATCTTTCAGACTTAATGTACTATAGTTTTCTAATTGGAACACTTTCTCAGGTTAAGTTTGTACGCATTCCTAGACATCTTAGCTATTATCTTGATCGCAGTAGCAAGATTAGCGTACTTAGGTTCTCTTCCTTTCCCACTATTTTTAATTGATTCCACTGAGACAATATCAGCAATTAGTTCTTCCCTGAGTGAATTTATATCTTTATTTGTGTTATTACTGATGTTTTTATCTGTAGTATTAGACTCTTCTTTTGTTTCTTTTTTCTTCTTTGTTACGGACACTCTAAAACCATAGGATATATTCTCTATAATTACTTACTTAAGCATATTGATGCAATATATGGTTTAAGATTTACATATTATATTTATAAAATTTAGTTAAATTGAAAAAACCACAATTATTTTACTGAACAGGCTAATCTGTTTTTGGATATATATCGATCTTCTGTTTACAGCCAGCCGCTCTCTGCTGGAGTGGATAGATAATCCAGTTATATTCGAGTTTTTCGGCAATTTCCAGACAATAAGGCTTAGCGTCGTTTTTCCAATAGTTGAGATACTCTGATTTTGAAGGTTTTCACTTGGGAGCTAAAAATAAGAATTGCTGTAAAAGAAATTGGAATAAAGCTTACCTGGAATTAGAGGTAGAAAAATATTGAAAGGCTTGTTGAATTAGTAATTTTACGATTAGTAATCGATTGTCGTATGTTGAAAAAGAGGCCTGTTTAGTTTAGCTGAATACGAAGCCGATGATTAGCCCTATTATGAATCCAATGCTTAGTGGTAGTATTCCTATGATTAGCGCACCGTATTGATATACGATTGAGCCGTATTGGGTTGCATAATTTTTCAGAGCGCTAAGGCTCAAACCCCAGAAGCCCAAGTAGGCAACTACAAAGAGAATAATTGCAGCTATAATGGCGATCTTTAGGAATAAATGTACAAGGTAGCCAACGATTAATCCGACTACAAATATTATTATCATTAAAACAATTGGTGGCAAACCGCCTATGCTTCCAGAAGTAATAAAATGAAATATTTGATCTATCGCGCCCAAAATCTACAACTCCAATTATACTGTAGAAGAACAAATTACTATTAAACTTGTGTGACTGTAGCCTTACATCAACAAAGCGGTATGTTGTTTAAAAATTCAGGTATTATTAAGCCTACAAAACTACGGGCTATTCTTACAAAAACTGGTTAATACTCAGATGTTCATGTGACTTTACAGTCACACATCTTTAATTCTACAATAAACTATCTTTAGATGGAAGGTGATAGAATGCCGGAAGGGAAGAAAAAAGTTGAAAATGTTGCTGAAAAAACTGGAGAAGCAGTCGGCAAAGGCATCAAGAAAGGCGCTAAAGCCGTAAATGACTTTGGGAAAGGAATAAAGAAAGAACTCAAGAAAAAACAATAAAGAGAGCAAATCCGCCTTTCTCCAAAACACAAGAGAAAAGTACTTGTTTTTATCTATGTGAAATGATCTTGGAGGATGGAGACGGGTTTCCAACTATTCTGGTGAAGAAAAAAACATTCACCATTATGTCCAGAACTTTGTGCTAGGAATAAGAGCTTATCGCGGGCTTATCTTAAACTTACTCGACGTCAAGTCTCCTATATTTTGTGGACATAAATTGACCTATAACTGCAATCTCAGATGCAAAATGTGCCCATTCTGGAAAAGACCCAGCCAAGATTTAAGCCTTGAACAGGAAAAAGCGATTTTAAAACAGGTTTATAATTCGGGAGCTGTCGGAATCGCCTTTGAAGGCGGAGAACCTCTTCTTAGAAATGACTTGGTCGAGATACTTGCATTTTCCCGTTCTCTGCCTTTGCATACCAGCCTCATAACTAACGGGACTCTACTTGAATCCAGAATAGACGAAATTGCCCCATACGTTAACGGTGTTATTTACGTTTCGCTGGATGGTTTAGAGAAAACTCATGATGCTATCAGAGGAGTTGGGGGAAGTTTTAGAAAAGCGGTTCAAGGCATAAGTGCAGCGAAAGAAAAAGTTGCTGTAACCATCAACACAACAATAATGGCTGAAAATATTGATGAAATAGAAGACTTGGTGGGTCTGGCAAAAGAGTTGGGTACAAAAATATCGGTGGCTGTGGCTCATGAGTATTGTAATGTCAATGCGTCTTCAGCTGCTATTGGAAAAACATCGAAAATAGCTCATAGGCTTATTGAAATGAAGCGGGAAGGTTACCCTATTGTCAATTCAATCGGTTACTTGAAAGTGATGGCTAAAGAGAAAAACTGGCAGTGCAAACCATGGGCGATGGTTAACATTGATCCCAAGGGTAATTTAGTTTTGCCTTGCTATGTCCACAACGACTATGTAAGCAATGTTTCTATTTTTGAAAATAGCATTAAAAATTCTGTTTCAAACTTTGACTGGAAAAAAATAGAAAACTGCAGAAAATGCAGTCTTCATTGTTATGTTGAGCCTTCTTTGGTGCTTTCAAGAGATTTTAGATCGTTTATGCATTGGGCATTTCGAGTTAATATCTAGTTACTTTGAGAAATTGGGTTTATCAAGTACGAAGGCGCTAGCGGTTTTGTTATTCATATGAGAATTCAATGCATAACCTTTCAACGGGGAGTTGTAGCATGAAAATCTTGTTCAGCTGCAGTTATAGGTTCAGTCTAAAGGTTGTTTTCGTTGTTAGCTTTTATAAGCGAATTGAAAAGCTTAACTGTGCACTTGTGCTTTAGCTGTTAAAGGTATGAGTCTACCTTGCAATATGAAAATGTCATATTTCCGGATTCAGTAGGTTTTCAATGTAAGAACTGTGGCGTTTGTTGCAGAAACCAGCCGCCAGATATCAACTTGAAAGAACAACAAAGGATAGAAGCTAAAGGATTCATGAATTTTTTGGAAGATCCTAATAATCCAGATAACAGGAACATTCGCAGAAACAAAGATGGAAGCTGCTTTTTTTTAACCGACGAAAACAAATGCAAGATTCACGATGTCAAACCAGTAATATGCATTTTAGAACCATTCATTATAACGGACTTTGATTATAAAACAAATAGGATTTTTCTCGGCTTAAATCCGCTTGCAGCCACAAACTGCAAAGGCATTTTTACCGGAGACATTATTGCTCTAAAAGAAATAGCAAATGCAGCCCAAACCATCGTTAAAGAGTTTTCAGAAATAATTGCAGAGAAAACAGGTCTTCCTGTTACTGACAAGAAAGTTGCCTCTTTAACAAAGAAACTACTAAGAGATTTCAGTTCTCCTGACAGGTAGCGGCAATAAAGTTCTTTAAAGAAAGAAGACTACTATAGCTTAGATAGAACGAAACTGAATCGAGGGCTTTTCTGTATGAAAAAAGATTATAAAAACTTAATTTTACCAATTCCAAGATCTGGAAACTATATGCGTTTTGATGAACTAGTTGAAATGCTAAGTAAACATGGCGTTCAAGAAAAAACCATAGAACAGATTCACAGCGAGATTACCGCATCTAAGATAATTGATGTAACATGAATATAGCGTTAAATCTTTAATAAAGCAGGATTTCCCAGACAAAACCACTATCGCCTACCTACTGAATTAATTAAGGGTCAGGATAGAAACATTTCGAGTCTATTCTCAAGAAATATTAGTAACAATTTCTTAAAAAAAAGAAAACCAAATAGTCGAGGTGAAAAGCACACGAATGAAAAAGAAAGCCCAAAGGTTCCCTCACCAGAGACAACTCAACCAGAGCATCACGAAAAGAAACAGGTGAAACGGTACTCGGGTGAGAAGAACAAAAAAGTAAGTGAGAAGCAAAACGAGTCACAAACAGGACCACACGCTCCTCGGGGCAAAAAACAAAGACGACAATTCAAACTCGCACCTAACAGAGGATAAAATATACAAGAAAAGGGTAGTGGCTATAAAATAACCGATTTTTCAAGCTTTCCATTATCAAATCATAATTAGTTTCTCAAAAATATTGAGGAATAGTGAGCATGAAAATGCTACTATACCAACTATTTCACTGTCACTTTGTGCTTTTTAGGTGCGGGTGCAATCGTCTTCTTTGGGACGCTGACTTCAAGTAATCCGTCCCTAAATGTGGATTCAGCTTTCTCAGGGATTACTTCTTCAGGGAACGATAGCTGTTTGTAAATATGCGAGTAAACGCGTTCTCTGACAACAAAATTCTTCTCTTTGTCTTCCCTTTCAACATCAGTTTCAGCTGAGATTTCGATACCATCTTTCGTCAGGCTTACGTCGATCTTGTCTTTAGCTACGCCAGGCAGTTCAGCATGCACCACAAACTTGTTTCCTTCATCAACTAAATCTACAGTTGCCTCACGAACCGGAACAACAGGTTCAACACTTATCCAATCAAATGGAAAAGCTATACTTTCAATGAAGTTTTTGCGGAAATTATCCATCAAATCGTCAAATGTTGTTAGAACATGAACTGCGGGGACTTGTTTGGTAGGAATGCGTTTAGCAGGAACATGTTTTACAGGTTTTACTGTGGCTTCAGATTTTACAATCGCCTTCACCGGCGTCTTTTTTTCTTTTTCAGTCATTTTTTTTCACCTCGATTAATTTATTATTAGAATCCTAAGAATAGGGAATTAATTGTTGGTTGATAGCTATTTTTGGGTCGATTTCAGCCTTCTTTGTTTCGTTACGAACATTCATTGCAAATTGGGGAAGGGAACTTTTTGGGGATTTATTCTTTTTTGGTAATCCATGTTCTTATTGCTTCTTCGACGGCTTTGGATAAGTCGCCTTTTTTCCCGCCAAATCTCTCGACCGTTTTTATTCTGAGTTGCTTTTCCAACTCATCTGGGAGATCTACACTGATTCGACCCAATTTAATCACCTAATATGTTAGTTTTGTTGCACGTTTCTACGTGTCAGGCATTTTTCCAATAAGTGAACTGTAAAATGCTTAATTTTGTTCTTGTTTTTGTTATCATTTTTTATTCACTTCAAGTTCACTTATTAGCTTATCAACATAAGTTACTATGTGCTTACGCGCTTATATAGCTATTGGCACACATTATCCGGCTGAATTAACTATGGAAAAAGAAGTTGACGCCAAAGAGGTTTGTCGGTACTGCGGAAAAATCTTTATGGCTGTAAATGGTTCTGTCCACACTGCGGAAAACAATGTTTTAACTGTACAAGTTAGCAAGCCAGCCAAAGTTGCTTAAATGTTGATTATGAAATTAAGCTCAAAATGTTTCAGGATTTTGTTTGACTAAAGCAGCCTAACGATCGGCAAAAACACGGATCAACCAAAAAGAATAGAAATGAAGTCGACCCTTCGCAATTAAGATACCTATACTTAAACACTGCCAACAGAAAGGCCGCAGGGAAAGCCAGATGAGCCTCAAATACTGCTCAAAACCGCACGGTAATTATGGGCAATCTGCTGCAGCCCTTTTTAGAATTGTCATCTTACGCAAGTTGCTCTTAGCCCTGCAAAAGGAATAGGCAAGAAAAGTTTAAGCGATTCGCGAACAATTAAGAATTTAATTAATAGGTGGAAATTATGGTTAATAAAAAATTAGATCTTGTTTTCATCGATAAAGAAGGGAAATGGTACCCTTTAGATGAAGTTGATCGTGAAGAATTAGCTCAAGGTTTAGAAAAACTCTCCAAAGAAGTCGCCAAACAACTGCAGTTGCTAAAAGATCAAAGGTAGAAAGATTCAGTCCAAAGCACAGTTTTTCATGTGCCTTTTTGAAACTTAAATATAACTTGGCATCAACAATGTAGTGGAGATTGTTTTATGAGTAGTTTTCAAGTGTCTTTACCTGCGAATTGGGAAGAGTTTTTGAAACGTTTAGCTGACGAACATGAAATTGATGTTGGCAAGGTTATTGGTGGATTGTGTGATTGGGCTTTTTCTAGCTCTGAATACAAGGTACAGTTTGAAGTTTGGTTAGATAAGGCTTATCCGCCAAAAGGCGAAGCTGAAGATAAGGCAGCGGCTGAAGGCGAAGAAACAAGTGAGGCTGAAGAAGAAAGCGAAGACGAAGCTGAAGAGGAAGCCCACGAGGACAGAGACTACAGTGAAGACAGAGAACTAAAGCCTTAGCGAGTCAAACATAAAGTGCACGATTTATAATTACCTTCAAGCTGGAGACACAAAGCGTTTTAAAATTAACAATTGAAATGTGAATATATACCCATTTTGTGTTTTAGCACTAATAGGTTGAAAGTTATGCCTAAATGTCCGAATTGTACAGCTCATGTGAAAGAACCTGATAAGGAATGGGATTTTGGGCGATTCCGCGTTAAAATGTATAAGTGCACTAAATGTGGGAATCAGTTTAGGGAATTTTTCAAAGAAAATACGTTGCAATTTGTCTTAAGCGCACACAACGGTGGTTTAGGAAAAACTAGAGTGAGCAAAGAAACAGATGACAGGCATAAAACCTATGTCGAAGATAAAAGATAGCTGCGCTCTGTTTACTTCCTAGTAAATTATAACATATCACGCTTTTTTGGAGATCACTCAGCGAAGCGGTAAATCGTAAGGTCCGTGAGCTGGGTAGATTTTAGTAACCTTCATTGAGCGAAGCCGCTGCCAATCAAGAAAAGCTTCAGACCCTTCTGGAGAGCAATTCTCGGGCGGCAGGTCTCCAGTGAAAGCGATGCCTTCATCGAGGATAAGCGTAACATGATCTTGGCTATGCCCGTTAGTGGAGATAATCTCACCTTCTATGCCAAGAGTTTTTAGGAAAAACCTACTGTTCCTGAATGCCAAAAGCAGATTTTCCTCGTTTTTGATTTCGTGGAACACCATTGGCGGTCTGATGAACTTCTTCTGGGAGGTTCAGGTGTTCTTTTTGGCTCTCCATCACTACAGAGCTTAGCACCTTTGTCCTTCATCTCCTGTGCTATGGCGCCATGGATCTAGAGTGGATAATGCGTAATGAGAACATGGGTGACATCTTTCACTGAGAAACCCTGCGCTGCTATGCTCCATTTTTGAGTTCTTGCATCCCGCCGGGCCTATCCTACATCTAAGAGAATTTTGGCCTTCTCAGTAACTATCAGGTAGCAGTTGACCGATCTATAGCCAACGTTAAGAATTTTCAATTGATCACGGTAG
>CAVYJU010000030.1:0-7956 GCA_963768895.1 Candidatus Bathyarchaeota archaeon
TATTGCGATTGCAATCGTTTCAATTTTGTTTTTAGAGATTCGCAATTTCTTGATTTTCTTCCTAGAATTTTTTGGGCAAGAAGTATTGAGATACCTCTTGTCCGACTTCCCCTTTTGTAACCTTTTAATTCTTAAATAACTTGCCGAATTGCTTTTCACTTTATAGCCAATTGGTTGAATGAACGGTCTCTTTTTTGAAAATTTTCACTAAAAAAAATTTAAAAATGAAGTGCCTTTGGAAGAATTGGTCAAAAGTATATGTCTTAAAACTTGAACGTCACCTTTGCGAATCACAGTTAAGCCGTTCAATTTTGGGTTTAAGTCTCCATAGAAACTTACTTTTTATGTTCGTATCCTGTTGGTTTGCTTTTTGGTTTTTTTGAACGAGAACGCCTATAAGCCTGCTATAGTACTTATATCATAATATAAGAATATCTTGGACTACGTGTTTGCATAGCCAATTGATTAAACAGCATATTGACCCTGTAAACGAACGTTTCAAAACTGTTTCACATCTGTTTCAGCGAACTATCATATCACTCCAAGACATTAGTATATCATAATAAAACAAAAGTGAGGTAAAAAAAATGAAAAATTGGAAAATAATAACATTGGTTAGTATTGCAGTGGTTGCAGCTGCATTGTTAACTACTTCCGTATTCGCCATGGGAATGATGGGAGGTCGATACGGCGGCTATGGCGGAATGATGGGAGGAGGCTACGGAACCGGCTATGGATATAACAATCCACCGTACACAACCCAGCCTGGAGTAACTACTCAAACGCCGTCATCGCAGTACTATCAGCCAGTTTATCCCTTCATGTTCGGAGGCGGAATGATGGGTCGATTAGGCAATGGTTATGGCTTTGGCGGAATGATGAGCGGCTTACGGATACGTCAGCACCTTACACCTACAACGGATCACCGCTAAGACATTAATACAGCAGCAACTATCGCCCAAAACTATGTGGCTTCAATTGGCAACCCTGACTTGGTCGTTAAACAAGTTGAGGAATACACTGCCAACTTCTATGTCCAAGTTAACGAGCAAAGCACTGGCAACGGAGCCTTCGAGCTACTAATCAACAAGTACACTGGCAGCATCTATCCTGAGATGGGACCTAACATGATGTGGAATACCAAGTACGGAATGATGCGCGAAGGAATCCTTGGCGGAATCTTTGGAACACCAACAACAACAATGTCTGTAACAGCGGCTCAAGCAACAACTGATGCTCAGCAATATCTCAACACTTACATTCCTGGAACAACAATTGGCGATGTCAGCAACCTTCTATGGATACTACACGCTTGAAGTACTAAACGGAACTACGACATATGGCATGCTGAGCGTCAACGGCTACAGCGGACAAGTCTGGGTCCACACTTGGCATGGAACATTCATACAGGAACTACAAGTAAGCTAAATGCGAGCTAAGTAGAATCTCCACCTCCTTTCTTTTTCTTGTTTAATGAAAAACATAAAAGGTTGAAACAATGTTAGAATATTCGAATGGACAGGAAATCCCGTTGACAAAAAAAGAGTTCGACATGACAATCTACGAATTGCAAGCAGAGATTTCAAAAACACTAGCTCACCCATTAAGAATAGCTCTTCTTCACGTTTTGAAAGACGGCGAGAAAACAGTCAATGAACTTGTTGACATAATAGGTGCAAGCCAATCTAACATATCCCAACATTTGGCTATAATGAGGCAAAGACAAATAGTCAAAACCAGAAAGGAAGGCTCTTCCGTATACTATCGGGTGACAAGCCCCAAAATCAGCCAAGCATGCGACATAATGCGCGAAGTTCTCATGGAACAACTAGTCCAAAAACAAGATGTAGCAAAAAACTATTCAACTTAAAAGGATGATTTGAAAATGTGCCCTTGTGGATGTGGTTGCGGCTCTGACGACGAAGAACCTGCTGAGAAGCCTGTTCAGGTTGTGATGGGTCCATGCAAGTATTGTGCAACTCTTTTCCCTCAAACAGCGACGTTTTGTCCAAATTGCGGAGCAAAAAGAACCGCCTAATATTTAAGAAAAAATTATATAAGGCATAAAGAGGACGAAATTTTGTCAAGTTTAAAGTATGCTATTTCATTAATAATTTCAGTTGTAATTTTGGTAGCTTTAGTACTTCCCGTTTTTGCCATCCAATATACTCCTGGAGTCATAGCAGGACAGTATGTAAAGTATGGAAATTTTGCTGGAAGCGGACCTGGCTTTGAAGCCTTCAACGATTATGGTTTTCTAAATCTCCAAGTCCTAAGCGTTTCTGGTAAAGAAGTTACATTACTCTCTACTTCACAATTCAAAAACGGGACAGCCCTACCTGGCAATAATACAACTGATGTTTGGAATATTGAAACTGGGACAGACAATGGAACCCCAAACACCCAAGGAAAAATAATAGCAGCAAATCTTGACCAAGGAGACGCCATTCCACCGCCCAACACTTACTCAGTTAACGAAACAGTAAACAGAACTTACCTCGGCACAACTAGAAGCGTTAACATTCTTAACGTTACCATCTTTACTTCAGATTATAACACGACAACAAATTATGTCTATGATAAGCTTTCAGGAATGCTGCTTGAATCATCAGCAACAACTTCTACTCAAGCCCAACCCCAACCAATTATATCCACTTACTCATACAGCATCGTTCAGACAAACATTTTTGGTTCAACGAGTCCTTCACCGACCGTTCCAGAATTCAGCACCACTATAATAGCATTCATTATTCTCGCCTTGATTACCGCCATAGTTTGTTCAATATTTATCTTAAGAAAAAAATCAACATTAAAGTAGTTGAAGAACTGACATTCCAAAAGGATGCATTTGTTCATTTTGCCCACTAAATCTTGTATTTCTATTTTTTGATAACCATTTCTCATTCAAGATTCATTAGATAACAAGAAATTTCCTAAAAATGACTTTTTTTCCGACAATAATCATTTCTTCAGCCAATTACATTAGATTTAGCAACAAAAAAACTGAGGTTAAATCATAAATCAGAAAGGTACTAGTTTCCGGCGTGTTCGACTTGGTTGAAAAAGAAGCTAACTTGGTTTGCTGAGGCTCTAGAAAACTTAAGGAGAATAACGCAAATGCAAAAGCGCTATTACGAATTATGGTTATTACGTGAATTCTAACCAGAGCCTGCTCAGCCTCGCTGCTTCGCCAATGCATTTAAGGACTAAAAAAAGGGAAAAATTGTTTTTTGTTATTCTTTGTTATGCGTGTTTCCTGAGTATTAGTACTGTTGCAACGGCTATTGCGATGATTATGGCTACTGCTGCTACGACTATGTACGTCATTATGTCGGTTGTTGTTGCTAAGCCTGTTTGGGGTGCTGCGGTTGGTGCTGTTGTGGATGGAGAGCCAGCGTTTAGGTAGGTTTGAGCTGTGGATCCGTAGTATCCGTTTGAGCCTGCGAATGTTGCTATGATTGTGTAGGAGCCAGGTATGTCAGGTGTCCATTTGAATCCGTATGCGCCTGTGGCGTCGCTAGTGGTTTGTCCAATGGTTCTGTAGTTGCCGTTTGAGTCAACAACGCTTAGGGTAACTGGAACTCCAGTTGCATTGTGTGGAATTGGTTGTTGCATGTAAACCGCTGCCATAAACGAGCTCATGCTTGCGTCAGATACTGCTGGAAGGCCATTATGGAAGTTCGCTGCGACTGCTTCTTGTTGTGAGCCGGCTGATACGTCCATTACTGTGCCTGTTATAGTCACTTGTGTGGCAGTTGTTACTCCAATCGCTAGGGGCAGTAACTGTAGTAGCTGTTGGCCCTTGACCGTAAGCATAGATTTGGTTGTCGTATGCGTTTAACGTTGTCATTATGCCGTATGCTAATTCTGGGTTTGCATCAACGTCAAAGAAGGTATGCTCCATGCTAGCTGTCCAGTTGTTGTGTTCAATGCCAGTAGTTGTGCTCCAAGGAACAATGGTGGAGCGTATTCATGTCCTACTTCAAGCCATTCTATTCCGCCGCCTCCGCCGATTCCAGTTTGTACCCAGATAGGCCAAACGCCATACGGGGTGTTAGAGCCTGCATCGCCCATGAGTTTTGTTGTGTTGGTGTACCAGTTAACTTTGCCATCAGCCATGTTTACAGACCATGCGTCTCCTCCAAATCCGAAGAGTAGGAAGCTGTTGCCGTAAACATTTCCTTTGATTCCGCCGACGGTATCATAAGCATTGATTGGTGCGCCGTTGTCGCCTGTGAGTGTTGTTTGCCATGCTTGTTTACCTGTTTGAACGCTGAATGCTGTGACCTGTCCAGTTTCTTTGATGACTGTGGTGAAGAGTCCGTCTGCAACGTTGCCGTAGTTGTCTAGGTTTACTGCTGTGTAAGGAGTGAAGCTTTCATTTTGGACGAATAGCTGGGTTCCAGTGTTTATATCGTAACCTGTGAAGACTGTGGATCCTCTTTGGAAGTAGTTTGTGAGCCCTGCGTTATCTGCTGAATAAAGAATCGCTACGCCGCTGTCAACGCCCATGATTGTCCAAGTGTTTGGCAATGTAGCATTGTTTGCGTATGCACCAACTGGTACAGTGCCGGGTAGTTGCCATGCGGATTGTATCCCATATGAAAATGGAATCAGCGAACCTTGCACGGGTCTCCATTGCCAGCCTGAAGCCGATCCTAATGACCAGCCTGCACCTTCCATAATACATTGTGTTGAGTTCCATGCTTCGAGTAGTGAGTTTCCCGCAGTGTTAGTGACTTTTGTCGGTGTTGGCCCAGTAACTGGCTGAATTTGGCCGTAGATTGTTTGTGTGCCGACGGTGGTATTTGTGTAATAAGATACCAGGTCTCCACTAGCGTCTACAGTATTTCCATAACTGAAACCTGTGCCATTGACAATGCTGAGGATGTATTTTCCGGTCATGGCGTCAAACATGTTCAGGGTTGTCCCAGTTAAGTTCATGACACTTGGAGTGATCCATGCAGGATTCCCTGTTGTCCATAGATATGCGATTCCTCCGTATTGGTTAGGTGACACGTAATCGAGTACTTGACCACACGTAAATGGCGTAACGACACCAGTTGTTGTTAGCATGTTCTGTGTTGGACTACCGCCGCCGTAGTTGCTTGCATCATTAGTCCATATCGTTTTTCCAGTGAATAAGTCAACTGCGACATTAGCTATCGGACTAGTTGAGCTTCCTGGGAATTGAGTGTAGTAGAGATAGCCGTTGATGACTATTGGATCGTATTTGCGTTCGTACTGAGAGGTTGAGTAATAGTTGCCATATGTTGTTGTTCCGCCTGCGTCTCCGCCGATTGTGCCTCCGAAAGCTACTGGTCTTGTCCACATGATGTGAGATGATTGTGGCGCTAAAGAGTATGGGTTAAAGTTTGTTGTGGTATTGTAGTTGGACGCACCTTTACCTGCACTGTAACCAATGTATAGACCAAGGTAGGGACCGCCAATTGAGTACCAGTTCTGTACGTTCATTGCGTTTATTGGGGTTTGCCAATAGGATGTTGGTAGCGGAGCTACTGGGATGAATGGTACTGCCTGTTGTTGTACTGTAAGTGTTGCCACGGAGCTTGTTGCTGGTAGAAGCGTGTCGTTAATGTAAGCAGTATTGCTGATTAGGCCGCTGTTGGGACTGACGCCTACACTGAATGGGTTGTTAGTTGATCCTGTTAGTGTTTCTCCTGGGAAGGTCATTTGGAATTGGTATATGCCTACTTGTGTGGGTGTGTATCGTGTGCTTGTTCCTCCTGTGTCGTCAGATATGAAGGGTCCAAGTGTTTCATTTGTTCCATCAGGCTTAATTACATGTACTGTAAAGGGACCATATCTGTCTCCGTACGGACCGCCTGCTGTCATTGGTGGTTCATTTAGGAAGAAGCCAAGAGTTACAGTTTGACCTATGCCTGCGGGGTTAGGTGCTACATTGATGAATGCGAAGAGTTGAATGTTCTGTGCTGGAGTATGGGCGCTAGCGTTTGGTAATAGTGTTAGTGAAGCTCCTATTGAAATTGTTAGAATTGCTACAATTAGAATAGATAGAGTTTTATTTTTTATCTTTTGCAATTTTTTTCTTTTCTCCTTTAAGGTATTTTTTAGCGAATGCAAACCTACGAGAAGTTTGCCTTCGTATAAAAAACAACAAAAACTCAAATGGAAGATTTAAGTGTGTTGGTAAAGTCGCCCACGCCTACAAATTCTACATATCTGCAGCTGAATATCTTTCAGATGTCACGTTTGAAATTCACAAAATGTTTACTATCAAAATTTTGAGTAATGAACACTATATAAAAGCAAAATAAAACTCGTTTATTTGGAACGCACAACGCGAGCCAGAATCATTTTGCACTTTCTCTGAGTAGCTATTGACGAGAAGAAGAAAATAATCAAAAAGAAAAATTAATAAAAATTAGTAGAGATTTCATGAACTAAGATAAGAAAAAAGGAATTAAATCCTAACATGGAAAAGTGCTAGTTTTCAGCGCTTTCGTCTTTGCTGGTTAAGCTTTGTTCTTTATCTGCCATGGTTGTTTGAAATATTTTGATCTCATCAAGCAGTCTTTCTACCCTGTCCAAATCTTCATTGAATTTTGTGTCGTCAAATCCTTTTGCAAGGTTGCCCATTACCATTCCTATGTTTGCTGAGACTTGTGCCCACATTTGCCGTTCTTTAGGTGTTATGGATTGTAGTTTGTCCCCGACTTGTTGCTGAACTACTTTGCCCTTAGCAATTGATGTGGCTATGTCAAATAAGTCGTCGAGTTCACTGATCCATTTGTCTCGAAGGCTTTGCGTGTCTATTTTGGCTGTTTTTTGTAGATGGCAAATTCGTCTTTCAACTTGAATTGTTAATTCGGGACGTCTCCTCATTTTTTATCACCTCCAAAATTTCTAATTTTTTATTCTCTATGAGAGAACTATGATTTTGGAAACTCAGGTACGCCATAAATCAGACAAAACTGCATCTAAATTTTACGAGACTCCTAAGCCAAAGATTCGTTCAGCTCACAAAGTACCGAACTTTGCCTAATAGTGGGATTCAACAAAGCTCCAACCTAAAGAAATGTATGCCAAAAAAAAGACGAAAAAACGCAGAGTCTCCGCCCAATACCACTCTTTAGGCGGCAATAGAGAACAAACGCTTTTTACACAAAAACGCATGCCCAATATGATTTGTTTTCAATGATAAGACCGAGCCTAAAAAAGATTCATAGCGTCATTTAAGGCAAAAGCAAAACCATGAACGCAAGAATATTATACGTTGAATTAAACTTCTTAACTCCTATTTATTTCGGCGAACTTGTATTTTCTCAAATTATGGTAACTGGGACTACTTCTTCGACGGCGACCTTAACCAGCGTAAAACAAGACCGCGGAAACGTCGTCTTTTGTAAGGTGAGGGTAGTCCTTTACAATTTCTTCCGTAGATTAGCCTTGAGCCAACAGCTTCAAAAAAACGTGCTCCACGGTGATTCGTGTCCCTTCACGATAGGTTTCCCTCCATGATTTTAGGGTTCACAACAATCCGCTCTAAAAGTTCTTCTTCAGCATCATTCAAACCCTAACTTTCAAACAATAGTTGCCTCTTTCACTAATAAAATGTAACCGATAGTTTAAAAACAAATGGAACAAGCGAAAACTATTTGACAGAATCTGCCTTTGTTGAGAATATTCATTATGCTGGTTCAAGCGTTATCTCTAAGGCACAGCCAGCTACTTGTTTTTTTGTCTTCGAAGAGGCTTAGAATCAATTTTGGAATAGTTATGTGCCTGTCTTTATGCATTTTTGCGTAGAAAAACTGCCAGCCCATGTTTAAACCCAAAAATTTTACCCCTACCTTCAATGCCTGCCCACTCTCCATTTTGAATCGCCACCGTATCAACTTGAACCTGCGCAGTTTTTTTGCACTGAAGTGTTGCGGTAAATGTTACTTTCTCTGTTAAAGGCATATAGGTTCT
>CAVYJU010000031.1:0-60887 GCA_963768895.1 Candidatus Bathyarchaeota archaeon
GGTGGTATGCAAGTCAATTCTTGAAGTCAAACGCTTTGCCAAAACTCGGGCAGCTTCCATAGCTAATTCAGCAAAGCTCAAAGTATCTTTTTTAGAACTAAATTTCTCGTCCAGCAGTGAGGCATAGGTTATCGCTTCATTCTCGTTTACACTTAAGATATCTACTTGATTAGATTTCAATAATGTTTGAATCAGTTCCGCAATTTTGGTGCGGTTAGGCGTTGGGTCGGCTGTATCATAGTAAGTCTTGCTTTTGCCTTTCGATTTTGCTCTGCCGAAAACTGCTTGTGCCAATGTTGTGCCAAACTTTAATGTTCCTGCCCAGTTGAAAAGGCATGTATAATCAGATGCTTCAATTAAGCCAAAATCATCCTCATTGAGGTCGTTTGGTCCAAAATCTTCCAGCGATCCTAAATCGCGAATCATAACGTTGGTTTTCTGGTTTTCATTTTGGAATTCTAAAGCAGTGGTTATTGAGGCTTTGTCTCGAATTTTTATATGTGAAGTGTCCATCTGCGTGTCTTTAAAGTAGTACCTTATTTGTTGCAACCCATATTCGCTCGTGCAAATAATAGGCGTAACAATTGCGCCCAATTTGCTTAGAGCTGAGGCAACATTGATTGCGTTTCCTCCACGCAGATCAGTTTGTGGGACACCGTCGATACTTCCCCCTTTCCGTTTAGCCACATCTGAAATTAAGCTTGAAAATTCTTCATGATTCCATTTTAAGTTGATGAGTCGATCAAGAAAGAAATCCGGCAAAACCACAACTCTGCACTCTTTAGGTTTTTGCTGCAGGAAATATTTCAGTTCTTTTCTGCTCTGTGCAATGGTCAATTCAAGGCCCTTTATCTTGTATTTCCGCAAGCCTAAAATAACCTTTTGATTAAATTGAATGAAGGATATCTGGGAATGGGGTAAAGGGGATTGAACTTTAAAACAGAAGTTAGTTTACTTGCGCTTTGCTATAACCTTGTTTGTTGTAAGCACTTTCTTTTTTTCATATCAAAACGGCAGTGCAACCTACCTTAGTTTAGCTTCGTATCCGTATCGAGGGTATGCGCTTGCATTTGTTGGCTTTGGCTCAGCTCTTATGGTAACTGCATCGCTCTCTTACACAAAACGTAGCAAAAACATCCTTCAATAATCTATTTTTTTAGCCTATAACAAATCTGACGAATAACCACACTATATCTCCAAAAACTAAAGCAACAATTAAACCTGCAGTGATGAATATCAACATCGGTAATCCAGGCGTTGCCCAAACATAATTGTCGATTTTTCCAGCAGCAGCAGCGTTTGATAAGCGTTCAACAATTTTGTCCCTTCCATCATCACGTGGAACAACCACAAGCTTTCTTTCTAAACCGTTCTCACCTTTGTCCTCAACGTCTTCCATTGGAAAAATATGCCACTTCGCCTTTAACTTGTCGACAGTGACTTTATAACCGGTTATTAGGATAAGTATTTTTTTTCCGATTGATTCTTGGGCAAGTGTTCCTGCAAACATTTTTTTGCCTGTTTTTCTGTGCCAAACGACATTGCGACCAACTATGTAAATGGCACTTACTGCCGCGAATAACACGCCGTTGCCGAAGATGGTTAACTGGAAATATGACTTGTGAAGTAGGCGACAATCCCGCTGCATAAAGAGGTGTTGACAGAATACCTGGAGCAAACGGCAAAGCAACGGCAATACACATCAAAGCTTTTGAGTCAGCCCCGCCAAATCCGCCCGAATAAAACAGCAGAAATGCCAATCCAATGGTAAATCCTACGCTAATTCCGAAAAGAGGTAGCTTTGAAGATTCATAAAGCAGAAGTTCTGCAAGGGAAAGTGCAAGTGCAATTGGTCCATAGATTACCCATACGCGGTTGCTTACTTCTCGGACTTTATAGTCTCGCCATGATGCATAAATTAGGAAGGCTATAGTTACTGCCACACTTGCCGCGGTTAAGATTAATTGAAAGGTCAATTCGATCCCTTGTTGTGTTTCTTATGATTTCGTATCGCACTAATAAAATGTGTCTTAACTGCTTGCGAGAAATCAAAGAGAGTGTTTCTCGACGTTTGCTTATTGGACCTTAATTTCCGTCACCTTTCGATTGCATAAAACCCTGCTATTTGCTATATTTATTAAATATGAAATGGAAATACTTAGTCAAAATAAGTATCGATTAGGATACTATTTTTCTAAAGTTCAAGTTGCGCTCGTAACAGACTTGTTAAAGGAGTGAGCCTTGTCGACCTTTTCATTGATAAATTGGTGTGCAAAGCAAACAAAAAATTGGCCTTCAAATGGATTATTGAAAAGTGCCCATATGGATTCCAGTAAACTTGGACGCATGGTTAGTGAATAATTATTGATATTTCGTAAGACTTAATAGACACTTTATATATTAGCTTAATGCTATAGTTTGTTGCTACAAGGCAAAATACCTGGGAAAACCTTTGACTAAAGAAGAAAACTTAGACAAAAAGCCAACACGCATGCCTAAAAAAGGAAGGTTTGGCATAACTAGAACCGTAGCTATTGCATTAGTCGTCATTATTATTGCTGGCAGTGCATCAGCCGCTTTAATAGTGCGTCAGCCAATTTCGACTTCGCCTACTGCAAAACCAACTTTTACTCCTAATCAAATCGCCTACTCCCACGCCATCGTCAAAAATAGATTCTTCACCATCCCCGTCGCTTTTGCCGACCCCATCACCAAGTCCGACGTTATCTCCAACTCAAAGCCCTGAGCCAACACCCACCCCAACACCTACGTCTACTCCAACACCAACTCCTACGCCTACTCCAAGCCCAAGCCCAACGCCAACAGCGAGTCCAACTCCCACGCCGTCCCCTGCACCCACACCAACTCCGACGCCGACACCTCTTTCCCACACAGTTGATTCGACAACAATGGCAAATTATCAAACAGACTTTTGGAACATAAACGTAACAAATCCTTACACTGTAACATTAAATGATACAATGACCGTTTCAGACGGAAATCAACTTCTCGAGATTGATGGAGTTCCTGTTGGAGGCCAAGGGGTTGAAGGAGGATGGGCGCCAATGTGGACCGTATATTTTGTAAACGATACGACTTTTGACTTTTTTGTTTATGACTCAAACGGAAACATGATAAATTCAGGTTACAATTTACCTTGCAGTAGCGGTTTTGTTCAAGTTGATATGACATCAACGCAAATAACTTTCACGGGAACATACTCAACTACGTCAAATATAACCTTCGAAAATCTTGTCCAAATAGTCACTGTCAACGAAGGCGGCAATTTCGAAAGCGGCCAACTTGACATGACATTAACAAGCCAAACGTAGGTGCATAGCATTATCCCACTTACAATTCTTCTAATTCCTTCACACAACGTCATACTCTATGACAAAGATTTAAATGGCAATTGTTTCTTAAGTCCACATCTACTCTAATTCTCAGCGTAGTCTTAATTTGAACTCAAACAATTGCAGCTTTCGTCTTTTAAAACGAGTTATTAATTAATAGGGCAATCGTTCATTGGGGAAAAACCAGACATTAACCCTCCTATGTTCGATTAATTCGCAATCATTAGACTATTAAGAAGGCGAAGTAATATTTGCAGACCTTTTTTCTTTCGGCTTGGTCGTGGTTCCCCGTAAGGCACATAACGGTCAGAGTGTTTTGGACAGACGATGTGCAACCGACCAGATCTAAATCAAACTTCATTTCATATGGAGTCTTCTTTGTCGACAGAGTTTAAACTTAAGCGTTAAAACAAAGTTTCTCAATTCAAACAAAAACAAATGCGTAGAAGATTCGCTCGACGTCGAACTTGTGTATTGATATGAACTCCTCAGAATCGAGTGTGCACACCAGAAGATCATTAGCCCAATAAACGTATTGAAAAAAAGCTAAGAGGAATGTTGGCCGATTTGTCGTGGCGTCGATTTTTTCGTCCATGTTTATCAGAGTTAGATTTAAATTTACCACGCTCTTTGCACTGCGTCAGTAATCATTATCCAGGTGCTTACACTAGTTCCGAAACTAACACTAGCTCCTGTTTGTGCTGAGGAAACGATTTTATATTCTGCATTGTTTCCTTCACTGTTTGCGTTTTTAAGCAAAGCCGGGGGTGCTGTAAACCCTGTTCCCGCTGTTTCTGCTGTGCTGCTTGGATGCCCTTCTCAGCCCTAGAATCATATCGTTTGCATTGGAGGTTGATACACCCGTTACTGTGGGTACGCTCGCACCAGTGTTACTATTTGTGTAGGGTACACCAGCGTGGGTATCAAATGGATTGGCTATGTTTGCTCCTGTTATTCCAAAGGCTTGCACTGAATAAGTGTGAGTAGTGGACATTGTTACAGTGATCGAGAATGAACCAGTGTGAGCTGAATCTGTAAATGCGTAGTATTCATAGATTTTTTCGCCGGTAACACCTGTGGAAGTCCTCAAGTTGTATGAAAGATGGGTCGCAAAGCTATCTGAGATAGTTGCAGTTGCCCCTGTGTTATAGTTCGCAGTTATTACTACGATTATCAATTCGTTTGCTTGAGCTGTCATGGAACTGGTGGTTATGATTGTGCCGCTGGCTACGGACCCGAATCCTTCACAGTTTGCGTCTATTCCGAAAGTCTGCGTTACGTAAGTGGCTGTCGCTGTCCCTGAGGCCACTATGGGTGAAGCCAGACCAGAACTGCCAGTCAAGACAAACGGGGCACCGGAGCCGCCTGAAACAGGAGACATCCAACTGAAAGTTGCACCGGCTATTAACCCAAAGATTGCTGGGTAAGGTGTTGTAGGCATAGTTTGTGGCGCCAACTGTCAAAACCGTGTTAGACCCTGCAGAACGTAGTGACGCCAATCTGGCTGAAAGTGACCTGGTACTGAATCTGATAAGTGGCTGTCGCTGTCCCTGAGGCTACTATGGGTGAAGCCAGACCAGAACTGCCCGTTAAGGCAAATTGTATACCTGTGCCGCCTGAAACGGTAGATATCCAGCTGAAAGTTGTGCCATTATCGACGTAAACGTTGCTGGGTAAGGTGTTGTAGGCATAGTTTGTGGCGCCAACTGTCAAAACCGTGTTAGATCCTGCAGAACCACTAATACCAGTCTGAGTGAATGTTACCTTGTATTGAGTCAAGTAGTTGCCAGTTAACGTGCTAGCACCAGAAACAGTAATTGGAGAAGTAGATCCAGTGACACTGTTAAGACGATACTGCTTGCCATTCACACTACTAGTAACAGGATTAACGAAGGTATATGTGACACTCGCACCGTTATCAACCCAGATAGAACCGCCGGTAACGCCAATCGGGCGAGCACACCAGAATATGAGCCGCCGCTAACGCTGAAACTTGCCATACTTCCAGTGGCATCAGCCCCAAGACCAGAACTGGAGAAGGTCAACTGATATTGAGTCTTGTAGGTTGCCGAGTAAGTGCCAGCCGCCGAAATAGGCGAAGACCCCGAACTGCCTGCCAAGGCAAATTGTGTACCTGAGCCGCTTGAAACAGTAGACATCCAACTGAAAGTCGTACCACTATCGACATAAACGCTGCTGGGCAAGGCGTTGTAGGCATAGTTTGAGGCGCCGACTGTCAAAACCGTATTAGATCCAGCAGAACTCGTAACGCCAGTCTGGGAGAAACTCACCTGCCACTGAGCCACGTAGGATTCAGAAACTGTATTCGCGGCCGAAACAGTGATCGGCGAAGTGGAACCTGACAAGCTTGCAGTTCTGTATTGCTTGCCAGTTACGCTGCTAGTGATTGGTCCAACAAAAGAGTAGGTTACACTGGCCCCGCTGTCAACCCAAATAGAACCGCCGGCAACGCCAATCGGGCTAGTAGCACCAGAATATGAGCCGCCGCTAACGCTGAAACTTACCATATTTCCAGTGGCATCAGCCCCAAGACCAGAACTGGAAAACGTTTGTAGCCATTGAGCCACATAAGTACTTGTAATCGTGTTCGCACCTGAAACCGTGTAACCAGATGCTGGACCAGAAGCACTGCTAAATCGATATTGTTTTCCAGTTGTGCTACTTGACACTGGATTTTGGAAAGTGTAAGAAACTGTTGCTCCACTGTCAACCCAAACACTTCCGCCTGAAACACTAATTGGGCTTGTTCCAGAATACTGACCACCAGTAACACTGAAGGATACGAGATTTCCTGTTGCATCTCCGGCAAGACCTAGACTGCCAAACGTTTGCTGCCACTGGATCTTATAGGTGGCTGTGATGGTGGCGTTTGAAGTTGGAACGGTGTAGATGTGTGTTTGGGCTCCTCCGTCACTCCATGATGCCCATGCGTATTGTTTGCCGGCTCCGGCAGCAATGGTATTAGACGCAGTTATTGTATGTCCCGATCCTGCTGGCCAAATGAAAGAGGAGGGAAGCGTCGAGTTTGTGTATTGCACAGAATCAATTGTTAGAATTGTGGACGATGCATTTGCATCATTGCCGATTCCACTGAATTGAAATGCAATGTTTTCTAGAGGAATTAATGTGAAGTTTGCATATGCAGAATCGGAACTTGTGTCCGTAGCGGTTATCTGTGTAAGGTCCAGGAATAGAAGTAGGAACTGTGAATGTTGTGCCTAATGGAATCACTCCGTATGCATTTGCTGTTGTTGAAGCTACGGTATTGTTGTTGAATGTAATTGTTATTGGCGAGTTAGGTATGAATCCGCCTCCCCATACAGTAACTAATGTGCCCACTGGACCAGACGGTGGAGAGACGTTTATTGAAGTCGCAGCTGAAGATTGGGGAGCAATGGTTAACTGATGGTGGCTGTTCTGCAAGAGGCCATAACCCAGAGGTTCCGTTGTTGGCATATATTGGATTTACACCATTGAATGTCACTACGGACCCGTACCAAGTTAAGTCTGAAGCTGAAGTAAATGAAACTGAACCAATCGAAGTAACAGGGGCAAGTTCAATTAAAGCACTGCTAACATTAAGTGCACCTGTAAATTTCCCTGCCATTGAATCAAAAGCATAGAGCTGTTGATTCGCACTGTCAGTGAACATTATCCCCGTTCCTTGCAATGCGTTATTTACTAGTTGGCTCCAATGGTGGGCGTTCCCAGTGCTATTGGTGAAGGTTCCAGTACCATTTGTAACCAAGGAAATTCCATTTAAAGTTCCGTTCTCAGTCATAGCTTGCACGGGGCTTATCGAAGTCGTCAGTTGAATAGGACTGATATCATTGATATTTCGATTTACAGTTGAGTTTATGTAAATTAATCTTAGTTGGTAGGTGAAGTATGTTACATTTGCAGGAAGCGTAAAAACGATTTGGGAGTAGACATTTGGGGAGTTAGCAGGTCCATTGGTCCATTCAGCTTCTTCCTGAACAATATCTCTTACAACTCCATGATGAATAACGTAATTAGGTGAACTTGATCCGTAGGTGCTTGTGCTCCCATCGATACGCATGAAATTTGCTGTGCTAGTTACTGTGCCTATTGTCGATTTTATTTGAAAGGCTGAATTAGGATAACTGAATTGTAAGGTTACATTTCCGTTTGAAAGAGTTCCAGTTCCATCTGAAGGGTTGTCTGCTGTGAAATAGGTATCCGTATAGGCAGCAGGTGACTGAATTGCAGCGTCACTACCGTTCCACCACAAAGTTAATTGCGAAATTGAAGGGGATACTTCAAAAACTATCATTTGGCTATTGCTAAAGATCGTATAATTGCTACTCATGCTTAACGGGATTTGATACTGAGATGCCCAATCTTCGACTTGAAATGGAAGGTCCGAAGCGTATCCGGTTTGACTTAGATGCAGAGATGATATTGAAATAGGAGGAATTGGTTGCGCACGAGTCGTATTCAATAGACCTTGCCCAAACCATCTCATGGTTCCGTTTTGTAATAATTCAACTACTGCTGGAGCTGAAGAGGTCTGCGTCGAAAAAGTAAAGTTCAAGTTGTAACTGTTAAATGAAGAGGCCTCAACCGTTATTCCTCGTGAATCCGTAACTTGAACCATATATGCCGAGGAATCTATTCCAGATGGAACGTTTATGAGATATGTTCCATTGGTGGAAATTGTTGGAGCCAAGCTTGGATTTATTAGTTGCCAGTTTGTGGTCGAATAGTTATAAATGTAAAAGTTAAAGTTTTGTTGTCCTAAGCTGGTTAAGGGTTCAGTTGAGTCTTGCGTTACGTTTAGGCGTACTTGATTGCTGTTTGGTGAATTAAATATTTGAACACCTAAACTGCAAGAAGTTGTATAATTTATGCCATAGATGCCGAGGGCTGCTAGATCATAAACGACTGAGAGTTTGCCTGTGCTTACACTAGGATTTGAAAACCAATTGTTGCTAAGGCTCAAGTTCGTCATGTTTATCTCCTCTCCCAATGAGGGGTTCATGCTGGCGATGTATTGCAAGGCGCTATTCATGTAAGTTGTCGCATTAGCATAAGCGTAGGTTTGGTTACCTGTTACCTGAAGAATTGAGCCGTAATACCCTACCGTAAAGCCTAAAGCTTTTAGTAGTGCCGCATTTGTTTGGTCTGTTGCGGTTAGCGTTTGAGGGGTTTGAGTTTGAGTTGAACTATAACGGACCGTTGCATAGACTGCTATTAGTGTTCCTGCAAGAATTATTGCCACAAGTAATGCCGCAATGATGGAGAATTGTCCTTTATTGTTCAATTTATCCGCCTCCAACTGTTCCTAACTGCAGTACTACAAGTCGGTTAGTTCCGCTAGCCGTATAGAGAGAACTGTACTTAGCAGGTTGATACTCACACAAGATTCCTAAAGCGGCAAGTCTGATGTCTGGGATTCTCGTCATTCCCAATGCAAAAAATCCACCTTGGTAGTTGGTGACGCCGTTGGTTGTCCAATGGTGTCTGTAAACTGTACCAGGATTACATAGGGTTCCAGTTATATTCGTAGGGTTGAACAGATTTGTTGAGCTTGTTAAGTTGTACTGGGTAGTTATTGAGGCAGGTAGTGCGCGAGTAGAGGTTTGATAAGTAGAAGGATAAAGTCCATAGTAATTGCTCATGCTTTGCGCTGCATTGGTTAAGGTGACTGGACCTGGAGCTTGTGTTGATGAGCCAACGTAGTTGTAGTTTTGGTTGTCTAATCCTTCGAGAAAAGCACTCAGCCCTGGTGAAGTAACAGCGTACATTCCGTATATGCCCCAGCTGTTTTGAGTTGCACTGAGAAAACCCGTGTTTGTAACATAATAGAAAGGGTAGCCGACTATGCTGACCCATGTCCAATTGTATAACTGGGTCATTTTGCCTAAAGTATAATCGTATTTGGCGTAAGAACCTTGACCGCTGTTGGCTGAAGGGTCCCAGCCAAGGGTAGAATTGAGCCCAGAACTGCTAAAATTTTGGGGTATTGGTACTGCTTCACCGCAAGTATTGATGATGACTGAATTGTTGATGGCTTCTCCTTGAAGTGAATGACCATTAAGTAACTGATTTAATTGACTTGTGTTTTGAACCATTACGGTAGTACTAAAATAAGGTGCTAAAAGGCTGTAGACTGTTTGAGCCAGACCAGAAGGCGTATAACCGGTAATCCACCAACCTGCAGTGTCGCTACAATTCAAAATGTACAAAGTTATTGGAACCCCATTTGAGGTAATATTTTGCGGTGAGAATCTATATGATACATCAGATGAGGCCACCAAGTATGAGGAAGCATCTGAACCCAAGCCGAGATTTGCTGCATTAGAAAATGAAGCGACACTTGAATAAAGAGGTGCGACGTTTGAACCAGTATTTACATTATAGACCGTGAGATTATAAACTACGTTTGGCGGCAATGATGCTGAAAGTGCAACTTGTAGATTGCCCCATTTTGTGAGGTTATTTGTTTGGAATACTGCTGAGCTTAAATCGTATCGGGAGTCGAGTTCTTGCAGAGTAGTAAAGGCAAGCCTGTTCAATGCTACAGGAGATACTTTACTTGGGGATGGAAGGGTAATGATACTTGAAGCAGCCACGTATGCAAAACCTAGAAATATTATGACTAGAAGAACTTCAACTGTTCGCATCATATTAGGCTACCCCCTGATAGCCCTGTATGCTCCAAAGAGAAAGTTTTGCCTGGTAAGAAATCCCGTTGATTTGAACTTGACGCAAGTCTGTAGCAACCCATGACTGATTAATTGGATTTCCTCCGAATTTCAAAGAAAAGCCTAATGAACTAAATCCCCACGGCATCATGACGACGCCATTGTTACCGGCATTGTCGTAACCTATTGCAAGAATACCTGGAGTGTAGGAACCCATTGAAATGGAAACAGGTGAATTGCCTGTGCCCGAAGTGACGGAACCACTATGAATTTGAACTTCCGATTGATGTTTGTTGAAGAGTATAGCTTTGACTTTCCATGATAAAGCTGGAATTGTAGTACAAAGTATTTGGTGTGGAGGAATTATTGGGGATGTCATCGCTATGTGCCAAGGTTACATTTTGAGTGGAAAGTGGATTAAGAAATGGCTCGATTCTTTGGTTTCCCACTGGAGAATGTTCGTAGTAACCTATGCCGGTGATTCCATCAAGATAGGCATAAGCAATAAATGCGTATGTTAGATTTGGGTTCAAAGAAAAATTTGGGAATGTAATAGAAGTAGAACCTGCCATGTTTGTTATTATTGCTCCCCATTTGATTGGAAATAGTTTGGAAATTTGGATAAGCTTGCGCCAACAGATACTGGAATTAAGAGGTAGTTTACTGTAGCATTTGCAAGAGGGAAACCGGTTCCGGTAACGGTTCACTGATAAGCTTAAAGGACTGGTTGAAATCTCTGCAATCGAAATGTTAACTGTCGGGGTTAATGATAGTTGAAATCCGTAAGTACCGTTAATGCCCAGCAACATCGATGCGGTGGAATAATTAATCGCGTCGTTATAGGGGTAAAGCAAATAATTGTTGGGACTAGTTGTCACTGAACTATAGGTTAGATTTGTTTTTTGGTAAGTTATTGCGGTTCCTGAGGCTGAATTTAGACGCATCAATGAAAAGGAGCTGAGTTGATATTGGGCCAATGTAGGATCTTGCAATCCAAACACTATTGGACTGCCGTTTATTGGGATTCCAGGATTCAAAAGTATCGCATCTAGGAGGTCACTGCATACTTTTGCGGTTGTTGTGTTTCGCTGAGAATCTATCCCGACAGAAAGGGTTTGGTTGAAGAGACCAACGAAGAGCAGAATAGCCGCTAATAGACACCACAACTGAAATAAGATGATCTATGGAGACACCTGACATTTCTTTTCCTCCTATGTCCTAAAAGATAGCCAAATGGTGTTGTTGCTATCTTTATAGGCGTTGATGCAATGCACTATTTGAGTTACTCATGAAAGAGGAGTTTGACCACTGAACATTTTGTCCAAGAATGATTGGTGAGGTGGTCGAAATCGTGGTTCCCTTCAACTGTGAGAGTTAATTGCAATACTTTTCCAGAGCCAGAACCAGAGCGGAGATCAAAGTAGCGTTTCCAGCTGTAAGCATGATTTCCTATGTATTGAGGAGTGCCAAGGTTGTTTGTTACTGTTCCAGACGAGACGGATGGATTGTTTAGAAAGAAATATAGCTGCTGTATTGAACTGCGTATATGACTGCTGGCGTCTTGGAGGGCAAGCGTCTCACTGGACGTTGACCAATAGCTCATGAAAGCACTCGCTACGTAGGGCAATAGAAATATTTGTAAGATTAAGACGGGAATCAAAATCATGTACTCGATGGTTATATGTGCCATTAATCACACCTCGTCATCTTTAAGCAACCATCCCTATTGAGACGGTTACAGTGCCGATATAAAATTCAATTAGTGGTGCAGAAGTTCCATGAGGTATGTTTATAGTTTCTGAGCTGTGGTCAAAGTTAAAGAATGCTGAATTAAAGCCTGGAGGAGTTGAAGGTGCAGCTAAGGCTGTGGCGTTAATCCGAACTTGGGTAATAGTGCCGCTGGGCATTGCTCTTGTAAGACTACTGCCTGTCAGCGTGACAGATTGAGAAAGATAAGGATTTGATCCGTTAACAAGAGTTGGCAAATAGAATTTATAATAGCTTCCACCTGTGATTAGGGTTGAATTCAGTGCTCTAACTGTTGGAACTGCAACTACTCGCGCATAACTTCCATCCTTCATGGGTAGTTTTTCTGTTGCAAATACTTGGCTTACTGGCGCAGAAGCGTTCCATTGTAAAAATGAACCATTGTTAGAAGGTACTATTCTACTGAAGTAGTTGTTTCCTAAGTTGTAAGAGCTCACAGGTATTTTGTACATTATCATTCCGGTTGTAGAGTTGTATACAGTTTGCCATGAACTTCCATTGTTGATTTCGAAAGTGTAGTTAATAACGTTGGGCACGAATGTCACCTGACCGTATTTAGCTGTGAAATCCACTGTTTCTGTTCGTCCGATTGTCCATGCCACATTATCTATCTGCACGCCAGCTGATTGCATGAACTGTTTGCTTGTGCTAAACTCATCTCCAGCCATTGAAGAAGTTAGGGTGCTATTTGCATAGTTCATGGCTACAAAAACCAATACCACAAGTGCAGCTGTCATTATAACAGTGGAGATTGCTGGGCTAATTGCTTTCTTATCATTTCGTAAATTTATGTGATTGTTGACCATTTTTTTAGCTCCTATCAAAGTTTTACGAACATGGGTATTAATTTTGCAGCAATCACTGATATTACGACGAGTATAGCTGCATGTTTGAATCCAGCAGAGATTGATTCCTCACTTATTTTCCCACCGACTATGCCAATGATGAAGCTGTTGAAGATTACTGACGTCATGAATATTGTTTGCATCATGCCTGCGCCTGCTGCTGTTGCCGTGCATTGTACGCCTGTGTCAGTTGCACCAAAACCTGTGGTGAAACTCATCATCATGACGGTTGTTGCTACTAGCAAGATAGATGCTAAATAAGGCATCATTACGTAAGGACGAATTGACATTTTCTTTTCTTTTTCGACATCCTGGGTTAGATTGTTGAAACGAGCCAATGATTCAATCATGGCGAATTGTGCCGCCGCCGACATCTATGGTTTCAACCAAGAGAAACATTACTATTTGAACCATCCAACTGCGAGTTCGATGCAGAAAATCCATCATAACTTTCTTAATTGGTATACCCCATGAAATTTCAGAGCTAATTTTACGTAGTTCTGTACCGAAGGTGCCATAGTCACGTGTTGATAGGCTTTCAATGCATTTTTCAGGTGATAGGCCTGTTTTGCGAACTTCTGTGAGGTCTCTAAGAAAACTAGTGACACCTTGCTCCATGCTGTTTTTAATTTTTGCAAGTCTTATATGGACGATAGCTGCAGGCCCAGCAGAAATGAAGAGGGCAATAGCTATTGCTATGGGTAAATCAACACCCATTGCTTGCAATGTGTGAAAATGGGAAGCTTTGTTGCTCCCATGAAGTTTGTTAGCAGCAAGAATACAACTACGCCTATTACACTGCAGAAACCGAATACTTTGTAGGGTCGCATTTCCACCTTCGGAGTTTTCGGTTGCATACTGTGAGCAAGATAAATGAACACCACTGACAGCATTGGTGTAAAAAGGTAAGTATACATTAGAATGCCTGAATACGAAGACTGAAGGTTAGCCGTGTTGCTTCCAGTCTGAATATTGCCTACAGCGAAGAGTATGTAAAAACAAAGCGACATCATGACCATGACGATAATGAATGTTTCAAGCAACATGCCGAGGCGTTCTGCAGCAGCTTTAACACGAAGTGCTCGAGTTTTGAATATGTCTTCTGCTTTTCGCTCAAGAAAATGGCCAATGTCGCCGCCGATAATGACTGTTGAGGCATAGCCTGATAAAAAGTCCTTGAATGTGTCTAGAGGGGTCTTTTTTGCAGCAAGTTCAAGAGCTGATAAGGGGTCAACTCCAAAAACTTCCACATCTTTCATTATGTCTCTTGCTTCTTTACGCATAGCTGGCATGAGGTCTACTTGAGTGAGACGTTTGAAACTGTTGTAGGGTGCGATGCCTCCTGAAGCCATGACGCTAATGTATGCTGCTGCAAAAGGCATATCCTGTTCTAAACTTGTGCCTCTTTCGCCTGCATTACTCTTCGGAACAGCAAGAAAACCAAGTATTACAAAGAGTGGAACAGGAACCAAAATAAGCAGAGGCAGAAACCCAGTAAATAAAGTTAGAATTACCCCCAATACTGATACTGGAAGAGTCAATATTGCGCAGAAAAACATCATCGAAACGTAAGTTTCAGAGTAAATTCTTACCCTTCCCAGTTCCAACGTGTTTTTTAGGGACTGGAAAGTGTTTTTTAAGAAAAATGGCGCAAAACGCCCAAAGAGGCGAAAAGATAGAGCTTCAAATTTCTCAAGAAACGGCAACTACTTTCTCCTCCTCACTCCCTTGGATTTTCTTGTAGAATTCTTTTGGTCTGGCGTAGTATTCTGCGATTATTGAGGCTACTTCTTTGTAGCTTCGAATTTTTTGCTCTCTCATCCAACGCAAAACATCGCTGCGCCGTTTCATCTCGCTAACAAGTTGTTCTCGTGTTATTCCACTACGTTCGGAAATGTTGGTGAATAGGAAACTGCTATCTAAATCAATGATTTGCTGGTCTTTAATTGGGTCCCATTTAAAGGGGTTCATGAATTTTTCGGAATCGACAATTTCATTAACTGACAGAACACGCCGGAATGCTCTCTTTTCGCCGTTTTTCACCATATGGACACGCTGAACCGACATTACAATGTTCATGAGCGGAATGTAAGCGGGTGAAATGTCCATTGGCTTCTGTGTTAGACGTCTGACTGCTGACTGGACATTTTCAGCGTGCATGGTGCACATGCCTCCGTGGCCTGTCGCAAGGGCTTGGAACAGAACGTATGCTTCTTGACCTCGAACCTCGCCTACAATCATGAGGTCAGGGCGATGTCTCATGCAGGTTTTCACCAAGTCGAATAATGCAACTTCACCTACATTGCTTCCGCCTAAGCCGTAACTTTGTCTTGCTATTAGCGAAACCCAGTTTTCACTTGAGAGATTTAATTCAGCGGTTTCTTCGATAGTCATGATTTTGCTGCCCGGCTTGATCAAACAACCCATAGCGTTTAGAGCGGTGGTTTTGCCTGCAGCGGTTCCTCCGAGAACCATGATTGAGGCACGGTTTTCAAGACAAACCCAAAGGTAAGCCGCCATTTCCTCGGTAAAGGTGCCAATGTTGATTAGGTCAATAATTGAATAAGGATCATCGCGGAACTTTCTAATTGTGAAGGCTGTGCCAAAAGGTGTAATTTCCCGTCTATAAGCTACGGCAAGACGATGTTTTCCTGGAAGTGAAGCGTCAACAATTGGAAAGGCGCTACTAACATGTTTACCTGACATGTGAACTAATTTAACAACAAGATTATCGAGACCTTCATCGTTTTCAAACTGAACGTTGGTTTCTATACTTTCAAAAGTTCGATGCCAAATATACAATGACTTGTTTACTCCATCGCAGGAAATATCTTCTATGTTTGGGTCACGCATCAGAGGATCAATTTTGCCGAAGCCAACCAAGTCACGTTCCGCATGGTAAAGGATTTTGTACCATGAAACATCAGGTAACCAACCTAAGCTGATTCTGTATTTGTCCACTATTTTTTTTGCTTCTTGAGCAAAGAATTTTCTGGGATCAGCAATTTCTTCTTTTGGAGATTCAATTTCAGCTAGTAAGATTTCTAGAACGCGGTTGTATATTCCTCGTTCGAATGTGTCAAGTTGCAGCTCGTCAAGAATATACTTGTATTCGCCTGTTTTTGGCTCTTGAATAATTGCAACTTGGGCGAAGGGCTCGTATAAAGAGTATTTGTCAATTATTTTGGTTCCCTTAGGCAAAGCTTTGGCTACTGTGGGAAGCTCTTGTTCGGGTACTTTCTTTTTAAAACTTAATTTAGGCAGTTTGAACCCTTTCTTGGTGTTTTTTTGATCTTCGTTGGTCGTTTTCGGCTGAGTGTCTGCTTTTTTGTTTGGCTGTAGTTTTTTGAAGTTTTCTTTTAGTTGTTTGAAGCTTTGGTTTGGCATAATTGGTCAGTATTTAGGACTTCCAGTTTACTCCTATTAAGTATTATGTCTTACTATAATATAATGCTCATGTGTTCAACACAAATACAGCAAGCAGCCAAAAGAAAAACCAGCTAACAAACATCAAAACAATTTTAAACCTACAAAACATCCACATACACAAACACGTTAACGGAAGAATAACAATTGAACCAAACCTCAAAAATCATCAGCCAAGCAAAAAAAGAAGGGAGAAAAACCCTCCTTGAACCTGAAGCCAAAATGATCTGTAGAGAGTACGGCATCCCCGTAACCAAGTTCAGAGTTGCATCAAACGAGAAAGAAGCGGCAAAATACGCTGACGAAATCGGCTACCCAATTGTCCTCAAGATCGTTTCCCCAGATATAATCCACAAATCAGACGCTGGAGGTGTAATAGTTAACCTGAAAAACCCAACAGAAGTAATTAATGCTTACAACCAAATTTTAGAAAACGTTAAAAAGTTCAATGCTAATGCAAAAATCGTAGGCATTTTGGTGCAGGAAATGGCTCCAAATTCAACTGAAGTAATAGTGGGAGCAATCAAAGACCCCCAGTTTGGGCAAACGGTAATGTTTGGTTTAGGTGGAATATTTGTTGAAATCCTAAAAGACGTAAACTTCAGAATTGCACCCCTAAGCATTGATGATGCAAAAGAAATGATTACTCAGCTAAAGGCTTATCCGCTTTTGAAAGGGTTCCGCAACACACCGCCTGCAGACATTGAAGCGTTAGCAGGAATACTTTGCAGCACTTCCCGCTTGGTTATGGATCATCCAGAAATTAAGGAGTTAGACCTGAACCCAGTGATAGCATACCAGAAAGGCGCAAAAACAGTCGACGCAAGAATAATACTAGAATAAAAAAAAATAATAATTTCTATTTTCTAAAACAAAAAGATGAAGAAAACAAAAGAAAAGCTACTGTTTTTTGGTTAGTTCTTCGAGAATTTCCTTAGCTCTGTCTACTCGGACTTTGCGTTCCTTAATCATCTGTTCAGCAACTTTGTCAACTAAGTCGTCTTTTGCGCCTGCAGTTACTGCGATGTTTCTTGCATGAAGAGACATGTGCCCTCGCTGAATGCCTTCGCTTGATAATGCTCGTAGTGCACCCAGGTTTTGAGCTAATCCGACGGCAGCTAAGACTTCTCCGAATTCGTTGGCTGATTTAACATTCAAGATTTTCATAGCTATTCTTGCTATCGGGTGAGTTTTTACAGCTCCACCGATCAAGCCAACAGCCATTGGCAATTCAATTTCGCCGTCTAAGTCTCCGTTCTTGTTTTTTGTCCATTTAGAAATTGAAGTGTAGGACCCATTTAAGGCGGCGTAGGCGTGTGCTCCAGCTTCAATGGCACGATGATCGTTACCAGTAGCTAAAACAACTGCGATTATTCCGTTCAAAGCGCCCTTGTTATGGGTTGCTGCACGGTAAGGATCGGCAGCTGCAAAAGCTGACGCATAAGCAATACCATCTACTACAGCTTCGCCACCAAGTGCTTCTTTCGGGATGGTGCACCACGCTTTGGCTAAGCGTTTTGTAGCTAAATTAGTGATAATGCGCAAGTAAACATGGCCGCCTGTAAGTTGTTCAATCATTGGAGCTACAGCTTCAGCCATGGTGTTAACAGCGTTTGCGCCCATGGCGTCTCTGCAGTCAACATATAATTCGACAATCACCATTTGCCCCATTGTGGTGTCGATAATTTTGGCGTCCATGTCTTTGGCTCCGCCGCCGAAAGAATTTAGAACTGGATCTTGGTCGTTTGCTTTCTTGAGAATTTCGGACTTTAGCGTCCAAGATTTGTTGTTTAGCTAATTTGGCATCTTTAATTTTTACAAGTTGGATTTGCCCAATCATCACTGGTGTTGTGCTGCTGGTGTGGAAGCCTCCGCCGTCACGAATCATTTTAGCTGCGTAACTCGCTGCGGCAATAACGCTTGGCTCTTCAGTTGCCATCGGGATTAAGTAGTCTTTTCCGTTTATTTGGAAATTTACGCCGATGCCTAAGGGTTCGGGGAAAACGCCGATAACGTTTTCAACCATGTGATCAGCTACATCCATTGGCAAAGAGCCAGTGTTTTCAAGTAACCGTGTCTTCCTCGTCGGTTAAGCCTGCAAAATCTTTAATGATTGCTAAACGTTCTTTGGGTGGAAGTTTATAGAATCCTGAAATTACAGATGATTTAGTCATTTTTGATTCCTTTACTTGTGAGTTGACTGTAGTTTAGTTTTCCGCTTTTAAGCTTTAAGCAACTTTTAGCCCAAAACATAGGGATTTACAACGTAGTTTGACCATGATTTCTGGGCATTGCGATTGCAGAAACGCCTAAGCGCTTGCGAATTTCCTTAGCTAAAACTGTCCCGTTGTTGCCTCGATAATTGTCTGTAATGACCTGTTTTGCGTGTGAACGTTTAACATACTCAATTGTGCCATCGAAATCAGAGTGATCACTTAAAGCAACCAAATATTCTCTGTCGCCAATCTGTCTGCACGGTGTATTGAATTCCCAACCGCTAACGCAAATCCGAGAATTACTTAACCCCACATGCTGGCGTGAATTCATATGGTAAAATGCAACGCAAGGAAGATTACCCTCCAAAAGTTCACGTCCATCATCATTAGTGGAAAGAGACAAGCAACCAAGATTCATGCCGTGTTGCTCGCAAACTTTGGTGACTTCGTAAACACGTTCAGGCATGACAAACGGAACTTCAACATCTGCCTCTCTTAGAAGCTTCATTATTTCCTGCAGTTTGCCATGGTAACCAAAAACGTAAACAGCACCGCCCCTCAAACGTTTTTCAACCATAGAAACTAAAAGTTCTCGGACATCAATGTCAAATCTTCGCCTGCACGAAGGACTACCATATGTTGAATCAACCACCAAGACATCACAGTTTACAACGGGTGAATCATCAGTTCTGAAATCGCCGGAATAAGCTATCCGTATCCCGCCAGCATCCTCAACCAACACTTGCGCGGCACCCAAAATATGATCAGCTTTTACAAGCGTTATTTTTTCGTCGCCGAATTTTATGGGTTTGCCGTACTCCATTGTCTGAACTGGTGCGCTACGGAGCTTGAGGGAATTGTCAAGAGTTGCTGCAAGGTCTCTTGTGGCTTTAGTCATCAAAACCTTTTCGCATTGCCTCAAGACTTTTCCGTAAGCCGCCCAGATGGTCTGCGTGTGCATGTGTTACGATCCTTAAAGGCATAGTGCCGTCAAAAGCGTCACAGGCAACGTTGTCACCTAGCAAAACTGCGCCATTTTTGCAGACCTTAGCCCTTAAAGACAACAGAAGCCCTTCTTATTAAGAAGATTTTTCAGCTAGCCACTCGATGAGTTGCTGCGGATAATCGGTTTCAATTGTTATTTTTAAGGGGCCTAGTGGTGATTCCGCTGTTTCTTCGCAAAAGGAAACGTGTCCTGCAAAAGCTACCTGTTTGTTTAAGCAAAAACTAATCGTGTTGCCTCTTGTGCTTCGGAAAAGCGCTTTTCTGGATGCATCACGAACTCTGTCATTGCGCATAAGTGGTACGCAGTTTACTTAGAGATTCTTGGCCTTTTGCATCGGCATTTAAAATTTTTGTTTTGCCTTCGGTTTTAATTGTTATTGAAGCATTAGATAAAATGTTAGTTACAGCTGTCTTCACTTTTTCCTCGCTCTCTGTCTGGTTAATTTCTGTTTCAATGTGAACGCTTACTTCAGCCATTTTTCTTCAATTCTCCGCAAAGCCTCTGCGACTCTGGCTTTTGTTTCTTCAACACTACTATCGTTGATTACCATTTGCTCTGCCATCGCAATCACATTTCCTAAACCAACGCTTAGTTCACGGCTGTCACGTTCATGGAAAACTTCCCATGCGCTTGGGTCGTCGCTTCGGTGTCGGCTAGTTAGACGTGTGAACCTCTCTTCTGGGGAAGCATGTACTGCAGCTATGCTGAATTTGGCAAAATGTGCCTTGAAAGCGTCGACCTCGTAGAGGCTTCTTAATCCGTCGATAAGAATTTTGCTGCTTTCTTGTGCCTCTATTTTGGGAATACATTTCTGTGCAACTACTGCAACTCCTCCGTCAGCTCGCAGCTGAAGCATGACTTTACCGACGTTCTGCGGGGTTAATTCTAATCCAAGTTTCTTTGTTTCCTCTCTAATTACATCGCCCATAGTTACAATGGCGTAGCCTAATTCATTGGCGGTTTCAACGACCAAGGATTTGCCAGATCCAGGCATTCCTGCTAGACCAACAACTATTTTGTGAGCGCTCATAGCTTTCCCCTTTTTTGGTTCATATTAGCAAAGGTTTGTATTAAAAAGCATTTATGATACTTGTGTATATTGGCGTGTAACATTTGATTAACAAGTTGTTTGTTGAAGCACACATTATTTATGAAAGTTAAGTGTTAAAAATACCTAAGGTGCGTGTTGTGTCCGAACAGATTAGAAGTTTCATAGCTTTTGACATTGAAAATGAGCAGGTGCTAAATAGGCTGTCAGCAGCGCAAAAGCTTGTTCTTGAAACAGGTGCCGACCTTAGACTTGTAGCTCCACAAAATATCCATGTAACTGTCCGTTTTCTAGGTTCAATTAGTCCCAGTATGGTGGAGAAAGTCTATGAAGCCATGAAAAACGTAAAATTCACTCCGTTCACAATTCAAATATAAAGGTCTAGGGGTTTTTCCCAGCGTAAGTTACCCCAGAGTTGTTTGGGCAGGAATGACTGAGGGTGTGGAACAACTGAAAAGTATTTTTAGCCAGCTAGAACCGCAAATACGCGCCTTAGGATTTCGAGGCTGATTCTTACGGGTTTAGCCCACACTTAACTATTGCACGTGTAAAGATCTAGCAAAAACAAACAGAACTTAGCTGAACTTGTAACAAAAAAAGGCGATTATGAAGTTGGCACAATCAGGGCTAATTGTCTTAGGCTTAAGCGAAGCCAGCTATCGCCTAAAGGTCCAACGTACTCAACAATTAAAGAAGTCTGCCCAGACGCCTCAACAAAATGATTAACATGCAGGAAATAAACAATTTAACCAAGGTTGTACTGGAAAAAATTACTCCGAGTAAAGAGGACCGGGCAAAAGTAGAAGCTATTACTCGGGAGTTAGAGCTTAAAGTGTCGTTGGCTTGCAGACAAGAAGGCATCGAAGCAGTGGTGAGAGTAGAGGGTTCGGTTGCAAAAGATACATGGCTTAAGGAAAACCCAGACATCGACATTTTCATGCGTTTGCCAACCTCGATTCCCCGAAAACACTTTGGTAACGTAGCTTTAAGAATTGCAAAAAACGCAGCTGGATCCTACGAGCAGGTTGAACGTTTCGCTGAGCACCCGTATCTTCAGCTGAAGGTTGAGGATTACCGTGTTGACATTGTGCCTTGTTACGATACGATGCTTGGTGAATGGCAAAGCGCTACCGACCGCACGCCTTACCACACAGACTACATTAAAAAGAATCTTGGTAAAGAATTGCAGGGTGAGGTTCGGCTTCTAAAAAAATTCATGCAGGGAACGGGCGTTTACGGCGCGGAAATTAAAATCGGTGGATTCAGCGGGTACCTTTGTGAACTATTGATAATGAAGTACCGCTCTTTCGCCTTGACCATAGAAGCGTTTGCACGTTACAGTAAACGAGTGATTGTAGACATAGAAAACTACTACGCAAACAGAGAAAGGGACATTTCATTGCTCTTTCCCGAGCCGATGGTAATCATCGACCCAGTTGACAAAGGAAGAAATGTGGCTTCACCAGTACAACCCCAAAAACTTTTTGATTTCGTTGGCGCAGCCAGAGCATTCCTAAAAAAACCAAGTATGGCATTTTTTTATCCGCCCAAGACAACATGCTTTCTCTATTGCTGGTCTGCAAAGCGAATTGAAGAACCGCGGCTCGTCCCTCGTGTTTCTGGTCATAGATCAAGCTTCCACTGTTCCCGACGTTTTATGGGGGCAACTCTACAGATCAAAACGGGCGCTTCACAAACTGATAGAGTTAAATGATTACAAAATTCTCAAAGATACTGTTTGGAGCAACGAAAAAACGCTGAGCATTTTTATTTTTGATCTGGAACAGCACGTTTTGCCCAACATCAAAAAACATCTTGGTCCGCCGCTTGAGCGAGAAGTTGAATGCGAAAATTTCCTAACAAAATATGCCAATAACAAAACCGTGATTTCTGGACCCTACATTGAGGATGGACGCTGGGTAGTTATGGTGCCACGGAAAACAACCGACGTTGCTGTCCTCTTGAAGGAGAAGCTTTCGGATGGAGGCAAAAATGCGGGTGTTGCTGAAATGGTTGCAGAATCAATTAGCAAGAAAGTCAAGATTATCGTTAATAGTGAAATTGGAGAAGTTTATGCGGAGAATGTTGATTTCGCGGTGTTTTTGACTGATTTTGTTTTTGGGAAACCGTTTTGGATTTGAACGAATTTTAATCTTAGAAGAAGGACACTTGTTTCGAGCTAAAATTCTAAAAAAATGGAATGTTTATTGTGTTACTGAGTGGTACCAGCTGATTATGTACTCAGGCAGATTCAGTCCTCTTTGTCCAAGACGTTCAGCTAACTTTACCGGCACAGGGCTTAACACATATGCTGCTCTTGTGTAAAAGCGTCTTGGGGTAAGCGGTTTTGCTTCTTCTGGGAGAATAATTTTTAGGTCAGCTTTTTTCGCCAACGTAGATTCAGCTGAAGTTGTCATTGCAAATACTACTCCCGCAAATTTCTTAATAACGTCTGCCCAAATGATTACAGGTCTTGTTTCGCCCGAATATGATAAGAGGATTTCGAGGTCTCCTGCTCTTGGATGCGGAGTATTGACTCCTCTTGTTATGTAGACATTGTCACCTAGAAAACTTTTGATGTGGAAGAGTCTCACGCCTGTCATTTTGGCAATTTCGTTAGCTGTGCCTTTTCCGCCTAAAAATACGTTGGTTCGTTTTTCAAGCACATCTACGAGTTGAGTGTAGGTATCTGAGGTAACGTTTGAATCTATCATTTCACCGATTTTTTCAAATTCTTCCACGCAAAGCCTGAAAACATCGTCGACTTCAAGGTTTCGGAAAATGGCTTCAATCATGCTGTTCAAAAGCTCAAGAGTGCCTAACTCAAAGATGTCGCCCATCATTCCTGTTTCACTATATTCAGTGCCAGGCTTAGATTTTCCCCGTCCCTTAAGCTCAACTACGTTACCGTATTTACTTACTATTTCCCCTAAAGGCGAATTAATTGCAGAAGTGAAAAGACCCATCGAAAACTTGCTAGATTTTTTTTCTTCAATATACTTAGCTAAATCTTGAGCCATGACTAACGGGTCATCTGAGTAGCCGCTTCCAGAATTTATCAAAAGCAAGGTTTTCTTGTAGCGCCTCGAAAGATCCATTGCTGCATCATACATGCTTTTTCCAGGGAAACCGGGGTCATCAGGAGTCAAAATCACTTTGTTTCTCCAGCCAACTTGGCTCAAAGCAATTTGGCTCAAAGCAGCATTTAAGGAGTAAAGTGATCTGCCTGATCCACCGCAGATTACGCAGTCAGCCGCTTTTAACTCCTCATACAAGGGTGAAAGTTCTCTATGTTTAATACTCAAAATGTTTTCTTGGATTTTATTAACATATCCGATGCTGCTGATTTTGCTTTTGATGGCAACCGCACCTTCAAGTCAAACATGATTTACTTATTCTCTATATTATCCTTGTGCTTGCTATATTGTAAATAAATCAATTGTCATATTGATCGCTCTACAGCTTGTGCCTTTAAGGAGTTAGGCTACTTTGCTTCTTTTGAACACTCGTGTAACGTCTTCAAGCTTTGATCCAAGGATTTCTATGTTATCGATGTTTCCCAGCCCTTTCTCGCCGGCTCTTCGGATGTGGCTGATTTCTTTTGGGTCAAACCCCATAATTCTAGCTGCAGTCGCGTCTGTAGCAACAACGTCTTTCCCTGCAATTATCAAATCCATTTTGACAGGCGTGCCGTCGGTTGGGCCTCGACCTTCCATCGCCACGAAACCATCTATTACCGTCAACGCAGGTTTGATTACAGTATTAATGTCCACTACAACGCTGCTTATGCCTCTGGCATGATATTTTGCTTTGAATTTGTCTGGCAAAAGACCAAACATGTTTTTCATGCCTAAAGTGACTTTTGTTGCCATATGGGTTTTGAGTTTTGCTGCGCTAATTATGGCTGATTCTGTAACGATTTTGGGGACTGTAATGCTCCCTAATGTTTCGCATCCGGGAATTGGGATTTTGATTTTTTCTTTTTGATACCGTAAGTTTAGGAATTCGACGCCGTTTTGTTGGCACATTTCTTTCATGCCTGTGGCTTCATAGGCTTTGTCGGCGTTGGTCATGGTGGCGTCTGATTCGACAACGTAAACTTCCAGTCCGAGAGGTTTGAGTTTTTGTATTATAGCTTCAACTACTATTGGGTCGGTTGTTGCTCCTGACTCCCATGTTTTAGTGGTTATGAAATTGACTTTTATGAGCGCCTTCTTGTAACCGGACAAACATGATTCGTAATTTATCAAGTCAAGAGCTTTAAAAACGGGTTCATGCCCTCTTTCACCCTTCACAATTGCTACCGTCGATTTCTCCGTTTGCAACACCACATTTTATCTGGGGCTATTTCTCTCTTTAAGCTTTTCATAAATCGAATAAAATAGGTAAATTTTTGCCAGCTAGATTTTAGCTTGTAAAAAAAACAAATTAACTAAATGAAGAAGAGGAAGAATCAAAAATCCAGTAATGAGTCCACCTGCTAAGCCTAGCATGATTGGGAAGGGCAAACCTGGGAAGATTCCTTTTTGTCCCAAGCATAAAAAAGGTTATGATTGAGCCTGCTAAGATACCGATAATTGCTATTACAGTTGGCAGAATACTTAGTGGAAAGCCGAAGAAACATGGCTCCTGTTAGCATAGAGTAGAACACTAAGTCGCCTAGCCCCATCTGAATATCTTTAAATGAAAAGCTTAACCCTTGAAGCTCATCGAGTGCAGATCCTGTTCCTGATCCTGATGCTGATTGAGCGATTTTTCCCACATGCCCCCGATAAACCGCAATCACGTCATACACTGCCAAGAAAAGCGAGAATCAGCACTGCACTGTAGAGCGGAATGAGATTTGCCAAAGAAAATGCCCAATGCTCCGCCAATTCCGACTACGGCAATGTTTCTAGGTATGCTTCCAAAGCGGAAAATCGCAAGATCAAAAAGCACCGTAATGATTATGGAAGCGGTATCACAAGGATCTCCAATTAAGTCAGAAAAAATCGCTGACAAGTAAACTATCGATAAAAGCAACGATGCAGTTGTCATGGCAACAACTATTAAGGCCTTTGATGATTTTTTTGCTTTTTCGCTTAAGCAGAACATAGAATAATGCTGCACTAATTGCAACTAGAATAACAAAGTAAGATGCGTTTCCAAGGTGCTCCGAAGCTGTATTTCCTTGAAAGACAGTAACCTGAACATTCTGTGTCGGTTGAGGTACTAGCAAGTATGCGCAGCCTAAACCGAAAACTAAGCTTGCCAGTATCGGCACCAAATAAACAATTTGAAACTTGAATTTGTCTTCCTTATCTGCTTCAGTTATAGCTTTGTCTGGTTCGGTCAAGGTTGCTTACCCTAAATTGCTAATCGCTAACGCCGCTTGCAAATAACATTGGTCACACAATAAGCTTTGCTTTTTATCCGTGTCAAAAATAGAGTTAGAAAAATGCATAACGCAAAAAGTGCTACGACAATGATGCAAGCCTAAAGTGTGTCCCAACTCGTGAATAGCCTCTTTTATTGACCTCAACTTAAAGATTGAAATGTCAGCTTTTTCATGGTAAAACTCAGGTCTTAGCCTCCAAAGAGAAATCAAAGCAGCTTTTCCTGGCGCGTAGGCTTCTCCAAATACATAATTTAATCCTGACGCGAAAACATCTACGTCTGCCACGCCCAAAATCCTGTGGTATCCTTCGTTCTTGGCGGCAAAAACTCTAAGTTCATTAAGTATCTGGCTTGAATTGTATTGTTTACGTTTCTTTTCGAAAGCTTGTTCTGGAAGGGGTAGAGCCTCAGTGATAACTGACGATGCCGTATCAGGAAAAAGTTTAACCAAACCCCTTGCAATCTCAGGCAGAGTCTCTGGAGCTATTTGGCCGATAGGTAGAATTCCAATCCTCATAGGTATAAACCTAAATTTCGTAGGTTTCTCCAGTTCTAGGTGCCACTGCATCTAAACCAAGCTCGGTTTTCGCCCAATTCGCAAACAATTCACAGTTGCCTTCTGCACCATGAACACAGAAAACTTTGGGTTTTCCTCCGAGACGGCGTAAACCCTCTTTGAGTTGACTTGCTCCACAATGTGAAGAGAAATCAAAGTGTCGATACTGTGCCTTTATCTTGCGAACTTTTCCATCAACCAAAGTAACACCCTTATCCATTAACTGTTTACCAGGAGTTCCAGGAATCTGATAACTAACCAGAAAAATCGCGTTAGTTGCTTTCTTTGCGATTTTGGAAACATAAAATTGCGATGGACCACCCTTCAACATGCCTGCAGGTGAAATAACTAAACCTGGGTCTTTTGCCGCTCTCCTCCTATCTCGCCAGCCGTCAACCCAATCGAGCGAGTGCATAGCATTCGTAAAAAGCCTAGGGTCTCTGAGAAATTCTTTGTAATTCATCATTATTCTGCTTGCTTCGCGAGCCATACCATCCAAAACTATGGGGTACTCAAAATGATGTGCTGCTAAAACACATGCAATCTCCTGCGCTCGTCCAACACCGAACGCTGGTACTAGAACAGTTCCGCCTAGTTCAACTACTTCAGTTGCTGCTTCAACAAACTTTTTCTCAAGTTCAGGTCGCAAAGTATGATCCTCACTTGCATAAGTGCTCTCAGTGATAACAGCATCGTAATCGCCGTAATCCATTGTTGCCCCTTTCAACATTTTGCTGTCTTCCATGTTGTAGTCGCCAGTGAACAGAATTTTTTTGCCATCAGCCTCAACTTGCACCTGAGCGCTTCCAGGCGTATGACCAGCATCAAAAAGTTTTATTTTCATGTCGCCGACGGTTTCTTCAACACCATAATCTACGTGCTGACTGTTGTGCATCATGCTGTTGAGTTCAAGATATTCAAAAGGCAAAAAATAACCTGACAAATGAATGAAATCTGAAATAAGAACCTGAGTCAACTCTAAATTTAACTTATTTGTGATTAAAGGTTTCTTGTCATTTATGTAAAAGATTGGTATGGCACCAGAATGATCAAGGTGACTATGAGTTAAAATCACCGCATCTAACTCTTTAGGTGGAATATGCATCGGAAAACCAGGTTCACGGTCAAGCATAACACCATAATCTAAGACAACTTTAGTTTTTTGTGATTTAACAGTTACACCAATTCTACCAACTTCTCTAGCTCCACCTAAAAATCCAATTTGCAATCAGACCAATCCTTATTATCAACAGTTAACGAATTAAAAATTAACTATGCTATTTTAAAAATGTATTGACCCTCTTCCAGTCTGTGCAGATACAAAACCTTTCTTAATTGCATTCAAGATCGAATCAATTTCTAAAGAAGCATCAATCTTTGTGTAAACACTAAACAATTCAGACACTTGGTGGGCATCGCTTCCTGCTGTACCGGGTAAACCCCTGCTTTTAGCAAGCTCCTTAGCTTGATTATTTGCAGCTGCTGTGGATCCGCCATTCAATACTTCAATGGCGTCAACCTTGTAATTTCTTGCTAAGTCGCCCATGCCATATTCCCGGTAAGGATGCGCTACTATAGAGACTGCATCTATACTTTTTGCGTAATCAACAACGTTTTCAGGCGTCCAAGGATGAGGCGGTAATTCATTCGTGCCCAAAATAAGCATGTCACCCTGTGGAGTGGTTATCTCAACTCCTGGAATAATTAGAATGTCAGGGTAAGCTGAAGCCAACTCAACTGCAGCTTTGCAACCTCGAATGCTGTCATGATCTGTGACCGCTGCAACTTTAATGAAACTATGCGCTACAAGCTGATCAATAAGTGTTTTCGGTTGAAGGACAGAATCATGAGAATAAACAGTGTGAATATGCAAGTCAGCTTGAATCAAGGTTATTCACCAAGATGTTTCCGAAAAATGTTCTCTAAACGCTCTAAAATCTCTTTGGTTCCTTTCACATTAGCATCAACGCAATTAAACGCTAAACCCTTCGTTTTGCAAGCGGACCTGCAAGCTTTTTCAATTGTTCCCTGCCAAAGGTTTGCATCATTAAGCAAAACCACACTCTCATAACTCGTGCGCTTTATGTATTCTCGAGCTTGATTTGCAACGTAATCTATAGTTTCCAAGTCAAGCGGCAAAGCCATTTCATGCTGACTGAGCGGATAAACTTCGTCAAGCTCCAATGGAACAACGCCGAATGGAGCAGAATAAACACAGATGTGGATTTTTGAGGCAATCTCTTCGCCTAGATTGCGGAAAAGCTGGCGGATCTTCTTGAATTCAGGTGCTTTATGAAATGGTTTATTTCTTGTTTGGGGTACGAGAAAAAGAACTTTGGCGTTGCTTGGGGGGTCATATCGTTCGCTTAAGACGTTTATGGTAATGAGTGATTTCGGGGCGTGCAAGTCCCACAGAGTCGAAATAGAAAAAGCCGCTGCACTTCACCGTTGGACTATATTTTTCTAAGAAATCGGAGTGGTTTCGAAGTTTTTTGAGAGCAGAGAGCAATGCTGGGTGACCATGTACCCGCATCTCGGTATGTTCCCACAGCCTGCCATCTCGGATAGCCTGCTTAATTCGCCGCATCTCTGCAGCACAGACGTAAAGATTATGTTCAGCTAAGAAAACCTCCTGTTCCTTCTTCGTTTTCTTCTCGAGCCCTCTTGGCGTTTCACTGAAGTGCATCTTGAGCACGAGCATGGGAAATAATCCATTTCTCCAAGCCGCCATGTTCCATTCTCAGTCATGTAACGGCCTTCCCGAGCATACAAAACATATGCTGCCGAATCAAAAAGGTCACAGCCAAGCGCCACCGCTAACGAAAACATGGCTGGATGCCCAGCGCCAAACAGATGCAAAGGGCGCTCAATAGGTAAACCTTTTTTGGCGGTCAATATCATGTCGGCTAAAACGTCGTAGCGGTAGCTTTCCATAACTTCAGTTGGGCTTCCGAGCGCGTGAATTTGGAAAGGTAGTTTTCCCATTTCAACCGCCGAGTTGGCAACAAGGTCTAAGTGTCTGCCGCCCTGAACTGGTCCAACCCACAAAATATCTTCCCGTGTTTTGATTTTAAAGAAATCTTTTGCTCGTTTCAAAGTTTCTGCCACGGTTTCTTGTGCTTCTTCCTTAGTTACTTTCCATCCTGTTGGAATATCAAGCATAGTAGCGACGTCGCTTCCGATGCGTTCTTGGTAGGCAACGATTTCTTTTTGGCTAACTTCAACTCCGCCGTAAACAAGGATTTGGTAGGCTCCTGAATCAGTCATTATTGCGCCATCAAAATCTAGAAATTTATGTAAGCCCTCTTCTGCAGGTTTATCTTCAAAACGTTTTTTGAGTATGTAAGCGTTAGTTATGACTGCTTCAAAACCAAACGTTTCTTTGAGACGTCTAGGTGTAACAAGCTGGATGCTGGGGTTGATTACTGGATATAAGAGTGGGGTTTCCACTGTTCCACTTTTAGTTTTTAGTTTTCCTATCCTGCCAAGCAAGTCTTTTTCTTTTATTTCGAAACTCAACGCTGAAGCCTAAACAAGAATGACCGCTCGGTTATAAAAAACACTAGCCTGAAAAAAATTTGAAGCCAAGCAATTGGAACTAACTTTCCGTAATAGCATTTTTTTCTAGCGAAAATTTACTTTCTCTAACATTAGGCATGCTTATATCATCATAGTTTGTCTAATATCGAAGTGAGATGTAACCATGGTCTGCTCAATAGACATAAGCGAAAAACCAAAACTAAACGATCCAATCCTCATTGAAGGATTACCCGGAATTGGATTTGTAGCTAACATTGCAGCGCTTCATTTAATAAAAGAACTAAAAGCTAAAACGTTTCATTCAAATTTTCTCCTCGTCATTCCAAGATTTTGCGGTAACAACCGAGAGATGGCGGAGCCCTTACGCCCATAAACGAACTCTACTATGTCAAACAAGAGGAAGGCAAACGAGACTTGATTATTTGGTTTGGAAACACTCAAGCTCTTACAACTGTTGGGCAATACGAATTGGTTGGAAAAATTCTTGATTTAGCCCAAGAATATGGTTGCAAATTCGTAATTTCCATTGGAGGCTTCAAGAAAGATGAAGCACAACCAGTACCTCGCAATTTACAGCACAGCAACAGACTTAGATACAATGCAGGAGGCCTTAGATTTGGGAACAAAAGTGATGGTTGGACATGTTTTTGGAATAGCAGGCTTATCCATCGGACTGGCAAGAATCAGAGATATGAAAGGTTTCTCGTTCTTGGTTGATACGCCCGGAATGGATCCAGACGTAAATGCCGCACGATACGCGTTAACAATGCTTGAAAAGTACCTGAATATCCAAGTCGATTTAACCAAGCTTGAAGAAAGTGGCATCGAAATCAAAAAAACATTAGAATCATTTGGAATCATAAGGAGCATAACAGAAGAAAAGAAGAAAGAGGAGCAACAACTGCGCTGGTTTATTTAGGGTTTAACTTCACTCATGAACGCTTGATATACTTTCTGCACTCGGTCAGCAGCTGGACCTGAACCTTCAATAACGCCTTTTTCGGTTAGTTTTACTTTGTCCATGACCCAGATGAACCCTTGGTCTTCGTACAGTTTGACCATTGTGGGAAAAACTTTTTCAAGTCTTGAAGCCAAGGATTTGAGGTCGAAAGGTTTTTCTGCGCTTGATATTTGAGCAACGACGTTCCCATTTAGAAATATTCGATGAAGCATTTTTCCAGTTTCGTCTTTTGCATCAGCGATGCTTAGACTCATATTATCAGGGTTAATGCCGATGAGTGTGCCATTGAATGTTTTCCCAGTGGTTGTCACTACAGACACTGTTTTATCTGCCAACGCTGCGATTTCAGTAAAGTATTTTCTTTGCGCTACAGACAACTTTATTTCTCCTTTAAGGTAACGAAATTGCACTACCAGTATTTATCTTTAATAGGCTTTCCTGCTGGAGATATTAGAATCCAAAAGGCAACTCGTTCTTAGAGTGTCAGCTTTAGCTTGTTATTAAACAATACGACGAGCCCATTGCCAAGTAAGAAACCCAAAAGGGCAAAGTTATTTGTTACGGGCTGGCTATAAGAACCATTTGGTATAGAAGAATCATTATTGTGCAGTTTTTGGTCCTAAACGAGCATCATAGAGGAAAGGAGGGAGAAGAATAACGACCAACCGCTTCAAGAATTTCGTCTGAAGTCGATTTTTTCCCAAGATTTCGCACAAAATCCGATGCAACAAGTATTCCAATCAGCTTGCCATGTTTTACTACGGGAAGTCTTCTGATCTTATTACTTGACATTACACGCGCGGCTTCTTTAAGCGACGCATCAGGATCTATGGTAATAAGAGACTTAGACATAATCTCTGAGACTTTAGTTTCTCCAGGCAATTTTTTTGCGCAGACCCTTCTAACTATGTCTCTTTCAGTGACTATTCCAACAGGCACCTCGCCATCTACGATAACTAAGCAACCTAACTGGTTAGAACTCATAATTTCTGCTGCATCAAAAACGCTGTAATTGACATCGATTGAAACAACATCTTTAGTCATAATATCCTTTACTGATGTCATATGTTCTCTTAAGATAAATCAAGCTAAAAAGCATTGTTAGGTTAAACGTTTTGCTTTAAAGCGGTATTTTGCCCATTTTTCTTGCGCTTGGGTCCTTCATCGACGTATTTTCTGCCTCTGAATGCTGAGGAAACTGCCGCTATAATGCACATTATTGCGCCGATAATGAATGCTTCTCTAAGCGCTGTCATGAATGGAGTTGAAATTGCATTTGGGAAAAACGTTGATCCCGTAAGATAAGTCATTGTTGCTGTGGGTATGGAGCTAATTACTGATGCTGGAAGCGTATGAAGTATGGTTGCAACTGGATTGTAGCCTAGAAATGCCCCAAATAATGCTCCTGAAGCTGGTGTTGAGCTGAAGATGTGTGCTATCTGCGGAGAAGCGCCTGCGCCGGTCACGGCGGCGGAAAGTGCACCTGGAAGAGTGGCGCTAAGCGAAACTATTATGATTGTGAAAAACACAGCTTGACTTATCATCATTGCACTATTCTGAATGGTCGCGCGCATTCCAGATGCTGCGCCTCTACATTCTGCAGGAACAGAGTTCATTATCGATGCCATGTTAGGAGATGCAAACACTCCACCGCCAATTCCCATCACAAAAAGCACAGCGGCAAAGGCTAAGTAAATAAAATCGACTGGAAGCAAAACGAATCCTATGAAGGCAACAGCAGAGATTATCATGCCCAAAGTAGCAAGCAACCTTGCACCATGTTTGTCAGAGAGCCAGCCGCTAATCGGTCCAGTTAAGACAAAACCAATAGACATCGGTATCATAAAAATTCCAGCCCAAAATGGTGTTGAATCAAAGCTGTAGCCGTGGAGAGGAAGCCAAATTCCCTGAAGCAATATTATAAGCATGATCATGACTCCGCCCTCTTGACATTGAACTGAAAAATGAAGCAAGGTTACCTGCAGTAAACGCTCTTATCTTAAACAGATCAAGCCTAAACATCGGCTCAGCAACATGATTCTCTATGAATGGAAAAGCAACTAGGAGACTTACACCTGAGGCAAGCGAAGCAACGACCCATGGATTAGTCCAACCCATAGACGAGTTTCCATACGGTATCAAACCATAGATAAAACCTGTCAAAATCAATGTTAAGCCACCGCCAAAAGCGATGTTGCCCCAAATATCCAATTTCTGGTGTTTCTTGATATTGCATTGCTCTTTAAGCTTCAAATATGACCAAACGGTACCTATCACTCCAACTGGGACACTTACCAAAAATACTAGCCGCCAGTTAACAATCGCTAATACACCGCCAAGAATTAAACCAATTAAAGAGCCGGCAAGGAAAGCAATCTGGTTTATTCCAAGCGCTTTTCCACGTTCATCGCTTGGGAACGCATCAGTTATTATTGCGACGCTGTTTGCAAAAAGGAACGCTCCACCGATTCCCTGAATTATTCTGAAAATTATTAATTCGATTGCACCCGCGTCTCCTTGATTGGGTGTTATTGAGAGCAGTATTGAGCCGACTGTGAATATCGCGAATCCAAGGTTATAGAGTTTTACGCGCCCAAACATGTCGGATAGTCTACCGAATGTTACAAGTAATGTGGCGGTAACTATACTGTACCCAAAAAGTATCCAAAGCATATACTGGAAAGATGAGAAGGGATCAATGTTTATTCCTCGGAAGATGGCTGGCAGCGCAATCATAACGATGGTGCTGTCGATTGAAGCCATCAAAATGCCAAGAGTCGTGTTCGAAAGCGCAACCCACTTGTACTCGACCATAAGTTTCACTAAAATTCTTCTTGGTGTGTCAAGAGTTCCCTAAAAAGTTTACCAGCCAAAAACGTTGTTTACGCTAAGATCATTAAGTAACTCAGCAAAAATTGGCATTTACCAAACAAAATATACTTACACATAAGCCAGCTTCACAAAAAGGGCGCAGACGTTGCTTCCCCAAGTTCATAAACATATCTGCTTATGCATTCTATTCTTTCAATTCAATATTCTAATAATGAAGGAAATTCCCATTGGGATGCTTGAAAAGCTATCGAAGGTCAAATGTATCTACGATAAATATTCTTATCTTTCAACTAAATGTTAAAATCAAGAGTCAACTCCGTAGAGAGGTATAATTCCTCCATTCTGCTCTAGGATGCAAGCTTAAATTATCTGCAACTTTCGATCGGGGGATCTGCAATATTTGAAATAAGAAAGCATTTTCGGAGCCAAGGTTTGACCTATGCACCCGCCATTTTTGGGTGTCTCTAAAATGCTAAGTACTAATTTTCGAATTATTACTAAATTTGAAATAGGAGTGTTATATCATATTAAATTTATCTTAATAAGTTAAAATGGTGTCACAAAATAAAATTGTCTTCTGAAACTTTGGACGAGCGAATCTTGTGGAAGAGAAAAAGAACTTGAAGAGTTGAAAAGGTGTTTAGAGGCAGCTTTGTCGGGAAAAGGAGTAACTGTTTTTATTTCTGGTGAGGCTGGAGCAGGAAAAACTAGACTTGTCACAGAATTTATTAACATTGATAGGAAGAAGCAAGTAACTGTTTTAACGGGCTGGTGTCTTAGCGACGTCGCTGTACCCTATTTCCTGTTTATAGAAGTATTTGATTCTTATGTTTCAAGTAATCGGATGATGGAGTATTGATCGTTAACCAACAATTAAGCTTAAAGACTTGGCTTGTCGGAAATCAATCTGATGCAAACGGGACATTTGGGAAGACCTACCCTGAGACTCGGAAGTATCAAACGTTTCGCTCAGTCGCTAAGAATTTGTATTTTTATCAACCAAAAAGTCATTGGATTTGGTTTTGGAGGACATTCACTGGGCTGATTCAGCCTCTCTTTCGTTGCTTCATTATCTTGCGCGCCAAACGGGTTCTGAGAGAATTTTCATTCTAGCCACTTTCAGAAGCGAGGAACTTAATGCATAGTGTTGAAGGTCACCTAATCCGCTATCCAAAGCTACTTCTAATGGGGCGCGAGGGTCTCTACCGGGAGGTTAAACTGTCCAGCCTCAGTCGGATGATGTTCGGAGAATCGCTAAAACATGTTGGGCGGATTGGTGCGTTCGACTTGTGGAGAAAAGTTGGCAGCGACACTATGGGTAATCCTCTTTTTGTGGTGGAATCTCTGAGGATGTTGCATCAACGAGGAAATCTCTCCAAAACGAATGGTCAATGGGGTTTGTGCGTTGATGAACTTTGAAATTCCAAAAAAAGTTAAGGACGTTATTTCTCCGAAGAGTAGAAGCTTTGAATTGCGATCAAAGAATAATCTTGGATGCAGCTTCTGTGGTGGGAGAAAAATTTGATCCCAAGTTGATTTCCGCAATAGTCTCTCAAGACAATGCAGTTGTTCTCAGAGCATTAAACGAGATTGCAAAAACTACCTTGATGATACATTGTGATGAAAACTGTTGCAGGTTTAGTCACGCAAAATCTCGAGAAATGATTTACGAAGAAATCCCTCCTCTTTTAAGAAAAGAGTACCATTCGAGGATTGCAGAAAGAATTGAAGCAGACTAGCAAGAAGCGGATGCTTTTTCCATAAACGACTTAGCGTATCATTATGATCAAGCAGGAAATAAGGAAAAAGCCGTTGAAATACTCCTTGGAGGCAGGCAAAGTTGCTCTCTCAAGATTTAGCAACGTGGAAGCCATAAAACACTTCAATTACGTAGTTGCACACAATTGGGGAAGACCTTAATAACCTAAAGTCAAAAGGCCACGCTTTGGAAGGCATTGGGCGACGCTTACTTTGCAAACTCGTATTTTCAGTCAAGCAATGATAATATTCGAGGAACTGGCGAAGAATGCCCAACCAGACGTTTTGAGGTTGCGGGCATTAAGAAAGGCGATGGAAGCATCTTTTCAATATGGCGACACTTCATCATTTGATGGAACTTGTAAAGGAAGCAGAGCCTTTTGCTGCTGCTGACCGGTTGGAAATGCGCAGAGTTTTGTTAAATAAAGGAAGAGCCTTCGCTAACAGAAATATTTTAGTTTCCACTTTTGAGAATCACGCGGCGGCTCTACGAATTTTTGAAGAAGATTACTCTCTCTGGGATGCAGCTCTAGTCTCTGATAGGAGTTGGAGTATACCGTGTTAGGCTTGGCAAGCCGCAGGAAGGATTGGCAGAGTCTTTGCGCTCGATTGCCATGTTTGAGGAACTAGGAGATATCAGTTGGCTAATGGGTGCATACTCGATAGCAGGTCGATCCTTTGGCAACTGTCTGCTTGACCCCGAAGAATTGAACATGTACTCAAAGATAATTGAAATTGAAGAGAAATTGAAATTAGGCAATTATCTCAGATTGGTTTACGCGTATGCATTTAGCTCACAAGCCTTTGAGCGCATCGGCGATTTTGAGAAGGCGCTGTCATATGGCTTGAAAGCTCTGGAAATATCTGAGAAGACAGATTCACTAGTGGTCCATGGAATAGTTTACTCTTGCTCTTACAGTGATTTATACCAAACTTGGTGACTCAAAACGTTCAGAAGAGTACTTCGAAAAACTCATGAAGCTGCCGCCTGATATTCTTTTACATCAATTGGTAATGGGGTAATTAGCTAAGGCTGTATTCTCCGCTGGTAAAAATCAGTGGAAGGAATCAGACAAATACTTCAAGGAATGTTTCGAACTTGCTTAAGGCTTCATCACAACCCGAGTTCGAATCACGTCTAAAATTATATTACGCTTGGGCTCTTGAGAGACAAGGACGGTTTGACGAGGCCAGAATTCAACTTGACGAGAGGCAAAAAGCTTATCGTCAAGCTGAGGAAATGTTTGCCCGCCTTAATTTGCAGGCAAGTTTGATGGTCCCCATAAAAGTCAAGGTTGGTCAAACATTTGAAGCTCGCCTTGATATCGTCAATGTTTCCAGAGAGCATGGATTGTTGGTTAGAGTTGAAAACGGTTTGCAACCTGATCTTAAAGTTAGAAACCTTTCTCAAGAGTCCAATAACCAAAACGAGTTTTTTGATATAAAGGAAAAAAAACTCGAACCGTTCCAAGTCACGACAAGCAAGGTCAAACTTGAAGCTACAAAAATAGGCGTTTTCAACTTAAATCTTAAAGTGGTTTACAGGGATAGCTCAGGAAGAATTCGAATATGCAAACCTAAGCAACACAATATCACCGTTGAACCGGAACTCTGCAGAGTGGAAAGTCAAGATCTAATTGCGACTTTGCCTCAGTCAAACCACTCATCAAACCGCCGAAAGTGAGAAAGCTTCAGCACAACCACTGCTATTTCGGATTCCAAGTTCGAATTTGCCTCTGAAACATCAAAGAGAGCCTTTGACTATCTTGTAAGCGCTTTTGTGGAAGATTACATGCGACGAAAAATTGCGCAGGAAAAAGCTGGTTGGAGATCTTTAATGAGAATTGTTAATGATGGAAAATTGCCGAAGTCAAGTATGTATGGTTTTAGAGGACGTAAAGGACGAGCGTTGATTGAGTTAGAAAGTCGCGGTCTAGTCGAAGCTCGATTCTTTCCAGGCGAAAGGGGTCGCGGAGGCAAAATCTTAAAACTAAGAGTCGCATATGAAAAAGAAATAATAAAACGCTTAATTGATAACCGAATAATGAGCAAGAAAAATGAATAAGGCTATTTTGAGCTCCATAGAGTTAAATCAACTATTTTTAGGCGCAATATCTTGTTTGATGGTGTTATATTTGTTCATTTGGCGTTGATTCCTATGATTTCTGGACATTTTGGGTTTCTAACCAATTTTCTCCGCGCTTTGCTGACTAGAAAAATGATTATGTATTTTTCCGATACTTAAGCGAATAGGACAAAGATGATCAGTGGAGGTGAAAAGAAACGAACAGAAAAAAGATTTTTGCTCCTATGGTAGTTTTTTTGATGCTGCTTACTATAGCTCCAGTGCTGGCTTTTCCGACGCCCTGGCAAAAGGTTCCTGCATGGAACACCACAACTGGAGTTGTAAGTTCAGCTCCTCCTGTATATTCATGGACTACCAAAGGCGGCATAACGATTGAGATCGGAACACAAAGTGATGTCCTGGGCAACTTGGTATAGGAACTACTACCTATGCATTGTACTCTCATTCCGTTTTCAATTTAGTTTATTGCAGTAAAACTGGCGTAGCTGACCGTTATTCCGATGCAACATGGTATGTTACCACTATGGCGACGGGCCTCTTAAAGGCGCGCCCGACGGATTTTCAGGAGTAGTAATCATTGTGTCAATGGCGCAACCTCTCTTAACCCCGCTAACGGATCTCCTGTCGGAACCACTTCCTATTCAGTTCAATTAAAGTTGCAGGGCTTTGGTGAATTCAAAGGGCAGACACTTGATATCTTACGATGGACCAACAGTTAACACCGCTAAATGGACAGGGTACTGTTTAATACCAACCTAATTACAAGAGAATTATCGACAGGACAGTCGAAATCTTCCCAATTTCTGTTTTTCTTTCTGGAAAACTAAACAAAACTTTAACTAACTTGATGGAATTAATTGGAAGTTATTTCATTGCAACCCGACCGTATTCTGACTAGGTTGGTCACTGCAATTTTTTTTCCTTGTCAAAACTGTAAAGTTTGGCATTACAATTGCTTTGTTACTGAAGCTTTTGGTATTTTCAAATTAGGAATAAACACTGGAATTATCGCCTATTTTTTCACCTTTTTTGATAAAATTAAACATTATAACATTAATTTAATATATTAATTGAATAGATAAAAGTAAAAACATGAGTGCCCAAGATCCCAAAGTCGCAAAAAGCCCTAAGCTTCCATTGTTCGTGACAGCACTATTCTTAGCTAACTTATCGATATACACAACTTCTTATTTTCAGAATATAGTTCTCAAAGACGTGGCCAAAACGTTCAATGTTTCTGTTGGAACCATGAGCCAGCTTTCCACAATCAGTTACTTGACAGGCATTATGATTGGGTTGGCATTGGGTTTCTTGGCGGTCAGATTCAAGCATAAGTTTTTGTTGGTTTTGGGGATCGTATGTTATGCAATAGGAACGTTGATTTACTTTTTCGCCTCGAGTTTTTCCACAGTTCTGTTCTCTCCAGTCTTTGATGGAATTGGAAGCGGCATGGTGGGCACAATGATTTTTACATTAATTGGAGAGTTTTTGCCCCTTCAAAAAAGAGGCTGGATAATTAGTCTCGTAGTTTCAAGCCAATTCTTAACCAATCTTGTTGTATCTCCTGCTACTAGCATTATTGCGCCAGCAGTGGGATGGCGTTCGGTTTTGTTATGGTTTATCTTTCCAATTTCCATGGCTAGTCTATTCCTTTGTTTCTTCTTCATTCCTTCAAAAACCCACGACGAGCAAGTTTACATCAAAGCCAGAATACTTGAAGGCTTTCAAACAGATTTTAACAAATAAATCTGCAATCGCATGCGTGATTGGTGCAGTTCTTATTGGCATTAATTCAACTTTGGTTGTTTACGCTGTTACTTTCTTTAGAACGTATTTCTCAGTTTCATTAAGTACCGGCGCAGTTTTTGGTTTGATGGCTTCAGCATCGGGATTTCTCGGTGGCTTAATTGCAGCACGTTTGATAAACCGAGCTGGCAGATGGCTTCTCGCCATCGTAGCAGCATTATTTGTAGGTTTTTTACAAATCCTTTTCACTTTTGTACCTTTCGTGTATGGTTCACTTTCTTTCTGGTTGACAGCAACTTTTTTTGTAGGTGTGAACGCGGCTAGTTTTGTAAGTTTGATTCTTGAGCAGGTTCCAGATTTTCGAGGCACGATGATGTCTCTACACCAATCATTTCGGTCCCTTGGCCTCATTTTAGGGACAAGCATAAGTGGATTGATGCTGAACCTATACTCCAACAACTTTCATATCATAATGATTATGTTCGGAGTTGCCGCTGTCGCCGCTGCCGCAATTCTGTTCTTATTTGCTAAAGATCCCACTAAAAATTAACAAATTAAGACCGAGCGTAGTCTACACGGTGATGAAATATAGGTTCCAATTCTTGCAATTTGGTGAACTTAATCAACCAAAAAATTTTTCCCCGAGTCAAAATATTCCCACAAATAGGTTTTTCTCGAAAACAGGCGTATTATCTTTAATTTATATCTATTTCAAGAAACACGGCAATAATTCGCTTCCTAAGTTGACTGCACTAGAAAGTTAACTTGTTATCAACAAATGAAGATGAGAAAAAGAGAAAATTCTAAAATAGATTTATGAGCCTGGCGCTGGTCTTTCTCCAAGAACAACAGTTACTGGCATTTGCGAGTTTCCTCTAACAACAGTTATTATTAGGCTGTCGCCCGGTAAAGTGTGTTCTTCTAAATAAGTTGCCAGATCATCGTTGTTCCGAATTGTTTGGTTGTCGAGGGCAATTACAATATCTCCCACTTTTAATTTGCCATCGGATGGTCCTCCACTTACAACTGTGGCAATTTTCCAACCGTAAGTAACGCTGGCTCCGGTTTGGTTGGCTATTGTGTAATCCATATCTTGCCCAGTTACGCCCAGGTATGAGTGGCCATGGTAAGATCCTGAAGTTACTAACGCTGATATTTCTCTTAAAATGGTATTTGATGGGATAGCAAAACCCAAGCCTTGTGAGTTAGAAACAATCGCTGTTGTAATGCCAATAACGTTTCCAACGGCGTTAAGCAGTGGTCCTCCTGAGTTTCCAGGGTTTATCGGTGTGCTTGTTTGAATTATGTTGGCAATCGCGAATCCTCCGGCGGTGTCTTCGGTTATTGTTCTTCCCAAAGCGCTGACTGTGCCCGTGGTCAACGAACCTACGAGTCCATATGGGTTACCGATTGCGATAACTGATTCGCCAACGTTGAGCGTGGAGGAGCTTACAATTGTGACTGGATTAAATTCTGACGCTGGCGCATTGTTAACTGAAACAACTGCTAAATCAGAGTAAGGATCTGTTCCGAGAACAGTGGCTGAATAGCCATTTCCGTCTGAGAATGTAACACTTAAGCCAGTTGTGCCTTGTACAACATGGTAATTAGTTAAAACCACGTTTTGACCTTGAAAATTGTAAACGAAGCCAGAGCCTTGTACTGTTCCTGTACTGGTCGAGCCTTGTATGAGCACAACGGAGTTAAGTACTCCTTGGTAAATGTTTGCAAGAGATGTGCCGTTCTGTAATATAGTGATGTTTTGGGTTGTAGCGTTTTGGAATCCTGTAAGGTCAGAGACTTGGCTTTGCAGATGTGAAACTTGACTACTTAGGTTATTCACATCCAAATAAGTGATGTAATAAATGCCTAATCCTCCAATAAGTAATCCCGCTGCAAACAGAAGTACAAACAGGCTTGCTGAAGCTCTAATTAAACGCTTAGACGTCATCATAACATTGCACCTTGAAAGAGAATTTGAATATTAGGAAATAAAAGTTGCTATTTCCTACGATCTATTATTTCCATTGCTTCCGGACCTGTGCCAACCAAAACGATTGGTACTCCTGTTTTGTCTTCTACTTCAGACAAGAAATCTTTTGCCTCTTTTGGCAGATCACTATATTGTTTGGCGCCTCTGCAACTTGGAAATATGCAGTCTAGTTTTGTCATTGCTGCCTGTGTGGCACCATTTATCTTTGCCGTTTTTCTAGCCAAATCAAAATCAAAAGGTGCTGAGCGTCGATCTCTGCCTGTTCCTGCGGCGACTTCAAACCAACCTCTTTTCTGCGCTTCTTCTTTGGTTATTTCTCCTGGTAATGGTCCAGCGCCAACTCTTGTAATGAACGATTTGTACACTATTAGAACATCATCTACTCTCGTTGGTCCTACTCCAGCTTCTGATGCGATGGCTGAAGCGCCTGTATCTCTTCCAGTTACATATGGATAACCGCCGCCCAAAAACAGTGACAACATGAAGCCCTGAGTGCCCTCAAGAAGTACTTTTTTGCCTTGATCTAAACCGTCGTTGACTTCTTGCACTTGATCAGTAATATAGGCTTTCAATTCGGGAATGTCTCTAGCAAGTTTTGCCGTGCGTCTCACTCGTTCTTCTAAAGCGGGTCCCACGCCCCTTCCTGTAGTTCCTATACCTTTGTTGACGGCACTCGCCTTGTCCTGAGCACAATGTTTCTCTTCAATTATAGAAGCATTTTGATCTATTCCGATTCTACCCTGCACTTTAGTTAATTCAACTTCACTGAAAAATATTCCAACATCAACGTTGGCTCCAGCGGCGATAAGAAGGCGTGTTTTCGGATTTAAGAAGGCTGCAGGAACCATATGTAGAGCATATTTTTTGCCTTCAAACCAAACGGTGTGAGCCGCGTTTACCGAGCCAGTTCTAACGCAGAAATCAAGATTATCTTTAAGAGCCAAATAAGAGATTATTTTTCCTTTACCTTCGTCTCCCCAGAAAGCACCAACAATAATCGTGCAAGGCATTGTAATTCACCGTTGACAAGTCACATCAAGAATTATTTAAAGGTGTAGGGATTTAGGCGTTTTATTGTCTGTCACTACGTTTTTTGTCTTCATTCATAAGTTGGGATAGCTGGTAGGTGACATACGCTGAGAAGCTGTGGATGCCTTTTTTTATTGCATATTCTTCTTTGACTTTGAGCCATTCTTTAAAGAAGTAATCGTAGACCTCAGCCTTGACAGTGATGCTTTTGTAGCCTTTCTTGGGCGTTGTGGTTCCCCTCTTATCCATAGTTAGCGGACGTACATTTATATAAGGTTTCACAATAGGCAAGACGATAGTATCTGTAGGCCTTATTCAACAAAGTCAGTTGCATATTATCAGTACCGTAAAGTACGGAAGAGATTATAGTTTTGCTACGAAAATAATACAACTACGTAAGCCTTTTATTGTAAAGGATATTGCTTGTTTTTGCATTTTCAACAATGATCTGAGGCTCAAAGGTTAGCGCCTGCCATAACTTTTAAATTTATTGATTTCATTCTGTACCGTAAAGTACTGTAAAAATGCTGACGGTGTTTATTGTGATGATGTGTAACATGTGTGACAACAAGTTTTTTTATTTTCGTTTGTGCAGAAGTATTCCTGATATCCTTCACGATGGAGAAAAGTAAAGGAGAAATTCTATTTGCCACGAAAAGGATACAAATGCATAACTGTTACAGACAAGGTTCATCAAGACATCAAGAAAAGGGCTGAAGAAAGCAATCAAACTATTAGAGCGTACGTTGAATACTTGCTTGCTAAGGACAAATCAACAAAAGAAGGAAAATAATTGCCCCTTAAAGTTCTTCAATCCGACGACAAGGTTGCGGAAGTGCAATTCGTATGCGATTCATGTGGTAAGCTTGTTAGAACAAGCCTGATTTCAAGGAAAGAAGTGGAAGGTCAAAAGAATGCAGAAATATTCTGTTGCGAATGTAAAAACAATAATTTCTATTAAGAAATTGGTTTAAGAACGTTTTTTCTCTGCTTCAGCGTCGATTTCTTTAAGAAGCTTGATCACTATTTTTCCCTTATAATTTTTTTCTTTTTCAGAAATAGTGTCTCTTGAATTACAGATATCATCAAAAACTATCCCTTTTTCCTCATCAAAAATTACAGGATAAACACGACACCCCAAAGGTCTCTCAGAATAAACGCCGCATTGTTTTTTGCTTAAATCATAGAAAACACAATAACCGTCTCGGTTCCTGAGCAGAGCGTAACCTTTTCTATCAAATCTTGCAAAGTAGCTTTTCACAAAACCCATCATTTCTAAACGTTTAATGTCTTTTTCAGAAAGCAACATTTCCGTTTCTGTGCAACAAATGCCACAGTTTGAGCAACGCATAAGCTTGTAGTGATTGGCTTGTATTTTTGTTTTTATGTTGTCCTTAGTTACATTTCGGGTGGCTGATTTGCATTATGTTTCGATTCAACATCTCTGCCCAAGCAACATTCCTTAATGGTATGCGGGTCGTTCTGCGATTTCCATAAGGAGTATATTCGATTAGACTGTTCTTTCCTGCGCCTTTACGAATACGAGTTAGTTGCACGTTTATTATGACTGCTCCATCCTTTAGGTGAAGATTAACATTTTTTCCAATGTATGACTTGGCGCTGTTAGCGCTGAAATTCTCCATACTTTACCACTCTTCTTCTTGGTCAGCTATTTTACTCCAACATTGTTGGCAAATCGGCAATTTTTCGCCTTTTATTTGGATGTATAATTTGATATTTTCGCTTTTACAAGCTTCTTTCCAGGGGTTTTTACAGTGTTCCATTTTTTTTCCTCGGAATCGTCATTTTGATGTTTATGCTTTTAAGTCGAATGGAGAAACTAAACTTTGAGGCAGGGGAGAGGTGAGTGAAAGTGAAAGTTTATACGCCTAAATTCTTAACTTGCTTTCGTCGATAAATGTCTGTATTAATTAATCCATTCATTGTCATTCCCACAATCAGCCTAATTTCTCAAGCGGTTGTTTTGGGATTGCTGATTTATGGTTACTGGCTTAAAAAGCGCTTGGATTTTCCAAATCATGGAAAAATCATGAGCACTGCACTTATTTTGCATTTGATTGTTATTTTTGCGATAATGGTTCCATCTTTTATTCTAGCAATAATTCCAGAATATTTGCTTCGAAACATTTTTGGGGATATATCAATTATTTCTTTAGTTCACGTACCCCTTGGTGTAATAGCCTTCTCATTTGGGCTGTGGTTCACAGTTGCTTGGCGTTTAAAAGGTCTCAAAGGTTGTATTAGCCGAAAAAAATTTATGTTTCCAACCATAATAGCTTGGCTTGTCTCGCTATCATTTGGAATCTTATTATACAGTATTCTTGTTATTTCGCTTTTGAAGGGTTAAAGATTTACAATTTGTGGTGTTATTGTTTCCTTTGTTATCTTTAGCAATCCAACTGAAGGCTTGTCACGGAAAGACGCGGGGGCAGTTGGACTTCCAGGGTTAATGTAGAGGATTTTTGATGCCCATTTTATTTTGGAAGAATGAGTATGACCACAAACTAAAACATTAAACCCGTTTTCTTCAACGATGTTTTCAATCTTACTTCGTCCTTGAAGGTTGCATGCATCATGGATTACGCCTATCTTCCAATTAAAAACCTTGAGAGAGTTTAACTTAGGTAAGGCACTGCTGACTTCAATGCCATCCATATTACCTTGAACCGCCAAAACTGGTGCTGCCTGTTCTAACTCATCAATAACTGCCATTTCTACAAGGTCCCCTGCATGAATAACAAAATCAACGTTTGCAAAGATCTCAAACACCTTTTTGGGGATACCCATTGCCCTCTTAGGAACATGTGTATCAGAGATTAAGCCGATGATTTTGGTTGCTTCGTAATTTTTTGTCTGTTGTCTGATTATTGTTTGTTCGCTTGTCATCTTATGTTTTACACCAAGATAGGCACATCTTGCTTGTTAAGGAGTCATTGTTAATATAAAAATTTTGTATTCTTTGACAACAAAAATCAGGCAAATTGAGCCAAATCGCTTATGTATGCTAGAAAAGGAAAATAATTGTTTTTTTAGCTCATGAACCTTTTGACGGTTTCGTAGAGAATACTTGTTCCATAAACCAGGTTTTCAATGGTTATTCGTTCGTCAATACCGTGCATTCTTCTCTCTAATTGATCGTTTGGCTCATCCGGAATCATAGGCTGATAACCATAGCATATGCTGCCAGCTTCTCTGAAGAAGCGTGAGTCTGTTCCCCCAGTGGTTAAGGTCGGTGTAATTCCGCATTTTGGTTCAAACTCTTTCAGAACAGTTGCAATAGTGTTATACAGTGGCGTTTCTGTAGTAGATTCAGAGCCATCGTGCTTTTGAATAAACTCAAAACTTAGCTTTTCTAAGCCTACATCTTTAAGTAAATCCTTAATCAAAGTGACTGTTTTGTTCACGTCCTGTCCAGGAAGTATTCTGCAGTCAAAAACCGCTTCACAATCTGAAGGTATGATGTTTTCTTTAACGCCGCCTTGAATCATGGTTGGAGCTATAGTCATTTTGGTTCTTGGCCTAATTTCTTCAGCCAAAGCTCGATCCTTTTTTGCTAACTCATCTAATATTTGCTCGCTTTGTAAAGGATTGGCAAGCAAACGCGAAAATGTCTGATTGATTTCAGGGTCATGCTTTCCCATTTCGGCAAGGAATTGTTTGAGGGTTGGCACGTAACTGGTTTCTGCTTTGTAGTTTCCCAAAATATCTACAACTTTGTTCATGCGCATGATTGCATTATCTGCCATGTTAGGAGTGGATCCATGCCCTGGCGTTCCTTTTGCTTTTATTCTTAGCCACAGGATGCCTTTTTCAGCCGTCTGAATAGGGAACACATAACCTTTTTTTGACGGGAAAGCCAAGCCACCGCCTTCATTAATCACGTATGGGCACCAAATTTTTTCTTTGTGGTTTCGTAGAAGGTAGCCTGCTCCTTCTTCGCCACCCCTTTCCTCATCTGCTGTGGCTGCTAAAACAACGTCTCCCTTGAGCTTGGTGTTGTTTCTTTTTAGAAGCTTTAGGACCATGATTTCGATGGCCGTCATGCATTTCATGTCGTACGCTCCTCTTCCGTAAACATAGCCATCCTTTATAGTGCCGGTAAACGGATTAACTGTCCATTCTTCTGGATTAGCTGCAACTACATCTAGATGTGATAGTAATAATAAACTGGGTTTTTCGCCTGTTCCTTTTAGTCGGGTGATTGCGTTGCCTCTTCCTGAAGATGATTCTATAATTTCAGTTTTGAAGCCTTCTTTGGATAAGTATTCTGCTATGAATGTTGCTGCTTGTGTCTCGTTGCCTGGAGGGTTAGTGGTGTTAATACGTATTAAGTTGCTGAGTAAACTAGTAATTTCTTGTTCTATATCCTTTAAAATGTCAGGTGACATTACTTTTGGGCTCCTGGTAAGTGTGTCTATGACGTTTTTTCTCTTAAGAGTATCGATTAACATGTTACTGTTGCCCTATAAACTGGAACAATTTTTCGTTTGTTCAAACAACGATTAAAGAAGCACGATGACGTTTGTCAATTTCTTCTTGAAAGCAGAAATGCCGTTGAAAGTGCAAACAGTGAATGAAGACAAATAAAGCATATTCAAAGGTGAGAATGCTCATGCTTGCAAAGAACCAATTTACTCGATGTTCTCGGATCATTAGCGCAAAATGGTTAAACAGAAAACGTTAAAAACATGGAAGAATTTAGAACATTAAAAGAGTCGATCAAAGAAATGGAATCAAGAGCAGCGTTTTACAGCACCATATTGAATTCAATTCAAATCACGAATCTGCTTAGGTGTTGTACCTTCAACTTTACGTAAAAATATTCGCATCATTTATATATGATGCTAAAAACGCTAATGAATAGTAGAAGATGATTACAATGAAAGAATTGAAACCCATAGACTACAAAATACTGTTTGAATTAATGAAGGATTCGCATAGAAGCGATAGGCAACTAGCAAAGTCTTTGGGAGTTTCCCAACCTACAGTTACCCGAAGAAGAGCTATGCTAGAAGAAAACTACATAGAAGGATACACCGTTATTCCCAAATTTGGACAAATCGGTTTTGAAATCGCAGCATTTACATTTCTAAAAACCAAACTTAAATTTAATACAGGCGAGGAAAAAACCCAAGCGCTCCAAAAAATGAAGGAATGGTACATGAAGCAGCCTAATGTAATTTTGGTCTTGGATGGTAGAGGTATGGGTTGGGATGCAGCCTGTATTTCGCTTCATGAAAGTTTCTCGAATTTCGCAGAGTTCATTAGGGCGCATGATTCAGAACTATCTGAATTTGTTGTTGAAAGCCAAACTTTCCATGCTGATTTGAAAGCTGGAATCATAATCAAGCCATTCCACCTCAAATATTTGACAACACCCAAGCAAACCTGATCAAAACGGTTTGCCTTCAATCTAAGGCTAACCTGCCCTCTAACATTATTTTTCTTTTCCCGTTTTTACTTATGGTCTCATCTGATAGAAGTACATTGATTAGATGTTGGCGACGAAATTTAGAGTAAAATTTTCTCACTCAATCAAAAACAATGTTAGAACATTGGAAAGTACTTTGCTTGAAAGCTGTTGAAAGACCACTATTTAATTTTTTCCAGACAAGTCCTTGCGATCTATGTTAATGTTAAAAAGCATTTTCTAAGCTATCAAATTAATAATAACCCAGTAGGTTGGAAGGTTTTTAGCGGTTATCTTCTGTTTATTTTTTTTAGCAACCGCTTTTTCGTCGGAAGTTTCGGTTTCTTTGTTCTCTGTACATCTACTGCCAACTAAATCATCTATGAAATTAATTAATAATTGAATGCATATAAGACTTGGTTATATTAGCAGTTTTAGAAGATAGAATTTCGCTATCCTGAGTTCTCTTTGCTAAATATGTGAAATCAAGTAAGCGGTTGTTCAAAATCCGAGAATTCTGATTCGTTAGGTTTTGATGAAATGAATTAAGTATAGATGTTGTGTTGGAGGACTGGTTGTTGTTTGTTGGCTAACCAGTGCCATCCGTCATCGAGGAGAAAGGAGAAGGCTTCGAAAACGGAAAAAGTTTAGTTGGCTTTAGTGGTTTAGCCTTCAACCTTAACTAGTCCTCCAATCACAAGACTCAAGATATGAAAATTTGATAATTAAGCCTTATGAATCAGAAATAAAGATTGGAAATATGAGTTTAGCTAATCGCTAAAACGCCTTCCAAAACGTTCTTTTCAGAAACATCTAGCTTCTTGGACAACCATGCCTTTAAGAACAGCGGAAAAATTCGGGATTGCACCACTAAAGGTAACAATCTGGTTACCCTTAAGTGCATCAGCTTGGAGAATTTTTTCGTCCTCTTTGTAGCTATAGGATAATGTTTGAGCTTGAAAAGCCAAAGTTTGGAAATCTTCCCATTGCTTACACCGCAAAATTACGGTAGGTCCCGCTCTGAGCCAACGTAGGAAGTGCCAATTGAACTGCCTGCTCTTTAATTGCTGCAGGAAGCGCTTCTTTTGGTGCACTTGACAAATAAGTGATAAGGTTTGTGACTTCTTTTTGAAGTCCATTTATTTTTTCTTCAACTTTTTCTACTTTACCGTTCAGTTGTCCAGTGTCACCAATCTGCTCCGTGACAGTTGCTAATTCATTAATTAGCTTGTCTAAATCTTTTTCATGTTCTTTTAGGACGTTTACTATGAAGTCTAAAGCTTCAAATGCTTCATCTTTTGATTGCGGATTCCTAGCCAATATTATACCCCCAGTTCTACCCCTTCAGTATACAGAACGATAGATAAAGCTAACGAATCCTCAAGTAATGATCTAAGATAACGCTTTCTAATATATGACGACTTACGATATTGATTTGTTCGATGTTTTGCCTTTGATGGTCACGCTTGTATTTCAAGAAGTCTATTGCCAAAACCTGTCCCAATAATTGCAATCACGATAAGCGAGATTACAATATTTTTCTTGCCGAATTTCAGATTAGTTACTTATCCGTCTTTTGAAACTTTCAAGTGGATCTTATTTGAGCTAATCTTTAGAACGGGTTTCTGAAATTGAGAGTTTATTTTTATTATTTTCAGCTCAAAAGAGTATGAGTTTATTGAGGATTCCAGGTACACTTAATTGCTTTCGCCTCGCAAGCTAAAATGCATGGAGATTTATTGCTCTCAGGTTTGCATGAAGCGCAGGTGTACTTAATTTTTTTTCTATGGTCTTCTGTAACTGAAGCAGCAGTTTTGTCTTCAAAGTCTATGAACATTGTTTCAAGCTGGAGTGCTGATTGAGGACATTGTTTAACGCATTTACCACAGCCATTGCATTTGTCTGTATCAATAGTTATGTAATACTCGCCTGAACCATCACTGTAGCCGTAATGAGTAATCACAACCTCGAGCCTCTAAGCTTTCTGTGCCTTTTCGTAAAGTGCCTTTCCAAAAAGAGCAGCACCTAACGCACCCGCAACCATGGGGTCTAAACCGTTGTCCCGCCAATTAGGCATAGGCAAACACTTCGCTCCTAAAACAACTTCTATCCTGCTAACAATTCCAATGTTTTTTGATTGACCGCCAGTGATGACAAGTTCTTTTTCCAAACCGACTCTGTTGATTAAATTTGCCATTCGAACTGCCATGGCTCGTGTGTATGCAGCTAAAACTTTTTCTTTTGACCATCCTTTACGTAAGAGTCCCATTGCTTCAGTTTTTGCAAATGCGACGCATGTGCAGCTTACAGGCGGGGGCTCTTGGTCAACTTTTAATGATATTCCTCCTATGTCTTCGATTGGAATTTTTAGTAGGTCAGCGAATACTTCCATTCCTCTTCCTGTTCCGGCAGCGCATTTATCATTCATCAAGAATGAAACTACGCGTCCTGTTTCATCTATGCGGATGGCTTTAATGTCTTGTCCGCCAACATCAAGCACCGTTCGCACGCTGGGTCCCCAAATATAGTTTGCTCCTTTACCGTGGCATGCAATTTCAGTTATAGCTTTGTTGGCCATAGGTACATTTACTCTTCCATAACCCGTTCCAACAATGTACTTAAGATCGCTCATTTTAAGCCCTGTTCCTTTTAGAGCGTAATCTAATGCTTTCGTGGCGCTTTCGGGGCTGTTTGAGCCAGTTCTTGTTATGCCCCAAGAATAAGCTTCCCCATTAACCATTATTGCCGCTTTTGAACCGACTGAACCAACATCAACACCTGCAGTGATTAGATCCTTGCTTTTCCAAGACTTGCCGGGCATTATGCGTTGATATTCTTGCCAACGCCAAAACTCAACTGTTTCTTTTGCTAAGCTTGGCTCATTCATTTTTGTGGCTCCTTAGCTCGGCTAGCTGCAGTTAAAGCAGCACCCAGAGCTCCTGAAAAATCTGGGTATTCAGGTATCAAAACTTTAACGCCTAACTTTCGATTTAGCGATGCAACAAAGCCAACATCTCGGGCTACACCGCCAACCAGAACCACGTCTGGATTTACTCCTAACCTATGAACCATAGATGAAATCCGATCAGCCATTGCATCAAAAACTGCTCTTGCAATTTCAGGCTTAGATTCTTGACGATGAATTAGTGAAACAACATCGGATTCTCCAAATATAACGCAGGAAGCATTTATGGGGCTTGCACGTTCAGCTTTAAGAGATAACGGACCCATATCTTCCAATTTAACTTCTAAAGCCCTCGCCATTGACTCAATGAATGCTCCGGCACCAGCAGCGCATCTTTCGTTAACGACAAAATCAATCATTCCGCATTTCTGCGTCGCATTTGACGGCTCTTGCTTCTTCAGCGCCAATATCAATTATCGTTCTTGCCAACGGGAATAAGGTAGCATCCGGCTTTTGCGTCGGCTCCCATCATGCTCACGGTACTTCTTGCGTAAGGTGCCATGTCCATATTTGAACCTGTTGCAACGATATTAGCCACATCAGAAATTTTTATGCCCGCTTGTTTGAGCGCTTCTTCTATTGCTTGTTCGGCAGCTTTGGTTGGGTCAAACCCTGAGAATGCTTCGCTTCTTGAGGCAACTACGTTGTCTTTTAGAATTACGACTTTTATTTTTTGCGTGCCTAAATCCATTCCGACGGTAATCATGAGGCCACCCTTTTAGAAATCTACTCTTGCTGTTAACATTTCAAGAAATGCTTCAACACGAGTTTTCATTTGTCCGACATCTTCCCTGGTGTATTCAGTGTCTAAGTAATATACGGGAATACTTAGTTTGTCAAGAGCTTTTTTAACTCTCGTGTACTCCATGGCATAGAGCATGCAGCCGCGAACCACATAGTAAATGACTCCTTGAACATTTCCTTCTTTGATCTTGTTTAGTAGCCAGTTTATTCGGTCTTCGTTTCCATCTTTAGAGGTGAAGCAAGGGCAAGTTGAAGCCATCAAATAACGATCTGCAATAGCGCTAATCATATCATCCATACTCCATTCGTCCACGCCAACTGGGTCGTTGAGAATTCTCTCGCCTGAGCAAAGCTCATCTGCAACAATGATGCCTTGAGGATTAGCCTCTTCAACTAAAGTTGGTAACTTCCAGTTATCAGGCCAAAACATCGGTGTGCCAGTAATCATTACTCGTGGAGTCTCAGGTGAACAAACCCATTCTTTCCGTTGAACTCTCTTCTCAAGCTCATCGCATAGTGCTTCAGTTTTTTCTGTCCAACGTTTTTTGTCATCCCACAAGTAGGTTTGATTAACAAGCATGGCGTCTCTGCCCATAATTACTGGTGATCCTTTCCGCAAATTCTGTAAACGGCGAAAAGCTTTTGTTGCCTTCTGAGTTTGCTCTATCGCTTCTTTCAGGTTTTTACGTGTAATTTTGTTACCAGTTAACTCTTCAAGGCTGATCTTTCATGTGCCATATTTCATCATTCCAGAAACGAAGTGAATGCTCAGCATCTTTGACCCTTGGAATGTTCATTTCCCAAACGGCTTTGGAATCACTTAAAATTTCACCCATCTTAGTCATTCCATCGCAGGTTAAAACACTGATTAGAGCGTCGCTTTGCTCAAGGAAAGGCGATAGCTCAATCATTTTTGCGCCTATGGTTGAACGAATAACTGGACAAACTTCCACTGGCACAATTCTGTCGCCTAACTTAGAAGTGTCATACCAACCGGAATTTACTCGAACAGGGATGGCGTCGGCAGCCAAAATCAACTCAGTAGGAGCAAACAAACATGTGTAACCAACCACTTTCTTACCTTTCTCTTTTTCAGCAGAAATCTCTTTTTGGCGTTGACCAAACAAATCGGCGATCTCATCAAAATACTTCATAGCTTGCTGGTCTTTTAGGGTCAGCTTTCTTCATGCGCTCAATGTTCTCAGCCATTATTTTCTGAGATGCAGTTTTGATTGTGTTTCTAAGTTCCTCCATTTCCTTTCGCTGGAATTTCAGGCATGTACTTTTTTTCAATTTTTTCGGTTTTCATTATTTCTTCACTCGCTTGTTGATGGTTCTAACCAGTTTCTTGATTTGAACAATGTTTTATTTCCAAGCTTAACTTTCAAGGTGTCTTCGTATGGGCACATTTCAACGCACCGCAAGCATAGCATGCACATTGAAGTTTTGATTTTTCCGCCTTTCTGCTCATACACATCGGTGACTTGTGATTGACAAACCCTTTTGCAAACGCCACATTTTGTGCATTTTTCCTCGTCTTTTTCAAGATGTAGCAGAGGAGCCCACTTAAAGCCTTTGAATCTGTTTACTACACCTAATGAGGCGGCTGTTGGGCAAAAGCGGCACCATAACCGCCTTACGAAGAATGAGCCTACAAGTGTTAAACCGACAAAAGCAATGGCAAATGCCTGCCATAAATTTTGCACGATATAAGCGAGAAACTCTTGCACGTAAGGATATGTTAAGTTAATGCTGAACACAGCCATGGCCCCATTGGTCCATGGAACAATAAAAGGTATCAAAGGATCAATAAGAACACTATATGGGCGAAACGGTCCCGCTAAAAGAGGGGTCTCCAACATTGCAACAGCTTGACTTGGCGGCGGCTGAATGAACCATATAGCTATTGGTAACAATAGGAAAAACAGCAAGATCACGTATCTTAGATTGTGCAAGGTTTTGTTAAGTTTGTCAGGGAGAAGTCTGTAGCGGATTTTAAGAGCTTTTCTTAGTTGAACTTCAATGTCCATAATAAGGCCAAACGGGCAAAGCCAACCACAGTAAAATCGACCAAAAACAATCGTTATGGCAAAAATCGCAATTAACACGTAAAGCAGAGGAAAAGTATAGGAGAAAATGTAAAATAAACCTGCGAAAGCCACTGCCTGAATGACAAAACGGATGAAAGTAACTTTCGTCGCCAAGTTTTTCTTCCAAATCATAATGGCAAGAATCCCTGCTAATCCGAGCCCCCCGAGAACAGCAAGCCTTAGACCGTCGCCGATAAGGTTCCAATTCATTTTTTTCTCGCCATTTTGGTTAAAGTAATTGCGTTAATGAACTTATTAATGTAACAAGCCCAAGCACTATTAGTATCCCTGCACCTGCTATCGAAACCCATTTCCTAAATAAAGGTGCCTTGTTAAGAAGCCAACCAGTAACTCCGCCTAACAGTAACATCGGAGACAAAGCCGTTCCTAAACCAAACAAAACAGCAATAGCGACGCTGCCAATCGGGTTTGAGAAAGGCAACGAATAAATCAAAAGCGCAATCAAAGGTGGACATATAATTAAGCCTCTGCTTAACCCAAGCGAAAAAGCTCGATAGTCAAATCCGAACCTTCCAGTTTTTCCCGGTGCAACCAAATTTTTGTTATCTGTTGAATTGAAATCGCAGGATGGTGACTTATACTTCAGAAGGATAGTAGCTCCAATTACTATAGTAACAATGCCGAAGGCGAAAGATGAATAAATTTGAAACGGCGAGAGAGCAGTTTGAGATACGAATAATCGAAATAATCCGCTGAAAACGCCAACTATGCCACCAATAAGGGCATAGCCAGCTACTCGTCCAGAATTAAAAACAAGAGTAATTCCCACTCCTTTACGGAAACCTGCGCCGACTCCTGCAATATAACCAGCTAAATAAGGTAGACATGACGCGGTGCAAACAACCATTCCATATAATACTCCTCCAGCAAATGCTCCAATATAGGGATTGGAGATTTCAGGTATCAGCGACATGTGGACTCTCGTGAAATTTTATTAAAGCAATTAATATGGAGAATCAATTTAAACATTGCATATTTGTTGAAAATCCTCTTTTAGATTGCTAAGAAGCAGACTAAAAAATAGAGAGCAGACTAAGAAGGGGGAATTACACGAGTGTTGAATTGTGCAAGGTATGCTAAATGCGCGGGGTCATAGGGGTAGCTCTGATCAGCCGGATATGGGAAACCAGTCATACCAATGAAAGGCAATGGATCTACGGTGAAGTTGAATCCGTAACCCCATCCTCCTGGCGGATCTTTAAACCAGCAAGCAACAAAGAAGAAGTAGTCTCTTACCATTCCTGGTTGAGGTGCAGTGAGATTATAGATGGGGAATTCCATGTTAATTTGGTCGCCTTGGCGTCCTATTACGTACATGTTGTCTGCATTTTGAAGTAGGGCTGTTACGTCGCCGTATCTGGTGAAGTTTCCTGATGAAGAGGAATTGGTATCCCAGACTTGGCTTAGAGTTGCGATGGGGCTAACTTTTTGGACTGTTACAGTCTGCTGTGTTGTTAGGTCAACTCCGATGTAGTCGTAAGTTACTTTCCAGAAATTAATTATTTTGACCTGATAATCGCTTACTCCTGCTGGGAATAATCCTGTTAAGTCCACAACGAAGGTTCGCGGGTTAGAATCTGATGGTATAGGCATTTGTCTATCCTGTGGAACAGGAATCCATGTACCGTTTGAGGCTTGAACTTCTATGAATGCGGGTGGCATAATTTGTGTGCCGTTTGGTACAAGTCCTTGGGCGGCTGCTGTTTTGAAATTGTTTATCCAGTTGTAATAATCGTTAGGTGATCCCCAATCAACCATTCCGTTGATTTCAAGTTTAACCTGTTTCGCAGAGGATAAGTTGCCTAAGTCTAATGTTAACTGATTTAATGTGATGTTGTTCCATGCTGGGCTAAGAGTTCCTTCGCTGGCATTTGTGAAAATCCCATCAAGTTTTGAGATCTCAGGAAGAACGTTTTGCCCTTTTTCATTAGTTGCGCTTACTGGTGATATTATACTGGTTTGGTTAACAGTATATACTTGGTCGTTTAAGCCTGGGTTAAGATAATTGGTCACGCTTGAGTAAACATCGGTGCCTGTCGGGTGGTCAACAACTAGCATATATGCAGCATCTACGTAGAAGAGCTCATCTGCTTGCTGGAAAAGGGTCATGTCATAGTAATTGTTGCCATTAATAATTTTTGGCGAAAGTAGGTTTTTGTCAAGTTTAACGTTGTCCCAAGGGTTGCCTCCTCCAAAAACTATGTTTCCATTTGAGTTTATGCTGTTAATGTATCCTAGCCAGCCAGCGTTTGAAACGTCAGTAACATAGGAATAGCCTGTTCCATTCCACGTGAATAATGACGGGCAAGAGGCATAACCACTGATTAATGTGTAGGTTGCAACCATGATTAGAGGTTTATCTGATAACGTGAAAGTTCGCGTTGAACTAGTGCTTCCATCCTGCCAATATGAAAACGCCAGTACACCCGTTCCAACACTGAATGGGTTAGGAACTGATACAGTATAATCTCCTACAGGCAAAATTTGATTAAAAGGCGTGTTATAAGTGGCCCCATTCAAGGTGAACGTTAGTGGTAATGAGCCACCGCCCGACCTATTAATTATAAGCGTATGGTAACCGTTTTTGACGATTAAGAATGATTGGCTTAAAGTGTTAAGCTTGACAACATGCGTTCCTTCACTGGTTGCGTTGACTGTAAATAATATTGTTTGGGTCGTACTTGCGTTTAATTGGATAACTCTGGTTTCAACAAAGGTATCGTCAACTTTTACCCTGACCACTAATTTATCTGGCTGATTGCTCGGATTTTGTGCAGTGGCCGTCACATTAACCGGTTGGTTAGGCCACGCCTCGTAGGGATTAAAGACAAGGTTTGACAAAACTATTTTGCTTGACCCAGGTGGTGCCGGGTTAATTGTAAACATTCCAGTTAGATCGCCAACGCTGACAGAGTAATTCCCCTCTACATTTTCGATATCTGTATACTGAACAATTTCAGAGGCTCCACCTGCAAGCGTTATGTTTTGTGTATATTTTGTTTCGTTATTAATTTCAAAATTTAAAGTTTTGTTGCCTTCCAAATTGCCTATGTTAGTTACGTTAACTGAGATTTGTACTGCGTCACTTACGTTTGCTATTGGAGGGTCAATGACAAGGTTTTTTAGAGAAAAATTGGCTGGTTTGGCTGCAGTTGCAAGCATTCCTTGATTGTTAAGATAAAAGTATGCTCCTGCAACGGCACCTATTATGATAAGATCAATAACAAGTATAGCTTTCAGTTTAACTACTGCTGAGTGTGATAACATTCTTACAGCACTATGCAGATTAACAAAAGGGCATTATGCATTAAAGGGTTTTGATTTTCGGAAAATATTTGAATTATTCTAAACTGTTGCTGTATTATCACAATCACATAACTAAATATACTAAATATTTCTTATAGCAACCAAGCATCGGCTAACAACCGAATTTTAGGAGAAAAGTAGTTGTTAAAAACATCTAAAACATCAAAAACTCTTTTTGTTATACTGCTAACTGCAGCACTATTAATGCCAATCGTAAGTTTGAACATAGCTAAAGCCCAATCACAGGCAACTATCGACGTGATAGCCACTGTAGGAGGAACTACAACTCCAGCAGGAAACAATAACACGTATCCTGACGGCACAGTTGTCCCCTTAACGGCCACAGCTGGAGACGGTTTTATTTTCCAGTACTGGGCAATTGTAAGTAGCGCAGGCGGCACTCAAGATTTGAATAATCCTACGACGCTAACAGTTAAAGGTGGAGACACCTACGCTGTCCAAGCGGTGTTCCAACCAATTCAATTGATTCTGCCTACCACAACGACGATTACGAATGCTACTAACGCTATTGTTGTGGTTTTGTCTTCAGTGGGTGGAACAACAACACCCGCCGCAGGTGCTTATGCTCTAGCAGATGCTTCACAACTTAAGCTAACTGCAACGCCAATTAGCGGTTTTAAATTTGACCACTGGGTAATCGGCGGTTCTCCACTTACTCACGGTGCATATTCATTCACTGATACTCCAACAGACAATCCATATACTGTAGATCACGGTTATGGAAACACCTACACTTATCAGCCAGTTTTCGTCCCGACCAATGCAGTGCCAGAATTTTCAAGTATAGCTACAATCGCCATGGCTTTAGTCCTAGTCGCTATTGCTTTTGGAACGTACGCTTATAAACGAAAGGCAAAATAAAATTTCCCATGCTTTTTTTTTATTTTTGCTATTGACCCAATTTCAGTATGTTAATAATTCTAAATACTATTTATTTTAGTCACTATAAAAATCTGTTATTTCTCTTCTTTTGCACATTCGGGTTCTATGTGCGCTGTAACAATCGAATTTGCAAATCGTTCCTTTGTTTCTTTCTCAAGTTGCGACGCAATTCTGTGTGCTTCCTTTATCTGAATCTGCTTGATGAAGCAGCAGTCGATGTTAATGTAACGTTTGCCGTCCGCGGCGTAAGTAACTATACGGTTAATGCGAAGGTGTTCTGCAATGTTTTTAGCAACTTCATAAACCGACTTTCTTCATCTGTTCCTCATCGAATTCCATGGCTGGAAAAGCAACGCCTAAAGGTTCCACATGTACCGTAACGTTTTCAAGCGGTTTAATCTCAGTTTGCACCCTTTTCTCGATAATTTCTGCTATTTTATGTGCTTCTTCAACTGACAATTCAGGGTTAACGTAAGCGTGCAAAGTAATGTAGAATTTACCTCCAGTAAAAATAGTTGAGATTTCATGCACCTCTTTCACACCCTCAACCGTTGCGAGTTTCTCTATTAGTTGATCCATTTTTGCTTCTTTTTCAGACGGTTCAATGTGGATTGTAGCATCCACGTTTCCAAGGGTTTGCTTTAAGCTATTTTCAATTTTAGTTGCCAAAGAATGAGCTTCTTCCAAGCTCATGTGACTTGAAACTTGCACTGATGCGTCAACGAAAACTTTGGAGCTTACTTTGCGAACTTTAAGGTTTTCCGTTTTAACTACACTCTTCATGTGAAAGAATAGCTTTCTTTGTTTTTTGTACAAGCTCCTTTGAGGCGGTATCGCTGAGTTCCATCACGCTGAATCTCACAAGTTTAACGCTTAAATAGCTAAGCATAATTCCTAAGAAAGATTGATGCTATGGCATCTCCGTAGAAAAAGCCCAAGGTAGCTAAACCAAAGCCTATAAGGGCGAGCAGTGTTGAGCTTAAATCGGAAATGGCATCGTAAAGACCAACTCTCATAGATGGGCTTTCAATATGTTGACTTTTTCCTGAAAACAGTAATTCTTAAAGATGCAATAAAAATAGCATATCCTATTGCGATGAAACCTGCAAACTCTGCTCCTTGAGCAATTGGCGTCACCCTCCATTAGTCTAGGTGCAGCTTCATAGAAAATTAGGAATGCAACGGCAATTAGGACTATTCCGCCGATGAGTCCACCTATGTTTCAAATTTTTCATGCCCGTAAGTGTGTTCTTCATCAGGAGGCTTTATTGAAGCGCGAACTGCAAAGAATAACATTATAGTTGAAACTGCATCAAGCAAACGCGTGCAAGCCGTCGCTTAGGATTGCTAAACTGTTAACGGATAAACCTACTGAAACTTCAACTATTACAACGCTAAAAATTGCAACTGCTGAAATTTTCAATGCTTTAAGTTTGTAATTTGATTCGCGCGAGCCTTGCATTATGTTTAATCAAACTATGCTCATAGCAAGGGCGATTTAAGAATTACGGGCAATTAACAATCTCAATGTGAAGAAATGTTGCTTTATTGATCAGTTTTCACATAATTTTGTTCAGTAATGTTGTCAAGCCGATTTTGATTGACGCTTGAGTTTTTCGGTAGCCTTTTGCGAGCAAGATTTTTTCATGTGCTATTGAGGCTGCTTTTCTAATTTAGGGCTTGATGCTTTGCAGGTCGACGAAAGTTAGTCAAGTATAGTCTGCAAAAATGCTACGGATAGATGGGAAAACTCATAAGAGCATAAACTTAAAGTAATTAGTTTCTAGATTAGAATCGATAGGCATTTAGGTTTGAAAATAAGTATTAATGGAAACGGTTGATGCTGATGGCTTTAGCAAAAATAAGCAAAGTATTGGACGGATGCTGCTCAGACCAGAAAGTAACAGTCCGCGGCTGGGTTTACCGCAAACGTGAAGGAAAAGAACTCATTTTCCTAGTAATCCGCGATTCAACAGGAGTAATCCAATGCACCGTGAAAAAAACCAGCCCCGGCTGGAGCGAAGCACAACGTTTAACAATTGAATCTTCGCTTGACGCTTGAAGGCACCGCCAAAGAAGACAAACGTGCTCCAGGCGGATATGAAATCAGCGCAGAAAACATCACAATTATCGGTTTAGCAGAAACCTTTCCAATAGCCAAGGACAAAAGTGAAGAATTCATCCGTGACATGCGCCATCTTTGGCTTCGAAGCCGAAAAATGAATTTAATGATGAAAGTTCGCGGTGACGTGTTAGAAGCATCACGCCAATACTTCAAACAGCAGGATTTCACTGAGGTTTCTCCGCCAATGTTTATTTCCGCAGCAGTTGAAGGCGGCTCAACGCTTTTCGGCTTAAAATATTTCGACCAAGACCTATACCTAACCCAGAGCAGCCAGCTTTACCTTGAAATCCTGATCTACTCTTTAGAAAACGTCTACTGTATAGCTCCATCGTTCCGAGCTGAAAAAAGCCGAACAATTAGGCATTTGACCGAGTACTGGCATATGGAAGGCGAATGGCCGTTTCGCTGACATGAATGATTTGATGAAGTTTGAAGAAGGCTTAATGGCCCATGTTTGCCAAACTATCGGTGACACATGCCAAAAAGAATTCACGGAAATCGGCGCTGACATAAACAAGCTTAAAGCTGTTAAAACGCCTTTTCCACGCATAACCTACGCTGAAGCAATCGACCGCCTCAAAATCGAAGAATCCATCACTGAATTGGGGAGCCGACTTAGGTTACGAGGATGAGAAGGTGCTCGCGGAAGACTTCGGAAAACCCTTCTTCGTCTATGATTATCCAACAGCAATTAAGGCGTTTTACTGCAAAACCTACAAAGATCATCCTGAAATTGCGATGTCAGTTGACATGATGGTGCCACGAATAGGCGAAATCAGCACAGGCGGCGCAAGAGAAGAAGACAAGGACATGCTTATTCAACGTATGAAAGCACAGGGTTTGAAACCTGAAGACTACGAATGGTACCTTGACCTACGACGCTATGGCACCGTGCCGCATGTTGGTTTCGGAATGGGACTTGAACGTCTATTGACTTGGATGCTTGACCTAGACAATATCATAGACGCTATTCCGTTTCCAAGAACAACCCGCAGGTTCTACCCCTAACTCTTTTTCTTCAACAATTTAATACGCCAAAAAACTCACTAGTTGCGTAATGGAAATACGATTAGCA
>CAVYJU010000032.1:0-43541 GCA_963768895.1 Candidatus Bathyarchaeota archaeon
GTAAAGGGTATGTTAAAAAACTGCTCTTTGTTATTCTATTTTCGAGTAATTCATTAAATACTTAATTGAATAGTATAGGCTTATTACCATGGGGGATAAGCAAGTAACGTCCAAGTTCACATTTATAGATTTATTTTCGGGGATCGGAGGGACTAGGCTAGCCTTTCAGAACGCTGGTGGCGACTGTATCTTTTCGTCAGAGATTGACAAGTTTATATAACGAAACTTATTTTGAGAATTTTGGCGAAATTCCACGAGGCAATATTCGTCGAATTAAGATGAAAGATTTTCCTGACCATGACATATTGGTTGCTGGGTTCCCATGCCAAGCTTTTTCAATATCAGGAATTTCTAAACGCCGAAGCCTAAAGAAACCGCATGGGTTCAGCGACAAAGTTAAAGGCACATTATTTTTTGACATTGTACGAATACTTGAGGAAAAAAAGCCATCAGCTTTTCTTCTTGAGAATGTCAAAAACCTCAAATCTCATAATAAACATAAAACATTTGAAACGATAAGAGGAACGCTTGTTAATGACTTGGGTTATCACTTATACAAAAAGTAACTGACGCTCAGTCAGTTGTTCCGCAACACCGTGAACGAATTTTTTTGGTCGGCTTTAAGGAACATATCACTTTTGACTTCCCTCAATTTGAAGATAAACATCCAAAACTTAAGAACATCTTAGAGTCGGTAGTTGACCCTAAGTATACGTTAAACGATCATTTATGGGCGTATTTGCAGAGTGCTTCTGAAACATAAAAAGAAAGGGAATGGCTTTGGTTTCGGGCTCTCAAATCTTGAAGGGATATCTCGAACTTTGAGCGCAAGGTACTATAAGGATGGTTCAGAAATATTAATCCCCCAAGAAGGTAGGAACCCCCGAAGACTTACTCCGCGCGAATGTGCTCGATTAATGGGTTTTCCTGACAGTTTTCGCATTCCTGTCTCTGATACTCAAGCTTACAAACAATTCGGAAATTCTGTTGTTGTTCCTGTAGTTGAAAAAATTGCGGAGGCAATTATAAGATCCCTGTTTGCAAGAAATCAAATGACATTTTGAAGAGTTCAAAAGCGTCTCCCAATCAAATTCAACAAATTCTCATAAATTGGGGAAAAGTAAATTATGCATCTTTTATTGGAGAAAGACAACGAATAAATTCCATGCCTTAATAGCCGAAGTAATGCTCCAACGAACAAAGGCTGAACAAGTAGGCCTGTCTTTGACGCTTTTTCTATTAGATATCCAACTGCTATTGATGCCTCAAAAGAAAAACAAGCAAATATTCTACAAATGTTAAAACCTTTGGGGTTAGAATGGCGTGCAAAAAAAATTATGGAACTTATACAGGCACTAAGTTTGAATGAAGGAGAGCCTCCTACAAGCTTTGAAGCTCTTATGGGGCTACCCGGGATTGGATTTTATGCAGCTTCTGCATTTTTTACTTTTCATTTACGGGCTAGAGCGTTAATTATTGACAGCAATGCTGTAAGGTTGTGGAGCAGATTTTTTGGTTTCGATGCTAATGTTGAAACTAGGCGAAAGAGATGGTTATTTAATTTAGTTGACGCAATCACTCCATTGGAAAATCACACTGCGTTTAATTATGCAGTTTTAGATCATACAAGAAACATTTGTAGAACGAAACCCTTATGCGAAATATGTCCAATGAATTCTTTGTGTTTTTATACATCAAAAAATCGCTTAACAATTAATAACCGATAATCAGAATACCCTTCAAAGGTAGTTTAAGTCTTCCATAGCGTAAAGAGCATCGAAGTGAGTTAGGACTTTTTCAAAATCTGTTTGATGTCGATATATCTTTCTTACTGCTATGACAAGATAATCCACATTATGCATCATACAAGCTTCAAACAAATCCTTAAGGAATTGATAATTAGTTACCGCTCGTCCAGCTTCGACCTCGAGTACCGTCCCAGTTGTTTCTTGGAAAGCATCAACGTGGAAAGATTTCTCAAGCTTGCCATCTCTTCCAAACAACACCGACATTCTAATCTTATCCTCAATCTTGGTTCCTTGTTCCACAATGAAGTTCTCACTCAATAATGCATCTTTTATTATTAGAAGCACGCCGTTACTGTTAAGTTTGTGATTTGAAGAATCAATAGTTTCAGCATTTTTTTTTGAAAACATTCACTACCCTCAAAAGATGTTCAGGAATGAATCCGATTTCGGGTAATATTGCCAACTTATCATGATTGGAACGATATAACGCTGTCACAATAAATAGGGTAATTGTTATTTTAGAACATTTTGATATGATGTGTTAAATGGCTGCTTTTGTTTGGTTGGTAGAACAACAGCTATACAGGCCATCTGTTGTTCTTTTATTAAGTGCCGGCGTTAAGTTGAAAGAAGAAAAAATTCGGTTAATTTACTTCTTCTATATGAGAAATCGATTGGTCTGTTTAGCTGGTAGTAGTCGTCTTAGGGGAAGTAGCGTCGACTACTTCTGACTTTAGCTGTTTTTTCAGGGGTTTAACATTGAGATTAGAAGTAGTTGTACAAACAATTTTTCATTGTTCAACTACTTCTAAAATCACTTATTTTTCGATTTCTATTCTTGATTTGAAGAACTTTTCAGTATCTTTATCCACGAAATAGATGTAGCATCCTTTCATTCCGCGTGATAGTAGTACTCTGTAGGTGTTTTTGATTAGTTCTGTGAAGTTGTTTTTGGATCTTTTTACTATGTTGTCTGCGGAGTTTTCTGGGTGTCCTTTCCATGTTTGTTGGTCGAAGTTGTAGGTGAGGTCGTTTCCGAATATTATTCCGGCGTAGTCGAATTCGAATCCTTGGGCGGTGTATACGCAGCCTATTTGGTTTATTCCGTTGGGGTCGTATGCCCAGAGGTTTGATTTTGGGATTCCATCGGCTAGTATTCTGGCGTCGGGTTTAGCATTCCAGGGTCTGCGGTAGTCGCCGATGATTACGTCGTCTTCGAGTGTTCCATCGGATTTTGGATTTGACCATGGCCAACAGAAACCTGCTGAAACTCTTCCTGTGTAGCCTGCTTTGACTTTGTTCTCTTATTGCGTTTTCGAGGTCTTCAGGGCTGTCAAATACTTTCAAATCAAACTCTTCATGCTGATCCCAAATCACATTGGCTGTCCGTTTGATTCCTAAGGTGTTGTTTACCCAGTTTACGAATGCATCTGAACCGTTGCAGCGGAATTGAGCTTCCAATTCATATTCGAAAATCTTGCAGTTGTTCTTTGCAGCGTATTCTTTGATGTAATTAACGGAACCGATTTCGCCCGGACGCACCACTTGGTCATCATCAATAAAGAAAGCTGAAACCTTGGAGGCGCTAAGTAGCTCTTCGATTTGTGGAACAGTTGACCTTTCAGCTTTGGGAGTGAATCTGTTGAAGCTTGTTTCTCTTAGTCGGTGGGCTTCATCTGCGATTAAAACATCTATTGCGTTGTTTTCAGCGTCTGTGTAACTGTTGAAGTACTTGAATTGGGCTGCCCCTCGTGACTTAATTATTTTTCTCAGAGTTTCGGTGAACGCGCGTGATCCGGTTGCATACTGGGCGTTGTAGCCTTTCACAAGTAAGTCAGCCATAAGGTTGATGGCGATGACTGATTTGCCTGTTCCTGGACCACCTTTGATTATTATGACTGTTTTTTGTTTATCGTGAAATCCTGATTTCGCGCATGAAAATACATTGTCGTGGAATCTTTGTCAGGAATGTCCTCTTTTTCTTTGAATATTCCTGGCAGGCCACCATTATACTTGGGCTGTAATGGTATTTTCGCGTATTTTGTTGCATAATCCATGACTTGATCTTGGGGTGGTCTTATTTTTTCTTTTAGTTTCCGTGGGAGAGTTGCTATAAAGAAATTAAGTTCAAGCAATGCTTTGTCGGGTGAAGCATAACGTGCTTTATTCCCATTTGCCATACTGCATATCTTATCAAGTTTTTCAAAAGCGTTAGATTAGAAGGTGTCACTAAAGCTTAGATTCTGACTGATTTCTAGTCATGTGCTATTAGAGTATCGAGCTTTTTTGGGCTTGAATTTGATAGACCAATATAACTGAGATTATTGAAAAAGGGATTTAGTAGAAGTTGCGTTCTTTCCTCAAAAGACATGACCCGAAAAATCGTCTAACAAAACATTCTTATGCTTTTAGACCTAATAGGCAATGGGCGATTTAGTCGCATGAAGAGATTGTTTAGGTTAACTGTGATTTTATCTATAGTTTTTCTTTTCAGTTCAGTTTTGATTCCTTTTGTACATGCAGACTGGATAATGTTCCATGCCGATACAACTCACAGCGGCGCAGGAACAGGCAATCCAGCACTTACTCGGTGCGCTACGTTGGAATTACGGTACCGGAAACGAGGTTCATTCGTCTCCTGCTGTGGTCGGCGGGACAGTCTACATAGGCTCATATGATCATAACGTTTATGCCTTGAACGCTAATACCGGAGCAAAACTTTGGAATTACACCACTGGAGACTATGTTGAGTCTTCTCCTGCTGTTGTTGACGGCAAAGTCTACATTGGCTCAGACGACCATAATGTTTATGCTTTGAACGCTGCTAACGGCGCAAAACTCTGGAGTTACACCACCGGCGACGTGGTTTATTCGTCTCCTGCTGTTCTCAACGGCGTAGTTTACGTAGGCTCTGATGATGGCCACGTTTATGCTTTGAACGCTAACACTGGCGCAAAAATCTGGAGTTACACAGCCGCCGGTCCCGGTTTATTCATCTCCTGCTGTTGTCGGCAACACAATATACGTAGGTGTCGATAACGGTAACGTCATCGCTTTGAACGCTGCTGATGGCACGAGACTCTGGTATCACTCTACCGACAGTGCTGTTTATTCTTCTCCTGCTGTTGTTAATGGCGTAGTCTACGTGGGCTCGAATGATGGAAACGTGTATGCCTTGAATGCTAATACCGGCGCACAAATCTGGAGTTACACAACCGGCGATGTTGTTCATTCGTCTCCTGCTGTAGTTGGCGGCGTGGTCTACGTTGGTTCATGGGATGACAACGTTTACGCTTTGGATGCTTCTAGCGGCAACCAACTCTGGAATTATACCACTGGTGACTCGGTTTATTCGTCTCCTGCTGTCGTCGGCGGAACGGTTTATGTAGGTTCATGGGACAACAACGTCTATGCGCTAAACGCTGCTAACGGTGCAAAAATCTGGAGTTACACCACCGACAACTTTGTTGAGTCATCTCCTGCTGTGTCTGGCGGCGTAGTCTACGTAGGCTCCGTTGACGGTAAAGTTTACGCTTTGGGAGGTTCATCTAAATCGTCATCTCCTTCGCCCACTGCCACAATTCCAGAAATGACCCCGTTACTCGCAGTAGCAGCCTTAATTGGTGCAACATGCGCAATTACAATCTTCTTCAGAAAGAAAACACAAAGCCATCTCACCCCATACTTCAACTCATAATAAAGGGAAAAGGCAACTCGCTTGACCTAACATCCGCATTCTCTGTGCCGTTATTTTTGTATCCAAAATTTTGATAGTTCTTGAGGGTATGTGTTGGGAATGCTGGGATGACCAGTTGGGCATAAGAATCGGATAGTATGTTCGGAGACAACCAGTATACCTCCACAATGCTCCAGAATTCTCCTGAAATCTGATGTAGTTGATCCGAAGAAACGAAACTTCAAAATGAAATTCGAGATTTAGGGTTGGCTAAAGAATTGGGGCAGTTTAGGGCATGGCTTAATTGAGAAGAACGCAAACAATTCGACGGAGCCCAATAGAAAACTTGGGAACTGCCGACATTTACTTGCTTTCAAGATATTCCTTAACGTTTGGCTATAATTTGAATAAATTGATTCACGGACACTATCTTCGTCTTCTTGTAACAAGCTATTTTGAGGAGGTGCTTGTCGCCGCTAACTATGTATTCTGCTTTTCCACTGAGAGCAGTGGCTAGGACTACATCGTCGTCAGGATCTTCCAATATGACCTTGGGAATGGAACGCACTGACACTATAGTTGCCTTTTTGACCAGAATCGAAATGAACCTGTCAACCTGAGAGCTTGTAACAGAAAATTTATCTCTTGAGATAACGTCAGCCAATTCTGCTAACATTTGACTGGATAATATTACTGTATGTTCCTCTAACAATTTAAGGACAAGTTTTCTTGACTTTCCGTTATTAATCAACGCTGATATCAAAACATTCGTATCAATAACCACTCGAGCCATTTTATGCGCCTTTTTTGGCCCGCTTCTCAAGTCTATAAGTCTGAATCTCTTTCAAAATTTCCTTGTCAGAAACCTTCTTGCCCTTATTTTGTTTATCAATTTCGCTGAAAAGATCTTTTAGTTCTTCCCTCAAAGGTGGAAGCTCCAGCTTGGTTACCACAATTTTGTCCCCTTTTCGGTATACTATGAGTTTTGTTTTTGAAATTATCTTTAGCTCTTTTCGGAGTCGTTGTGGGATAACTATTTGACCTTTTGTTCCGACGATTGCAATCTCAGGTTCTTCTTGCCCCATTTTATTACCTAAAGTATAATTTTCATACTGACAGATAAAAGTTTTCTTCAACCACTTCACACACAAAAAAAAGTTAAACAAACAATATACCAATGCGACAAAGGTGTCGCCCAAAATTACTCACAATTGAGTAATCATACACTAAATTTCTTAGCATTCCTATCAAAGAGATCTCAAAAGAGACAAACCTTTGAGATTTGAATAAATTTAAAACTGCATCCCGCCTATTTTCCTTTTAACTGGTGTATGCAACTTGACGTTTCTAGTTACAAAAGCAGACGGCTCCAAACAGTTGTTTAACAGAGAAAAGATTGTGCAGACTTGCCTGAAGATGGGTGCAGATAACTATGTTGCTGATGAAGTTTCAGGGCGAATTGAAAGAAGACTTTATGATGGCATTACGACTCAGATGATTCTAAAGTTAATTTTCACTTATATGAGGAAATATAAGCCTGGGGTCAGTCATCTTTTTGACTTAAAACAGGGCATAAGCTTGATGGAGCCTAAGCCGGAATTTGAATTGTTTATTCAGGTTTTGTTGGGGCATACTGGTTTTGAGGTTACGCCTAATCAGGTTCTCCGTGGAAAATGCGTTGAACATGAGGTGGATGCAATTGCTATGAAGGATGGGGTTTCTTATTTTGTGGAGGTTAAGCATCATTTTAGTTATCATGCATTGACGGGGTTGGATGAGAGTCGAATTGCTTGGGCGGTGCTCGATGACGTATCAGAGGCTTATGCGGCTGGTTTAACGGATCTGAAAATTGACCGCGCCGTCATAGTTACTAATACCAGATACTCAGAACACGCAATAAGATACGGGAAATGCAAAAACCTCATCCAAATAGGATGGACATCACCTGAGCACTTTGGACTCGGAGAGGCTATTGAAAAAAACAAGTTGTACCCGCTAAGTTGCCTCAGAGGAGTTACACGAGAAGAAAGGCTGAGATTAGTTGAGGCGGGAATAGTTCTCATAAAACAGTTACTAGCCCAAGATAGAGGCGCGATTGAGAGGAAAACAGGGTTACCCCATGCAACCGTAGAGTCCATCATGGAAAAAGCGAAGCACAGTGCAAACACACTTTGGGACTCTTAGTGAGACCATCTTCCGCCCGAGTGTGCATTATTAAAATATGAATCTGTGCATTAGTAATGCACCTATTTTGACTTAAATTGACTAACAACAACTTGACCTTTTCAACGATTCCGCTTTAATTGAGAATGAGACTTGTAGTGCAGAAATGAGCTTTTGTTAATGGTTGGGTGGTCTTTTTATGCCTTCTATTTGGTTGAAATGTTCGTCGAACGAATATGTTTCGGTAATGTTGTTTTGCCGCATGATATTTATGGCAAGAATGTCGTTTGGGTTCAAGTTTGATGCCTTCGCATAGATCTGCCCCGGAGAACTTCGCGCATCCCACTAAGAATTGATAACCTTAGACGATCACTTTTGGGTATAGTTTAGCTCCAATAATTATCAACGCTACCATGCTAACGAAAAGTACAAGCATATCCAAGCCAACGCCGTACATGCTGGTTCCTCCAACGATCATAAGTCCCCGCAGAGCATCAACAGTGTATGTAAGGGGGTTAACTTGTGCTGCCACTTGGAGCCAACTTGGCATCATGGATATTGGGTAAATGGCGTTGCTTGCAAAAAACAAGGGCATGGTTAAGATTTGACCTATACCCATGAAACGTTCTCGTGTCTTTACAACAGCGGCAATGATGAGCGAAAATGTGGAGAATGCTGCTGAAGCTATTACTGCGACGATTGCTACTAATGTTAGATTTATAGGATTCCAATTGATTCCAACACCAATTAAAACGGCTAACACATAAATGATAACTACTTGAGAAAGAGCGCGGACTCCTGCTGACAAGGCTTTTCCAAGAACCAACGCTTCTCGAGGAGTAGGGCTGACCAAAAACTTATGGACAATACCGAGGTCTCGTTCCCAGATAACGGTTATGCCGAAGAATATGGCTATGAAAAGTATGCTTTGAGCCAAAATTCCGGGCGCCATGAAGGATAAGTAAGATAGGTTACCCGTCGGTATGAGATGCACTCTTGTGAAAACTTCCCCGAAGACAAGTAGCCAAAGCGCGGGCTGCACTGCTCGAGTAATCAACTCAGCGGGGTCATGACGAAGTTTCCGAACATCCATTGCTGCTATACTTAAAGTCTTACTAAAGAAACAACCAATAGAACTGCATGCGGTCTTCAGTTTATCTGTGGACATTTAGCCGAGCCTCTTTGCAGTTCGTCTTGTCTGTCTTGCTTCTCGATAACTGTCTCCCCTGTCGAGTGCTCCTCCAGTGTAATGAGTAAACACATCTTCAAGCGTCGCATTATCTACATTTAGAGACATCTTCAAATCAGCTGGTACACCGACAACAGCTAATTTTCCCAAATGCATAATCGCAACTCTGGAACACAGTTTGTCTGCCTCTTCCATGTAATGTGTTGTAAGAAAAATGGTTGTACCAAAGTTGTCACGCAGTTTTTGGATGTGATCCCAAACTGCTTTACGCCCAACAGGATCAAGCCCTATGGTTGGCTCATCCAAAAACAGAACTTGGGGTCGATGAAGCATAGATTGCGCTATTTCTAAGCGTCTAATCATGCCGCCCGAATAATTTTTCACAAGTTTATCAGAGGCTTCTGTGAGTTCCATCAACGCCAAAGACTCATCTATTCTTTTGGAACGTTCCTTTCTTGGAATGTCATATAGGCTAGCGAAGACGGTTAGGTTTTCTCGGGCTGTGAGTGTTCCGTCGGCTGAGAGAATTTGGGGTACGTAGCCAATCAATCTTCTGATCTTGTTTGCGTTATGTGCCAAGTCAAAACCGCCGACAGTTACGCATCCGGAGGTTGGAGGCAAAAGGGTGGTAATCATTTTGATTGCGGTCGATTTGCCAGCGCCGTTAGGGCCGAGGAGACCGAAGATTTCTCCTTCCTCAACTGAAATAGTCAGGTCATCAACCGCAGTTAAATCTTCGAAGCGACGGGTAAGATGCTCTGTTGTTAAAATAAACATTTACTTCAGCCCCATTCTGGTTTTTGCGTCACTTGTGAAGATGGACTGCAAAACGTTCATGGCTTTAACGATGGCTTCTCTGTCGTCAGCGTTAATGTTGCTTAGTTTTGCTGATAAATAGGTTAGTGCGTCTTGACGCGAGGCTTCTAAGATCTTGTTCTCCAAGATGAGTTACGGTTAGTTTTACTCGTCTTCTATCGTATGGGTGATCTTCTCTTGTCATCATGTTACGATAAATTAACCCGTCAACTAGCCTCGATGTTGAGGGCGGAGTCAAACCGAGATGATTTGCCACCTCCAAGAGTGAGGATCCGACATTTCGGTTAACGAAAGAGAGGGCGCGGAACTGAGGAACTGTTAAGTCTGGTGATCTTCGGCTGCGCATTTCAGAACGTATTTCTTTCATGACGACGGGGATTACTTCAAGTAACTGGTGTGCGGCTTCTTGTGGAGATAAAGTCATATTAATTGTCTCTTCTAACAATTAGCTTTTCTAACTAATATTTTAATATTCCCACATAAAACAGCGTTTCACACACACAAACCATTTTGGTGCAGGGCCAATACCCGAGAACTCCAAATAAAAACTTGATTTTTCAACCCTTAACCATGATGGAAACAGTTTTAAGGCAAATTATTTTATGTCAGACTAAGATGAAAAAAATTCAAAAACCGCAGCTTTCTATGGTTCAGAAAGAAGTGTTGAAGAAAACTAGCTTGTAACAGAAAATTTATTTCTTGAGATAACATCAGCCAATTCTGCTATACTGACAGATAAAAGCAGATAAAAGTTTTCTTCAGAACCCTCATAAGCAAAAATAAGTCAAGCAAATGCGGCTACCAATTTGGAAAAAGGTGCCCCCAATTACTACTCACAATTGAGTAATTGCCTCTATGGAAAACTCTGTTTCTAACTAAAGCATTTGTACATATGGAATTTAGGTCGAATATTAAGAACGATTAGGGTTCAAATACGGTTCCTTGGAACCAACGCCAAGCTGGCTCAATTTTTATAGTTTTTCCCAATATTTCTATCTCGTCTTCCTGGTCATATGTCAATATTAATCCTTCTGATAAATCGAACTTTACCATTGCTTCAATTAAGCCGTCAATTTCTCTTTTCTTGTTGTCTTCATTTAATTCGTAACAAGTTTGGATGGCCTTAACTATCGCGTTTTTTTCCTTGATGAGAAAATCGCACTCTTTTTTTTCTCTGAAATAATATATTTCTTTTCCCGTTCTGCGAAGCTCCAAGAACACGCAGTTTTCAAACATTCTTCCCTTGTTTGCTGAAAATGAAACAGAATTTACTTCTGCCAATCCATTGTCTATCAAATATGCTTTTTTTGGGTTTACTGCTTGCTTTTTTAAAGAATAGTCAAACTTAGATACGGTAAATAATAGATAGCTATCTTCTAAATATGAAATAAAAGCTATTGCGCTGTTGGTGGAACCAAGGTTAAACGTTTTTGCAAGGTTATTGTACGAAAACTCTACGCCTACGTTGGAGATCAAAAAAAGCGCCATTTCCTTTATGACTTTTGGGCTTCTGAGTTTATGGCGCACAACAATATCTCGCATGATTATGTCATTGAAAAGTTCTTGAAGAATATCGCTTCTACCATATTTTAGGAATTCAGGAAATCCACCTTTCCGCATGTATTCTCCGAAAGATTCGGCTTCTTTTTTTCTTGAAGTAAAATTAAGAAATTCACAATAAGAAAACGGAAAAAGTTCCTGTTTCAAATGTCTTCCAGTCAGCCTTGTCCCAAGCTCTTTGCTCATCAGCGACGCGTTTGAACCTGTAATCAGGAAGTGTTTTTTCTTATCAAGCATTGTTCTTACAAAGAGTTCCCACTTTTCTACGTTCTGAATTTCATCGAAAAAATAATTATCAGCTTCTCCGTACTCTTCTCTAAAGATTTCGTCAAGTTTCTGGAAATCGTTGAGTTCAAAACTGGTCGCTCTTGGGTCCTCAAAATTGAAGTAGTATGAACTGGCAGTTGTTGCCATAATTTGCCTAAGCAAAGTGCTTTTTCCGCAACGCCGTACTCCGGATAAGATTATGGCAAAGGGAAGCGTGAGGTCTATTTTTTGAGCTGTTGTTCGCGGTATGCCTTGTTCTGCGCTTTCAAGGTCTTTTTGTTGCGATTTGACTATGCTTCTTAATGTTTCTTTGAGTATCATCAGCTTAAAGTGTGCATTATTAAAATATAAATCTATGCATTAGTAATGCATACTATTTTGAACTTACGTCACTCGCAGTAACTTGACTTTTTCAATGTTTCCGCTTTAATTGAGTATGAGACTTGTAATGGAGAGATGGGTTTTTGTTATAGGCTGGGGCATCTAAAGACTTCATGTGGTTTCCGCATTAATTCTTTTCTCGAACGCATTCCAATTCCCAATTGAATCTACACCTAAATCAACTTTATCAAAAAATTCGGTTAAATCAACCCGACGTTTAGGAACTAATTTCAAGTACCCTTTCCTCTTGATAACGTAAAGTTCCTTATTTTCTCCGATTTCCGCTTCACGCCAATCTAAAGGCAGGATAATGCGACCCTGAGCATCCACTTTCTTAACTTCAACACCAGCACCCACCTGTTTTCACCATAAATAACATCATTACACCATTGCATATACTTTTCACCAAAAAATAACGGATCAAACCCAACACCTGATACGCCAAATAGAAAACTTGTTTTTCGGCCCTTAACTCTGATGTAAACACTTTCACAGCCAATTATTTTGTGTCAGACTAGCGCGCTATTACGCCGAGTGTTTTCTTTTGATTTTTCGTCAGCTTGACTTAAGCCGAGTAGTGTTAAGTTTTTGATTCATGTAGAAGAGAAGATGCTTCGTTTACCAACTTTAAGACCCAGTTATTGCAATTGTTTAGGGATTCTTTGTCTGGAGTGTTCTCTTCTTCTAGTATTCGAGGCAGGCTGCCATAATTGGCCATTTTAGATTCAAGCTTTTTGTTTTTGGAATTTGCACGGCCTCCATCCGTCTATGTCTCTCTATCTCTCCTCTCCAACCTGAAGCTTTCCCCCCAAAGTTACTCTTTGAGTTAAAGGCGCTTTACTTCTTCCTTGTGCGGTTATTCTGGATGGATGCAGTCAATTTTAGACTAAACTAGATCAAACTAGATTGAACTAGATTAAAAAAGCTTAAACTAGATTAAACTAGATCAAAATACACGCAACCTGCAACCAATCTAAGCTTAATTTCAAAAAAGCAACTTAAAACACAAGAAAAAAAATTGCAGAGAACACATCAACAACAAACCTGCGCATTTTTCTCCTAGCTGGTGGTTGCAGAGCATTTGCGAATGTGGAATTTGTATCCGTACTAACAACTGGACAGCTTGTTCTCGGACTTAGCATCATATAAAACCGTTCACTATAGACTAATCAGGCGAATAGAATATGGTTCAGAAAGAAGTGTTGAAGAAAACAAAAACTTATGGTTTAATTGCTTTACTTTTGGCTATTGTTCTTGTGGCGATGATTTATGCTTATGGAAACACTGGGATTTCTCCTGGTGCACCTCAGCAGCCAGGGTCTTCTCAGGGGACATTGTCTCAGGGAAACTTGGGAACACAAGTGTTGGGGACACAAAGCTCGATGAAAACTTTTACTTCATATGATGAACTCAAAAACTTTTTAAACCAAAGCAGCAGCTCAAACCTGGACAGTTCTCCCAGGGTCTATTTCACTGCAGGAACTTTTAACGGGATGGCTGCACCTGCGCTGTGCCAGCACCCACAACGGCACCTTCAACTTCACAAAGCGGTTCAACTGGCTATTCAACAACTAACATCCAAGTTGCAGGCGTCGATGAAGCAGACACCGTAAAAACCGATGGTCAATACATCTACGTTATAGGCAACAATAGTCAAGTCGTCTACATTTTAGACGCCAGCTCTCAGAACCCACAAAACGCCAAAGTTCTCAGCAAAATATCCTTTGACAACGGTTCTCCGCAGGGAATTTATCTTAGCGCAGACGGCAACAAACTTGCTGTTCTCGGAAGCAGCTATGTACCTTATCAGGCTTACGGGAGAGTTCTCGGGTTGTATCCGGCTAACATCATGTTTCCCAGTTGGACCACAAGCTCAAACTTTGTCTACGTTTATGATGTCTCAAACAAAGCTAACCCGGTGCTTTCACGGAACTTCACAATGAGCGGCAGCTACGTTGACAGCCGAATGATCGGTAATTATGTTTACGATATAATCTCTGAAAATGCTTATCTGTTAAATGGATCCGTTTTGTTTCCAACAGTGTTCTCTGGACAGCAACCCTCTGCGGTAGCGCCTACAAGCATCTACTACGTTAACAATTCGGACACAGCCTACATGTACACAACCATAGTTGCCTTAAACATCGAAAACGATCAGGAACAAGGAGTAAGCACAACTGTTCTTATGGGCAACGCAGGAACGATGTATGTTTCCCAAAGCAACATCTACCTAACTGACCAAGTAACCACCTACCAACCTGTAGAAACACCTTCAGCCGCGCCGTCTCAAACGGGCACAACTATTATGCCAATGCCAGTCATTCCCGTGCAGCTTTATTGGCAGGGAACCGCCATTTACCGCATCCAAATCTCAGGCCCATCTCTTACGCTTGCCGCACAAGGAAACGTTACAGGCACCGTTATGAGCCAGTACTCGATGGATGAATACAACGGGTACTTCCGCATAGCCACAAGCTCCTCCGATTACTCCCAAACCAGCTATACGTCAACGCAACAGAATAACCTGTACATTTTAGACTCAAACCTGCAGGTCGTGGGAAAAATCGAAAATTTAGCCAGCGGAGAACAACTGCATTCAGCCCGATTTATAGCCGACCGATGCTACTTAGTCACCTTCAACCAAATTGACCCCTTGTTTGTCGTCGACTTAACTCAACCCACCAACCCCATGGTCCTTGGCAACCTAACAATCCCCGGATACTCAGATTTCCTGCAGCCCTACGACGCAACACATCTGATCGGCATCGGTCAAGATGTAAACGCCAGCATCGACGCAAACAAAATGGAAACTCCAGGTGACGTATATTACACCGCTGTTTTAGGCTTGAAAGTATCCCTATTCGACGTAAGTGATGTTGCAAACCCGAAGGAAACTTCAAACATCGTCATAGGCGACAGCGGAACAACTTCAGAAGCCCTCACCGACCCCAAAGCCATCCTCTTCGATGCATCCCGCAACCTCCTGGTGTTGCCAGTTGAACTGTACTTATCAACCAACAACACAGCTACCGCATCGCCGGGCGCCACAGGTACCGCAACCGGTGGAATAGCCGTTCCAGCCCCCGCGCCAATAATGCCCCCCGACACTTATTATCCGCAGTTCGTATGGCAAGGAGTATACATATTCAACGTTGACCTTACAAACGGCATCACAATTAAAGGCAACATAACACAGTTGGATAATGCGTCAACATATCTCGCCAACCCGTCCCTTGCAAGCACGGGGTCATACCCGTGGGGAGAAAGCCAATACTTCATTACCCGCTCACTGTACATCGACAATGTCCTATACACTGTCAGCCAAAACAGAGTGCAACTAAACAGTCTAAGCAACTTCGCCCTACTAGCCAAAGTAGACCTAAATTAATAGCTGGTCAACTTCACTCCTTTTTTTATTTTCCCTAATAGAAAACAGTTATTGCTGATTCCATCCTTTTGCTTTTTCAAGAGATTCCCTAATGCGTCACTCAACTACCCCTAAGAGTTTGCCCAACGTTTGTTTCGGATATTTTGATGAAACGTGAAAACTAAGTCAAGTTAAGGTATTTCAGAAATAAATAAAATCGAAATCCAAGATTTAGACTCAGGCACCATATTTTTTGGCGGTAATGTTTTTATCAGTATTAACGTTTATTATATACAGTGAATATGTGCTGAATGTGATGTGCATGAGTAACGTGACAGTAAGAGTTCCCGACGAACTTAAAGGACGCATGAAACGCTGCAAAAGTATTAACTGGAGCGAAATTGCAAGAAAGGCATTTGAAGATGCAGCACGTAAAGAAGAAATACAACGTGCAGCAGAGGCAATCAAGAGCCTTCGATCTGGAAGTAAAGGTGAATGGGACGGCGCTAAGGAGATACGAAGATGGCGAGATGCCGCGAAATCGTACTAGATTCGTCAGTAGTAGTCAAATGGTTTAGCACCGAAACAAAATCAGTTGAAGCGTTAAAACTCTTAGATTCATATACCCAAGGAACAGTTGATTTGACAATCTCGGAGATTCTAATTTGCGAGGTAGGTAACGCCTTAAGATATAAACCAGATTACGACGCTCAGAAATGGAAAGCCGCTCTTGCTCAATTATTCAACCTTCACATGAACCTGACTTACCTAAACGAATATCTCACAAATAGGACAGGCGAGATAGCTTATGAGGGGAAAGTAACATTTTACGATGCCCTGCCAGTTGCTATTGCTGAACACAAAAAAACGATCTGCATAACAGCTGATGAAGAAACACAGTACAAAAGACTTCAGCCTAAAGGTTACCTTATCGAACTCTTATAACTAATTGAACCAAAATTCTTTCTTGAATTTCTTCAAAGTAGGGATTCGTAGATTTTTAGTGTCTCGTCTGCAACTTTGCGCCATGTAAAGTATTCTATTACTCTTTTGCGTCCGTTCTCACCCCAATTTCTGGCTTTTTCGGGGTTTCGCAGAGTCTCTTTTATTCCCCAAGCTATGTCGAGAGGATCTTCGCCGTTTATGTGCACGCCGTTCTGGTCGGGGCCAGAGCTTAGTACTTGTTCTCTAAAACCTACTACACCGCGTGCGCCCACGACGACTGGTTTTTCCATTGCCATAGCCTCTAAGGAAACAATTCCAAATGGTTCGTAGACTGATGGGAATATGCATATGTCGGAAGCGGCGTAATGCAGGATTCTCTCGGGTTCAGAAACAAAATCAAAGCGGCATACTATGTTGTTTTGAATGTTTAACCTGTAGGCTGCTTCAGTTATTATTTGTTCGTCTCCTTTGCCTAAAATTACGAGTTTGGTGTTAGGATATTCCTTCAAGACAGAGGGCATTGCTAGCACAAGGTTTCTAGCGCCTTTTACCCAAGATAACCTTCCTACGAACAGAAGCATGTTCCAATCTTTTGGGACTCCATACTTTTCGCGAATTGCTGCTATGTCTTCGGGTTTGCATTTTGCCATGTCGTAACGGTTAGGGTCCACTCCGTTCCAAACTACGCTTACTTTTGATGATGGCCAACCATGCTTAACTAGGTCTTGTTGCATGGCGTAGCTGACGGTGATTATTCTGTCTGAGTTATGTGCCATTGCGTCTTCAAAATGCGACACTACTTCCGATCCCTGACCCTCGCTTCTTCCCCATTCCGTGCTGTGTGTATGAAAGACCACTGGGATTTTTGTTTCATTCTTTATCACCAGACCGGAAATACTGCTTAGCCAATCGTGTACGCACACAACGTCAAAATGATACTTCTCTTTTTTTATCAAGCCGTTGATGAATTTAGTCGCGCTGAGAATATTGTAAATGAAAATGTCATTGAAGAATTTTATGTTAGTTCCCCATTTCTTTAAATCGTCAACCACGAAAAATGGAAAAACGTTGCTCGCATCGGCAATTAAGGGTCGATGAACCTCCACGCCTCTTACGATTTCTCTGGTTTTCAAATTTCCCCCAAAATTAAGTGTGAAGACTGAAACGTCATGTCCCATGTCAATATATTCCTGCGTTACATTTTCAGCATACGTTCCTAAACCACCAACAGTCGCTGGAGGATATTCATAAACAAAAAAGCCGATTCTCAAAATGTTCACCAAGTTAGAGTTCTAAACTATTTTCGAATTGTATTTTATATGGTCAACTAATACTTAAGTTAACTAGAGACATGAGAAGCTCCAGTCCTTTGTTCAACGCTTCCTGAAATGCTTCAAGATAAGTAACTACTTTCTTTTTCTCTGTTTGTGGAATGTTTGGGTTATTGGTCTTCTATGGTCGGGCAAAGGACAAAGGCGGAGCGAGCTGGCAGATAGAGGCTGAGCATATTTCGATTTTTTCCTTCAGTATTGTTTACGATAGTGAAGTGGGCCTGTAGCGGATCCAAGCGACCGTGTCCCCCGTACTTTGGAGCATCACAGTCTAGTATCATCCGGTATTTTTCAGGAGGAGCTTCAAATCGATAATCAGTAAAGGATTGATGAGGATTAAAATTGAAGACAAAAATCAGATCAGCCCTCTTGAATGCTATTATTTTTTTTGTGGAATCCTCATGCAGGAGTTGCGGGACAGATGTTTCAAGGATGTTGTGTGTCTTGGCCAGTGTAATCATGTCGCGATCGAATCTGGCCAGTAAATGATATTTCAGGTGGGTATCGTCTGCGAGATGCCATTGTCGATGTGCATGTTTGAAGGACCAGTTGTTTCCTTCGCGGGGAAAATCTATCCAGTCTGGGTGGCCGAATTCATTGCCCATGAAGTTTAGATAACCGTTGCTGGCTGTGCCTAGGGTTATCAGGCGGATCATCTTGTGCAATGCTATTCCACGGGCGACCTTTGCATTGTCATCATCGATGGACATGTGATGGTACATGTCTTCGCCGATCAGTCGGAAAATAAGTGTTTGGTCTCCTACCAATGCTTGGTCGTGAGATTCGGCGTAACTAATGGTTTTCTCATCTGTCCTGCTGTTAGTAAGTTCAAACCAAAGATGCCCGATGGGCCAGTCTTCATCTTTGTAATCTTTTATTAGACGAATCCAGTAATCAGGCACTCCCATTGCGAAGCGATAGTCAAAACCGAACCCGCCCTCTGATTGGGAAACGGCTAAGCCGGGCATGCCGCTGACATCTTCGGCTATGGTGATGGCGTCGGGGCGGATATCATGAATTAATCTGTTGGCCAGAGCCAAATAGGAAAGGGCATCTTCATCCACGCTGCCATCAAAGTAATCGTTGTATGAAGTGAATACTCTCTTAAGACCGTGTTCCAGGTAAAGCATGCTGGTGACGCCGTCGAACCGAAAGCCGTCAAAGTGGAATTCGTCTAGCCAGTATCGGCAATTGGAAAGCAGAAAATGCAGAACCTGAGGTTTGCCGTAATCAAAGACACGTGAATCCCATGCCTGGTGTGTTCCGCGTGGGCCTTCATGAAAATACTGAAATAGTGTTCCGTCGAAGCGACTTAATCCTTCCACCTCGTTGGACACGGAGTGAGAGTGGATTAGATCCATGCAAACGGCGATTCCATTGGCGTGAGCAGTGTCGATTAAGAGTTTCAAATCCTCAGGTGTTCCGTATCGTGATGACGAGGCAAAAAAGCTTGATACTTGATATCCAAATGATCCATAGTAAGGATGTTCTTGAATGGCCATTAACTGCAACGTGTTGTAACCCGCGTTGTACTATTCGAGGAATCATCTTGAGAGTAAATTCTTGGAAGGTTCCGATTTTTTCTTCTTCCTGAGCCATACCGATATGCGCTTCGTAAATAATAGGGGGTTCTTGAGGTCGTTTGAAATTGGGTTCTTTCCAACGATATGTCTCTGGTGGTGACCATACTTGAGCGTTGAAAATCAATGTTTTTGGATCTTGCACAACCCGTCGAGCGTAGGCTGGAATGCGGTCTCCTTCGCCCCCTGCCCAATAAATACGGAGTCGATACAGGTCGCCATGCTTCAGTTTGTCGGCGGACAGGTGAATTTCCCAGACGCCATAGTCGTTGATCTTTTGCAGCTCAAATTCTTTGCGCACTTGCCATTTACTCATGTCTCCTATCAGGTAGATTGCTGTTGCGTTTGGCGCCCATTCACGAAATACCCATTCTCCCCGTTGGAAATGCAGGCCGAAGTATTCGTGGCCGGATGCAAACTCTGCAAGGCTCATCTTACCCTGTGTTAGGCGATGCTCTGTTTCTTCGATATGTTCCAATCGGTGTCGAATCTGATCAGAAAATGGCACAAGGTACGAATCGCTTCTCAGCAGGCGAGTTAATCGGTTTTCAAGACCACTCATCAAAATACGACATTATAATTTAACATATAAGTAATTTAATTCTTTTCCAGAAGTACCAAGACTTAATCCAACTCAATCAGCTTAGGCAAAACCTTTAGAATAGACTATTGGCGTGAAGCGGGGAAAGAATCATATTAAAGTAAATGAAAAGAAAAATAGGGAAAATACTTTGGAAAATCAAGGAAAAGAGGATACAGACATCAGAGTTCCAGCAAAGACGGTGCCTCTTAAAATCAAAAGTGAAAAGCACTCGCAGCCCACTCTTCTTTCCAACTTTATACTTGGAAGCCAAGATGGTCTGGTAAATGTATTAGGTATTCTCCTCGGATTGACTGCCGCAACAACTGATGTCCGAATTTTCTTTGTTGCAGCTCTGGCTGCTCTCGGAGCCGAGTCCATATCGATGGGAGCTGTTGCTTATACATCCACTGCAGCTAGACGCCGAGTCTACCTGAAGGAAGCCGATAGAGAACTTCGAGAGATGAAAGATGTGCCTGAAATTGAAAGAGAAGAGGTGAGAGGAATCTTTAGACGTTGGGGGTATGAAGGGAAGAATCTTGAGGATTTGACCGGATTAATTCTTAAAAATCCGAAGGCATGGCTAGATTTAATGATGTCTTATGAACTTGAACTTTCCCCAGTTGATAAGTTTGAGGCGCGTCGTAGTGCCTTCGTTGTTGGAGCTTCCACCATATTTGGGTCATTTATCCCTTTGATTCCCTATCTTTTCGTTGGAAGAAACATTCTACTCGGAACTGAAGTTTCTGTTATTTTCAGCGGTGCTGCTCTATTTGGTATTGGAGTATACGAGGCGAGGACTACTGTGGGTTCTTTATGGAGAAGTGGCTTGCAGATGGCGGTCATAGGATTAACTGCAGGTCTTGCTGGGTTCTTAATTGGGCATTTTATTGGTGCTTTACCCTTGTAAACACTGAAATTGTCAGTCGGAAACGACATCCAGAAGTTACAGAAAAAGGCATTCACCTGAAAAAGTGAGTCGTAGTCAAAGTTCCGTCATGCGTTGTACAGAATGCATTTCTGAATATCGCTTAAGCTAGCGTTTAATCTATTTGATCGTGTATGCTAAGACGCCTTTGTCGCCTTCTGAGAAATAACGTAACTACAATGACAATTAAGATGATGATTAAGAATGCAGCGAGCACGAAATAGATCATTATCCCTTCGGGATTTGAAGGTGATGTCGTTGGGTTCTGGGAAGGCGATGAGGTAGGTTCACCATAGCCTAAAGGAAAATACTGCTCATTTACAGCATTAATAGGTGATTGAGGGTTAAGCTGAGGGTTAAGCAGATTATTCGTGCCGCCTAAAGCGTAGAGAGTGTCATTTACAACTGCCACAGATAAGGCTCCTCGAGCAGTAGGCATAGAAGCGCCTGTGGTCCAATTGTTTGCTTGCGGATCGTAGATTTGAGTTGTATTAAGGGCGTTTATGCCATCTGTGGTTCCGCCAATTACGTAGAGCCTTACAGGTGCCAACACTCCAGTGGTTGCGCCTGCAGCAGCCAACAAACCAGGAGCAGGAAGCGGTGCACCAAGAGTCCAACGGTTTGTTGTGGGATCATAAATCTGATTTAGGTCAGTGATGACTGGTCCGCTTTTTCCTCCCCCTTCTACGTATATTTTGTTGTTAACTACCGTCGAAGCATAAAGGCCAACTGGGGTAGGAATAGGCGCAGCTGTACTCCAAGAATCAGTTGATGGGTCATAGACCTCAGTGGCGTTTGAAATACTGCCATTTGGAAGCGTCCCGCTAATAACGTAGATTTTGCCGTTCACCTCGTTGGCCTGCATTTCCGCTCGTGCCGTGGGCATTAGAGCTTTATTTTCCCAGCTGTCTGTTGCTGGATTATACTCTTCGTTTGCTCCTGTACAATTGATGGGATATCCAGTTGTTTGGTTGAAGCCGCTGCATCCTCCAGAGACATAGATTTTGTTTTGGTAGGCGGCTACGGCAAAACTCTGCTGGTGAGTTGGGATAGGTGTCTTCGAAACCCAAGTATTATTGGACGGATTATAAACGTAATTAAAGCTTGGTCCAATGACGTATATTTCTCCATTCACCGCGACTGCTACTCCGCCTGCGTTTGCAAAAGGCATAGGGGCTTTTGTGACCCAAGAATCGGCAGAAGCCTTCGCAATTTGAATTGTGATTATGCAGGAAGCTGTGAGAAATAAAAGAATGAGGACTAGAGAAATACTTCTGTTCATGTTTAGTCCACTAGCACTTAATGCGTTCAAGCCTTTATAGCTCGCTGAAGAATTCAAATTCAAAACTGAATGGATCCTACTCTACTTGGAAGACGGTTCCGCATTTTGTGCATCTGATGCTTTGCCTCTCAGGTCCTTTAGAATATATCAAGAGATAACCGCATGAAGGGCACTTGACTGACTGTATCTTGTTCGTTGGTTCAGTTCTTGAAGCTGGTTCTGTCCTCGGCGCTGGTTCGGTTCTGGGAGCCGGTTCCGTTCTAGGGGCTGGTTCAGTTCGGGCTTCTGGCTCTGTTCTAGGCTCCGGTTCTTTTCTAGCATCAGGTTCCCATTTGCTTGCTTGAACGATTGTCATTCTTCTCTATTTCATATTTAACACGCGAGCTTATTTTAAGATGTGTGACTGGGGACAAACACTTACAACCGCGCACACCTAAGGACCAGCAATTCATTTTTTCTTTGTAGTTCAGGTTGCTTTTTGAATCTAAGCTTGCTGTGTTTGCAGGTTGCCTGTTTTCGCGTGTTCATAAGTGTTCCTGTGTGTCTTTCTGCGTTTATTCGCGTTGTTTTGTGTTTCTGCAGGCGCATGGTTATCCATGGGTTTGTAAGGTAGGAAGTGGAGTTCACAAGTTTGCAAATTGCAGAGGGCTAGTAGCAAAGGCTGCTTTGCATTTCAGCAAATTTGGGTTCTTAAAAACCGTTATTTCTCCCTTAAGGTAATTGCCATCTGTGGAGGTCAAAGTATGAGCAAGCGCAAAACTCCTCTTGAAAATAAGAGCTACTACGGCGGTATCGCCTATTTCATGTTCCATCTTAGAGAAGCCAAAACCCAAAACAAGTAGGAACTAGTGGATATGGAATCCAGCTATTATCACAAATTTTTTAATTACTTTCTCTATTGTGTAGCTGCGAGTAAGTCCTATCCGAGGCAATAGAAATACATAGAAGAATTCTGAACCTGAAGCCTTCCCCCAAAGTTACTCTTCGAGTTAAAGGCATTGGATTCTTCCAATTGTAATATTTTGTAAAATATTGTCATATTTTGTAAAATAATGTAAAAAATTGTATCAACCTGCAACCAAATCAAGCTCTGCTTGAAAAAAGCAACCCAAAAGCACAAACAAAAAAAATTACACCAGCCCTTAAGCCTGTGACGGAATTGATTATAGGTGGACATGCTACTGGCTTTCACTTTTGGAGTAGTTGTGGAATTTTCTGCGTCAACTCGATCCAACTGTTAGGAGTGGCCTTTTGTATTAGTGGTTTGATGCTCTCGAAAACTTGTGGAGGCATTGCAGTTTGCCATACTTTTGTTATCACGGTTTGGTCTTCAAGACTAAGCAAGGGGTACAGCCACTGTATCATTGTGGGAAATTTTTCGGCTGGAACTTTCTTGGACATTTGGCCAGCAATGGCTGCTTGTTCTGCATTTGAGGTTCGCTCACGGAGAATCGGATACAAATGAGCGTCCTCTTTGTCTAGATGAATGCGAAGATGCGAACCCAGAACCGCGGTCGCCCTAGCGGTTGCTAATGGATCAGGCATATTTCTCATTGACTCCAACCCACTGACCATGGTGTCAAGTTCCCGATGATCCATCAAATAAGCTTTAGCTACAAGAGGCGCCACGTTGTCAACAGCGGGAAAAACGGCTGCCTCCTCTCCTTTTGCGTGATAATCCAAAATCTCACCAATAACATGTAACCGGTCAAAAACGGGGGAAAAGTCTCCACCGGTTCTTGCTGTTTTTAAAGCTAAATCATCAATTTGAAAAATATCAAGACGAAACGCATTATGTAAAGTGCGTACTGCATCAAGGGGACTCGACAAAAACTCACATCCACCACAAAGAGCTTTCTAGGTTAACGCGGCGGATTAATTAGCTTTGTGAACCGGACTTTGGCGGCATAATGTTGCCCAATATCTGAGTCAGATCCGGTACAAACACAGGATCATCTTCCACGATCTTCCCATTCGCTAGACGATAATAAGTGATACCTCGGGCAGTGACTTTGTTTCCATTGGCGGCAGTCACGTTAAATTTGCCACGGAAAACAACCGAATCCCCTTCAGCGATCAAATCCTCGATTTCAATATCTGATACGATCTTAGCAGATTCCATGCTGGAAATCATCGCTTTAAATCCATCTAAACCAGCATTTCCAATTCCGCGATTCACGTAGTTCGCCGCAACCAATTTGTCAACCATGTCGATATCGTGGTCCATCAAAACCTTTGTGATAAATTGACGTACTACAGCTTTGTTCTCATTAAGGGACATTCCGATTTCTCCTCTCCTTCAAAAGCACTTCGGGCACCTAATATCAGTATGCTAGTGTGACCTTGCAGTCACATTTTTGATATGCTCTTAATTTAGAGGCAAACAGCTTCTTCACCGAATTTCATCACAAAAAGCTGTTCACGTAAAAATTCTTATATAGATCTCAATTGTAGAGGGTTCGAGTCATAGATTAGAGGCGCTTTGTTTACAGGTGATTTGGTATGAGTAGCGAGTTGGTAATTGAGACTAAAGGGCTTCGCAAAGTTTTCATTTCTAAAGAGAGGGGTGGAAAGGGGAACGGCAAAAAAGAGGTAGAGGCAGTTAAAAGTATAGATCTTGCTGTTAGGAAGGGTGAAATTTTTGGTTTTCTTGGTCCAAACGGCGCTGGCAAATCTACCACACAAAAAATGCTCTCAACACTGCTATGTCCGACCGACGGAGAAGCTAAAGTTCTTGGATTTGACTTAGCAAAACAGCAAGAACAGATCCGACAAAACGTTGGATGCGTCAGTCAAGCAGGCGGAGCCGACCTGGGTTCAACAGGCACCGAAAACCTAGTTCTCCAATCTCAATTATACGGAGTGGATTCTGCAACCGCAAAGAAAGACGCAGCTGAATTCGCAGACCGTTTCCAAATGACCTCATTCATAGCCCGGCCCGCCCAAACATATTCTGGTGGCCAAAAACGCCGTTTAGACATTGCACTTGGAATGATTCACCATCCACAACTGCTCCTTCTCGATGAGCCAACAACGGGGCTCGATCCGCAAAGTAGAGCCTATTTGTGGGGAGAAATAAAAAAATTGAAAACCGAAGGCGTTACAATATTTTTAACTACTCAGTATATGGATGAAGCGGACAAGCTCTGTGACACAATAGCGATTATAGATAACGGAGAAATTATTGTCACGGGAACGCCCGGAGAATTAAAGAGCAGTGTGGGCGGCGACACGATAGTGTTTAGTTTTCAATCTGAGGAAACCGCCAGAAAAGCTCAAATTCTTTTAACCGAGACAATTCAGGCAGAAAAAATTCAAACCATCAACAACACAGTTCACTTAACCATTAGGGATGGCGAAGGGAAAATTGCTGATATTTTGCGTTTGCTTGATGCAAAAAACTTGGAAGCACAAACCGTCACTTTATCTAGACCCAGCCTCGACGATGTCTTTCTAAAATACACTGGGCGTTCACTTAGGGAGGACATAATAAAATGAGCATGAAATTTTTACACGACACAAAATTAATGTTTATTCGTAATATGCAGCATACCATTCGAACGCCCGTTTTCATTTTTGTAAGCATGTTCCAGCCGCTGATGTACCTGCTTCTATTTATGCCTCTGCTAAATGGTCTGGGATCTGTTCCTGGAATACCTGCTGGGAAAGCGGTAGATGAGTTTATTCCTGGACTTTTAGTTCTGGAAGCGCTCTTTGGCACAGCATTTGTTGGCTTCTCACTAATTGATGATATCCGAACAGGAGTTATTGAACGGTTTTTGGTTACTCCAGTAACACGTTCATCAATCCTATTAGGCAGAGTCCTTAGAGACGCGGTCATCCTTTTGCTTCAATGCATATTAATTACTTTAGTAGCTATTCCCTTCGGACTAAATGTAAACGCAGCTGGCTTTCTACTCTCACTGTTACTATATGCCTTAGTCGGGATAACGATGGCTTCTGTTTCTTACGGGTTTGCATTGATATACAAAATTGAAGACGCACTCGCCCCAACTCTAAATACAATTACATTGCCTGTTTCTCTGCTATCAGGAATCATACTTCCACTTGCACTTGCACCCGTCTGGCTCCAGGACCTATCCAAAATCAACCCATTCTCCTACGCAGTTGATGCCACACGAGACTTATTCTCTGGCAACTTCACAAGCCTCGGAGTATTAGAGGGCTTTATCATCATTGGCGTGATGGCAACTCTTGTTTTCCTGTGGAGTTTGAGATCACTTAAAAAAATGGCAGCATAATTACTAAATAAAAATACTAACACTATTTGATATTTAGTTTATGTTACCAACTCTCTTTTTATGGTTAAGGCGTAGCTTGAGCATCTGATGTGAGGCTTTGGGAAGGAGTTGGAAGTGTAACAATATTTTTCGGAGTCCAATTATTCCATGAAGCTAAGTCGGTTGAACTAAAATATGTCGATGACCAAATCGCAAAACCGGCAAGCTTTGTAGTTGAATAGGAAGATAAGAAATTAGTAATTTTTTGTAACTGAGAAGATGCGGTTGTATAAGGCGAATCCTGTGGGCTAAAATCTATGCCCATAACAACTGGAACAGCAGCATTTGTAAGTATTGAATTCCATATATTTCCTCCATCTGAAGCTATATTGGTATAATACATTGGCATTATGTAGTTGAGATTGGTTAGTTGTGGGTAAAGTTCTTGAATTGTTGCTCCACCCCAATTTACTTCTAAGTCTGCTGAAGCTATTTTGCCCAAGTTTCTAACGGTTGTTGCTAATGTCTGTTCATATGTTACTAAGAAGCTTGTGTTACCTCTCCATCCTTCGTAGTCATCATTGAATCCATCAAAATTGTAAGTGTTCAAAAGCAGTGTTGCAGAATCGTACATTGTTTGACGAGTAGAGGCGCTACTTAGATCTGATGTGTTCCATGCATTTATCCAGACAAAAACTTTGTATCCGCTTGAATGAAGTACATTAATAAAGTTTGTCCATTGCGATGTGCCTGCATCGTAAATAATTGTTCCGGATGATGACCAGTAGCCACCGAAAATCATAACACAGTTTATGCTTGATCCTTGGAGTATTGTTTCTAATGCTTGTGGATTACTTATTTCGTTATAAGATGTTTGCGAACTAAGCTGGTCAATCCAAATACAATTTAAAGAAATGCTTGCTTTGCCTTGAAAAAATAAAGAAAAAGAAAACAGCAGTATTATTAATAAAACCTCTGACAAAAGAATGATGTAAATTTTTTTCAAAGCTAACTTGCACCTATACTTGCAGATGTTACTATAAGTCTTTAAATATGTCTCCATTTGATGCCAATGGAGCTAAAGTTATTTGCGTCAACTAATAAGATGGTGATTTGCAACTGCAACTATGATCGCATGTTCATCGAGTTTTTCTTCTTCGATTTCTTGAATTATTTTTGCCTAGACTGAATTCATAAGAAGGTAAACTATTGGCATAAAATTATCCAGAATAACAGAAGGCAACCGAAATGGGTCAGTGATCTTTTGCACGTCAAGCAGAACGCCCGACAAGTTATGGCAATCTGCCGTATTCTCAAAAGACTTTGTCGAAATTAAGGAAAAAAGAACAAGTAATTCAAACGAGCGTTAATAAACAATTTCTTAAGGTCACAACGTATTAGTGTTGTGAAAAGTCTTAAATCTATACACAAATAGAATTAGGGCTTACTATAGGGAGAGGGCTTAGTACGAAATTATCTCTTAGGCTAAAGATTGTAACTGTTTCATTGCTTTTTTTACTCTGTGTTTCAACTTTTGTTTTGCCAGGTCATTTACAAACAACAGAAGCTGCAAGCACAAATACATATTCAAACGGAACTTTAATCAGCGCATTATATAATTTGACAACTTCTACCAATTGGACTGTTGGTTCTTCTGGGGATATAACATACCCTGGACAGAATATACAGTAGATATGTTAGCTTCGACAATACAGACAGGAGTTAATTCGGCTTCGTCTGTTTCTGCAATGATTGATAATTCAGGTTCTCCCCAAGTGATAATTTACTGGTACTCTGTTTACGGCATTAAACTTGGGCTTAACTTATAACCAAACAGCGATAGAGTGGGCATTGGATAATCAAGTAAAGTTAGCTAATGGTCTTCCGCTTAATTATGGAACAAATACTTTTCTGGTTTACGGAGGTTCTCTTCTTTATGTTTACTATTGGGCAAATTACTATCAATATGACTTATCAAAATGGAATCTTGCCGCTGCATATGCAACTTTTAAAGCAGACACTTACAAAGGACCTTACGGATATTCAGGCGTTCTAGAAATCAACGGAGACAACAGTGTCGTAAGTGCTGGTCCCAGATATTATGATGAATGGGGTGAAACAGCAAGATGTTTCATAATATTCTATCAAATGGGCGTTACTGATGCATTAAATCAAGCAGATACTTGCTTGGAATTACTGGAACACAGTAGATTGGAATGCAGGTGGCTACTATCAATATCGACCTAGCTGGAATGACTTTGAAGTCGAAGCACCATTTTTCGTTCAAGATGCATTAATGATTCAAAACTACGCTAACAGTTCACTAAACAACATAGACAGACTTGTTAAAGATACAGAAACACGTTACCTTGCAAGTGGATGGACAAGTCCCCAATGGATGTATTCAGGATCACAAAACAGTTGACCACACAGCTAGTTCATGCATATGCAAGCAATTCACAGCATAGGTTACCTGGAACTTTAGGAGCTTGGGTAGCATTGTACGGTGAATGGTCTAACTTAACTAATTCAGATCAAATCGATGATTAGAACAATGATTTTAGGAAACGGAACAGGCAACTATGCTTATCCAGCATGGCAATACTTGTTAAAATCGTCATTGTACGATAACACTACAAACATGTTCAAGCCGTTTTCTGATTCTGCAGTCGGCACTCCGGTGGCGAACAAGCATGGCGATAGAGATAATGTTGTTAAACGGAATTGTTCCACAAACAGCAACTTTAGCTATACCTCTATCTGAATGGACGTATGAAAGCAGCTCTAACATAATTAATCCCCAATTGCTGAGCATAGATTTCAACCTTAACCAATTAACAGTTGGAATAGCATCACCTGGAACTGTGACGTTTGCATATGGAAGTACCCCTTTTGTTTACAGCTTTGATAATTCAGGCGTCTACACGTTGCAATTCAGCTCAGATTGGAACAGCATCACTGGCTTTACAGTTTCAAATTTCCCAACTACTCCAATAAACTATTTTGTACAACCAACAACCTCAAATCCTAATCCCACACCTACGCCATCACCAAGTCCTACTCCAACACCAACATTTACTCCTTCACCAACCCCATCAGCAACCCCTAGCCCCAGTCCAACATCTTCTCCATCACCAACACCTACCGGCTCGCCAACTCCAACGCCCACACCAACCCCAACTCCGACTGCTACACCAACTCCAACGCCAACCGCCTCGCCTTCACCAACACCCACCCCAACACCATTCTCTGTAACCATTCATGTAGTCAACAATAGAAACAGAAATGTTGCAAATGCACTAGTAACATTGACATTAAACAATAACAATTATTCACGGTTACACCAACTCTCAGGGAATAGTGAAATTTACAATGACACTTAACGGCAATTATGCAACAAAAGTTTACGTCAACAACGTTTTGCAATATTCTGGAACAATCGCGATAAATCCCCCGTACAGCTACACAATTAGAATAAACTAAAACCTACTTTTTCTTGAAAAACTCTTTTTTAAGTTCTTGCGTTGGGCCTGCTCCACAGTTAATGCACTGGAAGAATCTAACTTTATACGCATCAGCATTTGGTATGTTATTTAGCAAAAGAAGCCGACCTCGATCTCACATAATTCGGCAATTTTCCTTTATATCCAGCCTCTTCTTTTGAAAATCAATGCAAGGCTCAAAGCTACTGTAGCCATTATTGCAAGCATGATGTAGAAGCCGTTGGGGTTTGTTGCTTCGGGAATGGATGTTAATTTGAAGTTTGTTCCGTATATTCCCGCTATCAGGGTTAGGGGTAGAAAGATCGCTGAGATTATGGTTAGGATTCTGATGATGTTGTTTGTTGTTATTGTTTGTACGTTAACTAGGATGTCTCGGATGTTGCTCATTTCTTCGCGGTGAGCGTCAACCAGCTCTACCAGTTGGATTGTTCTGTCGTAGAGGTCTCCGAAACGTGGAAGGTTTAGTCCCTGCACGAGGGCAAATTCGCCTCTTGTTATTCTTCCCATGATTTCGCGAAGGGGGCTTAAACTCTGTCTGAGCACGACCAGTTTTTCTCTTGTCTTAAGGACCTGCATCGAAAAACCTCTTTCAACATGTCTTGTCCTCTGCCGGAAAAACCCTAAGGCTTCTTGACTCATCGCTTCAATTTGTTCAAACACCAAATCCGAAACCGGATAGTATTCACTTGTGACCAAATCTAAGAAAATATAAAGCATGATGTCAGTTGAAGGTTTCAGTGATAAGGCGAAGTAGCCGTGGGTTCCAATTTTTTTGTAAACAGAACATGTCAAATCTGAATATCCTTTATGAACTGTGATTATCCATCTTGTGCAAACAAGCATCGCTAACCTTTCCATTTTGGCGTCAGAAATGAAACTTTCTCTGCGTGGAAAATTTAGAAGGCAGAAAACGCGGTCTTCATGCTCATCAATTCTTGACCTTTCCCCTTCTTGAGTAAGTTCTTGTAGGTTGTGTTCGTCTAGGCTAAAATACTCTTTTAGCTCTGCCATTTCAGCGTCTGATGGATCTTGGGCATCTACCCATAGAACTTGGTCGCTGCTGATTTCTTCAGGCAAGGTTTCTAAATTTTCTGATTGCCATCTGCCTTCTTGGTGTTGCTTGAGTAAAGTAAGGGTTAACAGGCTGCTATCTCCAAGTAACACTAATGAAAATTCTTCTTTGTAAACCTAACCATATTTTGGGAAGCAAAAACAATTCTGAACTCAAGTTTTATAGCAAGGTCGATTAACATATTGATAGGAGAAAATTAAGTGGAATATTTACTGCTTTTAGTTTCTATTCTTTTAATCTGCATAATTGTAAACTTGAAATTCAAACTCCACATCTTTGAATCCTCAAACCAGGCGGTGGTTGTTTTTGTGTCTCTTTTTGTTGTTGGCACGGTTTTAGATAGTTTTGCAGTGCTGAGAGGATATTGGAGTTATAATACAAGCGGAAACTTTTTTGTGGGGATAAAAATAGGTGTATTGCCGTTGGAAGAATACTTTTTCATGATAGTTGTTCCTTATATGATTTTAACAATTTTTGGGCAGATAAGAAAAATTGTAGTCTGAACTCAACCAAGAATCCATGCCTGATATGAAGTTAATTTTTTCGTCAAGCAGACGTTTCTAAGTTAATTTTGCTCCACAATTAATGCATATGGAAGCATCTGGCTTATTTTTAGTTCCACAGTATGGACAAATTGCCATTGCTGGCATTGTTTCTTCTGTTAAGGTCCTTGTTTGTGCGCTGCTGATGTTGTCTCGTATTATTCTGTAGGCTTTTTCAGCGTCAGCTTTGGGTACATCCTCTAATACAAGGGGTGGTGCCGCGGACTTGAAGGTGCATCTGATTGTTGAACGTAATATTCCTTTGTCAATGTTTACGTTTTCAATGTCCATGTAAGTGTATTCGGTGTAGTCTTTCTTTAGCCCAAGGGCGTGTGGATGCCGCAAAATTACCCTCTTGTTGGTTATGACAACCGAGTCAATATCAATTGCAACATGATAAAATTTTTGTTTAATGTAGAGTTCAACTGTTTCGTTTGGGTCCAGAATGTTAGTTAAATCGTCAGGCGCCGCCATAAAAACACATCTGATAAGAGAGAAGATAGAACAATTATTTATTCCTTAAACATAAGAGCGTCGAAATATCAAAAAGCAGCCAGCACTCGATAACTTGATAAACGAAATCAGTCATAATAGCACTTACGAGGCTAAACCTTGCAATTAACAACCCACGCCGTTTTTGCTTTTGCGATTGGAATAATTTTCTTTGCAAACCCAACGGCTGCACTTCTAGTTACGTTAGGTGCTTTGGTTAATGATCTGGACAGGGAATACTGGTTTGTTCGCGAAAAGAAATATCGTGATGAACAGCCTCATAGGGCCAGATTTCATAATGTTTTTGTCATTGCGGCAGGTTATCTTCTGAGTCCATTTTTTGCGTTAGGTATCTTTCTTCATTCGCTGCAAGATTCATTTACCACCGTGAAGGATAGAGGTTGCGAATGGTTTTATCCGCTTACTCGAGTAGTGAAGCGTGGAACACTATATGTCGATGGAAAGCCTCAACCGAATATTGAGCCGGGAAAAGTCTATTTCTATCAAGAAGATGATAAGGGAATAGTTGAGCAGGCAGATCCTGACTTGCGTCTGCAAGGCGAAGATCCTACTCCTTGGAGGCGAGTGTATGGATTTGCACTCAACGCTTGCCTTTTGGATCGTGGCTTTCTATTTGGATCCATTGCTCTGACAATAATATGGTTACTAATGCCTGGATTCAAAAACTATGCCGTTTTCAATCAACCACTGACTTTTTACTATCCATTCATCGCAGCCTTCGCATTCTTCGGTCTTGTATACTTGGCGGGTGAATTGGATCGAAGAGATCGAAAGGTACCGCTTGCCGTGATACCTAAAACGATGATTCAGCACAAAGACAGCTACAAAATGCCTCTTTTCATAGCTGGACTCGTGAGTTTTGGCGGTTGGGTTGTCTTATACTGGCCCGAAATATTTGACAACCTTAAAGCACTATTTGTAAATTGGCAAATGCTAATTCTTGGTGCTGCAGTCGTTGCAATCATGAGTGTAATTCTGATAAAGACAGAGCAGACAACTAAAAAGAAAGCAAACGCACCTGTGATCGTCTAACGCGGCCACCGGAAACATTACAGAAAGGTCTGAATCATCTAAATGAGAACCCGGTTAATTCAACGCTGCCTTTTGCTATAGTATTTATAATCATAAATTCAATTTTGCCAGCTGATTTGTTACCCATTCTTTATCCATTTTGAGTAGCCTTTTCTTTTTTAGATTCTCCTTCATAATCCAGATGATTTCTTTGTCTTTGCTTCCTACCCACTTCTCAAACAGTTTCTTTCCTTTTTCTGGGCATGCCACCATTGCAACGCTCCAGCCGTAGGCGAGTCCTTTTTTGAGTACTTCAAAGGCTTCATTTTTGGATTCGGTCAGGTTAGTGATCGACAAGGTTACATCGTCAAGAATATCCAGAACCGAACACGATATTTCATCTGATTTTAATAGTCTGGGTTCGCAAAGGGAAGCTATTGCGGCTCTTTTTTCAAAAAGATTGCCTTTGCTCCAATCTTTCATTTCTTTTAGCAGAAAACTGATGTCACCATCACCAATGCGCTGTAGGACTATTGCAACGGCTTCTCTGATTCTCCAGCGGTGATCCGAAGCAAAACAACGAAGTTGCTTCAAATAGTTCATTTTGCCTTTGTTGATTAAATTTCCGAGGCCAACAACACCGCAAAAAGCCAAGAATACCTTAGGGGTGTTTTCTGGAGCTTCATCGGGCTTTATGGATACGTATTTTTGAATTAGGCTTTCTTCTGCCACTTCTGCAAAAGCTTGGGCTAATTCAAGATTACCTCTAGGTCCAGGCAAACCTGACTCTTTCATAAGAAAACTGTCCCAGTCTTTTAGTGACTTCAATTTCTCAATATAAGGAATGACTTTTTTTCCCATGGATTTTTACACCGGCCAAAACAAGTTCAAGTCCATTATAAAAAACGACACGGTTTTTCACGAAGCCATCACCCTATATTTCTAGATATCGGTTTCGATGGGTTGTGTTTATAAGATTAAAAACACGAAATATCAAAAAAGCTTCGATAAGTTATCATATACTTTTTTTATGTGTCCCACGAAAAGTACTATTACTTGGTTTTTGTCCAAGTTTATTTCATAGATTGCTCGGTAGTCGCCAGATCTTAGGCTCCAGAAATCTGATGGTTGTAATTGTTTTCCTGCTTTGAACGGGTCGACTGCAAGTTCTTGAAGCGCCTTTTTTAGTTTCTTTTTATTTGATTCGTCGAGTTTTCGCAGGGCTTTCGCCGCATTTGAATGAAGCAAAACCTTGTAAAACAAAAAGCTATGCTTCCTCTAAAGGAATCAGTTTTTGTGGGTGTTTTTTTGCTTCTTCGCTGCGTTTACTCAATAACTCGTAGAATTGACGGGTTTTTTCGCGTTCTTCGTATAGGCTTATGATAGTTTTTATTGCGTCACTGCGGCTTTTAAACCGGCCTTCTGCAACCCAGCTGTCAATTTCTGCAATTGTCTTTTCAGATAATCTTAGTTGAACTTGCGCCATCTAAATCTCTGTAAACAATACTGTTTACAAAATCATTTAAGCATTTCCCCAAACATAAGTTACAATCAACTAAGAACCAATTTCAATTTTCAGATACCCCTGGTAAAAAGCAAATATAACACTGGCTATCAACTCAAGATTGGAGACTGATTAATTTGGATGCGGAAGAAAAGAAAGAATTCGCCAAGGAATTCTATAGTCGCCAAATCACATTGAAAGAACTGGGTGAAAAAGGGCAGGCACGTTTGGCTAAGTCCAAAGTGGCCGTTGTGGGCACAGGCGGTTTAGGAGCGGTTTCTTCTCTTTACCTTGCCCTAGCAGGTGTTGGCAGTCTCCGTCTAATTGACCAGGATACAGTTGAACTGCAGAATCTTCACCGACAAATCCTGTACACCAAAGCCGATTTGCATTATCCGAAAGCTGAAATCGCCGCAAAGCGCCTCCAAGAACAAAATCCCACTATAGAGACTGAGGCATTTACAGAAAACGTAAACTCCAGTAATGTTGAGCGGCTTTTGAAGGGCGTAGACTGTGTGGTTGATGGTTTAGATAACATGGTGACCCGCTACCTTGTTAACCGTGTCTGCGTAAAACTAAAAACTCCCTACGTGTTTGGCGCCGCCATCGGTATAGAAGGCAACCTCTCTGTGTTTGCTCCTCCAGAAACTGGCTGTCTTGAATGTTTGATGCCTAACCTCTCCGACAACGACTTGCTAACTTGCGCTACCCGCGGGGTAATCGGGGCTACACCTGGAGTGATTGGAGCTTTACAAGCTATGGAAACCATAAAGCTGTTGGCTGGAGTGGGCCAGACTTTGAAGGGCAAACTGCTTGTTTGTGACTTAAGCGACATGGACTTCACAGCCATAGACATCTCAAAAAGCACGCGTTGCCCAGTCTGCCATGGCGACTTATCAGAGGTTGCAGGGGGTGAACGACTGGTCTGGCTTTGCGGAAGAGATACAGCAAACATCAACCCCGAAAAACCGCTACAACTGAACCTTGAAGAAGTTTACCCGGCCCTAAACAAGCAATTCAATGTCCGTTTAAAATCAAGATTAGCCCTGATGTTCAACTATAAGACCTATGAAGTCAGCCTCTTCAACGGAGGACGAATGCTCATAAAAGGAGTAACCGAAGAAAAAAAGGCATTAGACATTTACAGAGAAATACTTAAGAAAATATCTGCGGTTTAAATCGACGCGTTGGCGTCAAACAGAAATTGCGACTTTGTCAACTGCTGTCCCTGGTTAATCAGCAATTAAGCAGCCTTTTAGGTAATCTATTATCAGATTTGTTTAGTACCATCATGCAGGTGTTTTACATCCACTTGAGATACCAAAATAGCTTCCTTGCTAAATTAAAAACGACTTTTTTCGCCCAAGAAGTTAGAGTGTCTTTCATATTGTTGTCGCCACGGGAATTAGAGTGCAAAAAAAGACCTTAAAGATGTGTGTGACTGTGCAGTTACATCCACATTATAAGCTGACTCAATTTATGACAAGATTTTAAAACTCAGGTTTTCTTTATGATATCACTCTTGGAAGGACCCGTATTATTCAGATGAATAATTTGAACTTCAAAAAATGTTTCCATCACATGATGAAAGGTCATTTCGTGTTATGAAACACCAAGGCTATCTAAGGAGCGAATTAAAATAAAGCCGCTAAAACAGAAAACGAAAGATCGCCTAGCAGTTATAGGACTGTTGGCTTTAGAGTCGTTTTTTATTTTTGGTTCAGCAAGTAATTTTTACAGGTATATATTTCTAAGAATATATATCGACATATTCCTCGCGGTTTTTTCGACTATCCTGGCAGGAATTTTTCTTGTTTTTATAATAGTGATTCTGTTGAGCTATTTGGATAAAAGACAAATTCTAAGGGCCTTTCGAAAATAGAATGAAAAGAAATCTGTTGACGTTATATCGGTAGGTGGAAGCCTATGCTTAATTCAGTAAACAACACAACCGACGCAATAATAATTGCAATAGCAATCGTCGGCGTTCTACTGCTAATGGTAGTTAAGAAGGGACCATAAAAATTCGTAACCAAAATTTTTTTCTCTTTTTTTAGTTTCAGATATAAAACTTCAATGAAAAGACAAAATTAGCTTCAAAGTGTTTTGCGATAGAATAGCTAAAAAAATTACTTGATTATTTCGCCAATTGCCGATTTTTCGCCGACTTGTATTATCTTTATCTTTACGCAGTCTCTTGGCTTGGCTTTTGGTACTATTATGACGTAGCCTTGGATTTTTGACATTCCATCTCCATTTGGACATAAGTCGGTGATGTTTACTAGTAATTCGTTTCCCAACTCCACTGGGCATGGCTTCTCAACATGCTTAATCTTGTATTTTCCGCCACGTACCCTTCTATGAACCATTCAAAAACCTGTCTTATTTTGTGTAAACAGAGATGAGTGATTAAGTCTTCAGCTGCTAAATACTTATTTATTAAGCTAATTTTTCCATGACTTTTCTAGCGGCGATTTCAATGTCTTTTGTTTTGATAGTTTTTCTTCCAGCGTACATTGCATAGTCAAATGCTTCTTTTGCAATCTTGGTGCCGATCTCGTCGAGAACTTTTGCAAGCTCTTGTGCTGCTGCTTCACTTACCCTTTCTGCTCCCGCTTTCTTACATAATCTGTGCATTGGAGCCACTGATATTTCTAATTCCTTCATATCGTCTTCATCCTCAGTCTCTTTAATTTTTCAAGGCAATATTAAGCTTTGTTATCTTTTTACTCTAAGATTTAAGCAAATTATATATACAGACAACTGACATATATTAAATCCCGAGGGTCATATAAGTGGCTAAGAAACCAGCTAAGAAAGAAGTTAAAAAAGCCCCAGCAAAGAAAAAGTAAAACCTCGGCATAGGCACATTTACTCTCTTTTTTCTTTTTCAGAAAAATCATCCGCATGTTTTTCGAAGTACGAGAAGTGGTCAAATTCGGACTCTCCAAAGGAAGGATAACACACAGCAGTCGCGCTTTTTTTCATCCCTGTTTGCGTCAAATTTTAATAATCATATTTCACAAAGAATAATCATGAAGAATTCAGAATGCACAATCTACATTATGTTCAAAGATAAGTGGTTGCAGAAGTTTAGAAAAGAAGAAGATGGATGGAAAGAATATAGCTATAACGGAACAGTCCGTCCATGCACTGCAGAACAATTTATTTCTCATATTCTTCCACCCTTAGCTGGAATAAAAGGTCCAAGCGTTACAGTCAAAGTTGAACCCGACACAAAAGAACCTTGACAAACCGTTCATCATCTATTAATCCTAAATTTGGCGCTGAGCTTCTACGTAGAAATAAATTAGGACAAGGTTGGATTGAGAGGCAATTAGGCATAAACTAAATACTTCGTGAATGATACATTTTGTTCATGGGTTACCAGCCTCGGATACGGTCGCCTAAACGAGCAATTAGGGAATACAAGAAACCTTACCGTGAAAAACGCAAGGTTAGAAAACGCATTGATAGACGTGTAGGCGGACCAACGAGTCAAGAAAAACATGCTTTAACTAGGCAAGAGATTTCAGAAGTAACTCTCAAGCGACTGCATACTTTAGGGAGTCAAAGGTTTGGTTCTTCCCCTTTTAGTGAACATTTCGACCGTTGGCTTAGCAACTTAACGGATGTTCTTTGTGAATTTGAGTCATACCCTAACATGAACGTAGATGAAGAATTCGTGAAGGAGCGATCAGAAACCCTCGCATTTATCAAATTTCAACTTGAAGGCAGAAGCCGCAAAGAAGCTTCGATTAATCAAGAAATGAGAAACTTGTCAGACGTTAGAAATCGGCTTAAACAAATCAACACTGAATATGCAAATATAACAAGAACGATTAAGTTAAGAAAAAACAAAGAAATCAAACGACTGCAAAGCGTTTTAAACCGTTTGAAAAGAGATCAGGATAATTTAATTCGGATGAAAACGGGGTTTTTCCGAGGTATTTCTAGGAAGGAAAAAGAAAAGAAAGAAATTGAGATTGATCAGGAATTAGAAGATAAAGAAAGAGAACTTGAATTGGTTATTTTGAATTACAATGCCGAGCTAAAGGGGCTCCGAGAGCAGTACGTAAGAAAGTTAGAGCCGGTGGCGGAGCAGAAAAAACTTTTCCAAAAGAAGATTGAGGATCTGGATGACGATGGTTCTTTGGAAGAAAGGTGGTTTGCTTGTGAAGCCCTCATAGACGCATTGAATGCGTTTCTGCAGAGAAAAGCGGCGCAGGCGCATGATTCGTTAGAAGCTGATCCAGCAGGATTTTTGATCAGTATCTTCTACATTTTCACGAAAAAAATTAAGGAAAGAGTTAGAAAATTACTCTTTCTTTTTCTGTTTGCCGGGACGTAATGAGCGTACGGTTTGGCCTGCACGCCACATTTCGCTGTTGCCCATTTCTTTGAGTTCGTCGGAAAGTTTCTGGCGGTAGTCTGGTGCTTTGCTCTTTTCCAGTACGATGCGTGTTTCTTCTCCTGCAGCGACGAGCTCGTAGAGTGAATCGAATACTGGTTGAGTGGCTTCGCGGAATCGGGGTCTCCAGCGTAGAGCGCCGATGCGTGCGGTTTCGCTGCAGTTGCAGTACATCCAGTCCATGCCGTTCTCGTCAACTAGGCGTATGAGGCTCTGTGTTAGTTCCTCGACGGTTTCGTTGAAGGCTTCACTTGGGCTGTGACCATGCGCACGAAGGGTGTTATATTGTGCTTCAAGTATGCCTGCGAGTGCACCCATTAAGTGTGCCGCGTTCGCCTGTAAGGTCGCTGTAAACTTCTTTTTCAAAAGTAGTTGGAAACAGATAGCCTGCGCCGATGGCTATGCCCAGGGCTTTTGCCCGATCCATTGCTTTGCCAGTTGCATCTTGGTGGACAGCGAAGCTGCAGTTTATGCCGCTTCCGTCAACAAAGTTTCTGCGCACGCTGGTGCCTGAACCTTTTGGTGCAACAAGGATTACGTCGATGTCTTTTGGTGGGATAACGCCTGTTTGTTCTTTGTAAACGATGCTAAAGCCATGGCTGAAGTAGAGTGCGTCGCCTGCTTTGAGAGTTGCTTTGATTTTTGGCCAGACCATTTTTTGTCCTGCATCGGTTAGAAGGAACATTTTGATGGTTCCTTTTTTGGCTGCTTCTTCCATGGGGAAGAGGTTTTCGCCTGGTTTCCAGCCGTCTGCTACTGCTTTGTCCCATTCTTTTTTGAAGACGCCTTCTTTTTCTTGTCCAATTATTACTTTTACTCCGTTGTCTCGCATGTTAAGTGATTGAGCTTGGCCTTGAATGCCGTAGCCAAGGGAGACGACGACTTCGTCTTTTAGGATTTTTTGGGCTTTCGCCACTGTGAACTCTTCTCTAGTGATGACATCTTCTTTGACGCCACCGAAATCCATCTTTACCATTTTATTTTACCTTCAAGCCAGAGACTTTGGACAATGAGGTAATTAAGAATTACGCAGTGCCAAGCAGAGATAATTATTCAGGATTCAACAAAATCAAGAAGTTCCTTATATTTTTTTGTTACTGCGAAGTGAAAACTGGATCAAAACTTTGAACATAATCGTTAATTGCATTGGATCTTCCAAAATTCCAATATATAGGAGAAGGAGGTTTTCCTAATTGCCTAACCAATCTCTTGATCTAACAATTGTTTTACCTGCAAACTTGAACTGCAGACAATCCTCGTATGGACACATCTCAACGCACCGTAGACACCATATACATTGGGAGCTGGCAACGTCACCGACTTTTTGCTCGTAGACTTCTTTGACTTGTGTAGGACAAACCCGTTTGCAGATGCCGCAATTTTTGCATTTCTCCCCTTGCTTGTTTAATCGAACACCTGATATCCATTTGAAGGGCGGAAATCTGTTAAACAAAGCCATCAAAGCGCCTAGTGGACAGACTCGACACCAAGAACGTCTGATGAAGAACGCAGCCACCGTAACTAACACTAGTATCAACAGGTTAATTGAAGTGAGATAGTAGCCAAGCGTATCCAGTATGCCAGTTGTGGTTTGAGTCGCATGTGACGGGTGGCATTATGCCAACACTGATGTCAGCCAAAATGCATAGTGGTTTCATAGGGCAAACTTGGCAAAACGGCGCTGAAAAGTAGTTCCAGACGAAACCTCCTTTTTGAGTCCCAGGAACAAGTTGGGCGCCAGCAATTGCTTGGGAACCAAAAAGTACGCTTACAATAATAATGAGTGCTAAAATAAGGTAGCCTAACTGGTGAAATCGCTCGTTAAACTTGGGCGAAAGGTTGCGTCGTCTAACTTTAAGCGCTTTTCTTATTCGGGTTACCAGATCCAAATACAAGCCGAAGGGGCAAACCCAACCACAAAACAGCCTGCCCAAAAGCACTGAAGCCACAATTATTACTCCTAAAACTATGCCTAATCGTTCGATGCCTGTTGAAGTATACTGAACGCCCCAACCGCTTCCAGTGTTGAAGAATGGGTAAATGTAGGTTTGAAGCTCCCAAAGTGCACACGTTACCGTTTTTCCGCAAGGAAAATAACAAGAAAGGAAGGGGGCTGGAAGTCCGTCGGGCATTTGCACTCCGAACGCGCTGGTTGCAACTAAAGCTTCATGAGGACTGATTGTTGCTGCCGGTATAGGAAATCGGCCTTCAACAAAAACGCCGAAGAAAATCAAAAAGAGCAAACCAATTTGGACAAGTAGCCTAACGGAGCTAATTCTTATGGTCTTTTTTTTAATACCATAGAGCGCTCCCACTATGCCTATGCTTAGCAAGGCTCCTGTTGCGCCCAGAAGTGAATAATTAGTGTTAACTTTCAATGGAACTGTCGGCGTTGGCTCAGGAGCATTAGGATTCGTCGGGTCCGTTACCACAACAAACAATCTGTCGAGGATAGCGCCATTTAGAGCGAAAATGTTCCAGTATCCAATCATGTCAAGCCTTTGAGTAACAGAGAAATTGCCAGTTTTCGGGTCCGCAATCACATATTGTTGAATAAAAGTGTAATCTGGTCTTGTAAAAATTACTTCAACGGTGATATTTTGTCCAGGAGGGCACACCTGTCCCGTTATCGTGACAGTATCGTTAATGTTTACCTGAGTCTTGTCAATGTTAGCGGTTATACATGGACCATAACAAGAGCGAGCTGGCTGAATAAACTTAATGTTAACAAGGTAAACAGCGATTATGACTGCAATAGCAAAGCAAACAACGGTTCGCTGTTTAATATGTTCTCACCCTGAATCTTTTATTTAAGTGAAGAACAATTTGGGGGTTGAAGGGCAATTTCTGAGAAAATTAGTTATTCTTTTTGTTTCCATTTTAGTCATCGCTATTTTTAGCAGGTGTTTTGTCAGGTGAAGTCAAATTGCTTCGACTAATAATTGAGATTATGACAATAACTATCAGTGTAGCAACTGCTATAGCAACAGCCAAAATCACGTAATAGCCTGTCAAGAGTTTTCGCTTCAAAGTTTTCGGTTGGGCGAATGAAGTAATGTTGAATTCGGCGGAGGCGTTGACTGCTGAGATTGCAAGGGTGTAATAGTAGGAACGTGATTTTGCAAAGATGCTGTCGCAGTAGGACTCGGCGACGCAGAGGTGTCGAAGGAATCTGAAATCACCGATAAAGTGCCGTGTTCAGAATTGGGTACGAATATTTCTCCTTTACCCGAATCATAAGCTATGCTTTGGGATTGGATTTCTGAGGGTATGTTTGCAACTATAGTGTTGTTACTATCCGATATCACTGAGATCGAAGCATAGTTGACTACGAATATCTCTCCCTTGCCAGAATCATAAACACAGCCAAAGGGTTGATTTAATGAGGTTATGTTTGCAACTACAGTGTTGTTGTTATCCGATATTACCGAGATTGAACTGGAATTATAATTAGTTACGAAGATTTCACCCATGGCCGAATCATAAGCTGCAGCAATAGGGGGCTATTTCCCACAGTCACGGTTGCAACGACGCTGTTTGTGTTGTCCGAAATAATTGAAACTGTATTATCGCCATAATTAATTACAAAGATCTCGCTCTTAGCTGAATCGTAGACCAGGTTATAGGGACTATTTCCCACACCTACAGTTGCAATGACAGTGTTATTGCTGTCAGATATCACCGAAACCGTATTGTCAAGTCTATTGGCTACAAAAATTTCGCCTTTTCCAGAATCATAAGCTAAGCCAGAGGGTTGGCCTCCTACGGTTATGTTTGCAACTACAGTATTATTACTATCCGATATCACCGAGACCGAATCGGAATCATAGTTTGCCACGAATATCTCTCCTTTGCCAGAATCATAAACTACACCAAGGGGCAGGCTTCCTACCGGTATGTTTGCAACCACAGTATTGGTACTATCGGATATCACGGAAACCGAACCGTAATCCGCATTGGTTACAAATATCTCTCCTTTATCAGAATCATAAGCCGCGCCATAATAGCCACCGGGAATTTTCAAAGTTATTGTGTCAATTACTCCAAGGGCATGGACAGCATTGCTGGTAATTGAGAGATAGCTAATGCGACAATTAAAGAAGCTAAGCATTGCTATTACTATTGAGGCAATTAGGATATCTCTTTGTTTTTTTGAAGATTGAGCCAAAATTTACCCCTCTTTGTTTTGCTGTTTTCTTCTTAGGCGAGGAATAAATCTGGGCGTCGTGCGCTTGTATTGACTGAATTCTTCGCCGTATTTTGCTTCGGATTCTTTTTCCTCAATCTTTGAGAGCCGATAATACAAGATGGCTAGAACTGGCCAAATCGCCGTTGTGATGATTGTTAACCATTGGACGTTTAAGCCGCCGGTTATCAATAAGAAATCCGAGGTATTGTGGGTTGCGAGTGTACTTGTAGAGTCCAGTGGTTACCAGTTTGCCTTTGGCTTGGAAGATTTGGTACCAGCCGAAGATAACCAAGAGCATGCCTGCGCCGATTATTATTTTTGAGGCGGGAAAGACCCAATAGTGGTATACTATGTAGAAAGGCTGTTGCCCCGTCACTTGGGTGAGAAGGAATTCAAGGCTGAAGATTTTGTTGTAGCCGAAGAAGCCCATGAAAAAGTACATTGTCAACGGTATGCCATACATTTCTGCGAATAGGGCAACGATGAAAGCTACGTAGACGCTATTGGGTAACCGGTTGAGTTTCTTTCGGAAAGCCTGCGAGCAAAAAGAAAACGCTGAAGAGCACAATATTCATGATAACGAATTGCCAATTGTTATAGCCAACCGAGGTAAAGGTGAAGTAATACATGAAAAAACCGATAATTACGGTTACTACGGCAACTAGAAGAGCAGTTTTAATTTTGCTCTTTGTTTGTTCGGATAATTTTTCTTTTTGCATCCATGGCACCTTACCAATCATAA